>AP017991.1:4057619-4780238 GCA_003609755.1 Planktothrix agardhii NIES-204
ATCAGTTATCTTTGAAACCGTTGGCGAATTCGGGAGACTAATAAATCCACTTCGGGTAATTTGAGAAATAGAATTAATACCATAAAAACAATTAAGCCGATAATCCCCGGAAGCACTAATTCTAGTAATAAAAACCCAAAATTATCACCGGGGGCTAAAATTCTTAAGCCTTGTAATGTTCCCCAACTCACCAACCCAGAAATTAGACTAATTATTGTTAATCCCAAAAAGGGTAAACTCCATTCCCGCCAGGGTAAACCATTTAATTTTATATGTAATAGCCATAAAAACATCCCCATGGAAACAACATTGACTAAAACCGTTGCGAAGACTAAACCCGGCGCACCCCAAGATTTAACCAACATAAAATCTAATACCCCATTTAAGAAAATATTAAAAATACTAACTTTAAATGGAGTCTGTCCATCTCCTAACCCATAAAATACCCTAACTAATACATCCCGTCCTAAATAAAAGAACATCCCCACGGAATAGGCAACTAAAACCGAAGCCACAAACTCCGATGCTGCTAAATTAAAGGCATAACGTTCGTAAACAATTCTGACTGTGGGTAAGGCTAAAGCCACCATTAATGTACTTAATGGTAACATCGTAATAGCTGTTAATATTAACGCCTGACGAATCCGATCTTTTAATTCCGGCCATTGTTCAGGATCTCTTAAACGAGCAAATAAAGGTAAAAACGGAACCAAAATCATATTAGAAATGATTCCTAATGGAGTTTGAACTAATAATCCAGCATAGCCCATAGCCGAGGCAGCTTGAGGAATATAAGAAGCGAAAAATAAATCTGTATACACATTAATTTGTAACATTCCTGATGATAAAGTCGCGGGTAACATGACTTTCATCACATCTCTTAATCCCGGTATTTTAAAATTAAATCGTAGTCTTAAAGTTCCTAACCCCGATTTCCACATCGCCGGAACTTGAATAATCCATTGTAAAACCGCCCCCGCCAAAGTCGCCCAAGCTAATACTTCCCCTCCTAAAACCATATATTTAGGACTATCAACATCATCTCCTAAAATCCCAATTAAAACCCCTAATCCTAAAATTAAAGCCGCACTAGAAAACAAAGGACTAATAGACGGCAACCAATACATATCCGCCGCATTCAGTGTACCAAATCCAATCCCAATTAACCCCGCAAATAAAGCCATCGGAGCCATAATTTTTAACTGTTCAATGGCAATATTTCGGGTGGCTATGCCTTCGGGAGTTGAACTTAAACCCGGAGCCATTAAATCAATTAATGGCGTGGCAAAAATTACTAATCCTACTGTTACTACTAATAAAACCATGCCGACTAAAGTAGAAACAGTTTCAACTAAAGCCTCGGCATCTTTGCGCTCTCTATTTGCTAAAGCACTAACAATGGCACTATGAAAGGGGCCGTTAATTCCACCTAATAAAATTAATAAAAATCCGGGGATAACATAAGCAAAATTATAGGCATCAATGGCTGGCCCCACACCAAAAGCCGCCGCCATTACTTGTTGACGGATTAAGCCAAATACTTTACTAATTAGGGTAGCAACTGCAACAATAGTGGCAATTCCTACTAATGAACGAGAGGGTTTAGGTTCTTCTGACACGGAATATCCACAGGGGTTAAAATCCAAACCCTAGTTTAATCGGAATTGACCACTATTCAAACCTATTGCTCATGGATTCTTATTTGTATCGCTATGGGCCCCTAGAGTCAGGGGTTTTGCTCAAACGCTATAAACGATTTTTAGCGGATATTCAGTTAACCTCTGGGGAGGTAATTACCGCCCATTGTCCGAATACTGGGCCGATGACCGGGGTTTGTATCCCAGGAAACCCGGTGATGGTGTCCTATAGCCCTAGTAAAACCCGCAAATATCCCTATACTTGGGAGTTAATTCAGTTAAATTCGGAGGTTGACCCCCCCATTAGTAAGGGGGGGCTGGGGGGGTTAATTTGGACTGGAGTTAATACGGCTTTACCGAATAAAATAATTAATTTAGCTTTAACAGAAAAGTTATTTCCCTCATTAGGAAATTATAGCGAAATTAGGAAAGAAGTTCCCTATGGAATGAATTTAAAAAGTCGGGTTGATTTTCTGTTAAAAGGAAAAGATAAACCGATTTATTTAGAAGTTAAAAATACTACTTGGTCTGATGGGAAAATTGCTTTGTTTCCCGATACGGTAACTGAAAGAGGACAAAAACATCTCAAGGAATTAATTGAAGTTGTTAAACAAGGTGATCGCGCAGTTATGTTATATTTTATTAATCGAGGAGATTGTACAGAATTTGCCCCTGGAGATACCGCCGACCCGGTTTATGGTCAACTGTTAAGAGAAGCAATTTTAGTAGGTGTGGAAATCTTACCCTGTCGATTTGAAATTACCCCGGAAGGTATTAAATACTTAGGGTTAGCACTTCCGTTGTTGCGATGAAGCCCATCCTAATCATCTAACCCTCTTCTATCACTCTCCGAGAGGTCAATCCCTAGAAGCTTTATTAGTCAGTCAATACAAGCTATCCTATTACAAAAACTAGGTTGTTGTATTTGTTGTTAGAAAGAAATAGCAGCGATCTTTTAATAGTTAGGCAGTAGGACGACGATACTGATACAATCATCGGCCATTACAAAATTTAGTAAGGCTATATGGCAAACAAATCGCATTTCAATAGTGGACACATAGCAATAAATCAATTGAAAAAAAAGGGGGTATTGCATAGCTCAATAATCGCCGGAATTTCAACGCTACATACGATTCATGGTGTTTTTATTCAAGATGCAGTTGAATTTTTGAAAACATTACCTGACTCATCGGTGCAACTAATTATTATAGACCCACCCTATAATCTTGACTTGGACAACTGGGACACCTTCGATAACTATCTCGAATGGGCGAAAGGATGGCTAGACCAAATCTATCGTGTTTTATCTGATTCAGGTAACTGCGTTATATTTGGAGGTTTTCAATATCAGGATTTAAAGAATGGCGACCTTCTTGAAATCCTACATTATAGTCTAATGAAAGACTCCAGCCTTGATGACGTACTTGAAGAAATTGCTTCTGCGAATCAACTGACAAACGATTGGGAAAAACCCTTTTTGTAAAAGATTCAAACTCAAACGTTATATCGACGAGTGCGATCGCTGATCTTGTAGTGCGATCGCCTAAAAATCACGGCTTATAGTAATAGCGATCGCATTGACCTATCGCTTTAGATATACGCCAACGTCAATAACTTGCTAGGATTGGAGTAATAAGGCAAACCCACAGGAGTATAGAGTCCCATGCTTGCCGAGGAAATTTTTACACCCCTGCCCGATCACACCCAACTTCCCTGTGAAGACGGTACTTTCGTGAAGAATTTTCAGGAACATCCCCAAAGTATTTTACTTACCAGTACGATTCGCCCGATCTTCGATCAAATTCATCCCGACGGACAGTACACGATTGGTCAAGATAGCGGCATTTATTGGCGTTTAACCGAACCACCGCAGAGGGGAGCCGAAGCCCCAGACTGGTTTTATGTGCCGAATGTGCCGCCGTTACTCAATGGCAAAGGCAGACGATCCTATGTGTTATGGCAGGAAATTATCCCGCCGCAGATAGTTTTAGAGTTTGTTTCTGGTGATGGATCTGAGGAACGCGATCGCACCCCTTGGAGTGGCAAATTTTGGATCTACGAAACGGTGATTCGTCCGGCATATTACGGGATCTACGAAGTGGAAAAAGCGAGTGTTGAACTATATCACTTGATCGGTAGCCACTATGAATTAATGACTCCTAATGTTCATGGACAGTATGAAATTCCAGAATTACAAGTTGCGTTAGGTATTTGGCAGGGAAGCTATCAAAATATGGAATTGCCTTGGTTACGGTGGTGGAATTTGCAAGGAAAACTGTTGCTCAGTCCTGAAGAAAAAGTGATTCAAGCTCAACAGAAAGCCGAAAAATTTGCGGCAAAATTGCGGGAGTTAGGTATTGATCCAGAGACTCTTGATTAACTGGTCAATTCTGGCGTGAAGGGCGATCGGCATTAGTGGGGGAAGTTTCACAAATAAGACTTTAAGGTGTTCAGAAGCGATGGTGAGAAGAACAATAGCTCGATTATTGACTTTAATTTATGACCACCTACTTATTGTCTGTTTTTAAATTGTTCAGTTGGGTTCCATGCCCAGGAGTTAGAAAACGCGATTTTCCATACAGTGCTACGCTACTCATAGTGTAGCTGCGTAAGTCCTGGGAGGGTTAATTGAAGATAATGCAAGAAGCCAGAAATGTTTTAGGCGGAAAACTGGAAATGTGTTGCTCCGATCCGATGACCGGATTTTATCGGGATGGGTTTTGTTACACTGGAGGGCAAGATTTTGGTGTTCATGTAATTTGCGCCCAAGTCACCCCGGCATTCCTCGAATATACAAAAGCCCAAGGAAATGACCTTAGCACCCCCGTCACCGCCTTTGGGTTTCCGGGGTTAAAATCGGGGGATCGGTGGTGTTTGTGTGCCTCCCGTTGGCAAGAAGCCCTGGATGCGGGAGTCGCGCCCCCGGTGGTGCTAGAATCAACCCATGTTAGAGCGTTGGAAGTGGTTGATCTGGATCAGTTGCAACAATATGCCGTTCAGGGTTAGCTGAAAACGATATAGTAAGAAATTGAAATTATTAACGGTTTTTGAGATCCTATGTTCACCGTAGACATTATTGTTAAATACACTCCCACCCCCTTATCGATTCAAAAAAAGTCTGCTGAGGATGCCCAAGGAGCTTACAATCAGATTTTAGATGCACTGCGGGGAGGAAATGCCCAGGTCTTAGAATTTACTTGCGATAAAATTACAGATAAAAAACTGGCAATTCTCAGTAGTGAGATTTCTGCGGTACAAATTTCTGATAAAACCGGAGGAAATGCCGCAGGAAGACCTCCTGGTTTTGTTGGTGCAAAGGCAGAATAGAGGGAATGACAACGAGCATGGAATCTTCAAGTCCAGCGATACGGGTACAAGAACTATGCTTTAGTTGGCCAAGCGGGGCGCAGGTCTTAAAATCCTGTTCCCTGGATGTTCCTAAAGGAGAGTTTTGGATGCTTTTGGGAAGCAATGGTAGTGGAAAATCCACCTTATTGAGATTATTAGCTGGGTTATTACAGTCGAAATCGGGAGAAATTCAACTCCAAGGAAGGGTGGGGTTTGTGTTTCAAAATCCTGATCATCAGTTAGTCATGCCAACGGTAGGGGCAGATGTAGCCTTTGGATTAGTGGAGGATAAGTTACCCTGGATTGAAGTGAAACAACGGGTAGAAGATGCCTTAACTGCGGTGAAATTATTGGAGTTACAACGACGTCCGATTTATGCCTTAAGTGGGGGTCAAAAACAAAGAATTGCGATCGCTGGAGCCTTAGCCCGACATTGCCAGGTATTATTATTAGATGAACCCACAGCATTATTAGATCCCGATAGTCAAAATGATTTAGTGATTGAAGTGCAACGGTTAGTGAAAACCAGAGGCATTACAGCCCTATGGGTAACACACCGTTTAGAGGAATTAAACTATAGTGATGGGGCGTTTTTATTAGAAAATGGTCAGGTAGTAGGTCAAGGTGATCCTGAACCGTTGAAACGGCGATTAATGCAAAAAGAGTTAAAGGGTTAACCAGTCTAATCAATTTTAGTTAATTTAACCACAAAGACACAAAGAAGTTCTAAAAACGACGGATGATAGAAAAGATCGAGATCCCGATTAAGATGGAGACACCCCGATAAAATCGATCATTTGATGTAATGATCCCGGTTTAGTCACAATTAACACAGTAGACCCAGGTTCTAAAACCGTGCTCCCATTTGGAATCATCAAATCATCATGGGGGTGAGGTTGATAACCGACAATCAGAGAACTCTCAGGAAACCTTGCATCCTGAGCAATTTCCGCCACACTCCGACCCGCCACACGACAACGATCTGGAATTGGCAGTTTGAGAACCTCAATTTGTCCTTGCTCAAAGTGCATCATAGATTCTACTTGCGGATACTCAATGGCATTCACCATTGTAGATACCCCTAATTCCACGGTACTAACAATATGATTTGCCCCGGACAAACGCAAAGGTTCGGCAAAATCAGGGTGGCGCATCCGGCTTAAAATATGGGGAACTCCGTAATGTTTGGCGAGGGTGACCATGGCTAAATTCAGGGCATCACTTCTGAGCATCGCCGCCAAAGAAGTCGCTTTCCGAATTCCGGCTTCTAATAATACATCCGTACTTACCGCACTACCTTCAAAGGCCATGGCCCCAATTTTTTCCCTGGCATAGCTACAGGCGGTGGGGTCAGTATCAATAACTGCCACCGTATGCCCAAGTTCTAACAATTTTTGGGCTAAACTCAACCCAACTAATCCCCCGCCACCAATCAAAACATACATAGCAATACCTTAATTTTGGATTGATAATTAATCTTACCGTGTGGCAAGATTAACTGATAATATGAAGACTAATTATTCAGCAGTATCGAGAGTGGATGTTACCGAATTAGTCAGGATTTCAATTATTCTCCTACTGGTTTCGACGGGAGTGGCACTATTTTCCCGCAAAATTGGGATTCCCTACGTTACAGGTTTAGTGCTCGCAGGTTTGCCCTTCTCAGAATTTATGTCTCAATCGGTGGGTTTAGATCCGGTTTTAGTTTTGAATCTATTTTTACCTATTCTCATCTTTGAAGCCGGGATTAATACCGATGTTAGTCGTCTTAGGAGTACCTTTAAACCCATTGCCCTTTTAGCTGGCCCTGGGGCGATTTGTTCCGGTGGAATTATTGCAGTTTTATTAAAATTTGGCCTAGGACTCGATTGGATACCTGCCATCTTTATGGGGGTGATGTTAGCCAATACCGATACGGTTTCCATGATTGCGGTATTTAAGGAAATTCCAGTCCCTTCGAGACTTTCAACTATTGTGGAAGGAGAAACCCTGTTTAACGATGCGGCGGCTTTGGTTTGCTTTAATCTAATTTCACAATTTTATACCACAGGTTCCCTTACTGTCCTAGAAGGCTTTCAACAACTGCTGTTTAGCTCCGTTGGCGGGAGTCTGGTGGGGTTGGTCTTAGGCTACTTAACTATCCCTATCTTTGCCCGTTTAGATGATCCCCTGAATAGTCTATTACTCACCGTAGCCGTGGCATTAGGAACTTTTCAAGTGGGGCAATGGCTAGGGGTATCCGGTGCGGTGGCGGTGGTCGTAGCGGGATTAATTTTTGGAAATCTGGGACTGTCTCGCCAAACCTCAGCTTCAAGTCGAATTACCCTATTGAGTTTCTGGGAATATGCGGGTTTTACCGTTAATACTTTTATTTTTCTATTAATTGGGGTAGAAATCAACTTAGTAACATTTTGGCAAACCTTACCTGCGGTTTTGTTAGCGGTTTTAGTTTACCAAGTCGCCCGGGGTTTAACGGTTTATCCCTTATTAGCGGTTGCGAGTCGGTTTGACCGTGTAATTCCCCTGCGTTGGCAACATTTGTTATTTTTTGGGAATATTAAAGGCTCCCTATCCATGGCTTTGGCTTTAAGTTTACCAACCACACTCCCGGGACGGGATATTTTAATTACCTTGGTTTTTGGTAGTGTTCTAGTTTCCTTAGTCGGGCAAGGTTTAAGTTTACCTTGGGTGGTTAAACGCTTAAAGTTATCAACGGTTTCCTTGACACAGCAACGGGTGGAAGAATGGCAAGCGGAATTAATTACCGCCAAAGCTGCCCAGGATGAATTGGATAGTTTATTAAAGTCTGGAATTTTACCTAAATCTGTCTATGAAGAAATGCGTTCCACCTATCAATTAAAAATAGCGGGGGCCGAAAAGTCTTTGCGAGAATTTTATAATCGGCGTCCGGCAGATTTTGAACATTCTCAGGGAGATTATATTAGTAAATTAGACGCGATTCGTCGGCGTTTACTATTAGCGGAAAAAGGGGTTCTTAACGAAGCAATGCGGAAACGAATTTTATCGGAAACTATTGCCCAAAAGCGTATTCAAATCCTTGATCAACAATTACTGAAACTAGAGGATGATTAAAGCAGACTTGTGAATACTTACCCACCATTAAAAATCCGTCCGGCGGTCAGATTAAATTCTGGAAAAACTACGGATTTCACTGTTTCATTATAAAATTTAAGTTATTGTGGAGAAATAAAATTGCTTATCTATCTTCAAGCATTTTGACGCAATCGTGTGTGATAAAATCCTGATAATTTGTTACAAATGGAGGTAGTCCAGGTGGTACAACAAATTCTCCCGACGCTTCTCTATTTGCCACTTCTAAATTGAGTTCAAACAAAAATCCCAGAGAATCTTCATCTGGATTCATCCCATAACCTAAACGTACTGCTAGATCAAGATTAGCATGAGCTTTATGTAATGGTGTATCCCCTGGTTGATCTAATGTTTGATACAATTCTCGTAAACTCCAATTATTTTTTATCATTGTTTTGCGACGAACTTCTCTTAATTTTATAGCTGCATCTGCAATACTTCTAACTTGAGATATTGTCGGATTTTGAGGCCAGGGAAAAGTATTAAATACCGATTCAGAAGTATACCGTGAATCTCCTTTTAAACTCGAACACTTTTCAGTAAACCAAAGCCAATGAATACCAGATTGTAAAATACCAAAAGAATAATCATCAGCTAAACTAAAAACTTGCAGAGCATCATTAGGACGGATATCAAAACTGACAAATTCAAATATTGATCTTTTAGTTACTCGACTACAAACAATATAACGGGGTAAAGATTCAATTTTTTCAATCATTTCAGGACGATATCTCCAATATTTCCACCAACGACGGAAATGTGTTTGGCGAGGGCCAGTTTCTTTACCAGTTTTCTTTTTTTCATCTTCAGCATTAGCCTGTATTGTAGGCATAACATACTTTTTTACATGAGCAAATGCTTGACTATATTTCATGGCTAAAGATGGATCAGCACATTTGTTTAAGTCAATGGCATAACGAGAAGGGAGACTTTGGGGATGGCTTAAGATATCATCACCAGTTAAATAAGGGTAAATGACTGGTTTGGATTTACGATCTTGTAAAAATACAGCGGCTTCTTCTGGCGATAGCAAAAAACCTTCATGTCCATGAGTTTGTCCCTGATAACAAGCTTCTGAATTAGCATTGGCGATAATTTTTTTAGCTTGAGTAACATCAAATCCCGCAGAAAGAGCCGAATTAATCCGATCTAATTCTAAAACTTGCCAAGGACTATCTAACGAGTCTCCTAACTGAGTGTAAAGTTTCTTTTTGCCCTGATATTCACCTTTTACCCAATTAACAATCGAAACATGAACGGCAGCATCACCCGACCAAACTTGACTAGATACAGCTTCAGTAATAGTGCCATTATTAGCAACAATATAGTCTAAACCACCTTCGCGGGAATAATTTTTACTAATTGTCTTAGTACCAACTAAACCCGCCCGACCGCCTGTTGTTAATTGATCATGGGTTTTGCGAAACCAATAAACACAGTAATCAGCACGTCCTGGAATATCTGGATATTTTTCTCTGAGTTTTCTGACATAATTATTACCAAATTCTTGCTGCATTTTATTCTTAGATTGAAAAGGAGGGTTGCCAATAATTGCATCAGCTTTAACCCAATCTTCAAATAAAGCATCTTTACAAACGATATTTTTATCTAGTGTATCTAAAGGAAGTGGGTTTTCATGTAACCCTAATTTATCAATAGCCACTTTCCGAGCAATTATTAATGTTACCCGTGCTAACTCTATGGCAAAAGGATTATTGTCAATTCCATAGAATTGTTCTGGAGTAACAAATCCTATACTTAACTGAGAAGTGTCTGATTTTTCTGCTATTTTATCGAGTAATAATTGTTCGGATTGTTTGAGTTCCTGGTAAGCCATATACAAAAAATTACCCGATCCACAAGCCGGATCTAATACCCGATAGTTTTGTATTTCTAGTCGCAAAGAGTTTAATTCTTCAATTGTATTGGCTTGCTCAATTTTATCCTCCCAATGTTTACTAATTGTTGGTCGGACAATTTTCATAATATCGTTTTCTGAGGTATAATGAATACCCCCGATGTGGCGAGTTTCTTCACCAACTGTACTTTCAAATATACTACCAAAGATAGCTGGACGGATCTTACTCCAATCTTCAGAAGCAGATGCGGCTAAAAATTCTAATTCTTCCCTATCTAACTCAAGCGGGGGAATGGTCGAAAATAATCCGCCATTAAAATAATCCACGTCTTTATAACGACCATAAGGTGTAATTCCTTGGGTATTCATTTCCCGAAACAAACCATTATATAAAATATCGTATGTACTTTCGCCTTCTAAACATCGTTGAATACAGTTAGTAAAAAGGTTCGGGGGTAACATCCCTCTATACTGAGCAAACATTGCGATTACACATTGAAGCACAAATCTTTGAGCATCTAAATCGGTAAAATTATTTCTCTTATTTCTCTGACTTCTAGCCTTAAGTCTTTGAAATAACTCACCCATTCTTTGAGCCGCTCTTTTTGTTACTTCTATGATTTGCTGATTCCGAAAATTAGGACGCTGAGTGCTAAACTCCATAAAAGTAAAAGCGTCTAATCGTTCCGGTAATTCTACTAAACGAATAATATCAACTGGAGTATCAATGATTTTTTCAAAATCATAAATCCAAAACTCATCAAAATTACATAAAATTACATATTTTGGTCTGGGTGTTAAATTTCTGGAATATTCCCAGGCTTGACCATAATGTTGATCCAGTTTTTTTTCTTTCTTTGATTTCATTTCTATTAATACAGAATCTAAGGGCTCACGTCGCCAAAAAAGATCAGCGAATCCTGTATTACCTTTCCTGCTACCATCAGGAACAACTGCATCACATATTGCTCCAGCCTCTCTTAAACCTTCTTTATAGCCAAATGCTTGAAAGAATCGATCCAGAAATATTTGCCCTTCTGCTCTTTCTCTACCAGTGATATATTGCTGGCAATAATTAAGAAAATGATGAATAGTTTCAGGTGTTGCTGGCATATAAGAATCAATATTTATGAGGTTCTAACATTTTTATCTAACACATTCCAAATTAAAACATCTTGAATTAAAAAGCGTTTTCCACATTCCCGATCACGGATTTAAGAGGATGACGCAGATGAACACAGATTAAAATCCGTGAAATCCGTGAAATCCTCTTAAGTCTGTGATCCCGATTTCAAATATACATATATTTAGAATAAACCGCCGCTTGTCCACAATATTGCTCTTGTTCATCTAACACATTCCAAATTAAAACATCTTGAATTAAAAAGCGTTTTCCACTACTAGAAATTCTCACCCCTTGATAGTTTTTAACAAATCCTTTAGCCGTAGTTTCTGCTAACAAGCGATCGCGTTCCTCCTGTACCATCGGTTCGGCGGTTTTTCGAGAGGGCATTTGAGTTAATTCTTCCCAGGTTAACTCCCACATTTTCAAGGCTTTTTGATTGCCATAATTAAAAATTGGATCGGGCTCAATTCCGTGGGAAACTAACACAAAGGGTGAGTAAAATAAGATTTCTGCAACCTCCTCCGGGGTGTCATTTAAATTTAACAGGATTTCCCCTGTCCAATGTTGATAACTCCTCAAAAGTCTTTGAGTATGAATAATAATTCTCTCTTGTTTCCAGGGTGAAATCATCTATGATACAAAGATAGTGTTTACAAATCTTAATAAAATGACAACCACAACTTCCCCCCAAATCACAACCCCCTTTGAACCCCAGACCTGGACATGGAAAGGTCATCAAATCCAGTATACCGCCACTGGAAGCGGACAGCCCTTAGTGCTGATTCATGGGTTTGGTGCATCCATTGGACATTGGCGTCATAATATCCCTATTTTAGCCCAAGGAGGATACCGGGTTTTTGCTTTAGATTTATTGGGATTTGGGGCATCCGCAAAACCTAATCTCGATTATAGTTTAGAATTGTGGGAAGAATTACTAACGGATTTTTGGGCAGAAAAGATTCAACAACCCGCTATTTTTATCGGCAATTCTATCGGGGCATTATTGGGTTTAATCATGGTTGCTAACCATCCTGAAATATCAGCAGGAGCGGTATTAATTAATTGTGCAGGAGGGTTAAATCATCGCCCCGAAGAATTAAATTTACCCCTCCGGTTGATTATGGGATTATTCGCAAAAGTTGTGAATAATCCTATTATTGGGCCGTTTATGTTTAATCAAATTCGGCAAAAACACCGCATTAGAAATACTTTACATCAAGTTTATGGCAATAAACAAGCCATTACCGATGAATTGGTAGAGCTATTATATACTCCTTCAAATGATATTGGTGCTCAACAGGTCTTTGCTTCGATTTTAACCGCTCCTCCCGGCCCCCAACCCTCAGAATTATTACCCCAAATTCAACAACCGTTATTAATTATTTGGGGAGAAACTGACCCTTGGACACCGATTACAGGGGCAAAAATTTATCAAGATTTAGCGGAAATAAATCCATCTGTTGAATTTATTTCAATTCCAGATACAGGTCATTGTCCCCATGATGAACGTCCCGAACAGGTAAATGCTATGATTTTGAATTGGTTAAATCAATTAAGTCTAAAATAAACTCTTGTAGGGTGAGCCTAGCTCACCTAATTAATAAAAAAGCATAAAATATTATGGGAATAGGAAACTACGAACGCCAAAGCCAATATTTTAATAGTCCTGAAATTTATAAATCCTTAGAGGAAATTTATTCTGATTTAGATAGCTGGACTAATGAAATTTTTGAACAAGAATCTGACCGTTTTGAAAACGTAAATTTTCATATTTTACTCCCGCCTTTGTTTTATGAAGGTAAATTTATTAAAGGATTATATTTTAGTGAATCTGTAGATTTATTAAATAAACTTTTACCTCAACTTTCTGAGGTTTTCTTTTCGATGGCTGATTCCCTTTGGTGTGCTTATCCTTGGTCTAATACGGCTGATGCCTATTTTTGTTTATATGATAATCCCTCCCGTGCAGATTGGTTTAAAAAAACCTATCCCCAACGGGCAAATAAAATTTTAATTCCGGCTGCTAATGCCGATTTTATTAATGAATATTTGATTGCACCTCAACCTATAAATATTAAAGATATTGATATTATATGTGTGGCTAAATTATCTCCTGTTTATAATTTACCGATAATTGCCCAGGCATTAAATATTTATCAAAAAAAATATAATAAACCTTTAAAAATGACTCTAATTTTAGAGGATAATTTTGATTTTAATTCTATTGAATTACTAAGTAATGAAGCTCAATTAGAATGGCGAAAAATTCAAACTATTTTAGTTAACAATTTAGATAATATTAAAATAGTTTCTCAAGTTGACTATTATCAAGAAATGCCTCTGTATTATTCTCGGTCTAAAGTTTGTCTTTTGGGTTCTCTTTTAGAAGGAAAAAATCGCAGTCTTTCAGAAGCGATGAGTTGTAATATTCCGGTGATTTGTTTTGGGCAATTCAATCAATATGTCAGAGGTAAAGCTGAATTATTCCCTACGGGATCAGGGTTATTATCGGAATTTGATCCTGAAGCTCTAGCTGATAATATTCATACTACTTTAGATAATTTAACGGTTTTTCAACCCCGTTTTAATTATTTAAAATATCAAGGTCGCAAAAACTTTTTTAATACTTGTTTAGATAGTTTTCCCCATTATTATAACACAGTTCCTGATTATATTAAAGGACAATTATATAATAATTTATGGTTAGATTTAGCCCTACAATATAACTATCAAATCAGTCTGCATGATTTTTTATATGGACGTTCTCCGCGATCGCATTTACAAGGATTAGTTAATATTTATAAAATTCTGAATCAATGGATTAAAATTAAAGGTTAATGGTAGGGGCGGGTTCGAGTTAGTCTATAATATACACAAAAAATATCTATAAACCCGCCCCCACGGGTTCTATAATCACAATTATGAAAACAATTAATTACCGCAGAATTATTGATTTAACTCATAAAATTGATCCTGATATTCCTTTATGGCCAGGTGATCCGGTTGTGGAATTAGAAACTATAGCAGATTTTTCGACATCGGGATATTATTTAAGACGGTTTTCTATGGGAGAACATAGTGGAACTCATTTGAATTCGCCGAAAAGTTTTTATCAAGATGGAATGGGAATTGATGATTATTCTCCAGAGTCTTGTATTCTTTCCGCCGTTGTAATTAATATTAGAGAAAAAGCCAGTCAAAATCCCGACGCTATTTTAACGGTGAATGATATTAAAGATTGGGAAGAACAGCATGATATTATTCCTGCAAATAGTATGATTTTACTTTATACAGGGTGGCAGGAAAAATGGCATAATCCCATTGATTTTTTAAATATTGATACCGAGGGAAAACTGCATTTTCCGGGGTTTGGGAATGAAGCAACTCAATTTTTAATCGAACAGCGCCATATTATGGGAGTTGGAATTGATACCCATGGAGTTGATCCGGGTTTTGATCATAGTTTTAATACTAATAAAATAATTTTGAAAAATAATGGTTTTGTGTTAGAGAACTTGACCAACCTTGATCAACTTCCCGCCACTAAAATTACCTTAATTATTGGTATTTTAAAATTAACAGGAGGTTCGGGATCACCTGTTTCTGTGTTAGCATTAATTTAAGCTGATTCTTAACTCTTAAACTGATAACTGATAACTGATGACTGATTCTCGTTGGAGCGTTACACTAGATCTACATGAGCGTAGCAACAGGAAAAGGTAGAATGAATAGGTCTTGGATCAAAACCTGGATGGGAGGGTCAAATCCTAAACAGATAGTCCCCCAAAAAACGAAGATCGGGAAACGACTGGGGCGGCTTTTGGGAAGTTGGATGATCGCCCAGGGGGTACTGTTGGGAACTCCAGCATTTGCTGATAACACCCCAAAAACCCTAACCTACAGTCAACTGTTGCAGAAAATTCAAGCCGGGGAAGTTCAAAAAATTGAAGAAGACCCCTCACGACAAATGGCGAAAGTCACTTTGAAGGGAGAGAAAGATAAAAAGGCTGGGTCGATATATTTTGTCTCCCTGTTTGCCCAAAACCCGGAATTGATGGGAGAAATTCGGGCAAATAATGTCGAGTATGGAGTTAGCCCTTCGGCGGATAATAGCATGGCTATGGGGCTGATCGTCAATATGCTGATTATTTTTGGCCTATTGGCGATTTTATTAATGATTCTGCGACGGTCTACCCAAGCATCGGGCCAAGCGATGAATTTTGGCAAATCCAAGGCCAGATTTCAAATGGAAGCAAAAACTGGCATCTTATTTGAGGATGTGGCGGGAATTGAGGAAGCTAAGGAAGAATTGCAGGAAGTTGTCACATTCTTGAAGCAACCCGAACGTTTTACCGCGATTGGGGCTAAAATTCCCAGAGGAGTATTGTTAATTGGGCCGCCAGGGACGGGAAAAACCCTCTTAGCCCGGGCGGTGGCTGGGGAAGCCGGAGTCCCGTTTTTTAGTATTTCTGGGTCGGAATTTGTGGAAATGTTTGTCGGGGTCGGCGCTTCCCGGGTGCGGGATTTATTTAGAAAGGCGAAGGAAAATGCCCCCTGTTTGGTGTTTATTGATGAAATTGATGCAGTCGGACGTCAACGGGGCGCGGGTATTGGTGGGGGAAATGATGAGCGCGAACAAACCCTAAACCAATTATTAACGGAAATGGACGGGTTTGAAGGCAATACGGGGATTATTGTGATTGCGGCGACTAACCGCCCCGATGTTTTGGATGCGGCTTTATTACGTCCGGGTCGATTTGATCGGCAAGTTATGGTGGATTTACCTAGTTTTAATGGCCGCTTGGGGATTTTGGAAGTTCATGCTCGGAATAAGAGGTTATCGGAGGATGTTTCTTTAGATGCGATCGCCCGTCGGACGCCGGGATTATCGGGGGCAGATTTAGCGAATTTACTCAATGAAGCGGCAATATTAACCGCCCGACGTCGTAAGGAATCAATTACTCCTTTAGAAATTGATGATGCGATTGATCGGATTACGATTGGGTTAGCTTTAACGCCGTTATTAGATAGTAAGAAAAAGCGTCTGATTGCCTATCATGAAATCGGACACGCTTTGTTAATGACGTTGTTGAAGAATTCTGATCCTTTAAATAAAGTTACCATTATTCCGCGTTCGGGAGGAATTGGCGGTTTTGCTCAACAAATGTTTAATGAGGAAATGGTCGATAGTGGATTATATACAAAATCCTGGTTAATTGATCAAATTACGATTTGTTTGGGCGGACGGGCGGCGGAAATGGAGGTTTTTGGGGATTCGGAAGTTACGGTTGGGGCGAGTAATGATATTCAAACGGTGACGAATTTAGCCCGGGAAATGGTAACTCGTTATGGAATGTCGGAATTGGGTTTAGTTGCTTTAGAAAGTCCCTCGGCGGAAGTGTTTTTAGGTCGAGGATTTCCTTCTCAATCGGAATATTCGGAGGAAGTAGCTACCCAAATTGATCATTTAATTCGAGATCTGGCTTTTGACTGTTATGAAAAAGCTCGAAAACTGGTTCGTGAAAACAGAATGTTAATGGATCAGTTGGTAGAATTACTGTTAGAAATTGAAACCTTAGAGGGGGAACAATTTCGGAAATTAGTGGCGGAACATAATCCTTCTGCTGTTAAGGTTAGTTAAGTTTTTAAGCACCCCAAGCTAGATTTTTGATTAAAAAAGCGATCGCCTCTGATAAAATTAGCAAGCGATCGGTAGCTTGAGCAGTTAGTTCAATATCAGCACCGTGCCGAAACGGGTAAATTGTACGCTAAGGCTGAAAGTGTGATGGAGTAAGCTTTTCAAGAAATGCTTTCTACAGTCAGATTAGTCAGGACTTACGCACAAGGGGTTAAAAAACCCGGTTTCTCATTCATGCTAAGAGCGACAAGCTTGATTTTGGGTTCAGAAACCGGGTTTTTGCGTAAGTCCTGTTAGTAAAAAAACTAGGGTGATGCCAAGTCTGACTCACCCTACAACAGATTTTTAGTGTGACACTTACATAAGTCCTATGTAGTTACCACTCTTCTTCTGCCACAACGTATGCGACTAAATAGATAGACGCTTCACTAGCACTTGTGACTGTTTTTACATAAGTACCTGGCTCTGTATCTTTCTCAATTGCAAAACTTCCGAGGTGATCGTCTCCAGAACCATAATCGTATTCCCAAAGGGTGATATCTAGAGGCTGAGTGAGAGGATAACGCAATTCATCAAACCGTACAATTTGACCTGCTAAAATTTCATCGTATTTACCGGGTTGTGGCCAAAACCGCTTGTCAATTCCCGGTTGATTACTAAAAGTCATGTACACTTGATCTGGGTAATTTCCTGCCTTAGCAATTGCATCTACCAAGCCGGGAATTTGTTTCAAAACTTTTGCACCTGCCTCCAGAGCTTCTCCAACCAATTGAGCTTTAGGGTTGGGAGTTTTACCCAGGACTTTACCCGCCGCTTCTGCAACGGCACCCGACAAACCGGCAGCCTGGTTAACGAGATCGGAATTAACACTCTCTGACATCGCTATACACTTGGTAGAGTGAATTCTGGCGACTTTTATCTTAGCTGGTATGTAATCATAACCCAATTCATAGATATTCCCTTCTTTGGGATCGGATAGCACTATCTTTCCTGAACCTGAACCCGTGGCAGAAAATATATAAGCGCCCATGTAGTCATCCGATGAAGTCGAATCGTATTCCCACAACTCGATCTTCAAATCTTTTTGAAAACTAAATGTTTGGTTGATGTATTGTTCATCCCCCCTGTTCATATCAACATCACCACGCATTGGCCATCTTCCGACCTGCTGGCCATCTACAAAAAACTTTGCATATACATCATCTGCACCACCACCACCAGATGTTTGTATACATTTTAGTTTGGTTAATACGATCTTAGTCATTCTGTTCTTTCCTTGGTTTTGGATATTTAGCAAGGTATTTACCCTACGTATTCAAAATACCATGTCTCCACCATAAAATCAACCCCAAACCTAAGTAAGTAGGCGGGATTAATTTTCCATGTAACAATACGTAAAGAATGCTTAGATCATCCATTAGAAAGCGTTACAACGATTTACAATCGTTTACATAGGAAGATTTTATAGAGCCTACCTACTTAAAAGGTTTAAGACGCAAAAGACCGAGATAAATAACCTTGTAAAAGTAAACCAAGTTGTTCGATCTTTAATAAACGTTTCGGCGATCGCTATCTAAATAATTAACTGAAAAAGGGATAAACTAGCTCTAGTTGATTACTTTGGTTATGATTCCAAATAAACTACCAAATTTGTTCCAGATTTAGCACAAAATCTGGCAAGACATCTTCACCTGAAATACTATTAGGAATATCTAAAACTTGTATTTCTTTACCAATCCTGTAAATCTCAACTTGTTGATTTTTGCAATTAATTAACCAACCCAGCCGACAGCCATTTTCCATATATTCTTGCATTTTGTCTTGAGTTTTTTTCAAACTATCATTAGGAGAAAGTAACTCAATCACAAAATCAGGACATAAAGGAATAAACTTTTCTCTTTGTGCAGAAGTTAAAGCCAGCCAACGAGATTTTTCTAACCAAGCAACATCAGGCGATCGATCTGCTTTATTTGGTAAAGTAAAACCAGTGGATGAGTCAAAAACTTCACCTAATTGAGTACGTTCATTCCAAATTCCTAATTGTAAATTAAGTTTAGAATTGCGTTTTCCTGTTTCTCCGACCGTGGGTGGCATAACAATTAATTCTCCCTCAGCATTACGTTCTAATTGTAAATCTGGATTAGCTGCACACAGTTGATAAAATTGATCATGTGTGAGTTTAATAATCGGATTGAGATTTAAAGTAACTGTATTCATTTTCCCCTCAAATTAATTGTTATAATTGATGACAAGTTGAAATTGAGATTAATTGAGTTTTCAGGTGTTAAAATGTGGAGTTTGTGGTTTTCCCATTCCGTCAGTTAAAGCATAACTGGTTGTTAATAACCACATCCAAAGTTTAGGATAACGGGGTTCTAACCAGGGTTGAATTTTGCGACTGAAATTAGGAAGCCAACCGCAAAGGAAACTAATTATAGATAATAGCATAAATTGAATAAAATTCTTCATCCATCTTAAAACTTCTCCCAGATTTACAAAGTCTAAAATCCAAACTAATAATAAAGGATTCATCCGGGCTGCTTTCAGGGCTAACCGCGTAAAAATCCACCAAGTTGTTCGATCTTTAATAAAGGTTTCCGCAATTTCTTGAGATTCTGTTGCTAAAACCCCAAAAAAAGTATTTAAAATTGAGTTAATTTTTTCTGGGGGCAAATATTTACCCGTGGGTACCATCATCCCTTTAGAAAATAACCAGGTAACAGAAACATTAGTTTGATACGCCCGAATTTGATCTAGGGATTTTGCGGTTAATAAATCATGTTTTAAAGCGGTATTTAATAGGTCTGTTAATCGAGATAAATTCCGCACTAAAGACCCAAATCCAGTAAACACTAAGGGAGATTGTAAAGAAGCAGCATCGCCGATTAAAATTAATCGATCAACACTAATTTTGCGATCGCTACTTCCGGTACTAAAATGCCCCGGAATATAGCCAAAAGTGGGTTTTTTCCAGACTAATTTATCCATGTCACAGCGACGATATTCGGGTAAAATAGTGAAAAAGTCTTCATACATTTCTAACAGAGAACCGGGGTTTTTAGGATTAACTTGATGATAGTGAAATAGATAAAAAGTTAACTCATTGCCCGCCCCCGGAAACAGTTCCCAAATTAACTGTCTTCCCCTAGAAATATCCCCATGACTATTTAAAACATCTCCATATTTGGCATCCCAAACCCCCGATTCAAACCCGCCATCAATTACCGCCCCAACGGTCGGACAAACGCTATCAAAAGCCCGTCCTCCGTTCAATTGCCACGCAATAGGAGAAGCCGTTCCCATCGCATCTACTAATAGCTTTCCGGTGGCTGTGCGTTCGGTTTGGCTGGGAATATGTAGGGAATTAATAGTAACTTGATTAGGGTTAATATTCGCTTGTAAAAACTCCGTTTCATCCCAAATATCTCCCCCAGCTTCTTTGAGTTTTTCCCCGGATAATTTTAATAAAATTTCAGCATTTAAAGCAACATTTAAAACCGTTGGAGTATGGAGAATTTCAGCTTGAGCAATTTTAGGATTATAAGCATCAAAAAACTTATGAAATCCATCTTTATATTCTCTGGCGATAAAACTTTCGATTTCCGTCGGGGTAAATAATTTTAAATCAATTAAACTCTTTAACTCACTCCGAGAAATATTCCATTCTCGGTTCATCCGACCAAAAGGCAACCGTTCAATTAATAATACTTTATAGCCTAATCTTGCCATAACTGCCGCATGAATCACCCCTAAGGCACCCCCGATATAAACTAAATCATAATTGGGGGAATCATCGGTCTGGGAATCATCGGTTTTAAAAATAACTTGCTTCGGAGTTTGCGGATTTCTTACCCCTTCTCGCCAGCGTTTTTCCCACCAATAAACCCGTTTGAGATCAAATTCTCCATTAGGCATTTTTTTGAAGTATTTAACCGTTAACGGATAATCTTTTTCTAATCCTTCAAAAATAGATTGTTGAGATAAATTAATCTCTGGAGGTTCGGGATATTGATGGGGAAATGCGGTTCTAATTTCGGTTTCTAAATGCTTTAAAAATAGTTTTTCTTGGGTTTTGGGCGGTTGACCGATGCGAAATACTTTTAAATAAGTTGTCCGTTGCACTGACCAAACAAAAATTGAAAGTTCATGACATTCTGTCGTGTTTTCCTGCTGGGGAGAAAACCGCAACCTAAAACCATCGGGGGTGATAAATTTTTCCCCCATTTCTGCTTGAAATTTTTCTTGCAACCAAGTACAAACCTGTTGAGTACCGGGAGTGGGAACTTCAAGATATAAAATTTCTTTGATGTTTGCCATTCTCAGCTTGACCTCAGTTGCAATAACTTTACCAGATCAAGTTGTACCATAAAAGGGTATCAACTGTTCGAGTAATTTGGAGAAACAAAAATGACTGAAAAAACGCCAATTCAGGGTTTAATTGGGCAACAGCGAGACTTTTTTGCCACTGGACAAACCCAGGATATCCAGTTTCGCCTTACCCAACTTCAGGGTTTGAAACAGGCGATCGCATTCCATGAAACAGCCATTATTAATGGGATAAAAGCCGATTTATGCCGTCCTGACCTGGAATCATGTTTTGAGTTTTCCCCCGTTGCTGAACTCAATTATGCCATTAAACATCTCAAATCTTGGGTTAAACCCCAAAAAATTCCCGCCTCTTTAGGTCAACTTCCCGCCTCAACATTTATTTATCCTCAACCTTTAGGAATTATCCTAATTATAGGCCCTTGGAATTATCCCTTTCAACTATTGATTTCTCCTTTAATTGGAGCGATCGCGGCGGGCAATTGTGCAATTTTAAAACCTTCGGAAATTGCTGTTAATACCTCTAAAATTATTAGTGATATTATCAGCAAAACCTTTAATTCTGAATATATTGCCGTGGTTGAAGGCGGAGTCGAAACCAGTCAAGAATTATTGGCCGAAAAGTTCGATCATATTTTCTTTACCGGGGGGCAAAAAGTCGGTCAAATTGTCATGGAAGCCGCAGCTAAACATTTAACCCCAGTTACTTTAGAATTAGGAGGAAAAAGTCCCTGTATTGTCGAGGATGATATTCAATTAGATTATACCGCAAAACGGATTATTTGGGGTAAATTAATTAATGCGGGTCAAACTTGTATCGCCCCCGATTATTTATTAGTGAATTGTCTAATAAAATCGGAATTAATTATCGCGTTGCAAAAATGGATTAAAACTTTTTTGGGCGATAATCCCGAAACCAGTCCCGACTATTCCCGGATTATTAATCACTTTCATTTTAACAGATTACAGCAATTTTTAAAAGCGGGCAATATTATCACTGGAGGCAAAACCAACCCAGAAACAAAATATATTGCTCCCACTTTAATTGATAATATTTCCTGGGATGATTTAATTATGCAGGAGGAAATTTTTGGGCCGATTTTACCTATTTTAGAATATCAGGATTTAGGAGAAGCGATCGCAAAAATCAACAGTCGTCCCAAACCTTTAGCATTATATTTATTTTCTAACGATAAAAACAAACAAAACCGAATATTACAAGAAACCTCATCAGGAACCCTCTGTTTTAATGATACCGTACTGCAAATTGGGGGGAAATCTTTACCCTTTGGCGGTGTTGGAGAAAGTGGGATAGGAAGTTACCATGGAAAAACCACCTTTGATCAATTTTCCCATTATCGCAGTGTATTAAAACAAACATTTTTATTAGATTTACCCCTACGTTATCCACCCTATAAAGGCAAAGAATGGTTAATAAAAAAAATTCTAATGCAATAATGCGGTTAAGAAATAGATATAAAATCGCTCTCAAAGCATTTTTAGGAATGTCGGATTAATTAATCTAAAAATAAAGTTTTAAAGCTGTGGCGACGATATCGGGGGGAGTCGGGAGTGAAATAACTCCACAGGGTTTCCCAATAAAAAAATGAGATTCCATCAAAGCCGCGATCGCGCACAACCTTCATTTGTTTTTCAATTTGTTCCATCGGAACAGGATGTCGCAATGTTCCACTTAATAACCCAATCATCACCGGAACTTTTTGCCTAGCAATTTGAACCGATTCATGGTCTAATTCTGAAATAAATTTTACCATACTATCTCGATAAACTTGTAAAATAATTTCATCTACTAATCCTTGATTGACCCAGGTTAACCAATCTTGTAAATACATTTCATAGGTATATTCATAAGGATTAGGGGATAAAGAAATAAGACAATTAGGTTTAGATATTTTAACTTTTTTAACAATTCTTTCAACTAATTTAGTAATTTTATTTGCTCTCCAACTTCGCCATTCTTGATCATAATAATCATTAGGGGGAGACTGACCATTATGTTCTTTTTGATAGAGTTTAATGGTATATTCATCATAGCCAAATTCCACGGGAAGACCGAAATGATCATCCAGTTGAATCCCATCAATATTATATTTCATCACTACTTCTAAAATCAAATCTTCAATAAACTGCTGGACTTGCGGATGAAAGGGATTTAACCAGACATTTTGAATCGTCATCGCTTCTAAAATTTGATTCACAATCCAGTTTTTAACTTTAGTTTGATAGGAAACATCCTCAGAACTCCTTAAAGGATCTAACTCTTTTTCTCCTTTTTGAGTTTGGGCGATCCAGTCGGGATGTCGTTGGACAATAGCAGAGTTTTTAGGCGCCATAAACCCATATTCAAACCAAGGAATTACTTTTAATCCTTTTCTGTGTCCTTCTAAGACAATTTTTGATAGGATATCTCCCCCTAATTGGGTTATATTTAATAATGAATCTTGAGAGCGACCCATGACTCTTTTTCCCACTGCACTTTTATAAAATGTGCTTCCTCTATTCCAAACTACGGGATAAATGGTATTAAATTTTAGTTGGGATAATTGATCTAAAGCGCGATTAATTCCCCAAGGAAAAAATAAGACTCCACTACTAACATTTGTTAACCAAACTCCTCTAACTTCATTGGGGATAATTAAAATCGGTTGCGAAGATGTGGGGGAAATTAAAAGGGCGATCGCTAAAATCAATGATAAAATTAAACTGGAAATTCCATAGATAATTAAGCTGGTTTTTTTTGTTAATTTCATTATTATTAAGAAAGGAAACACAAAGGCACTAAGACACGAAGAAGGAGAATTGCAAGCGCAACCTCAAATAATAGATTATTTTAATATAATTTTTTCCATTGCTGATCAATATTTTGGGTCGTATCAATGGTGGTAAGATAGTTTTTTTCGGAATCTGTAAAAGGTTGAGATTTGGTACGTTGGGAGGTTAATAAATCAATAGTTGCGTCAGAAATATCCCCTTGACGTTGTTGTAAACGTTCTTGTAAAATATCCATTGGTGCTGTACATTCAATAATTTGTAGGGGTAATTGATGGGTATGACAGGTTTCTATGACTTCTCCCCGTCGTTCTTGTTGCTCATATTTGGCATCTAAAATTACCCAAAATCCTTGTTTTGCTAATAATAATCCTAATTCTAATAACCGTTTATAGATTTTTTCGGTCATCTCTGGAGTATAGATTTCTTCTCCTCCTGGTTCGTGGAGAGGAACATTTGCTAAATGTTTTCTAACTGCATCGGAACGAATATGAATAGCATTTAATTGTTTAGATAGTTGGCGGGCGGTGGTGCTTTTTCCTGACCCCGATAACCCCGACATCATCACGATTCCTCCTGAAGATTTGCGGGTATATTGCCAAGCTAATTTATAATATTGACTGGCTTCTTGTTTGGCTATTTCTTTTTGTTTTTCAGTAATAGCTGAATCATCTAATATTAAGGAATTAATTTTGGCTCTAACATAGGCTTGACGGGTTAAATAAAAGGGTAATAATTGTAATCCTTCCCAGTCTCCAGTGTTTTCAATATAAGTATTTAAAAACTTATTTCCTAAATCATTCCTTCCTCGTCCTTCTAAGTCCATAACTACAAAAGCTACATCATAAATCACATCTACAAACCGAAATTCTTGATTGAATTCAATCCGATCAAATAGTAATATTTTGTCTTGATAAATACAGATATTTTTTAAATGTAAATCTCCATGACATTCTCGAATAAATCGGTTTTTAATCCGACTCTTAAAAATAGCTTCATGGGTTTCAAAAAAGCTGTCTGTATATTGTTTGGTTTGTTCATATTGTTCTTGAGTTTGACAACAACCAATATATTTTTCTGTTTTTAGATAGTTTCCATCAATAGCATGACGAATTTGAGCAATTTCTCCAAATTTTAAAATATGCTCATTGCTGGGACAATTGAGATGAAACTTAGCCACAACATTTCCTAAAGTTTCCATTTCCTGCTTAGTTAATTTATCTTGATTAAATAAATTAATAAATAAATTTTCTTGGGGGAATTGGCGCATTTTTAAGCTATATTCAATGGCATGATTTTGATTTTCCCCAAATTGAAAGCGATCGCCTATTTCTATTATTGGTAAAACCTCTAAATACAATTCCGGTGCTTGTTGCTGGTTCATTTGTAATTCTTGTTCACAAAAATATCGTCGTTTCTCTAAAGTTGAATAATCTAAAAATCCAAAGTCAACTATTTTTTTTATTTTATAAGCATATTCTCCCGTTAATAATATAAATGAAATATGAGTTTGTAAAAGTTCAATGGGTTCCTGTACCGGATGGGGATAAAAATCCGGTTCTAACATTTGTTGAATTAGCAGAGGAAGTTCAGAGTCAGTCATATTAAAAAAAGATCAAAATGAATTGAATTTTGCGAAAGAAACGGTAATCAGTTGGGTATTATTTTTATTATCTCACCGAAAAAAGCAAATTCTCATAATTTGAAAATAAAAGTTACAGAAAATTTGCTATGATCAACGATAGAATTGTTCAAACCGTTTTACAGAAATAGTCAATGACAGAACCCAAATCCTTTAATGTCTTTGGTGTTGGAAATGCCCTCCTCGATATTTTGGCATTAGTTGAGGATAATTTTATTCAAAGCCATGACCTCAACCGAGGTGCTATGACCCTGATGGATACGGTCAAACAGGGGAAATTATTGCAACAATTAGAAAACAATTCTCTAGAATTACGTTGTGGGGGCTCTGCTGCTAATACTATGATTGCGATCGCCCAAAGTGGCGGTACGGGAATTTATTCGGGTAAAGTTAGTACGGACACCAATGGCGAATTTTATCAACAGGATATGGTCGCCGCTGGAATTGGGTTTGAAATTGAACCCGCCGAGAGTAGCCAAGGGCCAACGGGAACCTGTTTAGTATTAACAACTCCCGACGCAGAACGTACTATGTGTACTAATTTGGGGGTTTCCACAACCTTATCGGTGACGGATATTAATCTTGAGCATTTGGGTCAGTGTGAATACAGTTATATTGAGGGCTATTTGTGGGATGCACCCGAACCCCGTAAGGCTAGTATTGAAACGATGGAACATTCCAAACGCCTAGGGGTAAAAGTGGCGTTTACCTTTTCCGATATGTTTTTAGTGGGACGGTTTGGGGATGATTTTCGCAGTGTTTTAACTGAATATTGTGATGTCTTGTTTTGTAATGCGGATGAGGTGCGCCACTTCTGCGGTAGCGAAGATTTAGAGGTTTGCGCCCGTCAGTTAGGAGAAAAGGTAAATTTTGTTTTTATTACTAATAGTGATAAGGGCTGTTTAGTAGTGGAAAACCAAACCCTAATTCATGTTCACGGTTTCCCGGTTAAACCCGTGGATACTGTTGGGGCGGGGGATGCCTTTGCAGGTGGGGTATTATACGGACTTACCAACGGTTTAACCACTACCCAAGCCGCCCGTTGGGGAAACTATCTCGGTTCCCAAATTGTTCAAATTCATGGCCCCCGCTTACCCGGATCTCAACGGGATAAATTAAAGGAAATTATTAGTTAGGGTCTGGGGTGAGGGTTCGGGTTTCGGGGTTATTAGCAAGGGAGGACGCTCTCATTGCTCTTTGCAAACTGCTCCCCCTGCTTCCCCCTACTCCCTAAAATTAAGCCTCGACGTCCCCTTCCTCACCCCGCTCAGGATGAATAATACTAACAACCACTTGTTCGCCATCACCGGTGGGTTTAACTCCATCAGGTAATGTGAGTTCTCTAATGTGTAGGGCTTGACCTTGATGTAATTCTGTGACATCGACATCAATACGGGCCGGAATATTACCCGGTTCGCACTCAATTTCCAATTCAGAGAGGACGACATCTAACAGACCGCCTTCCATTTTGACCCCGACGGGTTCGCCGACGAAATGCAGACGAACAGAAACGGTTAAACTGTCTTGTTGAGCCACGGAAAAGAAGCTCAGGTGATAGGGAAATCCCTTCCAAGAATGTTTTTGCACTTCTCTGAGTAGGGTTTTACCACTCCAAGAGATATCAGGAATATTCAGTTGAATTAGAGCCTGGTTAACAACGTTCTTTTTGAGTAGGTTTTCTACGGTTTTCGCCGGAATGGTAATGCTAATGGATTCTGCCCCTTGATGGCCATACAGCACCGCCGGAATTAATCCTTGACGACGCAAAGCATTGGGTTTAGAGCCTTCTGGTCGTTTTTGACCTTCAATCGTGATTTCCATGAGGTTTCTTTTACTTAGGGTAAAACGCTTAAAAATTTTTAGCCAAACTGTCATTATACCAAAATCTAGCCAAATCGCCATAAAAAATCAGCCAGTGTTTAATTGATTTCTAGGCTTTACCAGGGAATAGCCAATTATCGCTGATCCGTCACTCTAACCCTTGAAGGGAAAACCTTGATTTTTATTGGTCTGAAAGGTTTTAACTTCGTTGAAATACCCCAAAATGACAAAAGAGGGGTAAATCTAGGCGAGGCGTGCGACTTTCAGCGCACCCCAGTTTCCAATACTTATCAACAAATTTCATAACATATCAAAAACTCCACAATTTTTTTAACTACTAAGTAGCCAATGATAAAGGTAGAATGGTAGACTTGCCAAATATTCCACTAGGAATTTGCAATTTTAAATCTTTTGATGTTAGAGGAACTTCAAATATAATAGTTATCCTTTTTTGTAATCCTGGTTGAATCTCTGTTAGAATAAATTCTGCTGTTTCATCCCCTGACATAGTTAAAGCTGTTCCTGCTTCTGAAGACGTGCTAAATTGACGATCTTCATGATCAATTAAAGTTATCATTGAAACTGATATAGTCCGAGTTTTTTTACTATCATTACGAACTATTAAGCGAATAATTATAAACTCTCCACCAGCACTATTATGATTGCCTAATACCCCAGAAATAGTTCGTTTTTTTTCAACCTGATCAACAATATGAATAGTTTCATCAACTAAAGCTGCTGCAACTAGCTTACCTTTATACTGAACTCTGACTAAATTGGGAAGTTGTGCAATTAATTTTTCTTTTTCCGCTTCTTTTTCTTTTTTAAGCCTTTCGTTTTGAATTTCTTGCTGTTTTCTTAATTCTTTTTCCCTTTGTTGTTCTAATTTTAACTGTTCTAATTTTAGTTGTTCTTCCTTTTCTTTTTCAAGATTTCTCTGCATTAAATCGGCTTCATACTCAGCAATTTTAACTTGAGATTCTGCATAAGATTGTGTTCCTTCCGGTACTTGCCTTAAAGACATTAAAGCTGGAGATAGCATTCCTGTTTCTCCTAATTTTAATCCAGCCTGTAAGAACTGATGGGCTATTTGTTCTTGTTGTTCTTTTTCTTTTACTTCTCTTTCAGCTTGCTTTTGTTTCAGAGCTTCTCCAAATTCATTAATTTTTTGTTGAGCTTCCTCATAAGCTTGTGTTCCTTCCGGTACTTGCCTTAAAGACATTAAAGCTGGAGATAGCATTCCTGTTTCTCCTAATTTTAATCCAGCCTGTAAAAACTGATGGGCTCTTTGTTCTTGTTGTTCTTTTTCTTTCTGTTTCAGAGCTTCTCCGAATTCATTAATTTTTTGTTGAGCTTCATCGTAAGCTTCTGAATTAGCTTGAATTGTCTTTAATCGAGATATAGCAGAATTAAAATTACCAGCACTTCCTTCTTCTGCTGCTTTCCAAAGTATCTGTCTGTCTAACTTATTTTGATATTCAGTTAGTTTATTTTGGATATCTTGATTAGATTGACAACCAGGTAATACTGATACAGTTTTTAGTTCTTTGATTGCAGCTTCAAAGTTATCAATGGAAGCATGGTTTAAAGCTCTTTCAAGAGATTCATTAATTAAAGGATTTTCAAATTCCTTAACTTTTTGAGCTATACCTAAAGCTTTAGAACGATTATATTGATCAATTTTATCCATTATAGATAAACATTCAATTAAAGCTGCTATAACTGGAATGATTGTTAAAGATTCATCAATGGCTGTAGTAATCATTACTACTACTGTATAAACTGCTCCTATAGCATAATCACCTAAATAGTAGCGATGAGCGCCTAGAAAACCGAATATTACACCTAATGTAAATCCTACTCTTTTGCGTTTTCTTACCTTTTTGATTGATTTTTGAAACATGAGCCTTTGAGGTTCATTCATTTCTTGAATTAACTCAAATTCCCCTAAATTATCTGGTGAATTAAACTGACGAATTAGAGATTTTATCTTATGATTAACAAATTCCATAGTTTTACCCTAACAATGAAATAATTTAGATATTAAGCGAGTTCTAGGATTATTTTACCTAGTCATAAAACATAATATCATTAGCGAACTCAAAAAGCAAGGAATAAAACTCCTCCCCTGGGTAAGGGGAGGACTAGGGTGGGGTCTAAACTAAACTATGATCGGGTTGATAGGATGTAATTGTCTTCATATATTGGGCGCGTTCATAAGCTGATTGATCTTCACAATTGAGTTGGGACATAGAACCTTGCATCTGTTTAATAGAATGATATTCGTGTTCTTCCATCCAGTGTTTCATATCCTCCTCCATGACTTTAATATAATTAAAACCATGACGTAATAAGGTAGAACAAACTTGAGTAATTTTTGCCCCCGCCATTAACACTTTAATTGCATCATGACCCCGTTGAACCCCACTGGTACAGGCTAAATCCGCATTAATTCGACCATATAAAATCGCAATCCAACGCATAGGTAAACGCAGGTCATGGGGACTACTTAAAATTGTTCCAGGTTCAACAATCAATTCTTCGGGATTAATATCCGGTTGCAGGAAGCGATTAAATAATACTAAACCATCGGCCCCCGCATCGCAACATTGTTTCGCCATATTCGCCATATTGCTGAAATAGGGACTCAGTTTTAAAGCCAGAGGAATAGTAACTTCTGCCTTAACATCTCTAATGGTATTGAGATAGTTTTGTTCGATTTGTTCTCCTGTTAAATTAATGTCCGTTGGTACATAATAAATATTCAATTCCAGAGCATTCGCCCCCGCCTGTTGCATCAGTTGAGCATATTCCACCCAACCCCCAGGAGAAAAACCATTTAAACTAGCAATAATCGGGATATTTGTTGATTCTCTAGCCTGACGAATATGTTCTAAATAAAGTTCTGGCCCAACGTGGTATTCATCGGGTTCGGGAAAATAACTTAATGCTTCTGCAAAGCTATTTGTTCCGTATTCTAAATGATGATGCAGTTCAAATTTATCTCGCAGTAATTGTTCCTCAAATAAGGAATGTAAAACCACCGCCGCCGCCCCCGCATCTTCTAAACGTTTAATATTATCAATATCTTCAGATAACGGTGCAGCAGCAGAAGGAACAATCGGAGTTCGTAAATTTAATCCTAGATAAGTTGTGGTTAAATCCATTGTTTTTAGTCCTAGGTTTTAGATGATTAATAATGATTGGTTTTGCGAGGAGATCAGACCCCCTAAATCCCCCTTACTAAGGGGGACTTTGATTTTCCGGTTCCCCCCTCAAAAAAAGGGACTTTGAACATCCGGTTCCCCCCTTACCAATGGGGCTAGGGGGGTCTAGGGGCAAGTTAAGAAGGGTTTATACAGGTGTAGTTTCTGGAGGTTTACCTTCCGAAATTGGGGCTGATTTCCCTTCAGAATGACCGTTATTACCCTTAGTTTCTAATGGACGAGCGGCCATATATTCATACATTTTCCAACGGGTACTGACGTCTTCTTGGGCTTCTTTTAACAACCGTTTGGCATCAGCAGGTTTGCTCTTGGTCAACATTTTGAAACGGTTTTCCGCATACATAGACGCCTCAACGGTTTTCTTAGGTGATTTAGAATCCAAAATTAACGGGTTTTTGCCTGCTTCTTTCAAGTCTGGGTTATACCGATACAGTAACCAACGGCCACTTTCCACCAGATCTTTTTGATGGGTCATAGCCGTTGTCATATTAATCCCGTGAGCAATACAGTGGGAATAGGCAATAATAATTGATGGCCCGTCGTAGGCTTCCGCTTCCAAGAACGCTTTCAGGGTGTGTTCATCCTTGGCCCCCATCGCCACACTCGCCACATAAACGTTACCGTAGGTCATGGCAATGAGGCCGAGGTCTTTCTTAGCCGAGGGTTTACCACCAGCCGCAAACTTAGCAACGGCGCCGCGGGGGGTAGCTTTAGAAGACTGACCCCCGGTGTTGGAATAAACTTCCGTATCCAAAACCAAAATATTAACGTTACGGCCACTGGCAATGACGTGATCTAAGCCACCGTAACCAATATCATAGGCCCAACCATCTCCCCCAATAATCCAAACGGATTTTTTCACTAAATAGTCGGCCAAACTAAGTAACTGTTGGGCGTCAGGGGAATTGAGTCCTTGAAGTTTTTCTTTGAGTTGGACAACCCGTTGCCGTTGTTCCCAAATATCGGCCTCGGATTTTTGGGCGTTATCGGTAATTTGGGTAACTAAATTATCCCCAACCTCACCGCCGAGTTTGTGTAACAATTCCAGAGCAAACCCAGCGTGTTTGTCAATGGACATTCGGAACCCTAAACCAAATTCGGCGTTATCTTCAAATAAGCTATTAGACCAAGCCGGGCCGCGACCGTCGGCGTTTGTTGTCCAGGGGGTTGTGGGTAAGTTCCCGCCATAAATAGAGGAACATCCGGTGGCGTTGGCCACGATCATCCGATCGCCAAATAACTGCGTAACCAACTTGATATAGGGAGTTTCGCCACATCCACCACAGGCGCCGGAGAACTCAAATAACGGCTCTTGCCATTGTTGTTGACGGATCAAATCTGGCCGTAATTTTAACCGATCAGGGTTGGGAATACCCAAGAAAAAGTCCCAATTCGTAGCTTCTTGTTCCCGCAGGGGTAACTGGGGTTCCATGTTGATCGCTTTTCTCGAAGGCATGGATTTATTTTTGGCCGGGCAAACATCCACACAGATGCCACATCCGGTACAGTCTTCGGGAGCGACTTGGATGGTGAATTTTTCTCCGGTAAAGGCTTTATCCTTAACGTTGGTAAATTTGAAACTGGCGGGGGCGTTTTCCAGGGCAGCCTCATCGTAGGCTTTACCCCGAATTGTGGCATGGGGACAAACCATCACACATTTGCCACACTGGATACAGACATCCGCATCCCAAACCGGGATATCCTGGGCGACGTTGCGTTTTTCCCATTTAGAGGTTCCGGTGGGATAAGTACCATCACAGGGCAGTTTGCTAACGGGCAAATCATCCCCCCGTCCGGCGATCATCATGCCTTCAACTTCTTTAACAAAGGTAGGGGCTCCGACGGCTACGGGTTCGGCTCGCCGTAGGGCGCTGTTGGCCTGGGCAACGTTGACTTCATAAAGGTGTTCTAGGGTCTCATCAACGGCCTTTAAGTTTAAGCGAACAATTTCTGCTCCTTTCTTACCATAGGTTTTTTCGATCGCTTTTTTGATTTGGGCGATCGCTTCTTCCCTTGGCAATACTTTCGCTAAGGCAAAGAAACACACCTGCATAATAGTATTGATGCGGTTTCCCATCCCCGTATCACGGGCAACTTTATTGGCATCAATAACATAGAATTTCAGATTTTTTCTAACAATATCTTCTTGAATTTCTAAGGGCAGATATTCCCAAACTTGATCGGGGCCGTAGGGACTATTTAAGAGGAAAGTTGAACCTTCCATCGCACATTGGAGAACGTCTAATCTTTCGATAAACGTCCATTGATGGCAACCGATAAAATTCGCCTTACTAATTAAATAAATCGACCGGATCGGTTGCGGCCCAAAACGCAAGTGAGATACGGTAACAGCCCCAGATTTTTTGGAGTCATAAACAAAATATCCTTGGGCATAATTATCGGTTTCTTCCCCAATAATTTTAATCGAGTTTTTATTAGCACCAACGGTACCATCTGCACCTAACCCATAGAACATCGCCCGCACCACGTTATCGGGTTCGGTGGAGAAGCTGGGATCGTATTCTAAGGAGGTGTGGCTAACATCATCATTAATACCAATAGTAAAGTGATTTTTGGGTTTAGTTTGGGCTAAATTCTCAAAAACACTCTTAACCATTGCCGGATTAAATTCTTTAGAAGATAACCCATAACGTCCCCCTACCAATGCTTTAAGGTTTTTAATCTTAGCTTTAAGGGTATCGTTATCTCCTAACATCACTTCCTGAACGGCCGTCACCACATCTAAATAGAGGGGTTCCCCACTAGAACCGGGTTCTTTTGTCCGATCTAAAACCGCGATCGCTTTGACAGTTTCCGGCAGTGCCGCAATTAATTGTTCCCCATCCCAAGGACGATATAATCGAACTTTTAATACCCCTAATTTTTCCCCTTGGGCATTCAAATAATCCACGGTTTCATGGACGGTTTCACAACCGGAACCCATGAGAATAATTACCCGTTCGGCATCGGGGGCACCGTGATATTCAAATAGTTTATAATTGCGTCCCGTCAACTGCCCCAATTTATCCATTGCCCGTTGTACAATTTCGGGGGTTTGATCATAAAAAATATTAACGGTTTCTCGGCCTTGGAAATAAACATCGGGGTTTTGAGCCGTTCCTCGCAGGACAGGACGGTCAGGTGTTAAAGCGCGGTTGCGATGTTCATAAACGTATTTATCATCGATTAATTCTCGGATATCACTATCCTCTAATAGTTCAATTTTTTGGACTTCATGGGAGGTACGAAATCCGTCAAAAAAGTGAATAAAAGGAATTCGTGATTCTAGGGTGGATGCCTGGGCAATTAAGGCCATATCCTGGGCTTCCTGCACCGAGGCGGAACACAACAGGGCGAACCCCGTGGCCCTAGCTGCCATCACATCACTATGGTCGCCGAAAATAGATAACCCTTGGGCGGCTAAGGAACGGGCGGCCACTTGGATCACGGCACAGGTTAACTCTCCCGCGATTTTGTAGAGGTTGGGGAGCATTAACATTAACCCTTGGGATGCGGTGAAGGTGGTTGTCAGGGAACCCGCTTGTAAAGCCCCGTGTACGGCCCCAGCCGCCCCGCCTTCGCTTTGCATTTCTACCACGGCCGGAACCGTCCCCCAGAGGTTTTTATCCCCCACGGAGGCCCAAGCATCAGCCCATTCTCCCATGGGTGAGGACGGGGTGATCGGATAAATGGCGATAACTTCACTCAAACGATAAGCAACACGAGCAACGGCTTCGTTACCATCTAGGGTTGCATAATTTTTTGTATTCATTCCTAAAATTCCTCTAGCAATAAAACTTTAATGCGAGTGCCCGCTTAGATACAGAATTGTTTTGGCAATTTCTGCGCCAAAATTGACCGTTTTGTTGTTTAGTTTGGGTTGTTAATGATTCTAATTCTGTAATTAAACGGATAGAAATATCCTTAAAATTACTTCAGCTTTTTTTCGTTACCCCAGCTATTGTTTAATTTGGAATTTTCCAGAGTCAAATATCGGTCGAGATTAATTTTTCCTTAAATTTAGATTAAAGATTGTTGAGGTTTACCCCCTAGATTCCTATTTTAGATCATCTAATAAAAACGGCAGAAAGGGAACCACAACTTAACGTTTTTTAACTCATTGTCACGATTTGTAATAGCAGGGAACAGGGAACAGAAGGGAAAAGGAAAATAGGGAATAGGGGATAGGAAAAAGTGATGAGCGATCCGATCAACGATCTGTAACAGATATTTAATATGAAATCCTTGAAATTGATACTACAGATTATCCCCTAAAACACCTGTAGAGACGCGCCATGGCGCGTCTCTACGGTAGTTAATATTGTGAAGGGAGTTTCTAAGGTTAAACCCCTAGAATCATTCCACTAAAACCGATCATGGAATGTGCGTTTAATCACGTCTAACTGTTGTTCACGAGTTAATTTAATGAAATTCACAGCATATCCAGAAACCCGAATGGTAAGTTGAGGATAGTTTTCAGGATGATTCATCGCATCGATTAACATCTCTTTATCCAAGACATTAACATTAATATGATGTCCGCCATCATAGAAATATCCATCCAACATTCCTGTCAAGTTATTAACTTGATCCTCTAGGGTTTTACCCAAGGCTTTCGGAACAATTGAAAAGGTGTAAGAAATGCCATCTTGAGCGTGTTCATAAGGCAATTTTGCCACAGAAGCAGAGGATGCGATCGCACCGTTACTATCTCGTCCATGGAGGGGATTTGCTCCCGGTGCAAAAGGCTCTCCGGCTTTACGTCCATCGGGGGTATTTCCGGTCATTTTGCCATACACCACATTGGAAGTAATGGTTAAAATAGACTGGGTGGGTACGGCATGGCGATAGGTTTTTTGATTGCGAACTTTATTCATAAAAGTCCGAACTAAATTCACGGCAATTTCATCGACTCGTTGATCATTATTGCCATATTTAGGATAATCTCCTTGAATTTCATAATCCAGAGCTAACCCATTTTCTCCCCGCAATATTTTAACTTGAGCATATTTAATCGCGGATAAAGAATCAGCTACAACGGATAACCCTGCGATCCCACAAGCTAAAGTTCGATAAACATCCCGATCATGTAACGCCATTTCAATGCGTTCATAACAGTATTTATCGTGCATATAGTGAATTACATTCAGGGTATTGACGTATAATTTCGCCAACCATTCCATCATTTGATCAAATTTGGCGACCACTTCATCATAATCTAAATATTCAGAAGTAATCGGAGCAAACAGAGGGGCAATTTGCTCACCTGTTTTTTCATCTTTTCCGCCATTAATGGCATAAAGTAACGCTTTGGCTAAGTTCGCTCGTGCTCCAAAAAATTGCATTTGTTTGCCAATTCGCATGGCACTAACACAACAAGCAATTCCATAATCATCCCCATAAATAGGACGCATGAGATCATCATTTTCATACTGAATGGAACTGCTTTCAATGGAAACTTTGGCACAGAATTTCTTGAAATTTTCAGGTAAGCGTTCTGACCATAAAACCGTTAAATTAGGTTCCGGTGCAGGCCCTAAAGTTGATAAGGTATGCAGGAAGCGGAAACTGGTTTTACTCACTAATGATCGTCCGTCTTCTCCCATTCCTGCCAGACATTCTGTTACCCAAGTGGGATCACCAGAGAATAATTGATTGTATTCTGGGGCTCGTAAAAATCGTACCATCCGTAATTTAATGACAAAATGATCGATAATTTCTTGAGCTTCAGATTCCGTTAAAATCCCTTGTTTCAAATCCCGATTAAAATAGACATCTAGGAAGGTTGAAACCCGTCCCAAGGACATCGCTGCACCATTTTGTTCTTTAACGGCAGCTAAATAACCAAAATACGTCCACTGTACCGCTTCTTTAGCATTGGCAGCCGGAAAACTGAGATCAAATCCATAACTCGCCGCCATCGCTTTGAGTTCTTTTAAGGCTTTAATTTGTTCAGAAATTTCTTCCCGTAGCTGAATAGTGGTTTCTACAATTTCATCCAATTCTAAGGATTCAAGTTGTTCTTTTTTATCGGTAATTAACCGATCAATTCCGTACAACGCAACGCGACGATAATCCCCAATAATTCGTCCTCGTCCATAGGCATCGGGTAATCCGGTAATAATACCAGAATGACGGGCTTTTTTCATTTGACGAGTATAGGCATCAAAAACTCCATCATTATGAGTTTTACGATATTGGGTAAAAATGTCTTCGGTTTCAGGATCAAGTTCATAACCATAGGATTCTAAAGAAGCTTTGACAACCCGAATTCCACCAAAGGGCATAATTGCACGTTTTAAGGGGTGATCGGTTTGTAAACCTACAATTTGTTCTAAGCTTTGATCAATATAACCAGCACCATGAGAAACAATATTAGAGGGAATTTTTGTATCCACATCTAAAATGCCTTTTTCCCGTTCTACACGCATTAAATCTCGCACTAACTCCCACAATTTTTGAGTGCGTTCCGTTGCTGAAGCTAAAAAGGATTCATCCCCGACATAAGGGGTGTAATTTTTTTGGATGAAATTTCTGACATTAATTTCTTTCGTCCATTTATCTTCAATAAATCCTTGCCATTGTTTACATAAATTACTAGAGGATTGATTTAAGATTTGACGTTCATTTGTAGCAATCATAATTCAGACTCCTAATTCGATTTGAAACTTTAAGCTTTGACGTTAATAGCAGTAGCGACAAAATGTTAGAACATAGACTCTTGACTCAAATTGAAAGCGTTCTGTATCAGTTCAAAAGTTTATGATTTTCTGTTTTCTCTGATTCCCAAAATATTACTGAACTGAAAGTCCATAACGCCTAAAACAGTCTTTGACTTGATGAATTTGCTCAGAAGTGGGCACGGGTGTGTCTTGGAGATGATAAGTGTATCCCAGTTTTTCCCACTTATATTCTCCGAGTTGGTGGAAAGGTGACACTTCTACCTTTTCCACATTCTTTAATTGAGAAATCAACTTAGCTAATCCTTCAATATTGTCGGGATCATCGGTCAGGTTCGGAACTAAAACAAACCGAATCCAAGTAGGTTTATTAATCCCGTTCAAATATTGAGCAAATCTCAAGGTGGGTTCAATGGAAGTTCCTGTTACTTGACGATAGGTTAACGGATTAAAGGATTTAATATCCAATAAAACCAAATCCACAAATTCGAGAACAGGTTTAGCAACGGTTAAGTTAACGTAACCTGAAGTATCTAAAGCGGTGTGAATTCCGATTTCTTGACAGCGTTGGAAAATTGCTTGCACAAAGTCGGGTTGTACTAAGGGTTCACCCCCGCTAATGGTAACACCTCCTCCTGAAAATCGCATATAAGAGCGATATTTTTGAATTTCAGCAATCAGTTCATCAACGGTAATTTCTTTGCCATCTTGCAAATTTCGAGTGTCAGGATTATGGCAATAAAGACACCGTAGACAACAGCCTTGAGTAAAAATAATAAATCGGATTCCTGGGCCATCAACCGTGCCACAAGTCTCTATAGAATGAATCCGACCTGAAACTTTAGAAAGCGGTGAAATGCTTTGAATGGTTTCTGGATGTTGATGGGTTTTAACCGTCATTTCGCTACTCCTTCGATATTATTCTCTAACACAACAGGGAAAATTGAAATCCTCTCTTAACGTATTTTAACTGATTGTCACCATTTGTTGTAAATCTGTTAAGGTTTGTTGTGCGGCTTGTTCATCGACAATACTCAGTGCAAAACCGACATGAACAATGACATAATCACCGACTTGAACCTCTGGAACATAAGCCAAGTTGACTTCCTTGATCATTCCACCAAAGCTGACTTTACCGACTTTTTCCAAGGGATCATACCCGGAAATACTCAATAATTGACCTGGAATTGCTAAACACATCGGCTGCACCTAAAAATGTTACGTTTCTTGAAGCAAGGAGGGAAAACTGATGAAAAATCCAGACCATTTCTTGTGGTAGGGATTGTCCCAGTATTTCAGTCCGATCAATACCACATCCATTATTAACCTAGACCGATTAATTCTTTTCTTTATTTTAATACTTTTTTCCATAAATTAGCAGTAGACTTACAATTTAGAATAGAAGTTGGAGTCAAATCCAGAATCATCGAGATAAACAACACAAGAGTTGTATAACCAACTCTTAACAAAGTCTACAATCCCTAAGTCCACAACTGTTATTTAATTTGTGATCATTTTGCTGAACTGAACAGAACTTTTTGAAACGGATCTGCCATTAAAAATCAGCAACAATCCCCATCATTAGTAGAGAACTGAACTATGCAATCTTCTACGGTAACTACTGCAAAAGCTGATAAACCCAAAGCTGGAGCCGCAAAAGGAGGCGATAAACGGTTTAAAGTCCTGGATATGACCATGAAGCGCAACCAATATCGTCAGGACGCCTTAATTGAGGTGCTACATAAAGCCCAAGAATCCTTTGGCTTTTTAGAAGAAGATGTTCTAATTTATGTGGCCAGAAATCTGAAACTTCCCCTCAGTTATGTCTATGGAGTCGCCACCTTCTATCATTTATTCTCCCTCAAACCCAATGGCGCCCATACCTGTGTAGTTTGTTTAGGAACAGCTTGTTACGTTAAGGGGGGCGGGGATGTCTTAACCGCCTTAGAAGCCCGAACCGGAATTAAAGCCGGGGAAACCACCGCCGATGGTCAAATTTCGATTATGACCGCCCGTTGTATTGGGGCCTGTGGTATTGCTCCGGCCGTTGTCTTTGATGGCAAAGTAGCCGCCCAACAGACCCCGGAAATGGCCTGCGATCGCATGGCGGCATGGGAGCAGGGGGAGTAAGAGAGTAGGGGAGCCGAGGAGGTCAGGTCTTGCCGATTCCCCATTACCCATTACCCATTACCGATTCCCATTACTTATTACCAATTACCCATTACCCAAATTATGGAATATAGCGAATTATTAGAATTAGCCGAGAAGGAACAAAAATCTCAAAAACCGATCCGGGTTCATTGTTGTACCTCAACCGGATGTGTAGCCTCAAATTCCTTGGGTGTTAAAGATCAAATGGATGCGGCTGTGAAAGCTGCTGGACTGGAGGAGAGGGTGCAAGTGGTCGGGGTGGGTTGTATGGGATTTTGTGGCCGGGGGCCAATAGTAGAAGTCGAACCCGCCGGACTCCAATACGAGAAAGTGACGCCTGAAGCAGCCCCATCTATTATTGAAGCCCTGAATGGGGGAGAGGCTAAACCCGTCCAAGGCGATCGCAACCATCCCTTTTTTAGTGGTCAACTGCTAATTGTTCGAGAAAATAGCGGTAAAATTGACCCGGAAAAAATTGGCGAATATATCGCCGTGGGTGGATACCAAGCCCTGCATCATGCCGTTTATGAAATGAGTCCGGCCGATGTGGTAGCCGAAATTACTAAATCCGGGCTCCGGGGTCGAGGCGGGGCGGGATATCCTACGGGATTAAAATGGGCCACCGTTGCTAAAATGCCCCCCGGACAGAAATATGTGATCTGTAACGCCGATGAAGGAGATCCCGGCGCCTTTATGGATCGGAGTGTCTTGGAAAGTGACCCCCATCGGATCTTAGAAGGAATGGCGATCGCTGGATATGCTGTTGGTGCGACCCAGGGCTATATTTATGTCCGGGCCGAATATCCCCTGGCCATCTCCCGTCTACAAAAAGCCATTCAACAAGCCAAACGCCAAGGGATTTTAGGGAGTCAAGTCTTTGGGTCGGGAATAGATTTCCGTGTTGATATCCGGGTCGGGGCGGGAGCCTTTGTCTGTGGGGAAGAAACCGCCCTAATTGCCTCCATTGATGGGGGACGCGGCACTCCTCGCCCTCGCCCTCCCTATCCCGCCGTTTCCGGGTTATGGGGGGAGCCCACCTTAATTAATAACGTCGAAACCTTGGCCAATATTGCCCCAATTATTAAAAAAGGTAGCGACTGGTTTTCCAGTATCGGCACAGAAAAAAGCAAGGGGACTAAAATTTTCTCCCTCACGGGCAAAATTCGGAATACCGGTTTAATTGAAGTCCCCATGGGAATTAGTTTACGGACAATTATCGAGGACATGGGGGGCGGTATTCCCGGCGGCGTGAAAGTTAAAGCCGTGCAAACTGGAGGGCCATCGGGAGGTTGTATTCCCGCAGAACATTTGGATACCCCGGTAGATTACGAATCCTTGGCCCAATTAGGATCTATGATGGGGTCAGGGGGTATGGTGGTGCTGGACGAAAACACCAGTATGGTGCAAGTTGCCCAATTCTATATGGAATTCTGTCGGGGGGAAACCTGCGGAAAATGTGTTCCCTGCCGCACTGGGACGGTTCAACTGTATCAAATGTTAACCAAAATTCTCAATAAACAAGCTACTACCGCAGATATTGAGAAAATGAAACTGTTGTCGGAAATGGTCAAAGCCACCAGTTTATGCGGACTCGGACAAACAGCCCCTAACCCGGTCTTGAGTACGTTGCGTTATTTTCCAGAGGAATATCAGGCATTATTGCAACCAGAAGAAAGCGGACGGGTTTCGGGGCTTTAATATTCCTAAAAATGGGATGGTTTATATCTGCAATGGGTGACTATTTATTGGTATCAACAAAGATAAAATTCACCCATTGTATCCAATACTTTCAAGTAAGGATAATAAAAAATGTTTTGCGAACAATGTGAACAAACCGCCAGTGGAAATGGCTGTCATCAATGGGGGGCTTGTGGTAAAAGTCCAGAGGTTAATTCAATCCAAGATTTATTAGTCTATTGCTTACGCAGTATTGCCCCCATTGCTTTAAAAGCTTATGAGTTAGGTATTCCTAATCGAGAAATTGATCGTTTTACCTGTGAAGCGATGTTTTCAACGATGACGAATGTTAACTTTAGTACGAAGCGATTTGCTGATTCTACCCAACAGGTTTTACAATTGCGAAAAACCTTAAAACAAGCGGTGGAAAGTAAAAGTCCCACCCCCATTTCCTGGCCAGAAATTTGTAATTATCAGCCCGATTTTGAGGAAAATTTATCTGAACAAGGACAAAATTTTGCCTTGGATTTAATTCAAAAAGCTAATGGGAATATTGATATTTATTCCTTGCAATTAACCACAATTTATGGCATTAAAGGATTAGCTTCCTACGCCTTCCACGCCTACGAACTGGGTCAGGAAGATGAGAAGATTTATCAGTTTATCTATGAAGCCTTAATTGCTTTAGATCGGCAGGATTTAGACTTAAATGCCTGGGTGGGTTTAGCCTTAAAAGTCGGAGAAATGAACCTCCGGGCAATGGAATTATTAGATGCCGGACATACCGGACATTATGGACATCCCACCCCCACAAGTGTTCCCTTAAATCATCGTCAAGGTAAGGCTATTTTAGTCTCTGGACATGATATTAAACAGTTAGAAGCCCTGTTAAAACAAACCGTAGATACGGGGATTACGGTTTATACCCACGGGGAATTATTACCCGCCCATGGTTATCCGATTTTAAAACAAAATTATCCCCATTTATTCGGACATTTTGGCACAGCATGGCAGAATCAAACCAAAGATTTTGCTAAGTTTCCTGGGGCGATTGTGGTGACAACAAATTGTTTAATGCCGCCCCATGAAACCTATGATCAAAAACTGTTTACTCTTGGGCCCGTGGGCTATCCTGGGTTAGGCTATTTACCCTCCGATGCTGATGGTATTCCTGACTTTACTCCAGTGATTCAAGAAGCGCTAGAACTCCCCGGCTTTTTGGATGATGAAACCCTCCGGGAAGTGAAAACCGGATTTGCCCATAATGCAGTTTTAAGTGTAGCTGATCACGTCGTTGAAGCGGTTAAAGCCGGGAAAATTCGTCACTTCTTTTTAGTCGGCGGTTGTGATGGGGCCAAACCCGGACGGAGTTACTATACAGAATTTGTGGAAAAAGTTCCCCAAGATTGTGTTGTCCTCACCTTAGCTTGTGGAAAATTCCGCTTTTTTGATAAAGAATTAGGTGAAATTGGTAACATTCCTCGATTGATGGATGTGGGACAATGTAATGATGCTTATTCTGCCATCCAAATTGCTTTAGGATTAGCTAAAGCTTTTGATATTGGTGTTAATGAATTACCCCTATCCATGATTTTGTCATGGTATGAACAAAAAGCCGTGGCGGTGTTATTAACCCTGTTATATTTGGGGATTCAAGACATTCGTTTAGGCCCGACATTACCCGCTTTTATTTCTCCGAATGTGTTCCAATTACTATCGGACACCTATCATCTGAAAGCGATTTCTACCCCCGATGAAGATTTAGCCGCTTGTTTAGCCTAGGGTTAATTTCATGGGTGTCAAAGACAGCCGAAAAAATCTGATTGTAGCCGAATCAGATCCCCCTAAATCCCCCATCCCCCCTGCCCCCGCGCGCGGGGGGTAAAGGGGGACTTTGAAATCAATCCTGGCCTTATTAAGGGGGGTTAGGGGGGTCAAACCCTATACAAAATCATGTAAAAATTATTAGGAAAAACTGCTATAATGAAACCAGATACATCTTAAAGTTAAAGGATTAAATTTGATATTTAAACCTCAGAGGAGATGAAAAAATTATGTCCGTAAAAACCCTAAAAATAGATGGAATTGATGTTGCTGCTGAAGAAGGAACATCTGTACTCAAAGCCGCCGAAGAAGCCGGGGTCAAAATTCCCAAACTCTGTCATTTAGACGGGGTTTCTGATGTGGGGGCTTGTCGGTTATGCCTAGTAGAAATTAAAGGAATTAATCGTTTATTACCAGCTTGTGTAACCGAAGTTGCAGAAGGTATGGAAGTCTGTACCCAAACCCCCCAACTGCAAGAATATCGACGCATGACCGTGGAGTTATTATTCGCAGAAGGAAATCATGTTTGCGCCATCTGTGTTGCTAATGGTAACTGCGAATTACAGGACGTTGCGATTGAAGTGGGCATGGATCATAGCCGTTTTCCCTATCGCTTTCCTGACCGGGAAGTAGACATTTCTCATAGTAAATTCGGCATCGATCATAACCGTTGTATTATGTGTACTCGGTGTGTGAGAGTTTGTGCTGAAATTGAAGGAGCCCACGTCTGGGATGTCGGCTATCGGGGAGCCGCAGCTAAAATTATTAGTGGTTTAAATCAACCCTGGGGGGATGTGGATGCTTGTACCTCCTGTGGTAAATGTGTCGATGCTTGTCCCACGGGTTCAATCTTTAAAAAAGGTACCACTACGGCGGAAATGCAACGGGATAGTGAAAAACTAGAATTCTTAGCAGATGCAAGAGGGAAACATCAATGGACAAGATAAAATTTGCTACGGTTTGGTTGGCGGGTTGTTCCGGTTGCCATATGTCGTTTTTAGACTTAGATGAATGGCTGTTTGATCTCGCGGAAAAAGTTGATGTTGTCTTTAGTCCGGTGGGTTGTGACTTAAAAGAATATCCTGAAAATGTGGATGTTTGTTTGGTGGAAGGAGCCGTGGCTAATGAAGAAAATTTAGAGTTATTATATCAAGTTAGAAAACGGACTAAACTCTTAATTTCCTTTGGAGATTGTGCGGTCACGGCTAACGTTCCGGCGATGAGAAATATGTTAGGTAGTACGGAACCTGTATTAAAACGCTGTTATTTGGAACTGAGTGATATCGGGGCGCAATTGCCGAATGAACCGGGTATTGTGCCTGAACTGTTAGAGCGAGTTCGTCCAATTCATGAATTAGTTGATATTGACATCTTTTTACCCGGATGTCCTCCTTCTGCGGATAGAATTAAAGCCGCGATCGCTCCTTTATTAGAAGGGAAAATGCCTGTAATGGAAGGACGGGAAATGATCAAATTTGGTTAACCGTTGTTGCGCTGTTGTTGCGCCGTTGTTGCGCTTCAGCGCACCCAAGGATATAAATTATAACCCTTAATTTTTATCCTCAAATCTAATTAGTAAAGATGCGCTTAGTTGTTGCGCTTCAGCGTACCCCAAGGATATAAATTATAACCCTTAATTTTTATCCTCAAATCTAATTAATAAAGATGCGCTTAATCGCAACAACGGGGTAGAAAAGTTCAAGCTAAATAACAAACTACAGAGGTTAAAAATATGTCTAAAACCGTTATTATTGATCCAGTGACTCGGATCGAAGGTCATGCTAAAATATCTGTCTATTTAGATGATGCGGGAGAAGTAGAAAATGCCCGGTTTCACGTCGTAGAATTTCGCGGTTTTGAAAAATTCTGCGAAGGACGACCGATGTTTGAAATGGCTGGAATTACCGCTAGAATTTGCGGAATTTGTCCTGTTAGTCACCTGTTAGCTTCTGCTAAAACTGGCGATAAAATCCTCGCTGTGCAAGTACCTCCAGCCGGGGAAAAACTGCGGCGGATGATGAATTTAGCACAACTTACTCAGTCCCATGCTTTAAGTTTTTTCCACCTCAGTAGTCCTGATTTTCTATTAGGTTGGGATAGTGATCCAGCTAAACGAAATGTGTTTGGTTTAATGGCGGCTGATCCTGATTTAGCTCGGGCAGGAATTCGCTTGCGTCAGTTCGGACAAACGGTAATTGAACTATTAGGCGCCAGAAAAATTCATGCGGCTTGGGCGGTTCCGGGTGGCGTGCGTTCTCCCCTTTCCGATGAAGGGCGAGAATGGATTATTGATCGCTTACCTGAAGCTCGACAAACCACCGAATTAGCTATTAGTATCTTTAAGCGTTTATTAGATACGGAATTAAAAACCGAAATTGATGTTTTTGGCAAATTCCCCTCATTGTTTATGGGGTTAGTTGCCCCCGATGGTACTTGGGAACACTACGGCGGACACCTAAGATTTATTGATAGTAATGGGGAAATTGTCGCCGATGGTTTGAGCGAAGATAACTATCAAGATTTCCTCGGAGAAGCCGTTGAAAATTGGTCTTATTTGAAGTTTCCCTATTACAAACCCCTGGGATATCCCGATGGTATTTATCGCGTTGGGCCCTTAGCAAGATTGAATGTTTGTGACTGTATTGGTACCGAAGATGCAGACCGAGAATTAATTGAATTTCGGCATCGGGCGGGGGGACGGGTAGCTACTTCTTCCTTCTTCTATCATTATGCTCGTTTAGTGGAAATTCTCGCTTGTATTGAAGCCATTGAACAGTTAGTTGATGACCCTGATATTATCTCAAAACGGGTGCGTTCAGAGGCGGGGATTAACTGTTTAGAAGGAGTGGGAGTTAGTGAAGCTCCACGCGGCACTTTATTCCATCATTATCAAGTAGATGAAAACGGATTAATTAAGAAAGTTAACTTAATTATTGCCACCGGACAAAACAATTTAGCCATGAATAAAACCGTGACTCAAATTGCCCAACATTATATTCATGGTAATGATATTCCCGAAGGGATGTTAAACCGAGTCGAAGCCGGAATTCGTGCTTATGACCCTTGTTTAAGTTGTTCTACCCACGCCGTCGGACAAATGCCTTTGCACATCCAATTAATTCAAAAGGATGGAACAGTAATTAAAGAAAAATACCGCCATTAACCCTACCGTTGTTGCGCCGTTGTTGCGCTTAAGCGCAATCTTAAGGGCTAAAGCCCAACAACGGATTTATGATATTAGGAGGCAAAAAATGCCAAAGGAAAACTTATATTTATGTATGGGTTCTGCTTGTCATCAGCTTGGAGTGTATGAAGTGTTACCGAAATTGCAAGCCTTGATGAGTGAATATGATATTGATCACAAAATTGAGCTAAAAGGCTCATTTTGTTTAGAAACTTGTAGTTCGGGAATTGTGATGAAATTTAAGGACTTACATTTTATTAATATTAGTCCTCAAAATATTGAAGATAGATTTTTGCAAGAAATTCTTCCCGCCATTAAAGATCAGAATTGAGATAAACACCATGTTAGAAACAACTCAGAATCACCTCTGGCAACTTTTGTGGGAATATGATCCTAACGGTTTAATTGCCGTAGATTCAGACTTGATGATTAAAGTTGTTAATCCGGCTTTTTGTAAACTATTTAATGTTGAAGCGAGTGAAATTATTGGTAAACCCGTAACCGAAATTTTAGGGAATGTAGATCATTTTAAAACTGTTTGGGAAACTAATCAGGTAATTCGGGGACGGGAAACAGAATATCCTGAATATCATTTGTATATTCGAGAGTTTATTTTTCCCATTAAGGAAGAAAATATTATTGGCTGTATTATGAGCGATATTACCGCCGAAATGGAACGTAAAAAAGAAACGGATATAATCAAGGCAGAAACCGTTAAAAAAGTGAATGAAGTAGTTGATAATCAAATGAAAGTCGCTCAAGAAATTGCCGGGTTATTAGGAGAAACCACCGCCGAAACTAAAATTAGTTTACTCAAAATTATTGAACTGGTGAATCAGTAAACTATCGGAAACCGGGTTTCTATCTATTCCCTATATTTTAGTAAAATTAATATGAGTCAAGATAACTTTTTTGATATTTGTCACCTGAGTTTGAATAAAAAAGGCGAAGAACTTTGTGGTGACCAAGTTAAATTTACCAAAAGCGAAACTAAAAGCACTATTGTTTTATCCGATGGTTTAGGAAGTGGGGTAAAAGCGAGTATTTTAGCCACCTTGACCACGGAAATTTTAATCACCATGTTAAATGCGGATGTTCCTTTAGAGGAAGTGATTAAAACCGTGATTGGAACTTTACCTATCTGTCAGGTGAGAAAAATTGCCTATGCAACTTTTACGATTATTTCGATTAATCATTTAACCAATGAATTTAAAGTAATTAATTTTGATAATCCGCCAATTCTTTATTTTAAAAAAGGTCGCATTGTTAAATTAGAAACCAAAATTGATAAGATCTTAGGGAAAAAAATTCAATATTCAGAAGGAACATTAGAGCGGGGAGATTTTATTGGGGCGATTAGTGATGGTATCCTTTATGCTGGGTTAGGGGATACGATGAATTTTGGCTGGGGTTGGGATAATATTGCTAAATACATGGAGAGAATTTTTATTAGTCAAGCGACTAATTCTCGAACAATTATTGAGCAAGTAATGTCTGAAACCCGTTCTTTATATCGGGAAAATATTGGCGATGATGCAACTTTTGTGGGGGTTTATGTTAGAAAACCTAACCCGGTCATGATTTTTACTGGCCCGCCTTTAGATATTACTCAGGATGAATTATATGCCGATAGGTTATTAAATTTCCCCGGTAGAAAAGTAATTTGTGGCGGAACAACTGGAAATTTAGTCGCAAATTATATGGGAGAAACTATTGAAATGGATATTGCAACCATGCGAAAAGATTTACCGCCTATTGGTAAACTAAAAGAGGTGGATTTAGTTACAGAAGGAATTTTAACGATTTCTAAAGCCACGGAAATTTTGAGAAAATGTAAGGGGGATATTGCCCGGTTAGCTTCTGATAATAATGGGGCGGTTTTATTGGCGCGGGAAATTATCGAAGGAGATTCGATTTATTTTTTAGTAGGTCAACAAATTAATGAGTTTTATCAGAATCCTTTATTACCTAAAAATATTTCAATTCGTCGTAACTTAATAGAAGATTTAGTCCAGTTACTTCGCAGTCAACAAAAGGAAGTTGTGATAGAATATTGTTAATAATAAATATAGAAAATAATATGATTTTAATTGTCGGATATGGGAATCCCATTCGAGGAGATGATGGTGTTGGTCAAGCGGTAATAACAGAGGTTGAACAGTGGAATTTAACGAATGTGCGATCGCTTTCTATCCATCAACTCACCCCCGCAGTTGCCGCAGAAATGGCGGAAGTTGATACGGTTATTTTTGTGGATGCTGCTTTAGAAGGAGATACGGTTAATATTATTTCCTTGTAAGCCTTACCCTCAAAATATCTCAAGCGCAACAACGAATTTATTCAACCTCAATTAACGATGCCAAATGGTTTGATTTCCAGGTTGATCAATTAGGGTAATTCCTAACTCTTTTAACTGATCTCGAATCCGATCGCTTTCTGCAAAATTTTTCGCTTTTTTCGCCTCTGACCGTTGCTGAACTAAGGCTTCAATTTCACTATCACTTAACCCTAAATTCTGACTTTCCTCTGGTTTTGCTTCTAACCCGAAAACCGTGGCTAATTCCATTAAAGTTTGCCAAGTTTTCTGTAAGTGTTCGGTCGGGGTATTAATATCGCCTCCATGAATTAATATATTGCGATCGCGTCTTAATTCCTTGGCTAATTCAAACAAAATTACTAACCCTTCCGGGGTATTAAAATCATCATCCATTGCCTCTTTAAACCGACCAATAGCATCATCAATTAAGGCTTTTTCATCGGGTTTAAAGCCTAATTTATCGCCATATTCCCTACCAAATAATAGCCCCTCTTTTAACGTATTCCATCCATTTTCAGCCGAAGCGATCGCCTCATCGGTAAAATCTAAAGGTTTGCGATAATGGGCTTGTAAAATAAATAAACGAATCACCATCGCATCCAAAGGACTATCCAATAAACCGCGAATTGTGGTAAAATTTCCTAAAGATTTAGACATCTTTTCACCACTCACCCTAACCATGCCATTGTGCATCCAATAATTGGCTAAAGGTTGATGAGTTGCTGCTTCAGATTGAGCAATTTCATTTTCATGGTGAGGGAAAACTAAATCCCCGCCGCCGCCATGAATATCAATGGTATTTCCTAATAGCGATCGCACCATTGCAGAACATTCAATATGCCATCCAGGGCGACCTTTTCCCCAAGGTGAAACCCATGCTGGTTCCCCTAGTTTTGCGGCTTTCCAGAGGGCAAAATCCGAGGGATCTTTCTTCTTAATTATATCGGGATCAGATGCAGAAATTCGACCACTAGCACCCGCTTGTAATTGTTCCTGTTGACGACCGGATAATTTGCCATAATCGGCAAAATCCTTTACACTATAATAAACATCTCCATCGACTGCATAAGCAATACCTTGATCTACTAATTCTTGGATTAATTGGATAATTTGGGGAAGATGTTCCGTCACCCTGGGATAAGCATTTGCATCCCGAATATTCAAGCGTCGGATATCTTCAAAATACGCTTGAATATATTTATCAGAAACCACATCCATTGTGGTGTTTTCTAATTTAGCCCGGTTAAGAATCTTATCGTCAATATCGGTAAAATTCTGAATATAATTAACGGTATAGCCACTATATTCTAAATAGCGTCTAACTATATCCCAAGCAATATAGGATCTAGCATGACCTAAATGGCAATAGTCATAAACCGTCACCCCACAGCAATACATTTTAACCTTTCCTGCTTCTAAGGGTTGAAAATTTTCTTTTTGGCGAGTTTGAGTATGATAAATTTTGATAACCATATTTTTGATCACGGATTTAGACGGATTTCACGGATTTTTAAGAGTTAACAATCAACATTTAATTTGTTTAAAAAAACAACTTCTCGCCCCGGTATGACAAGCAATATCGCCAATTTGTTCTATTTTTAATAATAGAGTATCGGCATCACAATCATAATAGAATGATTTAAGTTTTTGAATATGTCCTGATGTTGCTCCCTTGTGCCATAATTCAGAACGAGAACGACTCCAATAGTGAACTTCCTTAGTTTCTAGGGTTTTTTGAATAGATTCTTTATTCATCCAAGCCATCATTAAAATAGTACCATCTTGGGCGTCTTGAGCGATCGCGGGAATTAACCCTTGGTCATTAAATTTTAATGATTCTATCCACAAATAATCTTGATTCATAGTTGAGTTAATATTTTAATTTAATTAATCCCTTAAACTTCAATATCAAGATTAGGATCACAGTTTTGAGCCTTTTTCTTGAAGGTTTGAAAAATATTATAAAAACCGTTAGCGCGAGAAGGAGTTAAACTCGCTTGTAATCCAGTTTCTTGAATAAACTCAGGGTTAAGTCCAACAACTTCTGTGGGAGTCATTCCATTCATTCCCATAATTAAAAAAGCAACTAATCCCTTAGTTAATTGAGAATCAGAATCCCCGTGAAACTGAACTTTTCCCTGTTCATCTAAGTTAGCAATCACATAAACCTGTGACACACAACCAGGAACTTTATTATCAGGGATTTTCTGATCTTCTGGAAAGGTAGGAAGTTTTTGGGCGATAGTAATTAATTGTTCATAACGCAATTTATTAGAAGAAGCACGTTTAAAACGCTGTACAATCCGTTCTAAACTAGGAGGTAAAGGGCTTGTGGTAGAAGACATAATCCAAAACCATAAAATTTCTACCTAAGTTTAGCAGGTGTTGGTTAGTGGTTGGTGAGTGACTTTTGGTGTGGCTATCGTAGCGCACGCACCCTAGGATTCAAGATTTCAAGCAACGAATGGCTTCTAATAACCCCCGGGCTTTATTCAAGGTTTCCTCATATTCTTTTTCAGGTTGGGAGTCAGCAACTACACCCGCCCCCGCTTGAACACTAACTTGATGTTCACCTTGACCCTGGTTTTGAACAATCATTGTGCGGATAGTAATAGCAGTATTGAGTTGTCCTTCAAAATCATAGTAACCATAAACGCCGGAATAGGGGCCGCGACGACAACCTTCTAATTCATGAATAATTTCCATCGCCCGAATTTTCGGTGCGCCGCTCACAGTCCCGGCGGGAAAACAGGCTTTTAACAGATCCCAAGCGGTTTTATTTTCTGCTAATTCTCCAATCACATTACTAACAATGTGCATCACATGGGAATAGCGTTCAATTACCATTAATTCATCAACTTTAACTGTTCCCATCCGACAAACTCGGCCTAAATCATTCCGGCCTAAATCGACTAACATAATATGTTCTGCGACTTCTTTAGGGTCTTTTAATAAATCTTCCCCTAACGCTTGATCTTCTTGGGGAGTTTGACCGCGACGCCGAGTTCCCGCAATGGGACGGACGGTGGTAATTAATTTTCCTTCTAGGTTTTTATCCGCTTTCACCATAACTTCTGGACTAGATCCGATTAATTGCCAATTTCCAAAGTTAAAATAAGCCATATAAGGAGAAGGATTAATTAACCTTAAAGAACGATAAAGGGAAAAGGGATCGCCGGAATATTCGGCGGTTAATCTTTGGGATAAAACCACTTGAAAGATATCCCCGGCTTTAATATGTTGTTTGCCTTTTTCTACATTGGTGCAAAATTGCTCCTGGGAAACATTACTAATATAGCTTAAAGGGGTTTGCTCACCCTGTTCACGGGGGGTTGGGGGGGCGGGGGGAGTCCATTCTAAAAGGGTATTTTCCGGGGATAATGGCGATTGTAATTTAGCCACTAATTGTTTAACCCGATCACAAGCTTGTTGATAGGCCGTTTCTAAATCTGTATTCCGAGTATCAGCATAAGCGATCGCCCAAATTTTCCGTTTAACCTGATCAAAGATTAATAAATTATCAACCTGCATCCATAACCCATCGGGTAAATCATCGGAATTGGGGGAATGTACAGGGACACGGGACTCGATCCATTGAATTAATTCATAACCCCAAAACCCAAATAGTCCCCCAATTCCGGCGGGTAACTGGGGTAATTTTACCGGATGATAGGGTTGTAAACAATCTTGTAGGGCTTGGAAGGGATCGCCTATAAATTCTTGAATTGTTCCATCTCGCCATTTTTGTACCGTGTGGTCGCCATGAGCTTCTAAAATCCAAACTGGATCACAACCCAAGAAACTATAACGCCCGATGCTTTCTCCACCTTCAACAGATTCCAAGAGAAAATTATAGGGTTGATTGGCACAAACCCGATACCAAGCCGAAACCGGAGTATCTAAATCAGCCACCCATTCTTGATAGACCGGAATAAAATTTCCTGTGGAAGCCAGTTGAGCAAATTGGGAGAAATCGGGAAAAATCATAGCGGCGAACAATAAAAAAAATAAAGGATGAAGGTAAGAATAGACTATCCTCCATCCTAATATGTTTAGGGCATTGCCCTGGTTAATTGCACCTGATCGGTCTAAACGTCAGAGGTGGTTTTAGTTGTGAATTTGACTTTAACTGGATCAACATTGCTACCAATATTGTGAGCAACGCTATTCACAGATTGACGTCCTTCGTTGACTTTTTCAGGGAAAACGCCATCTTTAGGATGCAGGTATTCAGTTTCGCCGTTAGGGAAAACCCGATAGATTTTATAGTTGTCGATTTTGGGTTTGAATTTCGACCGCAGTTGAGTCCCTAAAGCTAGACACTGTTCCTTACGGGCTAAATACATCAGGTTGTCCCCTTCATTCATAATGGCTGCGCCACCTGTGGGCATTTCAAACACCTGTTCTTTGCTGCTAGTCCAGGTAATCGCATATTTTTCTTCAACTAGGGCTTTTGTTAATAAGCCACCAGTGCTACCACCAAACTTAGGCGGTGTTCCAGTCAGTGCTTCTGCCATAGGAATATCACTCAAATTATGTTTTTAGGGCATCGTAACACTGATGTTACCCTTGTCTATAGCAGTCGTAAAGAACCGTTACAGAAATTAGTAGGGTAGAGGGAGTCACTCTTAACTACAAAAACTTTTTTGACAAACTGGCCAGATTGCTCTAATCTCAAATACAATATTCAGAAATTCAATGCGTGTTCAATCTTTTCGTCCTTTGAGGGGATTTCAGGTTCCTTCCGTATCCACGGCTATGACCTTTTGCGGATTAGTCATTACGGTTTTATTTCTATTAATAGCAGTATTATCACCTTTATTTTTAACTTGGGGATGGATACAAAGTCCTACGGAATTTCTTTCTAACCCCATCCATCAACCGCCTTCTTCTCAACATTGGTTGGGAACGAGTCGTTTAGGATATGATGTCTTTTCTCGGACATTATTTGGGACTCAAGTAGCTTGGCAAGTCGTTTTATTAGCAACAATTTTGAGTGTGGGAATCGGTGTACCATTGGGAATGGTGAGTGGATATTTAGGGGGAAAAATAGATCGGGTTTTATTATTTTTAATGGATACGATTTATACTTTACCCGGATTGTTACTTTCAATTACTTTAGCGTTTGTGGTAGGAAAAGGGGTTTTGAATGCAGCGATCGCCCTTAGTGTAGCCTATATTCCTCAATATTATCGCGTGGTTCGCAATCACACTACTTCGGTTAAAACGGAATTATTTATTGAAGCCGCCCAAGCTTTAGGGGCAAGTACCAGTCGAATTTTAACCCGTTATTTGTTTTTAAATGTGATCCAAAGTGTTCCGGTATTATTTACATTAAATGCGGCGGATGCCATTTTAACTTTAGGGGGATTAGGATTTTTAGGCCTAGGTTTACCCGATGAAATTCCCGAATGGGGACATGATTTAAGAATTGCCTTAGAAGCATTACCCACCGGAATTTGGTGGACAACTTTATTCCCAGGTTTAGCATTAACCATCATGGTCGTTGGTTTATCTCTCTTAGGAGAAGGATTAAACGATTTTCTCAATCCCCGTTTGCGGAATCAGCGTTAATAGTGGGTAATGGGTAATGGGTAATGGGTAACAGAAATAATTAAAAAGTGATGTTAATAAAAAAATGGCTGTCCTCAATTATTGGGACAGCATTTTAATTAAGTATTTTTACTTGTTTGATAAAGTTTTGATCCTAAGATTGTTTAAGACAAATTGCATCACGCTTCGACTGTTTCCTCCGAGTCTTCTGTATCTAAATTATCGGGATCAACGTAATAACAAACGGTGTCATCAACACAGATTAAAGCCCAACCCGATTCATCAATATTTTTTAACTTATAGGCTCCTTGTTTCACAAAAAAGCCTTTGTGATTACGGGTTTCGGCTTTGACAAAAACTTGGCTATCCATAGTGATCCCATCTCCTTAATTTATTATCAAAAAATTTTTTGAACGGCTGATTTTGATTGTTAATAACCGAAGTTCTCAAATACTATCACTATTTTTTGTCTTTGTTAGTTAACTTATGTAATTTTTTGTTGCGCTTTCTTAATACTTTTTAGGAGTTTATAGATTTTCAGTCATTTTCAGCCGTTTTTATTGGATTTACAGCAGTTTAAAGAATTCAATTATCCTGTGAACAATTACCTAATCATGCTAATTAGAGCAGCAAAATTAGGTAAAAGTTCCCTAACCTTCAAATAACCATTGTTTGACTCGGGCTAAGGATTTCCAGTCGGGTTTGCGAGTTAATCCATCTTCAAAATTCTTCGCTAATTCCTGTTGCCAGTCTGTATCTACTAATACTAACTGACTAGCGAGTTCAACGTGGGAACGTACCCCCGATTTCCCTAATTCCAACATCGCCGTCGCTAAATTCACTCGCGCTTGGGGATCATGGGGATTGAGTTTAACGGCCGATTTTGCCGCGTTATAGGCTAATTTCGGTTTATCTGCTAATAGATATAACCAAGCTAAACTTGTCCAAGCATTACTATTTTTTGGGGCGTGATCACAAATATCCTTAAACACTGGAATCAAGGTTTCCGGGTCTTCCCCCGCCTGATACCGTTCAAAACCTTCCTTAAATAATTCTTCTGGAGTCGTCATGATTTGTTGTAGATTTAAAATACGGCAATAGGCTACAAACTGGATTATTTAGTGCCCAATCTATAGCTATGGCAAATTGCCAACCTTTAATTATACAGCAGGGAATAGGAAACAGGCAACACCGAAGGAAAATATTTTACCGCCCTGGGTTTGCTACATCAAGCCGCATAAAAAACACCTAAAACCAGATGGTACAAGAAACAAGGTTTCAAGGAGGGATTTCCCTATTCCCTATTCCCTCCCCCCCCTAGCCCCCCGTGCACGGGGGGTTTGGGGGGGCTATTCCCTGTTCCCTAGATCAAGTCCTAGGTGGCAAAGGACTTACCACAACCGCAGGTTTGAGTGGCTTGGGGATTGGTAAACTGAAACCCGCCACCAATTAGAGCATCCGTATAATCAAGGACTAGGCCGTAAATGTAGAGTAGGCTTTTGCGATCGCAAACGACCTTAAACCCCTCATAATCAAACACATCATCATCCTCTCGAATGGTACCAGGGTCAGCAAAATCCATTAAATAGGACATTCCAGAACAACCGCCCTGGCGGACTCCGACGCGCAGACATAGATCTTTTCCTTGCTTTTCCCGCAGAAATTGGACTTGTTTGATGGCTGATTCGGTCATCTGAACCCCTTGGGTTGGGGCTTGAGTCGTTTGTGTCATGGGTTAGCCTGACTCCTGTGGTAATGTTTTAAACTGATCAAAAAATAATAGCCTTCTGATCGAGCTTCTCTATTTCTAATAGTTTATCGCAATTAAACCTTGCTGGGCGACCGAAATTTGTGTCCTTTTTCCTCTGAGGGACGGGGAAAAGCGATCGCTATTTCTCCTCCCAATCGGCTATTTTTTGCCCAACTATTCCGGTTGTTGAGAATGTTGTCTAAGCCGCCAACTGAATAATAAGGCTAGAATAACCGAAGGTAAGCAAACGGCGATTAAGGCAATGGTTGAGGACGTGGGAATTGTCAGCAATGGGCCAACGAATTTGATCAAAACCGATAATCCTAGGGATAGGAGTAGAACTTTAAGTAAAAATGTGATTTTGTTATCCATAGATGGCATTCTATAAATATAGAGGGTGCGATCGCTATTTCATAGTTTACTTTAAAAATACCAATGCCAAACCAAGACCCGGAATTATTAGAAAAAATTCGCCAGCAGTTTGACTCAGCACCCTATCCTAGAACTCCCTTAGAACAATCACCTAAAACCGATTATGAGTTACTATTTATCCATAATTTAGCAACTTGCTATTATCTAAAATATCAGAAAGTTATTAACACAGAAGGTAAAATTATTTTAGATGCTGGATGTGGAACTGGATATAAATCCTTAGTGTTAGCAGAAGCAAATCCAGGGGCTAAGATTGTTGGAATTGATATTTCTGAACAATCGATTGAACTGGCTCGTCAGCGTTTAAAATTTCATGGGTTTGACAATGCAGAATTTTATGTTTTACCCATAGAAAACTTGCCACAACTTAGGTATGAGTTTGATTATATTAATAATGATGAATCGTTGTATCTGTTCCCTGATATCACAGTTCCTCTGAAGGCGATGAGGTCAGTTTTAAAGCCAGAAGGAATAATTAGAAGTAATCTTCATAGTGCGTTTCAGCGTGTTCATTATTTCAGAGCGCAATCCCTATTTAAAATGATGGGATTAATGGACGATAACCCGACGGATTTAGAGATTGAGTTAACTGGGGAAATCATGCAGGCGTTGAAAGATCAAGTCTTCTTGAAATCACAAACCTATAATTCTGAAAAAATCAAAGAAAAGGAATGGGTATTAATGAATTATCTGTTTCAAGGAGACAAAGGTTACACAATTCCTGAACTATTTGCAGCCTTAAGAAACTCAGACTTAGAGCTAATTAGTATGGTAAAATGGCGAAACTGGGAAGTGATCGATTTATTCAAGGATGCTGAGAATTTACCAGCATTTTTAGGGATGAGTTTACCCGAACTCTCAATAGAAGATCGCTTACATTTCTATGAACTTTTACATCCTATCCATCGTTTGCTGGATTTTTGGTGTGGTCATCCCATTACAAATGAGTCTATCGTTCCGGTTAGTAACTGGACAGATACAGACTGGCAAACCACCCAAGTCCATCTCCATCCCCAACTGAAAACAACCAAAGCTAAAGAGGACTTAATTGAATGTGTCAAGACCCAAAAGTCTTTTGAAATCAGTCAATATGTTAAATTACCGACCATTGTACCCATTACCCTTGAAAGTCGTCGTGCTGCCTGTTTGCTGCCCCTGTGGGAGACGGAACAGCCGATGATATCCCTGGTAGAACGTTGGCAACAGATTCAACCTGTAGACCCTGTTACCCTAGAACCGATCACTCCTGCAATGGCCTTTGAGCAGGTTAAGGAATTACTGATAAGCCTGGATGCCTTTCTGTATGTGCTTTTGCAGCGTTCAGGATCAAATTGAAAAAAAATTTTGTTGGGGTGATATGAAACTTTAGAGCAGTGGGTAAGTTAGAACTACCAGATAAAAAGTTAAACATCCCCCCCAAACGGAGAAAAGATTATGAAGACTGAATTTAAAGCGAAATTCCTGCAATACGTTTCTAATAGAAAAAAAGAAGAAGGTTTCACCTTAATTGAACTGTTAGTTGTTATTATCATTATCGGTATTTTGGCTGCTATTGCACTGCCTTCCTTCCTCAACCAAGCTAACAAAGCCAAACAGTCTGAAGGAAAACAATATCTTTCTTCGATTAATAAAGGTCAACAAGCTTACTACGCGGAAAATAGTGCTTTTGGAGCAACCATTTCAGAATTAGGGATTGGTTTAAAAACCCAAACCTCTAACTTTGTCTATGACAATGGAGTTGCTGGTGGTGGTACTGGAGCATCATCCTCAGCTGCCCCTGCTTCCTCTGCAATGAAAGCTTATGCGGCAGGTGTCGGCTTAAGTGGAACAGGCGAAGCAAAAACAACCTCTACGGTTCTCTGTGAACAAACTGTAGCTGCAAACTGGGACAAACCTGTTACTATTGGATTCTCTACTACTGGGCCTGTTTGTGGAGCCAATCAAAGTGCAGTGACGAAATAATAGCTTAAGAGTCTAACCAGTCTTTCTGGTTCAGAATATGAATCATTGAGAGCGGGTAGTATGAAAAATACTGCCCGCTTTCATGCGATAAATTTGCAAAAATTATTTGAGTTCTATGAGATCTAATCTTAATCTAAGTGTTTATTCTGATTGGGAACAGAAAGCCAAACAGTATTGGGAAGAAAAAAACTATAGCCAAGCGGCAAAATTGTATGAAGCTGCGATTGAGAGAGAACCAGATGTTAAATCTCTATACTGGGATCTCGGCTTAATGTTATTGTTGCAAGGACAAGAAGTGGAAGCTCAAACCACTTGGTTCTTGGCGATGACGGAAGGTGAACCGGATCAAGTTGAACAGTGGACACAAGAATTAATCCAAGTTTTAGAAACGGAAGCTGAACGGCAAAGAATTACGCTTGCAGACTGTACAACAGCCTGGATCATTCGACAGCATATTCGAGAAATTAATCCCACAGATATTAATAATCTTTTGCATTTAGTAGGTTTATCAACCTTATTGAACACTTATTCTGATGAGGTGCTAGTTGAATTAGGCATTTTAGAGTTATTTCAATCTAATGTTATTGTTCCAGAAGAGGTTAATGATGACTTATTACTGGAAGTTTTAAATAATGTTTTAGACCAAGCTCCTCAACAGTCTTTATCTTATGAATTAGTGGAAACCACTGTTCCTTATCTTTCTGATGTTCAGTCCTATATGGGAGTCTTAGTTCCCGTTATCTATCAATTAGCGTATTCTCGAAGTCAACATCATCTGGCAATTAAATTCATCGAACAAGGCTTAAAATTTTCTCCGCAACACCCTGAGTTATGGCGATGTTTATCGACGTTTTATCAAGATATCGGGGAATATGCAAAGGGGATAGAAGTTGCCAAACATTGTTATTCGGTAATGGATAATTTTCCTGATCAAGTCTATGCAACTTTTTTACTGCTTCGAGGGTTAATGAGCGCTGGAGGACGCTGGACAGAATTCTGCACAACGATAGAAAATTATCAGTTGATGCTCAATCGTTTATTGGAAGAAAAGCCAACTTTAGCTTATGATTTGGCTGTCCGCTCTTTTTCAACAACTTTTTTCTTCCCCTATTATCAAGATCAACCCCGCGAAAACTACTCGCTGCGTCGTCAGGTTTCTGAATTTATCCAGTCTAATATAGAAACTCAAAATACAGAAACAGTCAAGTATTGTCGGGGTTGGAAATCTCGTTCAAAAACAAATATATTAGCTGAAAAACGCTTAAATATTGGTTATGTTTCCCACTGTTTAAGAAATCATTCGGTCGGTTGGTTAGCGAGAGGTTTATTTCAACATCATGACCATGATAAGTTTAAAATTCATAGTTATTTATTCGCAGCCCAAAAGAATCACAATGAAGTACAATCCTGGTATATTAGTAAAAGCGATAAAGCCCATAAATTAGGGTTAGATGGAAAAGAAGTAGCTAAAGTTATTTATGACGACGAGATTGATATTTTAGTGGATCTCGACAGTTTAACCTTGACATCAACCTGTGAAACCTTAGCGCTTAAACCCGCACCCATACAAGTCACTTGGTTAGGTTGGGATGCTTCATCGGTTCCCAGCGTGGATTATTTTATGGCTGACCCTTACGTTTTACCTGAAGATGCTCAAGATTATTATCAGGAAACAATTTGGCGTTTACCTAACACTTATTTAGCAGTAGATGGGTTTGAAATCGCAATTCCTAGCTTGCGACGGGACGAATTAGGGGTTTCTAATGATGCCATTCTGTATTTTACGGCTCAACGAGGTTATAAATATAACCCTGATACGGCTAAATTACAACTTCAAATTTTGAAAGCTGTTCCTAATAGTTATTTTTTGATTAAAGGGATGGCGGATCAAGAATCTTTGAAAACTTTTTATGCTGAAATTGCTGAATCTGTTGGAGTCGATTGCGATCGCTTAAAATTATTACCTTTATCCCCAACAGAAGCGAGTCATCGAGCTAATTTAAGGATTGCTGATGTGGTTTTAGATACCTACCCTTATAATGGCGCCACAACCACAATGGAAACCCTGTGGATGGGTGTTCCAATGGTGACAAAAGTTGGGCAACAATTCGCGGCTCGTAATAGTTATACGATGATGATGAATGCCGGAATTACAGAAGGCATTGCTTGGACAGATGAGGAATATGTGGAATGGGGGATTAAGCTGGGAACAGATGAGAATTTACGGCAACAAGTGGCTTGGAAATTAAGGAAAAATCGACAAACTGCTCCGTTGTGGAATGCGAAGCAATTTACACGAGACATGGAAAATGCCTATCAACAAATGTGGTTAAACTATATTAAATAAAAAATAGATTATTGTTTTAAATAATAAAGGTTAAATCTTAAGATGAATTTTCTAAATCAGGATGAGCAAGCAATTCAATATCTAAAAAATGGGGATTATAGTGCAGCTATTAATTATTATGAAGAACAGATTTCTATTGAACCGGATATTAAGCCTTATTACTGGTATTTGGGCTTATTTTTACTCTTGCAGGGGGAAGAAGTAGAAGCTCAAACGACTTGGTTGTTAGCCATGACAGATGCAGAACCTGAAGAAGTAGAACAGTGGACACAGGATCTCAAGCAAATTCTAAAACTAGGGGCTGAACAACTTCAAGATCAATATTCTTCTGCTTGGTTAATTAGACAGCACATTCGAGAGATTAGCCCGGATGACATTAATAATTTATTAAACTTGATTAATTTAAGTTTTCAATTAAAAATATACATAGGTGAAGACTTAACCTCATGGGGTATTATTGAGCAACTTCAGCAAGGGACAAGTCAAGAGGTTGATGTTGAGTATCTTCTGGAAACTCTCGATCAAGTTTTAAATTTTGATCCCCTTCACCCTCAATCTTATGAGTTATCAAAAGCTTGTATTCCTTATGTTAATAATCCAGAAAAGTATATTAATATTCTTCTGAAAGCTGCGTTTCAGATTGCTGTGGCAATGTCGCAGCCTGAAGCAGCAGGAAATCTAGCTGAATTAGGGTTATCTTTAGATGAAAATAATTTGGAGTTAATTCGTCAAGTTGCGACATTTTATCAAGATAGTGGAAATCGAGAAAAAGGAGTGGGCTTTGCTAAAAAATATTATTCCCTGTTAGAAAATAAGATAGAAAAAGTATTTGCTAACCATTTAATTATACGGGGTTTAATTCATACAGGTTCAGGTCAGACTGCGGAATGTGTTTCTCTTGTAAAATATCAAAAAAATTTGTTAGATTCCTATTTAATAGAAAACCCCAATAACTTAACAGAAAGAGAGGTTTTACAGCTTTATAGTGCCAGTTTTTTCTTTCCTTATTTCCAAGATAATCTTCCAGAAAACTTATTAATTAGGCATAAAATAGCCCAAGTTTGTCAACGCAATATAGAGCATCAAAACTCAGATATTATTCAGAGAAACCGTCAAAGATATTCCTTATTGAAGCCAAAAAATCAAACTAAACCTTTAAAAATAGGATATGTTTCCCATTGTCTGCGTACCCATTCAGTCGGGTGGTTAACTCGTTGGTTATTTCAATATCATAATCGAGAAAATTTTAAAATATATACTTATTTAATTAATGCTCAAGGACGAGTTGATGATTTACAAAATTGGTATGTTCAAAATTCCGATTGTGCTTATGAATTTCCCCTTTATGCTTCCGAACAAATTATTAATACCATTACCAAAGATGAACTTGATATTATTGTTGATTTAGATAGTATTACTCTCAATTTTTGTTGTAAAATTATGGCTCTGAAATTAGCCCCGATTCAACTTTCTTGGTTAGGATGGGATGCTTCAGAAGTTCCAACAATTGATTATTTTATTGCCGATCCTTATGTGTTGCCAGAAAATGCCCAAGACCATTATCAGGAAACAATTTGGAGATTACCCCAAACCTATATTGCTGTGGATGGATTTGAAATAGCTAATCCCTCTTTACGTCGTGAACATCTGAATATTCCCAGTCATGCCATTGTATTTTTAACTGCTCAAAGTGGTTATAAATATAACTTAGAAACGGCTAAACTGCAAATGCAAATTATCAAATCTGTGCCGAATAGTTATTTTTTAATTAAAGATTCGATTAAGGAGCAATCTTTAGTTCAAGAGTATTTGATTCAATTAGCTGATGAAATTGGGGTCAATTCTGATCGTCTTAAATTTATGCCAGCAGTGCCTTTAGCTTCTATTCATCGAGCTAATCTAATGTTAGCAGATATTCTGTTAGATACCTACCCTTATAATGGAGCCACAACCACGATGGAAACTCTCTGGATGGGGATTCCTATGGTAACAAGAGTCGGGCAACAATTCTCAGCCCGAAATAGTTATACAATGATGATCAATGCCGGAATTACAGAAGGTATTGCTTGGACAGATGAGGAATATGTAGACTGGGGAATTAAGTTAGGAACAGATGAAAATTTACGCCAACAAATTAGTTGGAAATTAAGGAAAAATCGACAAACGGCTCCGTTGTGGAATGCGAAACAATTTACCCGTGAGATGGAAAATGCTTATCAACAAATGTGGCAGAAGTATATTGAGGGAAAGAATTGATTATTGTGATTCATAAGAAGGAAAATTTTCTATCCAACAAACATGGGCAGATAGTACATCTCTATAAATTGCATTGTAAAATCTTTCATCTGCTGTTACCATCTGGCATTTATTAGTAACAGCTAAGGAGAGGTAAACACAATCATAAATAGCTTGGTCAACTCGAACAGCAATTTCTAAAGCCATTGGCATTAAAGACTGTGAGGGATAAATTTTTAAATCTCCTCCAATTAAAATAGTTAAATCATTTTGAGCGAGTTCTAAAGTAGTTTCTCCTCGTCGTACCCGCTTCCATAAAATGTTACCAATTTCCGAAAAAAAGAAATCAGGGACTAATAATTCATGGGCATCATCTAAGAGACACTGAGCAATTTCCGAATGAATCTCAGACAATACCCATTTTACTGCTACATTGGCATCAACAACGAATGTACTCAACGATTTCTATCCTCTCTCAAAAGTTCTACACTATCACTAAATGTCTGATTGCCGTGTTTTTGACGTGCTAGACAAAGTTTAGCTCGGAAATTAGCTCTTGCAGAAACTTGAGTGGTTATTTCTGCTTCCGCTATTTGGGTGAGAATTGCTTTAATTTCATCCTCTAAACTGCGGTTATGTTTTTGCGCCAAACTGCGAATTTTATCAAAAACAACGGGGTTGAGATTATCTAGGACAATCGGATTCATTTCATTTCCCCAATCTGAGTAATTCTATTCTATTATTAATTTATCAGTATTGAGGTAAATTGCCCATTTTTAGCAGAATTATTAAGTGTTCGATGCGTTCATATTCATCAAGTTCCTGTTTTTCTGAAGGAGTTAGTTTGCCTGCTTGACTACGATTTAAGAGAGTGTGCAAACGGCTTTGCATTTCCGGGGTGGGACGAAACTCGGAAATTTGCTCAGGAGTGGGTTGACTGGCGAGAAAATTGAGGATGTAGTGATAAACTTGAGCCGGAAGTGGAGATTGAACTAGACACTGATGCAAAAGTTCAGGCAGTTTGTCTCCTAATTGAGTAAGTTGAGAGGAAAGTTCTTCAGGGATTTCAATGCTAAAAAGAGCCATTATTCTTAGGGATAAACTGTATAGCCAATTAAGGTTATTTGCTATTATACCGGAATTTTCTCTAACCTAGTTAACAGCAAATTATTATATTGTGGTAAGTTATACATTTCTATAAGTTCAATATGGCAAAAGTATCCCCTCAAACTTTGACGATTATTTTCAACCTGCAACGACGTTTAGTTGAACTGATTGATCAAGCAAAAACAGCCGAGTATAATTTGTTTGAAGACTACGGCGAGACGGACGAAACAATTCCAGAACTGGAACAATTACAAAATGGCGCAGAACGTCTGAGAAATCCTTATTCTCGTCTAGCTACTCTGACATTAGCGATCGCTGAGGCTCAACCTATTGCTCCTGCTGCTATGATCAATTTATTGAGTCAAACTATTGAACAAGCTTCCGTAACGGCTGATGCGGTGGAAGCAACCACTCAAGAAAGTAAAAAAATCTGGAACCTACCATGAATAAACCACGCACAATACCTGATGCAGAGACAAGAGCGCGTTCTGTTGCGAACTGGCGGGAGGCTATTCGCAAAATTGACGCTGTTACCCTAGCACTGGATGAATTAATCGCTATGGTAGAAGAACATAACCGTCACAGTCCACTAACTTTATACCGATTAGCTAAGTATAAGGGTGAAATCGTGCAAGAAACGATAAAAGATTGACTCCAAACTAGGAGCAATTTAACTATGCCAAAACCTGGATATGATGAAGACGAAAACAAATCACGCCATGCAGCAGTCGATGGGGATTGTTGTGAAGAAATGGCTGAGAAATACGGCTGGCAATTAGTTGATATAGAGAAAACGGGTAATCCTGTTCTTGAAGTTGATTGTGTGTTTGAAGGAAAAACCGAATTTCCCAAATCCTATTACAACACCGAAAAGGAGGAATACTAATGCGTAAATGGATTGTCTTTCGTGCAGAAAAGCGTCAACCGGGTTGGAAAGACCGCAAATATGCTCATACTGGATCTCTCACAAAAACCCTTTTTGAGCATTACGATTGCTCTGACAAGGCATTACCTGAACTTGGATACCGTCCGCCAGAGTTCATCAGAGTTGATCAGTTTACTGATCCTAACTATCCAGAGTCTTCAACTCATTACCGTCAGAGTGATTGGGAAGTTACACGAGTCGAAACCTATACACCAGATATCCCGGTTGGAATGGACTTCGACATGGTTGTGATCTGCTATTGCAAGTACAGTCCCATCAATGCAACCCTGAAGCCGATGCCAGAGCGTGAAGTCTCTGTTGATTCCTTTGGAGGAGATGAAGTGGCTTATCAGCAGTGGCTAGAGTCCCAAAAACAACTTGCTGAGGTTTGACATTTTCCGGTTCTAAATAGTCAAATCATAAATGGGAATGATCTCTGCACCAAAAGATGCGATCGCATTTTTATCTTCATGGTCTAAAACAATTCGGGCTGTTAAATGGGGGAGTAAACCCTGGGCTTGAAGATCGGTTAATTGTCCAGTTAGCAAAATTTCTAGTGCTTCTGTCACATCTAATTCAGTCTCCATTAATAAATTCATAATCAGGCTAGATAGAATTAAATTTGCATCTTCATCGGGGATATTTTGACTATTGATATAGAGGGTAATTTGACTTTTATTCGGTAGAGAAGCGATCGCTTTAAATACCTCCGCTAACTCTAAATAGAGGGTTTCTTCGGGCTGTTGCCAATCGGGAAATACAATATAATTTTGTTCTTTAAGTTTCCACAATTCCCAACTCCCATTTTTTAACTCAATACCTCGCCAATCTAGCAATGTTTCTAAGGAAAACTCTGGAATTTCAATGCCATCAAACTTTTCAATAATCGCTAAGTTTTCCAGATCTAAACTAATTCGACCTTGGACAATAGAAAGCAAATTTAACCACTGGGGTTGAGTTAACTCACCGAGGAGCGAAATATCCGGCCCTTGTTCGATATCTAACTCCTCCTCCATTAATAGATTCATGACCACACTCGATAAAATTAAATCCGCTTCTTCATCAGCCATATTCTGATGATCAATGAGTAGTTTAATATGACTTTTATCAGGATGGTTAATCAGTGCTTTAATAACCCGCATTAATTCTGAGCAAACCGATTCTTCAGGCTGTTTCCAGTCGGGAAAGATAATGAGATTAATCTCTTTTAATTCCAGATGAGTTACATCAGATACTAATAACACTTGTAAACGCTGGAGCATTTCTTGAGCGTCGGTAAAATTGGGAACAAAACCCAATACTTGATTCACAGCATTTTCAGCTAAACCAATATTTTGAACCCGCTCTGCTGCTTGAGCTAGATACCAGAAAACCCGCCAATGATTACATCCTAAATTAATTGCATTTTGCAACTCAGAAATAGCTTGATGATTTCGATCCTTATTGATGAGAACTAATCCTAACCACAATCTTAAATAACCATCATTCAGATAATAATCTCGATATTGATGAACTCCTCCCTCTCCTAAACCTAATAAAATAGATGATTCAGCAATTTGTTGTTCTGCTGCTAATAAATGTTCAATATTATCGGACGTTAAACTAACCGTAAAAGGCTGTGCTTGATGCCCTAAAGATTGAATAAAAGCCCTAGCCCCCATAAACTTATCAGAGGGTATAACTACATCTAATAAAGATAAGGGTTGGTCTAATAAAGTCGAACCCATTGGGATTCCCCATTCTCTTTTTTGCTTGGGTAATTGCATCAATTTTTGATAAATGGGGTTAAGCTGTTTCGCGGCATTTTCTGCCCCAAATAATTGTTGTGCATATTCTTTAGCATTGCGCCCTAGTCTCAATCTTTCTTCGGGATGATGATACAGATATTCAATCGCTTGGGTATACTCCGATTCACTTTGAGCCACTAATCCAGTATAATTATTAATCACTAATCGTTTAATTCCGCCATGGGGAAAAACAACCGGGGGAATGCCTGCATACATGATTTCTTGTAAGTTCAATTCGGCGGCTGCATAGGTATCTTCACACAAAGGATAGCCGTAGATATCTAAAGTTTCAATCACAGATTTAATATCTTCAACAAATCCCCTGAAATCAAATTTTTCAACGGCGCCAATTTCCTGGGCTTGTTTTTTTAGATAATCCTCCGCTCCCCCGCCACAAACAATAAACTGTACATTGGGAATATCAACAGCAGCACTTATGGATACATAATTTTGGTGCATTTTGCTGAAGCTCACACTGCCAATATAGCCCACATTAAAAGTATCATGGGGTTTAGGTTTAACATCTACAACCCGCTCAAAATCGGCCGCATCGTACACCATGCCAATTTTTTTAACTCTGACTTCATTGGGGAGTTTTTGAAATACCGGAAGTTCGTAGGAATAGGGATTACAAGGAATAGCAAAATCCCCATAATCAACTAAATCTTTTGTAATCACTTGAGGGGGGTATTCTCCTGCGACATGAAACCAGATTAATAACCTCATTTCTGGGAGTTCTGATTGCAAAAACTCAAAGAGTTTAGGAGTATTCCAATAATGAATTTGGACAATATCAACATCCTCTATGACTTTTAAAATAGAAGCATAGCCAGATGTTGGTAAAAACTTCATACCTGAACTTTCAGCCAGTTCTAAAGCCATTGGATCAGGGGATTTCAGGGAAACTATTGGAGTAACTTTTCTTCAACATTGGGGTTTAGGGGAAATTGATTGGGTGTTGTGAACCAAACGCCCGTGTAATCAATTTTATTTAAGTTAAATTGTAGATGGTTTTGTGCTTCAAATTCATGCAACGCTTTTTTACAGCCTTCCCAATGACCATAATCATCAACTTGGATAAATCCATCATTGACAACCCGATCAAAAAACTGTTCCAAAATCACTTTTGTCGATTCATACCAATCACCATCGGCGTGTAAAAGTGCAATCACCCCAACGGGATTTCTAAATTGAGGTAAGGTGTCTTGAAAATAGCCTTTGACCGTCCGAACAACATCAGAAACTCCTAATTGGGTGCAGAGATTTAAAACCTTGGATTCGGGGGCTGCACAACTGCCTTTTCCCCAACCTTCTAATTCCGCCGCCACCCCGTTAGATTTATCTTCTTCTGTGGGTTCGGGTAATCCTTCAAAGGAATCAAACGCATATAAGATTCGGGGCAGTTTACTATAGCGTTTCATAACAGCAGCCATCAACGCCGTTGAGCCTCCATCGGCAACGCCACATTCTACAAAATTCCCGGGAATATTATCAACACAAACTTTTTTTGCTAGAGAAAACAGGGAATATAAGCGTTGTTCACTTAGTCCTGTATTATTCTGAACTAGCTGGAATAATTGTTGAAATTCTGAATAGTCTGGAGGGGTTGATTTTGCTTCAACGGGGCTGAATTGTTGGGATATAAACTGAGGCGTTAATGAGGATATATCAGCCTGAGTTAGCTTTTTCAAATAACCATTAGTTCCCCAGGTTAAGTTATATCCAAAAAAGTCGCAATATTCTCCATCAATTTCATATTCATTACGATGTTCTGATAAGAAGGCTTTTAAGGCTTTATGGGGGCCGCTATTATAGGAGATATCCTGAACAATATCAGAAATAATCCCATCTTCAACAACGATATATTCTCCTTGATCTAAATAAGGATGGAAGAAATCTAATACCGCTTTACTGGTAGTAAATGAATGATCAGCATCCTCAATAATTAACAAAGGCCGGGGTAAGGAGTTAAGCAATTCTGGGGATAAAGTTTCTCCTAAATTACTGCCATCTCCTTCTAAAAAAGTAAGGCGAGGGTGAGACACTTTAGTAACTTTAACAATATCAATCGAATAAACATGACCTTCAATGCCAAAGTTATTTATTAAATCCCCAAACCATAGACCACTTCCCCCACTTTTAGAACCAATTTCTATAATAGTTTTAGGTTTAATATTCCAAATTAAAATGGGATAGAGGGAAAAATCAAACGGATTTTTTTGTAAAGGAACTCCTTTATAGGAAAAATTATGTAAAGCATTTTGAATCGACATCATCAAGTCGTAGGGTAAAGCCGTATTCCAGGGCCGTTCGTGGGTAGGAATGGGTGCTTTTTTCGGTCGAATTAATGATTGAGTTAAGGATTTTACTTGGGCTTGAGCTTCGGGATGAGAAGGATTATTTTCTAGCTCCTGTTGAGCCGCTTCTAATGCTTCTTCATATCGACCTACTTGACTCAAACAAATAGCTCTAAGATAGTGCATTCCCGGGATAAATACCCCCGATTCCGTTGTGGATTCAGCTAACCGTAAAGCTGCTACTCTCTCGCCTTTATTGAGTAAATTAATAGCCGTGTCAATTTGGGTTTTTATTTTCTGTTTTGCCTCTAATGATAACTGTTCTAATAGTTGTTTTCCTCGGTGGTGATTTCCCTGAAAACTCAAGAGATTTTTTAGGGAATGAATTGAGTCCGAAAGTTGACCAAGGCGAGCTTGAGCAACAGCTTGAGGATAATAAATTTCTATTCTTTCTGGGGAACTTTCTAAGACTTTTTTGAATAAATTGAGAGCTTCTAAATTCTGATGATTGTTCAGATATTCAATTCCCTGGGATAAAATAGTTATACTATTTTGATTTTCTTTCAGTTGAGTTTGAGATACAGCAGAACTAAACATAATAGCCTCAGTCAAGTGATCAGATTGAGCATTACGGAGCACAACATTAGGATGTTGTAGTGGAAAACCCATGGATTTTAGGGGTAAATTAGCAAGTTGAGAGTCTCTTTTTGTATGGGTTGCATCTTCTCTAAAGCCAATATTGGAAACTAAATTAACATTGGGAAGAATCGTTAAGCCTCCATGAACCCAACAAGCAAATGTCCAAGCATAATCCCAGGTATCAAATCCTTGATAAGCACCCTGAAAAATATTTGACCAATAGGCAACTACTTTAGGATTTTCTAAGATCTTTTCTAAGGCTTTATCATCTCTGATTGTTGGCCATAATTTCATCTCTAAATCATAGAGTTTCCATGATCTTCCCCAACTTGCCCAACCCCAGATATGATTATATCGAGAAAAGTAGTAACTTTCCTGTTGATAATTTTGCCCAAATTGAAAGTTATTTCCTGAGATTGCCATGATTTTTGGCTCATGACGATAACGTTCTAATAATTCTTCACAAAATCGAAAAAAGGTGACATCTGGTAAGCAATCATCCTCAAGAATAATGGCTTCTTCAACGGTATTAAATACCCAATTTAATCCACTCGAAACCCGATGACGACAGCCTAAATTAATATCAGAATAGTTGGTTAAAACTTCACAATCCCAATCCACTTGATTAATAATAGCTCGAGTTGCTGCACATTTTTCGACTTCACCGACTACATCCAATCGAGGGCCATCGGCAATTACTAGAAGTTTTTCGGGTTTAACCTGACGAATCACATTAAACACTTGCTGTGTTGTATCAGGTCTGTTGAAAATTATTAAACAAACAGGAGTTTTGAGTTTTGGTTTTTGTTCACTTTTAAAGATAGCTGTTACTGGATAACTCGCCCCTGGTTTTATTGCTTCTGCATAAATTGACTCATGCTTTCTGGACTCTAAATCTAACCCTGGTTCAAAATCTCTGAGTTTCACATTTTCAAATCCACCATGAGCAATGACTTTTGGTAAATTTTCTTCATCAAAAAGATAACGATGATGACCGTCCATATAAGCAATATAGTTAATAAAATCTATTTTGGAATGATAGTGATAAGCCGGTGTATAAAGACAATATTTTTGCGGATCAAATTGTTCGGGATTTTGATAGGATTCTATATAGATTCTGGCGTTAGGAACAGCAATTTTAAAAATTCCTCCCGGTTTCAATATCCGATAGCATTCGGACAGCAAATTCAGCATTGGATAAGGAAAATAAAAGTGTTCAAATAGATGAGATGAATAAATTTCTTCTACACAGTTATCAGGAAAAGGTAAGGGTTGTGATAAATCCATACATAAATCACTTTTGGGATCTAAATCCATTGTGATCCACCCCTCCATTCTTTTTTGTGAAGAACCCAACTCAATTTTAATAGGTCTTCCGCTTTCCAAAAGAAACTTAATTAGATGCTGGTTTTTTGAAGCAATCTGTGATAAAAAGTTACTCATTAGTTAAACCCTCTTTACAATTTATAAATCTAATAATTAGAATTTGATCTGAATTTTATTGATCTTGATCCGGTTTGGGATTCATGACGTGAAAACATCCTTTACCCAAAAGAGATTTTTTCTGGCTGGGCAGTTCCTGATTATCTAAAATATCAAGCTTTTTAAAGAATAGTGAAGTACAGTTTTTATAGGTATAACAGGGAATCGGTCGATTATCTTGGGTTACAGGTTTACTCTGATACAGTGAATTAAGCCACCCTGATGTCAGGAGATAATTAATTCCTGGGGGAAGATTGGCTGCAATCTCATACCAATTTAACGATAAAATTAGGCTGTGAGCTACAAGAATCGAGAAACCTATTTCTACTAACTCTGGATAATCTAAGAGTAAATTTCTGCCTAAATTAGCTGCTTCTGTAAATCTTTGAGCATGAAAACATTGGTGTGCAAGTTGTAACTTAAAGATTTTTTGTTCCTCATTTACAGTAGATAATAATTTATATCTTTCTGTATTTTTAATTGTTTCTAAGGTAATTGAAGGGATTATTTTCAACCATTCATTGAGTTGCTTTTCGTCAACATTACTTCCTAAAATTTTGTAATTAGCTGTTATAATAGCGTTGAACCATTCTTCAAAATTTTCTGGACTAATTAAGCTAATATCTAGCTGTGTTTCTAATTGTTCATCTCCTTCTAACAGTAAGTTCATAATCACACCTGATAAATACAGGTCAACCTCTTGACTAGAAATACCATTGTAATCAATAAGGACAGATAGATTACTTCTGTCATGATGTTGGAGAAATACTTTTGTTATTGTTTCCAGTTCCAACAAAAGATCTGATTCTGCTTGTGTCCAGTTTAACAGAACTAAAAAATTCATAGACTAGGATGCTTTGAAAGATCGCTGTTTACAGTATACCCTGTTGTTTTCGGAAAATGATCATTTTTGTTTGATTCTTGTTTTTCCGATGTCCTACTGTATGCTCATTGATCTTTTGAGGGTATAGTAAAACCCGGGACTCAATAATTGCTAAGATGATTAATATGTTAGAATAAAATTAATTAATTCTTTATTGTTCGATCACAAACCTACATTGCTTCTGAAAAAATGAGATATCTAAATTTCTTAGAAAAATTATCACCCATCAATCAAAAGAAAAAGTTACTGGAGCATGGCTCAATATTATTTAAAAACTTACAGTCATTTTCAGAAATCTTAGAAAACGAAGAATTAATGATTGTTTCTATTTTATTAAATTGGGCAGTTGATGATTTAGAAGATCAGGAAATTTATTGTCAACTTGGGGTAAATTCTTTTAGCACTTTAATTTCTGCATTAATCAACCATCCTGACTGCATGGCTTATGTAGTTGATTCGTTCTACGAGAAAAACAACTCAAGCAATTATGAAGATCTAGTTAATAATTTAGATGATCTTAACTTAACTGAACAAGTCTTTCTCTTTGATCAAGATCCCGAAGAATTTTTATTAGAATTAAAAACCGTTGATTTTGAAAATAAAATTGGGGTATTTGTATATGATTGGAAAAAAGATTATCGTTCTGTTTTCTATAGTTTATTGTTAATTAAATCCTTTCTATCTGATCAATCTTTAATAATTATTGAGGGGTTTAATCACCCATCTGTACAGCAAGCGATCGCAGATTTTCTGACGGCAAACCCTGAATTTTTAATTGAGAAAGAGTTTTTGTCTCAGTCTGATCAATCTATTACTGTTGGCAATGTAAGGGTTATTTTAAGTCGAGATATTAATAGAAATATCAGCCTAGAGTCATCGGTTATATTTAATTACCGTCAACCTCAAATAATTGAAAGAATTTCACAAATTGAGCAATTAGAAGACTTGTTAGAAACCATTTATCAAGAGGCTGTAAAATTACACCAGGAATATAAATTTAATCAAGCTGAAAGTAAATATAAAATATTTTTAAACTGGAATAAAAATCATCTGGAATCTTGGATTAATTTAGGTCAATTATATTATCAAACCGAAAATTATCAGCAATCTTTACAAGCAAGTTCTCAGGTTATTGAAATTGATCCCCAAAGATTTGAAGGCTACTATAACTTAGGTCAATGTTTGGAAAAATTTAATCAAATTTCACAAGCGATCGCAGCCTACCAAAAAACAATCCAATTAAAACCCGATCATCTTGATGCCTATAATAACTTGGCTAATATCTTAACACAACAAGGGCAATTTATACAAGCGGAAACCGTTTATCGTCAAGGGATTAATATTAACCCTAACCATTTTGGCAGTTACTTAAACTTAGGTAATCTCTTTTTATTGCAAAATCAAATAGAATCAGCCTTAGAAAATTATCAAATTGCTTTACAAATTATTCCCAATAATCCTGATATTCTGCACAATTTAGAACTAGCTAAAGAAAGGCAACAAAACCCCGCACCCTATTATAGCAGTTTTGGCGATCGCTTATATGAATTAGGGAATTATCAAGGTGCGATCGCCCAATATCAAAAACTACTGGATTTACAACAGGGAGATGTTAATATTTATGAAAAAATCCATCAATGTTACTGGAATTTAGGAGAATATGATATTGCAATTAATAGCTTAAAAACAGCCATAGAGCTTTATTCTAAATTTGCACCTCTCCACTTTACCCTAATTACCAATCTTCTCTATCAGGGAAGAACAGAGGAAGCAGCTACACAAGCGAAAATTGCCTTGGAATGTTTACCGAAAGATTATACTTTTACATTGCTTAAAAATTTAATAGTTCCGATGTTTTATCACTCCGTTGAGGAAATCAGCTATTATCAAGAACGGTTTAACAAAGGATTAAAAACCTTAATTGAAACAACAGATTTTAATGATTCTGAAACCTTGGAACCAGCGTTTTTAGGAATGGGAAGATTTACTAATTTCTACCTGGGTTATCAAGCGAGAAATATTATAGAAGAACAACGGATTTATGGTGATTTCCTCCATCAGATGATGTCAGCAAAATATCCCCAATGGGTGCAACCGTTAACCCTACCAACAGTTGAGAATAAAATTAGAGTTGGATATGTTTCTAACTATTTGCATTGTTATAGCGGGTCACTTTGGTTAACGGGTTGGTTGCGCTATGCTAACCCTGAGCATTTTGAAATTTACTCTTATTATACTGGTAATTCTCCCGATCCAGTTACGGAACAATTTCGACAATATAGCTATAAATTCTATCATATTCCAGACAATTTAGAAGCGGTTGCTGAACAAATTTTAAAGGATAAACTGCATATTTTAGTCTATCCAGAAATTGGCATGAACCCCCCAACAATGGAACTCGCCGCCTTGCGTTTAGCACCTATTCAATGCACCGCTTGGGGTCATCCAGTAACATCGGGACTACCCACTATTGATTATTTTCTTTCTAGTCAATTAATGGAACCAGAGAACCCCCAGGAACATTATTCAGAAACGTTAATTTTATTACCGAATATTGGGGTTGCTTATCCCAAACCGCAGGATATTCCAGCGTTAGTTAAAACTCGCGCAGATTATGATTTACCAGAGGATGCGGTGATTTATTTATGTTGTCAAGCACCCTTTAAATATCTTCCTCAATATGATTATATTTTACCAGAAATTGCGGTAAAAGTTCCTAATGCTAAGTTTTTATTTTTCCGAGGAACACTATTAAATGATCGGTTAAAACAAGCATTTGCTAATTATGGGTTAAATTATCAAGATTATTGTTTACATAGAAACGTCCCTAAACGGTTTGATTATTTGATGTTAAATTTGCTTTCTGATGTGTTTTTAGATACTTTTACTTGGTCGGGAGGAAATACATCTTTAGAAGCGATCGCTTGTAATTTACCCATTGTAACTTGTCCTGGGGAATTTATGCGCGGACGCCATGCTGATAGTTTCTTAAAAATGATTGGTTTAACCGAAACAATTGCAGAAAATGAAGCAGAATATGTTAAAATAGCAGTTAAATTAGGATTAGATTCTGTATGGCGCAAAACAATTTCTGAACAGATGAGCGATCGCCATTATCTAATTTTTGATGATCAAGTTTGCGTGGCTGGGTTAGAGGAGTTTTATCAAACCGTTGTCGCTGCTTCGGCGCTATTTGATTTGTCCTCAAATCAGTAGGGGTTGCTTACGAATATTCATGATTCTGATAACAACATCTATCCGAGAGGAATAGGCAATGGTCAATAGGAAAGTTGCCTATTCCCCATTACCCATGGAAAACAATTGACCATTAATTATGATCAGAATCTGGAAAAGTCCGCTTAAATTCTTCAATTAATTCATCAATTTCCTCTAGGGCTTGATTAACGTCTATTCTAAGAGTTCCTAAATTGGGTTTTTCCAAAAGTTTAACGAGGGATTCTCGTTTACCTTCAATTAAAGCCACTCTTTCCCTAATAGTATTTGCATCCATGTTTTTTTCCTCTCTCAGTAAATCAGTTATTAATTTAACATTATTAACCCTTTGTGGTTGAAATTAATCTCTAATTAGGCCCTGCTGAAGCAAAAGATCCCATTTGTTAGACCCTGATTGATTCTAGGGACTGATGAAAGCCTATGCGCCCTACTGGAATCGAACCAGTCTGAAGGCGAATTATGAGTTCGCTGCCTCCCCAATCGGCCAAGGGCGCTTCCAATAATACAATACCATACTCGCACCCAAAATTGTTAATATAGCAGGGAACACCGGAACAGCCCCCCCAAACCCCCCGTGCACGGGGGGCTTGGGGGGGAGGGAACACCCGGGGAAAACACTTTACCGTCTGGGTTCCAAGATCCGTCTGGTGTCTTAACTGCCTTGGCGGGCGCTATAGCGATCGCTAATCCCGAATAAATTCTGAGTAAGCTTTATAGGTGATACCATATCATTCGGTATTAGCCCTTAAAATGGCGAGTTAAATCATATCTAAATCTTGAGATGGGACTAAATTCAACTGTTGTTCTGACTGTCGTTTTACTAACCATGATGTTTGGGGCTGGCTTTACCAGTTCCGTCTGGGGCTATAGTCTGGGTCGTTCGGCGTTGAAAGAAATTACACAACCCGATGTACGTCCAAACAACTTAGCCAATAAAACTAAAAATGGAAACCGCCACGATGGGGTGCTGTTGCTCAAAGAGAAGGATATCCTAGCAACGGTTAAGAAACGCATGGAAGGGAAGGAAGAAGTGGCGAGTGCATCAGCTAAAGCAGCTAATAAACCCACCTCTACCCAAGCCCAAAAACCGAAAACTGAAAGTTCCCCCGCCCCAGTAGCGAATAATAAATCTGTGTTTCCTATTGTTAGCCGGGATGGGGGAGTCAGCTTAGAAGTGGTGGGGGCGACTCGTAAAGGAAATTCTTTGGTTTTAAACGTTAACCTGAAAAATGAAGGCCAAGAATCTGTTCGGTTTCTCTATAGTTTTTTAAATGTTACCGATGATAAGGGTCGTGCTTTGAGCGCGAGTGTGGAAGAACTACCTGGTCAATTGCCTCCTAGTGGCAAAATATATCAGGGAACGGTTACAATTCCCACGGCATTAGTCGAAAATTCCAAGGAATTAACCATGAGTTTAACTGATTATCCTGACCAAAAAATGCAATTGCAGATGTCAGGCATTCCTGTGGCGCAATAGACATCTGGATTTGTGCAAAGGTAATCATGACACTCACGACTCAAGATGTGCTGTGGCGATTGTTCTCAGTGCTATTTTTGATTACGATTAATGCCTTTTTTGTGACGGCTGAATTCTCCATGGTTTCGGTACGGCGATCGCGTATTAATCAATTAGTTGATGAGGGGGATGCTCCGGCGCGAACCGTTCAACAACTGCAACGAAGAATTGATTTATTTCTGTCTACAACTCAGTTAGGAATCACCCTTTCTAGTCTAGCATTGGGTTGGATTGGAGAAGCAACGGTAGCGATGACTTTAAAGGAAATTCTTACTCCTTTACCCCTACCTGTTTCTTTCCAGAATGCGATTTCTCATTCCTTAGTAGTTCCAATTTTTGCATTTTTCCTAATTGCTTATTTGCAAATTGTCCTAGGAGAATTATATCCTAAATCCCTAGCATTAGTCTATCCTGAACAATTGTCTCGGTTTTTAGCTCCTCCAAGTTTAACGATCGCCCGTTTTTTTAAACCCTTTGTTTGGAGTTTAAATGAATCGACCCGTTGGTTATTGCAATTATGTGGAATTCAGTTTACGGGTCATCCCTATACCAGAGTCACCTCGGAAGAATTGCAATTAATGATTACCACCTCCAGTGAATCGATCGGTTTACAAGCTGAGGAACGAGAATTACTGAATAATGTGTTTGAATTTGGGGATGTAATCGCGGAAGAAATCATGGTTCCCCGTACCAGTATTGTAGCTATTCCTAATAACGCTACGTTCCAAATGTTACTGAATGAAATGGCAAATTCTGAACATTCCCGTTATCCGATTATGGGAGAATCTTTAGATGATATTTTAGGAACAATTGACTTTAGAGATTTAGCTAAACCCCTAGCAGATAGGTTACTATCTCAGAGTAGTTTAATCAAACCTTGGGTACGTCCGGCACGGTTTATTTCTGCACAAATGCCCTTGAATGAGGTATTGTCTTTAATGCAGCGATCGCAGTTACAATTAGTGATTGTAGTTGATGAATTTGGAGGAACAGCCGGATTAGTAACTATTCAAGATGTGATTGCAGAAATTATTGGGGATCATTTTAATTCCACAGAATCTGAAGATGTTACGATTCAATTTATTGACGATCATACTTTTTTAGTTCAAGCTCAATTGGACTTAGAAGAACTGAATGAACGTTTAGATTTAAACTTACCTTTAACCGAAGAATATCAAACCCTTGGAGGGTTTTTGATCTATCAATTCCAAAAAATTCCCGCCGTTGGAGAAACCTTAAATTATCAAACTTTTGATTTTACTATTTTATCAACAGAAGGCCCTCGTTTAGATCAGATTGAAATTCGGACGATTCTACCAGAAACCCTAGAAACTCCCTCAGAAACCATTAATATAGAAGTTGAGGAATCCCAGGATATTCCTGAAGTTTCTGAAAGTTCCGAACAAGAATAATCAGTCATCAGTTTAAAGATTAGCCGATTTACAATAACTGATAACTGATAACTGATTACTGATAACTGATAACTGATAAAGGGACTTCCTCAACAGCAGGATGTTTTTCTAAGGTTAAATTAGATTTTTGAGAACCGGATAAACGCTTAAGCAAAGTGGGTTTAGGATCATGAAGAAGATAAATAATCTGATCTCCAACTTGCCAAGATTCTGAAGCGGCTAAAACTTGGAAATTGCCATCTCTTTCTATTAATAAAGGAATTAATTCCCCAGAACGAATTAATGCTTGTAGATGGGCTATTTGAAATTCTAATCCGGGTTGACGTAATACTGTTTCACCTAATTTTACTTCCTTGTCTTCCAGATAAGTATTCCACTCTTTTAAAGAAACATCTGGAATAAAAGCCTGTTGAACTTTCTCCCGATTAACAGTTATTGTAGTTTGAGGTTCCCGGGGAAATAATGCTAATACCCGGGGCGGTTTAAATTCGGCATCTGCACGTTCAGCGAGTACCAGATTAACTTCCCCATTAGTAGTCATCGCTAGGAATGTTCCCATTAATTCTAATCCCGCTTCTTCCAAAACATTATGATCTAAAGCACTACTTTGATAAACCCGTAACCCTTGCTCTCTCGCTGTTTCACAGGCGACCGAATCAGTATCAATCATCACCACTAACTCATCCCGTTCTTGGAACAATCTACCAATTAATCGACTCAAAGGATTTGAACCCACAATCACCGCCCCGGTTACTGACTGGGAAGTTACTCCTAATTTTTCCGCCATCCATCGGGCAGTTAATCCTTGAATTACCACCGTCATAATAATAGTTAAAAAGACTAAAGCTTTAATTGAGTCTCCCCCATTAATTCCCCGTTGGGTAAGTAAAATCGCAAACAAAGAAGCAACAGAAGCCGAAACAATTCCCCTGGGTGAAATCCAAGACGCAAATAATTTTTGTCGCCAATTCAGGTTACTATTTAAAGTACAAAGCCAAATATTAATCGGACGCACAACCCACATTAAAGCGAAAACCGTTAATACACTTCCCCATCCCAAAGCTACTATACTTTCTAATGATAAATCCGCCGCCAATAAAATAAATAAAACCGACACCGCCAACATAGTTAACTGACCTTTAAATCGGAGTAACTGACGCATATCAGGAACACCGACATAACGCACCATCATTCCGGCGACAACTGTTGTCATTAACCCCGATTCACTCATTATTAATTCAGCCGTATCAAATAATCCCCACAGAGCCGCTAATACCACTAAATTCTTTAATTCTTCCGACATAAATTGGGCAGTTTTTAATAACCATCCCAAAATCCCTCCCCCAATTACCCCAATTCCCGCCCCAATACCTAAACGCAAGAGCAATTGTCCCATAATTTCTAGGGGGTCAGCATTGCCATTCAGGACAACGTTAAGGACTAAAACCGCTAAAATCGCCCCCACTGGGTCAATTAGAACCCCTTCACCCTCTAACAAAGCGGAAACTTGACGGTCTACGGAAACCTGTTTCAGCAATGGGCCGATGACCGTTGGGCCTGTAACCACCACCAAAGCCGCGTAGAGAAAGGCGATGGGCCAAGGAAATTCCCCTAACCAATGGGCGGCTATTCCTGCCCCCATCAGGGTGATTAAAGTGCCAAAGCTAACTAAATTGCGAACACTCCCAGAGACTTGACCCAGCGCCCGCAGGTCTAAACTTAATCCCCCCTCAAACAGAATTAAGGCGACTGATAGGGAGACAATGACTTCTAAACCATTTCCTAAAAGATTGGGCTGCACTAAACTCAAGCCATCATTCCCCGCCAGAATTCCGAATAATAGCAGAAACACGATGGCAGGAACTTTCAGGTAGTCTGCCAAGACTTGAGCCGAAATCCCTGCCATGACGGTAATGACAATTAACAGGGTGATCTGAAAAGATGATGTTTCCATAGGCGCTATTGTTGCAGACTACCCACTGAATTGAAAAGAGTTATATTCTGTTCCACTATACCCTCTGTCCCAGTAGGGTGCGTAATCGAAGCGCACGCACCATCCCCAACCCAATTAAATGATCAAACCATCATCAAAGCGATCGCTTCCCCAACCCCAAAAAACCGGGTTTATGATTAATCAAATTTTTAATATAAATTGCTCAAAAGATGGTGCGATCGCCAATAATAAATTCAGAGGATAATATCTCTGTGATTGTGATCTAATATTGGTGCGTGCGCTGCGATGGAACACCCTACTAATTCAGGTTCATTAATAAGGCGTAAAAGTTTAACGGTTTCGATAGTTTCCATTGCAAAGGTATTGCCTTCTTGATCTGTAAAGTCAATTAAAAATGCTTTTTGATCAAAAGACATCAAAACTGTTCCCATTTGCCCTCGACGGAGTAGAATTTGCTGATGGGTGACTTTGTGGGTAGCGATCGCATCTTCGGTTAGAGCCACCAAATCGTATTCTTGAATTTCGTTCATAATCAGTTATTTATTCAATAGGATTTAGTGGAATTTATAGGCTACATTAACATTTGTAGCATACTTGATCAGTTGTGAGAGAGAAACCCAGAAACCCGGTTTGCTGAGTTCTATGATTTCAGTTAAAATGTAAATGTGTTGATACAAGGTTCAGGATATGAACGCAATCAAAGAGCTTATTTTAGACAAATTAGATCATTTAGAAACTTTATCTGAACCTGTTTTGCAAGAGGTTTTAGATTTTGTTAGCTTTTTAGAATGGCGACTCAATACAAATCAGCGACCACTTCCCAGTTCCAATTTAACAGAAGACCCTTTAGATTCGGCAGAAGATACGGGTGCGTTTTTGTTAGAAATTGCTAGTTCTTTTGTTAGTAATTTATCGGATGAATATTTGGATATTTTGCCAAGGGATGGTGCACTACTAACTTTAAAATAGCTTAATAGTGAAATTTACAGGAAACAATCACAATTTCTTCATCAGTAACGTTATAAACTAAGCGATGTTCTTGGGTAATTCGTCGTGACCATAGCCCGGATAGATCGTGTTTCAATGCTTCTGGCTTCCCTAAACCAGAGAAAGGATCACGTTGAATATCTTTAATCAGCGTGACAATTTTGGTATAAATTTTTTTGTCTTCTATCGCCCATTGGTATTGGTTAAACTCATCAAAACTTCGAGGTATAAATGCCACTTTTCTCATAATTTAGCGGGATCGACATAAATATAGTTCTCAGGATATTTAAGTGATTCTACAGCTTCTTTTAGATGGTGGCGATTAGCTTCTGTAGATAGTAGATAATCTGTTTCATCGGTTTCGGTTGATTTCCCAATTAATAAAATTGCCTCAACAACAGTTCCTTCTGGCAAATCCAGGGAAGGTAAATCGAGTTTACCATTTTTAATAGTTGTCTTGTATTTAAGAGTATCCATAACATCTGATATTTGAGAGATTTTTTAATTATACCCAATTTAACTGGGGTTGGGGTGGGAAATAGAGAAACCGGGTTTCTATTGGAAATTATTTACTAAAAACAAAGTTTATGCAGAAACCCGGTTTCTGGGTTGGTTAATCATCCTTCTCCCTTCCTTTGTGTCTTCGTGTCTTTGTGGTTCTTTTCCAACTTCAATCTATTATAATCATCAATAACAGCCAGACCCAACCCCAACCCGCCCTCACCATGAACGACGCCTACTTACAACTATTACTCAAAATACTAAAAGCAATTGCCAAAAATAAAAATAATCCTGAAGCGGTCTATCCCTTACTCCTAGAAAATAGCGATAAATTAGATCAAACCTTTATTCTCACCTTGCAAGAATGGGCAACAGAACAACTGCAAAAAGCCGACCCCGACCAATCCTATAAAATTGCATCAAATGTTGGTGTTATCGCAATTGTGGGAAGGGGAAATTATTGATAGTAGCAGTGGAGATGACCTAACCCCCCAACCCCCTTCCCTGCGAGGGAATGGGGAGCAAGAGGTTTCTGTTTCTGGGGATTTTCCTCAAGTCCCCCTTTCCAATGGGGATTTAGGGGGATCTCCACAAGTCAAACCCGATTTAGGGGGATCTGCTAATATTAATTTAGGCAGTAATCTCAACACCCAACGCCAAAACCTGCAACAACAACTTAATAGCTTGCAAGTTGAGGAATTTACCCCCACCGAATCGGTTTTATCAGAATTTACCCAAAGAAAACAATTCTAATGTCCTGGCATTACAATCGGCGCAACATTGGTTTAGAAAGGTTTCCCGTGATGAATTTTTAACTTGGTTACGCGACGATCTAAAATTAGATGAAGAATTCGTAGATGATTGTGAAGTCCGTCTGCGTCGAAGTTATCCTAAACATCCCTTTAACCAACCCCTCCATTGGGCTCCTTTCGCTATTATTGGTTTATAATAATAGGAAATTGCTCCATCCCTGTAGGGGGAGCGTCCTCGCTCCCTAAAATATACAGTTTAAATGCAGTACAACTTATTAGTGCGTGTGCTTTGATAGCTACACCCTACGATTAAGGTTTGTTGAGTAAAATAGAGGATATTATCAATAATTCCGATCAAACTGTTTACGATTTTTTAACCTTCTTAGATAATCCTAATCCTGAGCTATTATCCGATGAAGTTAAAACCGGATTAAAACAACTCCAAAACGAACTCAAAACCCTTCCCCAAAAATCGAATAAAATCGCTTTAGCAATTCTGGACTGGTGTGAAAAATACCCCAAAATTGATCAGGTTTTCAAAAATACCGATTGGCAAAAAGTCCGATGTGATATGATTGAAGAAGGAGAAGAAGTTCCACCACCTGATCCTATCTTAGAAGTTGAGAGTTTGACCAATAAAATGATGATTGCGATTGATAAAATTAATCAAGAAAATGAGTCTAGCGATCGCCCCAACCTCAACGAAGATAATGGCCCCGAAAATTGATCATGTTTACGCTTTAAATCTCTATTTATTTGCTTTTAAACTCGAATCTGGTTTAACAGCAGATTTACAACCCGTTGAAAATCCAGTTACGGTTGTTAAAGAGCAGTATCAACCCATATTAGACCAGTTTAAACCCCAATTTAAAGACGGAGATCTTAATCCTCAATTACGCTCTGAAGATGCTTTAAAATCTATCCCAAGAGACACCCTAGACTTATTAGAAACTCAACGTCAGGATCGGAATTTTTACTTTAAGTCGGGTTTAGAAAAAAACTCTAATCCTCAAAAACCGAAATCGTTATATAGTCTGCTATTATATCCCCAAAAAATATCCGATACCTATTCTTTATTATTGCATATTTTTCGACCTCAAGACCCCGGATATGATCAAGTTAAGTTAGATGAAATTAAACAATTTCACCCCAAAAGTTTAATTTTAAACGATCCCGAAAAAGATTTTTTAGGACAAACCCTATTAGTAACGGCGTTTTTACCCGAAAATACCCCAACAGATGATAAAAATTTAAGAGCGATCGCCGAGCAATTACGGTATGATTTATTTGGGGATTATTGTAATACTTTTTATCAACAGGGAAAACTGTTAGGGAGTTATATTGTTGAATATGGAAACCCTAAAACAAATCTGAATCGAATTTTAATTGTATTTTATTTAACCGACGCTACCTCAGAAAAAATTAAGCCAATTTATTTTAATTTACCCCAATTCTTTCTATATTATCATAAAATAGCCTATACATTTGAATTTAGTCGTCAAGCTTATCAAGAAGCTGATGAGCTAACTCGCAACATTATTGAAGCAGAATTAAGAAAAATAATGAAACTTGACACGGAAGCAGAAACCTCTAATTTAGAGTTAGAAGGTTTAAAAAAACAACTGATCACCCTAATTAAAATCGCGCCTAAATATACCTTAAAATTAAGAAACCTAGAACACGCATTGAACAAGCTAAAATTGACCAAGAAAAAGCAGACATACTCCGTCAGAGTGAAGAAGGCGAAAAAGACCGCGATAAATCTTTAGAGCGTACTATTTCAACGTTAGGCGTTGGTTTAGCCGCCGGAGGTATTGCTTCATCAATTACCTCAGCATACATTGAAAAACCCCTACCCCTACCCTATCTGGAAAAATCTCTATCCGTTCCTCCTTTTATTCTAGCATTTTTATTAAGTGTTGGAATAGCTTTTATCGCGGGTTTTATTACTTGGGGTTTTATTACTTGGCAAATTACAAAAAAAACGGAAACAATCTCATTACAAGAACCACCACCAACAGCAGAGTGCATAAGCGAAGCGAACGCACCCCACGAAGAATAAAAAACCCAACCCCAAGAAACCGGGTTTCTGAATTCTGATCAAGTTTTGGTGCGTGAGCGTTGCTTACTCACCCTACAGGTGGGAGATGGGTTTGTTAATATTAATAGGATTAACAGAATAACCGTAAAAATTAATTTGATAATCTGTAATTTTAACGCCTGTTTGTTGTTCAACTTGGGCTAATAATTCTGGAGGTAATTCGATATGAATATCTAAAATTTGTTCGGTATCTAAACAATTAACATGGGAATGGGAATCACTAATATGTCCATATAAACGGCCGTCGGAACGTTCCACACACTCAATCACATTTTCCCGGGATAGGGCTTCTAAATTTTGATAGACTGATGTATGACCAATAGCTTTACCCTGTTGATTTAATCGATCATAAATGTCCCGGGCTGATAAATGTTCTTGAACTTGCCAAAGCAATTCTAAAACTAAACGGCGCTGACGACTCAGCCGCATTCCTTTAGCTTGACAATAATTGATTGCATCTTCTAAAGAACGAATTGGTTTCACTATTCTCGCCTCAGTTTATTTATGAAATTTCAATAGTTTTAGGATCACCGATCCCATACTTAGACTATACTTTCTATTGTATCTTAGGGATTTTATAGTAAACAGTGGTTTCTATAGCAATCCTAAATAGGTTGTAACATTTCAATACTGATATGAAACGGCTAGAAGTATTACCCCAGATCCCTCCCCCCGTGCACGGGGGGTTTGGGGGGGCTGTTCCGGTGTTCCCTTTTGATCAGGGATTTTAAACACAACTCAAATAGGATTGCTATATCTGCAAAGGTTGACATTGAATGGCAATTATAATCAAGCTGAATTCTGAGCAAGTAAATCGTTTAGATCTGTCTCCTGTGCAAACGGTGATCGATTCCCTATCTAAAAATAACGATATTACAGCCTATGAACAGCAGATTAGCTTCGAGATCGATTATCCCCGTGACCCGGAAGACCCCAGAGAAATTTCAGAAGTTCCTGAAATTCGCCTATGGTTTATTCGCCTAGACGCCCAATATCCTTGGCTACCCTTGTTTCTGGACTGGAAATCTGGGGAATTAGCCCGTTATGTGGCGATGCTCGTCCCCCATCAATTCCATCGTACCGAAGGCATCCAATATAATCCGGAAGCCCTAGAAATCTTCTTAATGCAAAAGATCTTTATCCTTGACCACTGGTTCACCCAAAACAACCTTCCCAGTAAATCCCGCCTCATGGCCATGGCTCAAATGCTAGGCTATGACCTTGATGATACCTTCTTTGAGACTTATACCCAAGGGTGTTAATGGTTGGGAGGGCTGCTTCCCAGGGTTGTTTTAAAGTTGGGTGGGAAAAAATCAACAAGGGGCGATCGCTAACCATTAATAGCCAACACCCCAATCTTTCAACACCTCAACCCTAACGGTCAACACCCAATAAACATGGGTGCAAATAATGTGATAATGCTTATAGAAGGAAGATCGGGCTTGCCGTTATTCAATCGAGTGAGTCAGATGTTCAACTAAATTCAGTAGATTAACGGCTTCTTTGCCCAGTATTAAGTAACAATCACACAGACAAGCGGCGTCAGTTATGACTCAAATTTCAGTAACCTCCGATGCTCCGAGTATGGGGCGTCGTCAATTCATGAATTTACTGACCTTCGGTACAGTTACAGGCGTTGCTGTCGGGGCGCTGTATCCGGTGATCAAATATTTTCTGCCCCCCTCTAGTGGTGCGGCTGGCGGTGGTGTAACGGCTAAAGATGCTCTGGGTAACGATGTTATCGTCAGTGAATTTTTATCCAGCCATAAACCCGGCGACCGGGTTTTAGCCCAAGGTTTAAAAGGCGACCCCACCTATATGGTGATTGAATCCGATTCTTCCTTAGCGGAATATGGAATCAATGCGGTTTGTACCCACTTAGGGTGCGTTGTCCCTTGGAATGCCAGCGAAAATAAATTTATGTGTCCCTGTCACGGCTCTCAATATAACTCCGAGGGCAAGGTTGTTCGTGGGCCAGCACCGTTATCCTTACCCCTGGTTCACGCCACGGTTGCGGATGATAGATTGAGCTTTACAACTTGGACAGAAACCGATTTCCGCACGGGTGAAAATCCCTGGTGGTCTTAATAAATTTTAAATTCTAGGATTTTAGATTTTAGATAAATACCTGAAATCTGAACTCTGCGATCATTGATTCTGTTGACTTTGACCAGAAATAGAACATTAGTAATGCAACCAATTGATCAATTAGTAAAAATGCCTCGTTTGCGGGCTTGGAAAATCCTTTGGGTTGCCGTAGCAACGGTTGCTTTCTTCCTAACCAGTGATTTTGCCCTACCCCAGTCGGCGGCGGCCTATCCTTTTTGGGCGCAAGAAACCGCTCCCCTAACCCCCCGGGAAGCGACGGGACGGATTGTTTGTGCCAACTGTCACTTAGCGGCAAAATCTACGGAAATTGAAGTTCCCCAATCGGTTTTACCGGATACTGTTTTTAAAGCGGTTGTTAAAATTCCCTACGATACCAACGTTCAACAAGTCACGGCCGATGGTAGTAAAGGTGGTTTAAACGTCGGTGCGGTATTAATGCTGCCCGAAGGCTTTAAAATTGCTCCTGAAGATCGGATTCCTGAAGAATGGAAGGAAGAAATTGGTGATTTATACTTCCAACCCTATCGGGAAGATCAAGAAAATGTGGTGATTGTTGGGCCATTACCCGGAGAAGAAAATCAAGAAATTATCTTCCCTGTCTTGTCTCCTAACCCCGAAACGGATAAATCCGTTCACTATGGTAAATTTGCTATTCATGTCGGTGGAAACCGAGGTCGCGGTCAAGTCTATCCGGCCGGAAACTCTAGCAATAATACCGTTTATAAAGCCTCTGCTGCTGGAACCGTTACTCAGGTAACAACGGACGCAGAATCAGGTTCTCAAGTGACCATTCAAAAGGCCGACGGTCAAACCGTTGTCGATGAAATTCCTCTTGGCCCTTCTGTGATGGTTTCTGAAGGTCAAACTGTTGCAGTAGGTGATGCTTTAACCGATAACCCCAATGTGGGTGGTTTTGGTCAGCATGATACTGAAATTGTTCTGCAAAGTTCCACTCGTGTTACTGGCTTAATTGCTTTTATCGCTTTGGTGATGTTAGCTCAAGTTATGCTGGTAATGAAGAAGAAACAAATTGAGAAAGTTCAAGCGGCTGAAATGAATTTCTAACTTTTGAGTCGTTTTGATGATTTCAACCCTTGTAGAGACGTTAAATTTAACGTCTCTACAATTGTTTTTAAATAGGGAATGGGTAATGGGTAATGGGTAATAAAAAGAGTTTACCTCCCCTGCTCCCCCTGTTCCCCCTGCCTCCCCTGCTCTCCCTGTTCCCTAATATATTATGTCAATTACTAAAAACGAGATTAAAGTCGGATCTTTAGATTGGTTTTACAGGGAAACAAATCCCGAAATTAATGATAAAATTCCAGTAGTATTTTTACATGGATTAGTTTCTCAGAGTTATAGTTGGTTGGTGATTTTAGATGAATTAGAAAAACAAGGATATAAAGCGATCGCACCGGACTGGATAGGTTCTGGATATTCGGGAAAACCAGATAAACGGGATTTTAACTATACGCCTGATGCCTTTATTCAAGGTTTAGGAGAATTTTTAAAACAGTTAAAAATAGAAAAATTTTATTTAGTTGTTCAAGGATTTTTAGGCTCAATGGGATTACAATATGCCCTACGTTATCCTGAACAAATTGAAAAATTAATTATTCTGAATACTCCTATTTCCACATCGGTTAAACTCCCCTGGAAATTACAACAAATGGCGTTACCGTTTGTGGGAGATATGATCACTCAAGATCCTTTATTAGTTGATAGAACTTTAGAAGTAGGTAGTAAATATGTGATTGAGGATAAGGTTTTAGAAGTGTATCGTAGTCCGTTTTTAAAGGCTTCTGCGGCTGGACGATCGCTCTTAGCAATCTTAAAAAATTTACGCTTAAAAGATGCTATGATTGAAATAGAATCTGGCTTTAAAAATTGGCATCGCCCAACTCAAATTATTTGGGGATTAATTGATCCTTGGTTGAATTTTACCGATGTTGAAACCTTTGCAAAAGGGATTTCTGATATTGAAATTATCACCTTAGAAAAAGCCGGACATTATCCCCAAGAACATTGGCCTCAAGAAATTAGTCAGGCTTTAATATTATTTTTGCGGAAAAAAGTAGTTTAAGATTATCAACCCCAAAAACCCCCGTTGTTGGGCTTCAGCCCATCTTAAGAGGGGCTAAAGCCCAACAACGGATTACTGAGTAATTTTTTCGGCTTCTTCTGAATCAAGATGTCTGGCCAGCACTTGAGCCGTTGTATCCAACAGGCGTTCTGAAAAGGCTTTAGTTAAGTCTGTCCGCAAGCCTTGTCCTATATAAAACTTCAGCAACGCTTCTACAGACATATCTCGAATTGTCGCTATTTTTGTCAGTGATTCTAAAGTATCTATTGGGACTTCAATCGAGACTGTTTCCGTGATCCGTGGCCGCAATTGCAATTTTATTTCTGCTTCAGGATTGTTCATATAATTTCCTTTCAGTGCGGGTAGCAGGACGGGAAGAAATGATGCGGATTCGCAGACTACGTTCTACATAAACTACGAGTAATAGGCGTTGAGAAAGGGAATAACCCAGTATAAAATCGCGCGGTTCCTGATTAGAAGTAGCGTCTCCCTCCTGATAGAATGGATCGAAGAAAACCTCTGCGGCTTCTTCAAAGCTAACGCCATGTTTTTCTAGGTTGCTCTCGGCTTTGTTTATGTCCCATTCAAAGTCAACACCTTGTAGCCTGTACACACTATCCATACTTCGATATTAACATTATTTAGAGAAAAGCGAAAGTATCGGCGAAACTAAGATTTTCTCTCTTCTGTGAAATTAAATACAGAATGCGATTATTAATCTATTATAAGTAAGTAGGCTCTATAAAACCTCCCTATGTAAACAATTGTTAATCAGTCTAACACTCTCTAATGGATGATCTAAGCCTTCAAACTCCATGAAAAATACCTTTCCAACTAATCAAAAATGTTCCTGTCAGGGGAATTGTTCCCATTTGTTAAGTCGTCGTTGGTTTATGCGATCGATATTAACAACTATTGTTTCTATTCCTCTGTTAGAATTTGCTAAACCCGCTCTATCTGCAAATCATCACGCTACAGCTTTAGTATTAAGTTGTATTGATTTTCGGTTTATGAACGCAGAACAGCAATTTCTCTCTAATATTTTACCTCAAAAATATGACTGGACAGCCCTAGCCGGATCTTCCTTAGCAATTTCTGGTTTTCCCCATAAAGCAGAAGCAACGGTTTTTTGGGATCAATTAGAGTTATCCTATAAACTCCATTCTATTGAAAAAGTGATCATTTTAGATCATGAAGATTGTGGAGCATACTCTAGTTTAATTAACCCTAACCTGCATCAAAATCCCGAACAAGAATATCAAGCCCATGCTGATTATTTAAACCGAGCCTATACCAAGATTCGTCATCGTTATCCCAATCTGGATGTAGAACTATATTTTGTTACTTTAGAGTCGCAATTCCAAGCGGTGATACCTAAAAAAATTACCTTTCCTTGGTCTAGCTAAAATCCTGAAGCGACAGAATAACTCCAGAAAGATATAATCAAGATATTCTGTTATTTTTATTAAAGCCATGATGAAACTTGATTCTACTCCATCCCAATCATCTTCGGGTTATCTAGGAAAAGGTGTAATTCTACTGACTATTTTAGCCGGAACTATGGCATTTACCAATCCTAAACGAGAAGAATATATTAATTATGCTTCTGATCAATTATCCACCGAAATTAAAAAATCCATTTGTAAAGAATCTCAAGTCCCTGAATTTTTAAAAGGATTTTCTAGTGCGTTAGTGAATACCTGTAATACCTTAGTTGTTAATCAACGTAACTTAATTAAAGACACGGTAGATAAATCCACAACCCGACAAAATGCGATTTTATTTAGTGTTTATACGACCGAAATCGCTGGATATAAATATCAAACATTAGGAGGATTTGGTAATTTTCTTACCTTTCCCACAAAAGAGCCTAATTCTGCTCAATCTACTTCTAAAGAATCAAGTTGAGAATTTCGATCAATTTCCGACTTTAAACGGATAATAAAACTATCTCGGTTAACTTGATTTAAAATCTCTTGAATAGCGGTATCAATACCCTGTTCACCCCAGGTACAGCCTTTTTCTAAATATACTTGCGCCGCCTGACCAACGGTATAAGTTAGATAGGCAGAAATTGAGGCTTGAGTAATGGCAATTCCGGCATAATTAGCGAGATCTGTAGCTAACCCAGCCGCACTTTTCCCAAATCCTAATATCCAACCACTACCCATTTCAGCTAATAGTAATCCTCCCGAACTTAATAGAATTTTTTTCCATAATTTCCCCGCTTGATAACTGGTCATCGGTAAACCATATAAACGGGCCAAAGACCGAATTAAAATTAAATCGCTAATTGTTGCACCCAAAACATCTAAAATAGCAATGGGATTTAAGGCTACCGCTATAGCTTTATAACGAGTAAATTTCCAGATTAATTCCTCTGCTTCCGCCGATTGTAATTTAATACTTTGACGGGCGATAATTCTTTCTGCTTCTCGCCCTTGAACTAAAGCATTTAAAGCTAAAAGTGAGCGTCCTTCTCGATTTAATATCTTTAAAATAATCTGTTTTAATTCATCAATTTGAGATGATGGAGATTCCCATTCATAAGTTATTCGACCATCTGGCCATTCAATTCTAAGTTGGATTGGTGCGGGTTCTGCTGATACTTTGACAATCTCAAATGGTTTAGATTTATTAGGAGATTCAACAATAGAAATATCTTGAGTGTGAGCTAGTTTTTGTAAATTTTGATAGATTTTTTCCTGTTCTATTTCTGTATACAAATCAATTTTATTAAAAACAATAATTAACGGTTTATGAGCATTTTGTAATTCTAATAAAGCCTCATATTCGGTTCTAGTTAAATCCCCCGATACCACAAATAAAATTAAATCCGCTTGGCGAGTGACTTCCTTTGCCATATCCCCCCGTACCTGTCCGGCGACTTCATCTAATCCTGGGGTATCAATTAACTCAACTTGAATCGGATTTTGTTCGTCAATATTATCAATTCGATTCGGTTCTTCAATCTGAGATAAAGGTACACTCCAACGAATAGAACGGGGCCATTGGGTTACACCATTTAACGGCCCGGTTTGGAGAATTTTTTCCCCCAATAAGGCATTTAAAACCGCCGATTTTCCCCGACTAACTAATCCAAAGACGGCAATTCTAATAATTCCTTGTTCTAGTTTTTCTAAATTAGTTGATAGGATTTCTAACTGTTTTTGTAATGTTGCTTGTAATTCAGGATGAGAACTCCTTCGCCCCCGTTGTAAGTGGTTATAACGGGATAAAGTTTGTTTTAAACTAGAACGAGCTTGATTAAAATGAGTATTCATTATTAATGGGTATAGACTGGCTTTTTTGGAATGATGGGGTTTTGGTGTGTATGCCGATCTTACGCACCCTACAAGTACCAAATTGATTCAATTTGATCGGCGATCGCATTTGCTTCTTTTTCTATATTTTGATCGTTTTCTGTCTGAATTAATACCGTTACATGACCTAACTTTCTACCTGGACGAGATGCGGTTTTACCATACCAACGAATAAAGGAATTAGGAATTTCTGCGATCTTTTGACGCTTTTCTAAATATTCACTATTAGCAGTTTCAAACCCCAATAAATTCACCATGATCGCCCCACTACATTTTAAAGCGGTATTACCTAATGGTAAACCACTCACCGCCCTTAAATGTTGTTTAAATTGGGAAGTTTCACAAGCATCTAAACTAAAATGACCGGAATTATGGGTGCGCGGTGCGATTTCATTAACTAATAGTTTGCCTTCGGATGTTAAGAATAATTCTATCCCAAATACACCAATTACTTGTAAACTATTAAGTAAGGTTTTGGCGATCGCTTCTGCTGCTTCGGCTATAGTTTTATTAATATTAGCTGGAGCAATAACCCGATGACAAACTTGATTTTTCTGTACCGTTTCAACAATTGGATAAACTGCCACATCTCCTGCCACCGAACGGGCTGCAATTACCGCTAATTCCCGTTCAAACGGAACAAATTTTTGTAATAACATCGGAGGATAGTTAAATTTCGCCCAAGTTTGAGATAATTCCTCGGCATTGTTAATAATAAAAGTTCCCTGTCCATCATATCCATAGCGACAGGCTTTTAAAACCACCGGATAACCCAAATTATGATTAAATATTTTACCATTTTCGGGGTTTAAAAGTTTAAATTCGGGAACAGGTAAACCAATTTTTTCTAAATAACTGAGTTGATCATATTTATCTAATAATAAGGATAATGCTGACAAACGAGGACGAAAACAAACCCCCTGTTCTGCCAGTTTAGATAGGGCGTTTAAATCTACAAATTCATTCTCAAAAGTAATAACATCGCAATGATTTGCTAATTTTGCCGTGGCTGTGGCATCATCAATTTTGGCTAAAATTGTTTCGGTCGCAAAAGGTACGGCGGGGTCGTCAGTTTCGGGCGTTTGAACAAATAAAGAAATTCCTAAAGATGTGGCTTCCATTCCCATCATCCAAGCTAATTGTCCTCCTCCAATTACACCAATTTTGCTTAGGGTTTGAGGTTGAATTGTGGGAGTAGATCGGGTGTTCATTTTTTAGCAATAGTCTCAACTTTATTTATTTTAACTGAATATAGCAATATTTATATTAAGCGTGATATTAATAGAAAATTGAGTTACATTGAAGGTGAAATGTGCTTCTGCTTCAACTGCATTAACAATCTCCTGGGACTTGGTTCACCATGCCTGAAATGACCGTCAAAGACCTAGAACGTATTGAGTCCGTCTTCTGTGAAGCTGGCTTGGACTATCAAATTGAACTAGAACAGGGTAATATTACCATTATGGGGCCATCAGATATCGTCGCCAGTGAAGTCTCCTTAGAATTTGCTAGTCAACTTCGTAATTGGGTGAAACCTCGTGGTTTGGGTCGTGTTTTTGACTCCGCAGGTGGGTTTATTTTACCAAATAGTGACCTAAAAGCACCGGATGTTACTTTTGTTTTGCGCGATCGCTTGCTCAGAAGTGTGAGATATTTTGCGACCCTAGTTCCCGATTTAGTCGTTGAAGTCAAATCTCAAAGCGATCGCCTGAAAAAACTGCGAGATAAAATCCAAGTTTATATCCAACAGGGAGTTAAAGTTGCGATTATGATTGACCCCGATACCTGTCAACTGGAAGTTTATCGACCGGATCAGCCTGTAATTATATTAGGAAATGGTGATATTTTAACTGTTAACGAACTGCTACCTGGATGGGAATTAATAGTTGAAGAAATCTGGCCTCCGGTATTTGACGAAGATGAATAATCTGCTTTTGTATTTAAAATTACCACAGAATTAGATAAAGTAAGTTCATCTTACAGCATTATATCTCGTCCTGCCCTAATGGGGCCTTGAATTAAATATAACGAAGCCAAGGTAAATATCTCCTGATCAAGAGTTACACGCTAGTTAAGACTTAGAAAAGCCCAGTTAGCGTGTAACTCACAATCTGGCTTTAAAACACAGCTACGAGCTTGTTTTTTTGCTAGTAGTTGAGGACTTTTTGGTTGTAGTTTTCGTGGTTTTAGCGGTGGTTTTCGAGGCTGTTTTAGTCGTTTTAGACTTACTCCGAGAACTCGAACCCGAATCCGCTTTTGCCGCCAACAATTCCAACCCTTGGGCTAAGGTAAACGCCTCTACCGCCGCATCCTTGGGTAAGGAAGCATTGATTTTTCCATGTTTAACATAGAGCCCATAACGACCATCATAAACATTCACAGGTTCACCATCGGCGGGATGGGTTCCTAACTCCCGTAAAGGCGGAATTTCTTTTTTACCCCGTCCTCCCCGACCACTGGTTTTCGGTTGGGCCAACAGTTCTAACGCCCGTTCTAAACTAATGGTTAACACATCATCAGGGGCTTTCAGCGACCGATAATCCTTACCCAATGACCCCTGGTCATGGACAACATAGGGCCCAAACGGCCCCAAGGCGGCTTTAATCTTAGCCTCGGTTTCAGGATGGGTTCCTAATAGTCGCGGTAGGGCTAATAACCCTAAAGCCATTTCCACGGTGACGTTTTCCTTCTCAACACCTTTAGGAATAGATACCCGTTTCGGTTTTTTACTGTCTTCAGCTTCTAACCCCAACTGCACATAGGGGCCATAGGGGCCAATTAATATATAGATAGTTTCTCCCGTTTCTGGGTGAACTCCTAATTTCTCTGGCCCTTCGGTTTTTTGTCCCACCAACTCCCGAATTACCTCCGGGGTTAAATCCGCCGGAGTCAAATCCTGGGGAATGGAAGCGGTAATCATGTCCTCTCCAGTTCCCGCCTCAATATAGGGGCCAAACTTACCGATACAGACGCGATATTGAATCGGATCATCTTCATCTCCCAACTGTTCTAACTCAATAGTTCGGGCGACTTTAGTATCAATTTTACTGGCTTGGTCTTTAACCTGATTTTCCAGTCCAGCATCGCCTAAATAGAATTTTTCCAAATAGGGTAGCCAAGGAGCTTCTCCGGTAGCAATATCATCGAGGGTGTCTTCCATGCGGGCGGTAAATCGCAAATCGACCAAATCCGGGAAGTATGTTTCTAAGAGGTTGGTAACCGCAAAGGCCGTAAAAGTGGGAATCAGGGCGTTATTTTTTAACTGAACATACCCCCGATCAATAATGGTTCCAATTACACTGGCGTAGGTACTAGGGCGACCAATACCTTCACTTTCTAGGGTCTTAACTAAGGAGGCTTCGGTAAATCGAGCCGGAGGTTGGGTTTCATGTCCAACTACATCTAACTTTTTGCAGTCAGGATGGTCGCCAACTTTCAGAGGGGGTAATAATACCTCTTGGTCTTCCAAGGCTGCTTCTGGGTCGTCGGAACCCTCCACATAGGCCCGCAGGAACCCAGGAAAATCAATTCGTTTTCCGGTACTGCGGAATCCGGCATCCTCAACTTTTAGCTCAACGGTAATATTAGTTTGGCGAGAGTCAGCCATCTGGGAGGCTACGGTACGCTTCCAAATTAAATCATAGAGGTTGAGTTCGGCTCCACTTAGGGCCGTTTCTTGGGGGGTACGGAAAGAACTTCCCGCCGGACGGATGGCTTCGTGGGCTTCCTGCGCTCCTTTAGATTTAGTCGTATATTGCCGAGGTTTGGGACTGAGGTAATTTTTCCCATATTTCTGTTCCACACATTCCCGGGCGGCGGTAATCGCTTGCTCCGATAAATGCACGGAGTCGGTTCTCATATAGGTAATATATCCCCGCTCATACAAACTTTGGGCGGTTTGCATGGTCTGACGGGCACTTAACCGGAGTTTACGGTTAGATTCCTGTTGCAAGGTGGAGGTGGTAAACGGAGGAGAGGGTTTGCGAGTAACGGCTTTTTCCTCTAAGTTTGCCACCGTCCAGGGTTTACCCGATAACCTTTGTTTTAAAGCTACTGAAGCGGCTTCATCCAGTAAAACCACCTTCCGACCCGCGGCAATTTTTCCAGTGGTTTCATCGAAATCGCTCCCAGTCGCCACTTTTACCCCGGCTAGACTCACCAGTTTAGAATCAAATCGACTCTGGGTATGTTCCAAAAGGGCTTTTAAATCCCAATATCCCCCAGACCGGAAAGCCCGACGATCCCGTTCTCGACTGACCAGTAAACGCACAGCCACGGACTGCACCCGTCCGGCGGATAATCCCTTAGCAATTTTTTTCCACAACAGGGGGGAAAGAGTATAACCATAGAGGCGGTCAAGGATGCGGCGGGTTTCTTGAGCATGAACCAGTTCTTCATCAACGGTGCGACAATTTTTTAGGGCTTCACGAATAGCCTCTTGGGTAATTTCGTGAAATACCATCCGTTTAATTGGGACTTTCGGTTTCAGAATTTGGAGTAGATGCCAACTAATACTCTCTCCCTCGCGGTCTTCGTCAGTAGCGAGAACGAGTTCGTCCGCTTCTTTGAGGGCGGCTTTGAGTTCCTTAACAATTTTTTGCTTATCTTTGGGGATAACGTAAATGGGTTCAAAGTTCCCTTCCACATTCACTCCTAGTTTTGCCCACGTTTCCCCCTTATATTCTTCGGGGATTTCCTCAGCAGAGGGGGGAAGGTCACGGACATGACCCATTGAGGCTTCTACCCGATAGCTCGATGGTAAGAAGTTGCGAATGGTACGGGCTTTGGTTGGAGATTCAACAATGACTAAAGTTGACATAGCACCTTCTCAGGTTACAGCAAACACCGGACTTGGGGAATGAAGAAAAAGCGTTGGTAATTGCTTTTGTTGACAATATTAGCACTACATGAAACCCCCAAAACTTTTCACAAACCCTGAAAGGTTTAGGTGAGGGGATATTCACACACTCAGGATATGATTAAATTTTAGATGCCCAACTGAAGACCGTTGAAACTGGATCTAACCATAGCAAAAATTTATATAGGACTTACGCATGGGGCCCGAGAAACCGGGTTTTTGAGAACATAAGTGGGTCACAACGCAGTATTTTCGGAAAAAACCCCGGTTTCTTTGGTTGGGTTCGTAAGTCCTGTTCTAGTCAGTCCATCACCTAAATAACTATGAGTAATCACCCTCTTGTCATTCAAGATTCAGAATTTGACTCGGAAGTTCTGAAAGCAGAACTGCCGGTTTTAGTCTATTTTTGGGCGGGTTGGTGTGGCCCTTGTCGGCTTGTGTCTCCTTCTATACAAGCGATCGCCACAACCTATAGCGATCGCTTAAAAGTTGTAAAAATGGAGATCGATCTCAATCCGATCACCGTTAAATCCTATAAAGTAGAAGGAGTTCCCGCTTTAAAATTATTTAAAGCCGGGGAAGTTGTCAAGTCCCATGAAGGGGCTATCCCTAAACCTAAAATAATCGATTGGCTAGAAGCAAGTTTATCCGCTTGATATCCGCCCCGCCCGTTCAGGGCGGGGATTCCATCTATTGACACTCCCTGTGCCTGAAGGCGTGGGGATTCTTGGTTCAGCGAAACCACTTAATCAAATTACCTTGCAGTGCTTTAACCAGAGGTGGGATTATCCCCAAGCTAAAGAGCGGGTATGCCCCACCCTATTCGTATGAATGCGAGTTATTTTTTAAGAATCTTTTACCCACTACTGGGGAGAGGCTAAAACTGTGCAGTAGAACCCTATAGATTCACTTGATAATCAATCCGAATCTATCCGGCGATAGTGACCCAAAATAAAATCTTCCGATAGCATCATTGTATAATGGGCCAAGGGTAGTTTTTTACAAAGCCAGGGTGGGATCGTGAAAGCCCACTGGCTTCAGCCGTGGGATGAAACGCGACGCAGGCACTTTTAAGTGCCGTCATCTACCAATTAATTTGTACCCAGTTATTAGATATTTATGTTATCATATTTTCCATGATCAAAGTAACTCGGACGATTAAATTAAAATTCGCAAAACTCAACCGTTGTAAAGCTCAAATGTTTGAGCAAATGACGGAAGAAAACACGCAGATTGCTAATAAGCTGTTGTCATTGCCAATTAAAGAACGGCGAAAAATGACAACAGCTAAAATCATGTCCGAGTTAAAATCTGCTCTGGTCAATCAAGTTATTCGACATACCACATCCCCAACGGGTCGTAAAACCAAGCAATATAAAGTTCTTCCTGTAGAAGTTAACAATCAAAAGAGGAAACAATTCAAGGGGGTTCTTTTAAATTGATTAAACATCGAAATAAGTGGTATGCCTATCTGTCGATAACAGAGGATGTTCCAGAAGTTGAGACAGAGAAAAGATTGGGATGTGACCGAGGGCAGAATAATTTAGCGGTAGTTGCACCAAAAGAAGGTTTCGGCAAGTTCTTTAATGGTCAAAGTGTTAAGCATCGAAGACGTTATTTTCAACAACGTAGAAAACAACTTCAAGAAGCTAAAAAGTTTCGAGCTTTAAAGAAATGGAACAAAAAAGAGCAACGATGGATGGAAGCTATTAACCATACAGTCAGTCGCCGAATTGTTCGTTTTGCCCAATACCATAACGCCGATATTGTTATAGAGGATTTGGAAGGATGTCGTAAAACCATGAAACAGAGCCAGAAATCTCGTTCTGATTCTGGTCAATCTCGGCATAGTTGGTCTTATTATTCTTTGGAACAAAAACTTAATTATAAGTTGGCTCTTAAAGGATTGAAATTAATTAAAAGACCTGCGCCATATACCTCAAAATCTTGTTCAACTTGTGGTGTTATTGGCAAAAGAAATCGGCACGATTTTAATTGCCCTAATGGTCACTACCACAATTCTGATTTTAATGCTGCACGAAATCTGTCTCAATGGGATGGTTTCGCTTGTGATTTAAACCTAAAGAGAGATGCTTCTGTAATGGATTCATCCGGTTTAAATTATGGGGTGTTTGGCGCACCCCCGAACTCGGTGAAAAACAATCAAAAAGAGTATATTCAACTGTCTTTATTTGATTGGGCTAGATACGAGAATCCCACCCCTTTAGCGTAGCGTAGGGGTGGGAGTGTCAACTACAATAGAGGAAACCCGAAAAACTAATGGCAAGGATACGCATTCACGCCATTAGAACTTGTAGAGTAATCTGTATATTTAACAGTTAAAACTGAAATTCACTATTAGCATGACATCTGAACATATCCGCCAACGCTCCGAAATTCTCGGCACTCAAGTTATCACCCGTGACAGAGGTAGACGACTTGGAATCGTCAGCCAATTATGGGTAGACATAGATCAGCGTGAAATTGTAGCGATCGGAATCCGTAATAATATTCTAGCGATCGCTGGAATGCCAAAATTTATGTACCTGAGTAGTATCCGCGAAATCGGGGACGTAATTTTGGTGGATGATGATACCGTCCTCGAAGAAGACGTGGATGTAGAAAACTACAGTACCCTGATCAACAGTGAGGTCATTACCGAAACCGGGGAACCCCTAGGACGGGTGCGGGGCTTCAAATTCGATACCCGGGATGGCAAACTAGAATCTTTGATTATTGCCTCCATCGGTCTGCCTCAAATTCCTGAACAGGTGATCAGCACATATCAATTGTCCATTGAGGAAGTTGTTAGTAGTGGCCCGAATCGCTTAATTGTCTTTGAAGGGTCGGAAGATAGACTGCAACAGTTATCCGTCGGTCTGTTAGAACGTTTAGGTTTAGGAGAAGCACCTTGGGAAAAAGAAGATGAGGGAATATATTATCCCCCAACGGTAAAACCTGCTAACCAGTTAGGCACCGGACTACCCCAAACGGCTCCACAACGAGCGAATCGCGCCCCGGCGGTGGCTCAGGAAGCATCTTGGGATGAAAATGATGCCTGGGAAGAACATCCCGCCCCAGTTCAGCCTTTACGCCAACCCCAACCGATTTACGATGACTATGAAGAAGAAGATAATTGGGGCGATGTGGAACGGGATGAGGATGATCGTTATCGAGAACGGGAATTAGTTCCGATTGACCCAACCCCCCGTAAAGAACAAAAGCTCTATGCCAGAGAGTTAGACTATGAATATGAAAATCAGGTAGATTCCGATGCTTGGGATGAGGGCGAAAATCCCAAACCCTATCAACCTCCTCGAATTAATATTCCAGAAAAAACAAAAATTCCCGAATACGAGGAATAGAAAATATCAACCTAACCCCAAAATAACCCCCGGCTAAACACTAGATACCTATTCCGTTCATGGTATCGGCGGAACAGTTGGGGCTATTTTAACGGGAGTTTTTGCTACAAAAAGTGTCAATCCGGCTGGATTTGATGGACTTTTGTATGGCAATCCAGGGCAATTAATTCCTCAAATTGTTGGGGTAGTTGCTACCTACGTTTTTGCTGGGGCTGGAACTTTTGTGATTATCAAAATTCTCGGTTCCTTGATGGAATTGCGAGTTAGACCGATGGTCGAAGAACAAGTCACATCAAATCAAAGGCGGTTGAAACCGCATCTACACAAACAAAACCCGCCGACGCGGGTTAAAGATTCTGGGGGCGGATTTTTCCTATCCACATACCATATAAGTCCGCGCAGGCGGACATCGTTTGTGTAGCCACGATTTCAATCGCCGAGGGCCTTATTATGAGGAATATCACATCAAATTAAAGTATTTTCATTGCTTCCACAACTTTTTGAGAAATAAAAGGTAAAATTTCCTCGTTCTTACTTTGGGCTTTTCCCTCCGTAAATACTACTAATAAATAAGATTGAGTCGAATTAAGTTCAATATAAGCCGCATCATGGCGAACTTGGCTAGTATGTCCGGCTTTTGACCAGAGTTTTGCCGTTTTAGGTAATCCACCTCCTAGAAAACCTGCGACTTGATTCTCTGGATTTTTCGCTAAATCTTTGGGGTCAAGACTGCGTTGAATTAATGTCATCATCTGACCAGAAGCAATCGAAGAAACCGCCACCCCACCAATAATACTATGCAATAATCTCGCGGTGGCATTAGTGGTTAACATATTGCGATTTTCCATTAATTCCCCTACAAAAATTCGTTCTCGACCATAGGCTCCATCACCCCAAGTTTTTTGATTCACATTAATTGATTCAAATTCCGGCCAGTTGAGGGTTTGTAAATAACGATTAACTAAATTGCGCTGACTTTTCCAGGTTTCAAACGGCCCTGTTGGTAATTCTGGGCCGCTTGTAGTTCCAGTTAATACATCAACTACTAAACTGGTAGCATCGTTACTAGAATCAATGATCATATCTCTAGTAGCTCTTTCTAATTCCGTGGTTGTCCGTAACATTCCCTTTTCTTTCCACTCAAAAACGGCCAGTAAATAAAATAATTTCACAATACTAGCCGGATAAATTTGTTCAATTCCCCGATAGTTAAATCCCCGCACGGGATATTTCCCAAATTCCTCCGGGGTTAAGGCGCCCCCGGTATTAACAGAAATCGGTGGGTCATATACTAACCAAGTCATAGCCACTTGATTGGCAGCTAAACCTGGAAATTGTGCGCGAGTTGCATCTATAATGCCAGTGCCTTGGGTTTCTAATTGTTCATCGGAATGGAAAAAAGTCATTTCAATTGTCAGTGTCGAGTGTCAAGTTTGCTAGTTTTGGCTAAGAGTCAATAGTCAACCCCCAACCGTCAACATCCATTAAATTAATTATGATTGCCAAACCCTTATCAGATACGATTGAGTATTGCTGTAGAGAGAATTTGGATCTCTATGATGGAGCCGACTGCCAAACTTTAGCAACGCAAGCGGCTGTATCTCGTCATTTACGTCTACTTCCCCAATCTAAAAATCACACTAATAATTCCCCTAATATTCTAGTTCAATTATGTGAAGATAATTATACCGCTTGGTTACTTGATTCGGATCAAAAGCATTTAGAGATTGCCACTCAGCCCTATCTCGCTCCGATTTGGTCAGAGGCTCAAATTCAAGCCGCAATTCCCCAGATTATTCAGTTTACTCAAGTCGCAATGGCAACCCCTAATTACTATCTTTGGGGCGGGACGGTCAGCCCTAATTATGATTGTTCGGGTTTAATGCAAGCTGCCTTTGCTGACGCCGGAATTTGGATTCCCAGAGACGCCTATCAACAAGAAGCCTTTGCCAAACCCATCACTTTTAATCGAGAACAATTAGATTTTTCGATTCTTCTCCCTGGGGATTTAATATTTTTTGGAACTGTCGAAAAAGCGACTCATGTTGGATTATATCTCGGAGACAAAAAATATATTCATAGTTCGGGTAACGAACAGGGTCGTAACGGCATAAAGATTGATGTGTTATCATTAGAAGGAGATACCTGTATTCAGTATTACTTTAAACGGTTACGGGGGGCAGGACGAATAATTTATAGTTATCAACTGCTTCCTAAGTAAAGTCATGTCTTGCTTAACGGGTGGAGTCTGTTAATATGGCTTGGGATTAAGATTGGGTATCCTTAAATTATTATATATATCAACTTTGTTTTGGAGACTGGCAATGCGTCAATTTTGGTTTCTATTCTCCATCGGTATTTTGGCAGTTGGGTTAGGGGGATGCGGTTCTAAACCTGAAGAAACTGCCACCACTCCGAGTCCAACTACTTCTCCATCGGCCGTGGCTTCGCCGAATCCCAATGCGACCCCGACCCCGGGGCAAACACCCCCGTTTAAAGATCCGTTAGTCAAAGAACAGTCGAACGTGGGTGCGGGTGAGGGTTTGATTCAATCGACCAATTCAGAAGAACGGTTACGTCTCCTGGGTAAACCTTCGACGGCAACTTCTACTGCACCGTTAACAACAACGGCTCCCTCTGCGGTGAGTATCGATCCTTTTGCAGTTTTACCTCCATCCATTGTCCAAGTTGCTCCTGAAGTGGGCAAAGCACCAACTGTACCGGAACAGACAACTCGGGCTGTGCCTGAATTACCTAAATTAGCGGTAAGTGAAGCCCCCATTCGCTGGGTCTCTACTAGCACCAATCTTCTACCTCCTAAAACCCCTGGAGCCATTGGAACTCCTGGAGCCATTGGAACTCCTGGAACCATTGGAACTCCTGGAACCATTGGAACCCCTGGAACCCAACCGGGGAATGGAGTGACAACATTCACACCTCAAATTACTAGGTCTGTAAGAGGCGTACCCACTTTACCGAGTTTACCCATTGCCCAAGTCCCCGATTTACCGGCAATTCCCAATATACCGACACCCCAATCCTGGCGTGATCCTAATCCCCCGCCACCGCGTCCGGTTGCTACCCAACCTTTTGTTCCTCCGCCTCCATCTACAGACTTAGCTCGAGGGATGGAAGTGACCGGGGTATTGCAAGTGGGAAATCAAACTAAGATTATTCTTAAGGCTCCCGCAGAACCGACCAGTCGTTATGTGAACGTGGGACAGCGTGTGTCTAATGGTCAAGTTCTGGTTAAACGAGTCAAGTTTGATACTGGTGGTGAACCTGTTGTTATTTTTGAGCAAAATGGGATTGAGATTGCTAAATCTGTAGGTGCTATTCCACCGGCTGATCCCAAGGTTAATAATATTAGTTTGCGATCTTCGGGAGTTCACTCTGGTTGAATAGGATAGATCTAATCTGGAGAAATTTGTATGTTTTTTTCATAAGAAAAAGTTGGGAGTAACCATGGTTTATTCAATCCGAAAACGGAGTTTTTTGACACTAACTCTATGGAGTTTAGCGGTTGTTATTGGTATTAGTCATCCTCTACCTTCTTTTGCACAAAAAGCTGACGGCAAGCAGCCTCCAGTCTGTGAAGGACAGTTACCGACGGGAATGGTCAAGTGTAACTATGAGGGAGGAGATAACTATAAGGGAAGTTTTGTTAATGGTAAACCGGACGGTCAAGGGATTATGGTTTATGCAAACCGCGATCGCTATGAAGGACAGTTTCGCAATGGTTTACCGAATGGACAAGGAGTATTTATCTTTGCTAATGACGACCGGATCGTTGGGGCATTTAAAGATGGCAATATTACCCAGGGGACGGTGATTTTTGCTAATGGCGATCGCTATATTGGAACTTTTAAACTGGTGCGAGAAGTTGGGGGCGGAACGGTTAGTAGTCAACCCAGTGGTCGCGGACAGTTTATCTATTCCAATGGCGATCGCTATGAAGGCGAATTCTTTGCTGGATCTCCCTTTGGTCAAGGGGTGTTTACCCGAATTAATGGCACTCGCTGTCAGGGACAGTTTTTTAATCAACAACTTGATGGTAAGGGAACCTGCACTTTTGCCAACGGAACTCGCTTTGAAGGTGAATTTCGCGGTGGGGTTCCCCATGGCCAAGGAACGATTATTGATGCCAAAGGAAAACGCTTTCCAGGTAGTTTCCGTGATGGCCAGAAAGTATAGGATGGAATGGGTAATGGGTAATGGGTAATGGGTAATGGGTAATGGGGAATAGAAAGAATGCACCTTATATGTGTCTTTCCAGGGGAAAATGGCTGGGTCAGCAACAAAACTTAAAGAGTTAAATTAACCTAGACAGCCAATCCAGTAGTACCCTGAGTTTATTGAATGTCTTTATTCGTTTTTTGATTGAAAAGGGGAAGAAAAACCAATGGTTCAACGTGGTTCTAAAGTTCGTGTCCTACGCAAAGAGTCCTACTGGTATCAAGAAGTAGGTACAGTTGCTTCTGTAGACGCCAGTGGCATCAAATATGCTGCGATTGTTCGCTTTGATAAAGTGAACTACTCCGGTATCAATACCAACAACTTTGCCGTGAGCGAACTGTTGGAAGTGGAAGCTCCCAAAGCTACCGCTAAAAAATCCGCACCTGCTGCTAAAAAATAGCCTGTGCCGGAATTACCGGAAGTTGAAACCGTTAGGCAAGGTCTAAATCAAGTGACCTTGAACCAAACAATTGTGGGCGGTGAAGTGTTGCTTCAGCGCACTCTCGCCTACCCCTTTTCCGTGGATGAATTTTTGCAGGGTTTAACTGGAGTGGCGATCGCATCCTGGCATCGCCGAGGAAAATATTTACTGGCGGAATTGGTTAAATTAGACGCCCAGAGAACGTCTGGAGGCTGGTTAGGGGTTCATTTACGCATGACAGGTCAATTATTATGGGTTAATCCCCAAGACCCCTTACAAAAGCACACTCGGATTCGTTTATTTTTTGCGGAAAATCGAGAATTGAGATTTGTTGATCAACGCACTTTTGGTAAAATTTGGTGGGCGCCACCCGGTCAGGAAGTTTCTAGTATTATTACCGGATTAAATAATTTAGGCCCAGAACCTTTCACTTCAGAATTTTCCGTTGAATATTTACAAGAACAATTTAAAAAACGTCAACGCCCAATTAAATCTGCCCTTTTGGATCAAAGTTTAGTGGCCGGAGTCGGAAATATTTATGCGGATGAGTCTTTATTTTTAAGCGGAATTTCCCCAACCACTCCCTGTAGTGCCTTAACTCGTCCCCAACTCGAACAGTTACATCGCCATATTATTCAGGTGTTGAAAACCAGTATTGAAGTGGGCGGAACAACGATTCGTAACTTCCTGAATGTTCAAGGGGTGAATGGTAACTATGGCGGCACAGCTTGGGTTTACAACCGTACTGGAGAACCCTGTCGAGTCTGTGGAACCCCAATTGAACGTTTGAAACTTGCCGGGCGGTCGGCTCATTTTTGCCCGAAATGTCAGTATTAGGGGCAATATTTTGGTGGGATATAGATTAAAAATTAAACCTATTTTATCAGGCGTGAACGCCTCGTTACGAGGGTTTCACGCCTAGAATTAAATGGGGTTTAACCTAAGTTTAAATCCGTGACAGCACCAACACTACTCGATGAAACTAATTTCGCATATTTGGCTAAAACTCCTTTAGTATAACGGGGTTTTGGAGCTTGCCAATTTTGCCGACGTTGGGCTAATTCTTCCTCGGAAATATTCACTTGCAGTAACCGTTGATGGGCGTCAATAGTAATACTATCTCCCTCTTGAATTAAACCAATATTCCCACCGACAGCCGCTTCTGGGGCGACGTGACCCACAACCATTCCATAGGTGCCTCCAGAGAAACGACCATCGGTAATTAATCCGACTTTATCCCCTAAACCTGCCCCAATAATTGCCGCAGTTGGTGCTAACATTTCCCGCATTCCTGGCCCGCCTTTCGGCCCTTCATAACGGATAACAATGATATCGCCAGCGCTAATTTTTCCGGCTAAAATTGCATCCAAACATTCTTCTTCCGATTCAAAAACTCGCCCTGGGCCATTAATAACTGGATTTTTAACACCCGTGATTTTAGCAACCGCACCTTCCGTGGCTAAATTGCCTTTTAAAATCGCTAAATGCCCTTGAACATACATAGGATTATTCCAAGGACGAATTACATCTTGGTCGGGACTGGGTTCGGAGGGAACATCGGCTAATTGTTCAGCAACAGTTTTCCCAGTTATTGTTAAGGCATCCCCATGAATTAACCCTTTTTCTAATAACATTTTCATCACTAACGGAATACCACCAGCCTTGTGTAAATCCGTGGCAACATAACGACCACTGGGTTTTAAATCACATAGCACCGGAACCTTAGCCCGAATAGCTTCAAAATCATCAATAGTTAGTTCAACTCCGATGGCATTAGCAATAGCTAATAGGTGTAAAACCGAATTAGTTGAACCGCCCACAGCCATAATTACAGCGATCGCATTTTCAAAGGCTTTTCTGGTTATAATTTGACGGGGAAGAATCTGATTTTTAATTGCTTCTCGTAATACATAAGCCGACTGTTCTGTACTTTCGGCTTTTTCCGCATCTTCTGCCGCCATGGTTGAGGAATACATTAAACTCATTCCCATCGCTTCAATCGCAGAAGACATGGTATTTGCTGTGAACATTCCCCCACAGGAACCCGCCCCCGGACAGGCGCGACGTTCGACTTCAATTAATTCTGTTTCGTCAATTGTTCCAGCACTATATTGTCCGACGGCTTCAAAAGCGCTAACAACAGTTAAATCTTTACCATTATAATGTCCGGGTTTAATGGTTCCACCATACACAAAAATGGACGGAATATTCATTCTAGCAATCGCAATCATCGCCCCCGGCATATTTTTATCACAGCCACCAATTGCTAAAACCGCATCCATACTTTGGGCGTTACAAGCGGTTTCAATCGAGTCAGCAATTACCTCTCTTGAAACCAAGGAATATTTCATCCCTTCAGTCCCCATAGAAATGCCATCGCTGACCGTAATTGTTCCGAACATTTGCGGCATCGCCCCCGCTTGTTTTAGGGCAGCTTCAGCGCGTAATGCTAGGGCGTTAATGCCCATATTGCAAGGGGTGATGGTGCTGTAACCGTTGGCAATTCCAACGATGGGTTTGGTAAAATCTTGATCTCCAAATCCCACAGCCCTTAACATGGCACGGTTGGGGGTGCGTTGGGTTCCTTGGGTAATGGCTTGACTTCTCAGGTTATCGGACATTAATTGTTCCTCTTGTGTGCGGGTTGTGTTCCAACGGTTCAACGACGTTTTTTGTATTGTTGTTACTCGCTGATCTAACCCATTTTTTATATCGTTACTATTATCTCAGAAAATGTGATAAATTATTAACGTCATTATTATCTCAGAAAATGTGATAAATTATTAACGTCTTTAGAAATTGATGGGTTTGACTCAATAATACCTTGATAAATTTTAGTTCTGAATCTGTAAAAATTTCAATCATTATTCCGGTTTTAAATGAAGCCGAAAATATTGGGTTGGTAATTTCTACGATTCAACGGGTAGAAAATATAGAAATTATTATTGTTGATGGGGGAAGTCAGGATAATACCGTTCAAATAGCTCAAAATTTGGGGGTAAAAGTGATATTTACCCATCGAGGACGGGCGCTACAAATGAATGCGGGGGCAAAAATAGCAACGGGGGAGATTTTATTATTCTTGCATGGGGATACCCAATTACCCCTAGGATTTGAAACAGAAATCCGAAAAACATTTATTAATTATAACATAATTGCCGGAGCGTTTCAATTAAAAATTAATGGGGATCAATTGAGTTTAAGGTTAATTGAAAAAACCGTATTCTGGCGTTCAAAATATTTACAAATGCCCTACGGAGATCAAGCTATTTTTATCAAGGCTACCACTTTTGGGGAGATAGGTGGATTTCCTGAACAACCGATTATGGAGGATTTTGAATTAATCCGTCGTTTAAATCATTTAGGAAAAATTGAGATTTTATCAAGTTCTGTAATCACATCGGGACGACGGTGGCAAAAGTTAGGCGTATTCAAAACTACATTAATTAATCAGTTAATTGTTATCGGATATTACCTAGGAATTTCCCCAACAAAATTATCTCAATGGTATCGGAGGAAGGCGGGGAATAGGTAATGGGTAATGGGTAATGGGTATATAAAATCAGTTTTTGCCATTGTCCTGAAAGAATGTTGACAATTGAGATCGGGTTTTGCTACAATATGACATCGTGCGAATATAAGTTCGTTGCTGCTTTAGCTCAGTTGGTAGAGCGGTTCACTCGTAATGAACAGGCCGTCGGTTCAAGTCCGATAAGCAGCTTTTTGATTTCAAATCCTTGCACAGCCATACTTAGGGCTTAATCCCCTAAACCTAAGACTAATAAATTTAATCTTTTGTTATTGGTGTTAGGTTTTGCTGCTAAGTCTAGGGAAGAAAGCCCTGAAGGGCTTACTACTGATTACCCCAAAATTTCCTAGTCTACGGTATGACCGACGGCGGCGATCGCTTCTTTAATCTCGGTTTCAGAAGGTGTACCGTTAATATTAACTATCTTTGTCTCTAAATTAATTTTAATATCAGCCTCAGCATCCAAAGATTTAATCGCCTTAGTAACAGTATTGGCACAGGCTTGACAAACCATAGAAGTAACTTTGATTTCAACGGTCATGGGTTTTGGTAGTAATCGACAATTCTAATGATTAACTTGCTTTACCACAAAAAAGATTAAATGTCAAGTCAATTCGGGATAATCGTTAGTGATCGGTTGTTGGTTAACACCTCAACACCTAAGACATGAGTGTTAATTGTTAAAATCTATTAAGATAGAGACAGGATAATATTGTTTCAGAAGTTAAGCGTAACCCTTCTATGACCTCACAAGTTTTAGTTGAAAAGAAAAAGTTAGAAAAACCTCCCTTTCAGATTCACTATTTGGGCGATCGCGCCTTGAGAACCCCAGCTAAACGAGTTTCCCGCATTGATGATGAAATTCGTCAACTGGTGCGGGAGATGTTACAAACCATGTATAGTGCTGACGGTATTGGTTTAGCCGCGCCCCAAGTTGGCGTGAATAAACAAGTGATTGTAATTGACTGCGAACCCGATAACGCGGCTAACCCCCCTTTAGTCTTGATTAATCCGACTATTATTAAATCCAGTACGGAAATTTCACCGTTTCAAGAAGGGTGTTTGAGTATTCCAGGGGTTTATATGGATGTGACTCGCCCGGAAGTGGTGGAAGTGTCTTTTAAAGATGAAAATGGCAGACCGCGCACCCTGAAAGCGACGGAATTATTAGGTCGTGCAATTCAACATGAAATGGATCATTTGCATGGGGTTTTATTTGTAGATCGAGTGGAGAATAAATTGGCTTTAAATGAAGAATTAGCCAAACATAAATTTTCACCCAAAGCTGTTAAATCCGTTAAATAATATAGGATAATTCAAGATGGTCGGTACTCCAAAAAGCATGGTTTTATTATTAGGTTCTTGTATAGCTGCGATCGCCTCTGTCGGTTCGGTTTTTGAACTATCTTCAGGAAATCCAGAACTAGGAAGTTTAACCACCAGTGTAATTTTAGCCTTGAGTATTCCTTTAAGTGTGTTTCTGTTTTTTGCCGCCGTTAAAGATGCTCAAATGAATCAAGAATAAAACTCTAGTAGTGAGCCCTTCAGGGCTTACTATAGGAGTCGTGGCTAACGGATGGGGGGGATATCAAAATTAGGATTGTTGACAATAGGTATAGGTAAATGCAGATTACATTTTTAGGTACTAGCTCGGGGGTTCCCACGCGATCGCGCAATGTTTCTAGCATAGCTTTGCGTTTACCGCAACGGGCTGAAATTTGGCTATTTGATTGTGGAGAGGGGACGCAGCATCAATTCCTTCGTAGTGATTTAAAAATCAGTCAAATTAGTCGAATTTTTGTTACCCATCTACACGGCGATCATATTTTTGGGTTAATGGGGTTATTAGCTAGTTGTGGGTTAGCGGGAAATCCCAAACGGATTGATATTTATGGGCCATCGGGATTATCTGAATATTTACAGGGCTGTGTGCGCTATTCCCAAACCCATTTTTCTTATCCGGTTAAAGTCCATACTATTGAGCCCGGAATCATTTTTGAAGATGAGGAATATCAAGTGGTTTGTGGGCCGTTAAAACATCGAGTCCCAGCCTTTGGTTATCGAATTATAGAAAAGGATAAACCCGGACGATTTGACGTGGAAACAGCCCAAAAATTAGGGATTCCCCCTGGGCCAATTTATGCTCAACTGAAACAGGGACAGACCGTAACCCTGGCTAATGGTCAGATAATTCGGGGTAAGGAATTATGTGGCGAAGCTCAAGTAGGTCGTAAATTCGTCTATTGTACCGATACGGTATTTTGTGATGGGGCGGTAGAATTAGCGGAAAATGCAGATGTATTAGTTCATGAAGCCACCTTCTCCCATCAAGATGCAGAAATGGCTTTTCAAAGATTACATTCTACCTCAACAATGGCGGCACAGGTAGCACTAGCCGCCGGAGTCAAACAATTAATTATGACTCATTTTAGCCCCCGTTACGCCCCCGGAAATTCAATTATTTTAGAGGATTTATTAACAGAAGCTAGAAGCATTTTTCAAAATACAGACATGGCTTATGATTTCCTCACCCATGAAATTCCCCGTCGTCCCTCCCCGTAGTAAGCCCTTCAGGGCTATCTTTATTTCTCTAGTTTTTGGAATCAGAATGAGTCCTGAAGGACTCACTATGGGACTCACTACAAAATACTGAACTTTTCTATCCTTTTTGATCTTAACTGCCGCCAAATAGGTTTTATTCAGTCATAGAGAAGGTTTCAGAACTCCTGAACTTATCCCTATCGACAGTTTAACTGATATCGAACACACTTGAACTATAGATAGATGATATAGGGTTTCCCCAAGAGGTAAGACCATGATGAGAACTATTTTAGTTGTTGAAGATAATATCGTTAACTGGAAAGTCTTTGAACGGATTTTAACCAGACGTGGCGGGTTAATGGCAAAACATACCGAAGATGTGGAAACCGTAATGCAAATGGCGGCAAACAAACAAGCGGATCTAATCTTAATGGATGTGTCTTTAACCAATAGTTATTATGGCGGTAAAGCCGTTGATGGGATTGAAATTACCCAAATGTTAAAAGCGAATCCCGCCACTGCTAAACTTCCAGTTATTTTAGTTACTGCCCATGCGAACACAGGCGATCGGGAAAACTTTTTAGCGCGTAGTGGAGCCGATGGTTATATTCCTAAACCCGTCGTTGATCATAAGGATTTTGTTGCACAAATTAAATCCAAATTACCCGCAGATGAATAAAAAAAACTTTAATATTATAGAATCAACCTTGGTCGAAAATTATGATTTTACCAGAGTGCATTATTCTGCAATAAGAAGGCGCCAACCCAAATACCCCAAAAGAAACCTTAATCGAGTTACTCAATGAGTTTCCTAAACCTGTTTTGAGTAATCCGCAATTTCGGGTTTTATGTTTGAATTATCCCCAACTTCTCCATCAAATTCCCATTGCGACTCTGCGCCTCTTGGTTCAGTTTAATACAGCCCCAAAAAGTTTTCTGCACTGGGTTGAAAATAATTCTGAATCTGATGTTTTAGCAGGGTTTAATTATTCTACTAATCCTGAAGTCTCCAGTTATAAATAAGATAAAATGGCATGATATCGCAAATTTTTATCAAAAAATCGATCTTTAAATTATAGGCTGTATCAGAGGCGCGATCGCACCAACAAATACCTTTAGCAAAACTTCCTTAACAATAAACTCCACCACATTAATACTAACAGAATTTCCTAATTGATAATAAGCCTTATCATCATGATAATGTAGACAAAAATGGTCAGGAAACCCTTGTAAACGAGCAGCTTCCCTGGGAGTAATGCGACGAACACGATAATTATGATAAACCCCTAACTTATTCGCATCACTAGCCACTAAAGTCACCGCAATTGATTCAGGATCTAAGAATTTATACACCTCAAAGGAAAAATTACCACTCACAGGTTTATATTGATGATTAATAACTTTAAGATATTTTTTATTGACTAATGACTGAAGAAGATCATCCAAATCAGGAGGATTAAAAAATGTAGCTATTTGATTTTTAGTTAAAAGTTTTCCATCTTGTTCCTCGCCAAACTCTTTATTTCGTCTTTTCAAAATAAAACGATTCATTAACTCAATTTCCTGCGGACTACATTCTCCTTTTAAACCCAATTCCCAAGAGTGTATGGAGTTTCCCCCGCGATAATCAATTAATCTTTTTCCATGTAGCCTTTGTAAATCACCTTTCAAATGTTTTTTTAACTGTTCAATAAAAATAGGTGAACAATCATATTTAGGATCGGGATTATCTTCTAAAATTGTTTTAACACATGAAAATTGATGCTGTTGAAATAGAGAAAGTTGCTGCATATAAGAATGAGAATCCTGTGGCCCTGTATCAGAGATAATATTGAATTTTGGAGATTGTCCTAAGACAGCAATCATATAAGCTCTTAATCTATTTTGAGGTAAGCCAAAATTGCAGCTATTTAATAAAAATATTTGAAAACTATAGCCTCTTTTTTTGATTTCATATTCTATCGTTTGAATGGTTTTCCCTTGATCATTAGTTTGGATTCCTCGCACATTCTCCAATATTAAAATTTGAGGTTTATTTGTATCTATTAATCTCATAATTTCAAAAAATAATGTTCCCCTCGTATCTCCAAATCCTTCTTTCTTACCTGCGTAAGAAAATGATTGACAGGGGAAGCCCGCCAGTAAAACATCATGTTCTGGTAATTTTTCGATTGTCTTAATATCACCTAAAGCATTGTCTTTAAAGTTAGCTTGATAAACCCATCTGGAATCTTGATTAATCTCGCTACTCAGCAAACATTGAGGTTTAAACTCTAATCCTAAAGCTGCTTTTTCAAAAGCAAGTCTGATTCCTCCAATTCCGGCAAACAAATCAATAAATTTAATCGTTTTCATTGTAATATTATGAATTTTCTCTAATAAATTTGGCTAATAGCTGAATTTCTTCTTTTGAGAAGGCTACAGTACAATCACTATAAAGACAAATTGTACTGACTGCATTTTTTCTAATGTTAATATTTCCGGCTCCATCTATTTGTCAAAGGTTTAGATTAGTTTGTCAATTTTTAAGTGCATTTTCAAAAACTTCCCTAACAACTCAACTCCCCAACGAAGCCGATAAATTTCCCAAATTTCAGCATCAGTAACACCCGCTTATCCATCGGGATGTAATTGATACTCTCATCGTCTGAAGACAGGCTCAATTCTGCGGACAGAATTAAATCACTTTAATTCTTGCTACGACCGCCGGGCAAAACTGATCAAAAGTGTGGTATCCTAAGTGATTGTGGAAATTTACGGATCATCTCTGAGATTCAACAACTATGGCTCTCACACAGCAGCGTAAACAAGAAATCATGTCCGAGCACCAAACCCATGAAACCGATACCGGTTCCTGCGAGGTGCAAGTGGCTATGCTGACGGAACGGATTAGCAAACTCAGCGAACACTTAAAAATCAATAAAAAAGATCACGCTTCTCGCCGTGGACTTTTACAAATGATTAGTCGTCGTAAAAGCCTGTTAGGTTTTTTACAACGCCTAGACAAACCACGCTACCAAGCGTTAATCGCTCGTTTAGGAATTCGGGGTTAGGGTTTTTCAGGCCTTCTGTAAATCCCTCTATCTTGATTCCCGACCTCAAGCTTTCCTCCTGCATTTCCAGACCCCTTTTCTGAACCTATGTCCTCTGAACGTCCGACCGCACGGCCCGCCTTTGAACCCAAGAAAAATCGCAAAAAAACCGATAAAGCGACTTCTAATCCCCCAGAAAAGGCGATTTCAGACCCTAAACCCAAAAAAACCAATCAGAAAGTTAAGGCAACTCCTAAGTCTCCTAAGCCTGAACCCAAAACTCAGAAGGAGACTAAACGCACCTACACCCGGGAAGAAACAGCAATTCCAGAGAAAGTTAGTCAACGGATGCTCTCTCGGATGGTGGTTTTAGCTGGAATTCCTTTGCTCCTGGGTTTGGGAAGCTTCATCGGCAGTTACTTCATCATTACTCAAGATTTACTTGTCCTTCCCAATACGGCTATTGTAATTTTGAGTATGGGATGTTTTGGGTTAAGTGTCCTGGGGTTAAGCTATGGGGTGCTTTCTGCATCCTGGGATGAGGAAGCGCCGGGTAGTATATTGGGTTGGCAGGAATTCAAACTGAATTTAGGGCGAATGCAGGATGGATGGAAAGCTGCAAGGCAAAAAAAGCAGAAAAATTAAGATTTCAAAAGTTGATGTCCAAAACTGAATTGTTATACGTTAAATTGGCTTTAAATCGGGCTGTATTTTCTTAGACAATTTCAGCTTTTTAAATTTGATCGATCGATCAAAACAGGATAAATGATTATAGTAATGAAAGTCGGCACACCAGAAGCCGAAATTGCACGTTTAAGTGAAGATCTCACAACCACTTGGGGTTTATCACCGGAGAAAATTGTCGGTAAACACAAAGTTGTGATTGGGTTAGTCGGTGAAACTGTCGATCTCGACCCTTTACAACTGCGGGAAATGAGTCCTTTTATTGAGGACGTCATGCGGGTAGAAAAACCCTATAAACGGGTAAGTCGTGCCTACCGTCAGGGCGAAGCCAGTGAAGTCACTGTTCCCACTCCCGCCGGGAATGTTACCTTCAGCGAACATCATCCCCTAGTCGTTGTGGCTGGGCCTTGCTCGGTGGAAAACGAGGAGATGATTGTCGAAACCGCAAAACGAGTTAAAGCCGCTGGAGCTAAATTCCTGCGGGGGGGAGCTTTCAAACCTCGGACGTCTCCTTATGCGTTTCAAGGACATGGTGAAAGTGCATTAGGGTTATTAGCTGCGGCCCGTGATGCAACGGGATTAGGTATTATTACGGAGTTAATGGATGCCGAAGACCTGGAAAAATTAGGGGAAGTTGCCGATATTATTCAAATTGGCGCTCGCAATATGCAGAACTTTTCCCTCTTGAAAAAAGTGGGAGCCCAAAATAAACCCGTATTACTCAAACGGGGAATGGCTGCGACCATCGAAGAATGGTTAATGGCGGCGGAATATATCCTAGCGGGTGGTAATCCTAACGTGATTTTGTGTGAACGGGGAATTCGCACCTTTGATCGTCAGTATGCCCGTAATACCTTGGATTTATCCGTTTTACCTGTATTGCGATCGCTCACCCACCTACCGATTATGATCGATCCCAGTCATGGCGTCGGTGTGGCGGAATACGTTCCCTCAATGGCCATGGCTGCCATTGCCGCCGGAACAGATTCCCTGATGATTGAAGTCCATCCCAACCCGGCTAAAGCCCTCTCCGATGGCCCCCAATCACTGACTCCAGAACGGTTTGACCGCTTAATGCAAGAACTATCTGTGATCGGGAAAGCCGTAGGTCGTTGGCCGAAAGAACTGGCTGTCGTCGGTTAAATTAGTCTCAAAAATTTGGAACTTGATCAAGGCGTTTGTGGTAAACGCCTTTTTTTGATATCTATTTTGATGGTGTTGTTGATATCCTAATTACCTGAGTAAAGGATATATAATGACTTGGGTGAAGTCTCGACGAAAATTTGAGGAGTGAACTTGCAAATGTCTAATCTGTACAAAATTGTTTTTTTAGGGACTGCGATCGCCTTAACCCTGAATGGGGGTGAACTTCTTGCTCAAGAACTTTCCTCGGAATCTTCCTTAGAAAATATTGTGGCATCTTCCGTAGGAATTGCCTCTCAAACTATATTAGAAACACCGAATTTTAACCCAGAGCAGATTTTTGCTCAAACTTCAGAGCTTAATTCCTCCCTAGAAATAGCTTCTCAAACCACCTTAGAAACATCGGATTTCAACCCAGAGCAGTTATCTGTTCAACCTCCAGAAATAGAGCCGTCAGCCGAAATTATTCAACAGCAACCCCAAACTTTATCCGAAGCTCAAAATGCTTTTCCTTCCACCCAAGCAGCCGATTTAAGTAATAATTGGATGGAGCGAGTGGAATGGAGTGTTGCTCAAAATCCAGATCAATCTTTACCCGTTGCCCAACAACAAAACAAATCAGAAAAACCGGAAGATCCCCGTAAAGCCGCCGATGCCAATGGCCGTCGTTTAAGTAATAACTTTAATTATATTGGTCTTGGGGGTAATATTGGAATTGCCGGAGATGGATCGGGTTTAGGGGGAGGAGGTTTAATGACCCTCTCAAAAACCGGGTTTTCAGAAAATTTTTCCTTACATTCTAGTGGAATTCTAATTGGAAGTGATAGTGCGAGTCTAACGCACTTGACCGCAGAATTTCCCGTCAGAAGCGAAACCAATGCAGTACGTTTTTCCCCCTTTGTAGGAGCCGGAATTATCTACAAAGATTTATTTAATAGTGACCTTAGTTTGGGCCCTTCAGCGACCGTTGGAATTGATATTCCCATTTCCTACAGTTTCTTAATTACTGGACGTGCCAGTGTCGGATATATTCGAGAAGAAACGGATTTTGGGATTCAAATTGGTTTTAGTTATATCTACACGAAAGGGTTACTGGGTTTGATTTTTAAATAATTTTACCCAAAAGGAATATTGTGGCAATAATATTCCCTATTCCCTATTCCCTATTCCCCATTCCCTCCCCCCGTGCACGCAGGGTTGGGGGGGCTGTTCCCTAGTGCTATAACTGAAAAAGACCTATTCCTTATCGTGACTTTTTTCAATTAAAGCATCAGATTCTTCAACCATGGTTTTTAAGAGTTGATTCAGTAATACTAAATTCTCAGAAGATAGGGGCGTTATTGCCAGACGAGTGTTCAGTTCACTTAGTTTGTTTTGGAGTTGCTGCGTCAGTCGTAGAGCATCTAAACTTAATTTAGATAACTGTTGTTTTTGATAAAACTTTAAAGCAGCCCCGCGTAAAACCTGTAGGTTAGCTTCTTCTCCCAAGGGTGCTGGATTAATTCTTAAACGTAGTAACAGATGAGTATTTTCATAAAGCCTTTCCATTTCAACTTGTCGCGGTTTATCTACAGGAATTAATGGTAGTTCTACTAACAGTTTTAATTCATTAATAACCCCTTTAAATTGCTGATCATCTAGCCCGGTAACAACGGATTGTAAAACGCCATCTTGACTCCACAAAATTCGGCTTAAATTAGCCTCTTGACGTTCAAAATAAAGCCTTCCAATACCTCCCATTAAAACTCGTCCTAACAGTTCTTGTAATAATTCATGGGGAGATAACATCGATAAAACTTCTACCGGACTTTCTAAATAAGTCGTTTTTACCTCTAAAACCGATAGTGCTTTTGAAGAACTTGTGGATATTGATTCTACAGATTCAGGTAAAAAATTTTCGATTTTTGAGGTTGATAAATTTGAATTTACTGGTGCTAAAGAAATAACTGGCTCTATTTCCACAACTTTTGGAGAGGGAACAGAAGTCGAGACCTCAAAACTTGAAACAGGAGTTGGTGATGAGTTTTTCTGTTCAGAAAATTGGGTGATTGTTTCCATATCTATTGTCAAAGATTCATCGGTTTTAGCCTGTTGTGTATGATAGAGATAGGCTGATAAAATAGAACGTTGCTCCTTCGAAGAAATCACCTGACTGATGATGGAGCAATTCATGTAGGATACGATCTTCTGCACATATTCTAAGGCTGATTGATCTTCTGAATCAACCACACCTAAATATAAATGATGATCTTTGAGACAAAGAGGTAAAATTTGGTAATGCAGGCAAACTTCTAGCGGTAAGATACTGTCAATTAAGGCAAAAATTTGCTGCGATTCCAGTGTAACTGTCCCAGTTGCTTCAGATTTAGCTAACATCTTTATAATTTTAATTTAGTGTCTTAGTCCAATATTCTTAGATTTAGAGCTAAGTTCAGCATGAATTAGCTCACTCACGAAGGCACCCCGGCTTAAATCAAATATCTACAACCGTTGAGGAATAAAGACAAGGGGATTAGTAATGCTCCTCTATTTGATTTAAGTTTAACAGCCTTTGCGGAAATCAGCTATAAAATGTAAGTGAAAATGGCTAAACTGCGGGAGCCGGAAATTAGCGATCGCTCCTTGCCATCCCTAGGTTATGATCATGGATCATGCTATGTTGGATTAAGCTGATCGCCACTAGGGAAAATTCAAACCCCTGATTTCCTATCTTTAATCGGGTTAGTTGTTAAATTCATTCCTTCCCGTCTGACTCTGAGATCATAATAAATAACCCCAGCAATTGATTGCCAAAATGGAAGAAATAAAGCCCCGATAATAATATTTATAGCCACGGAAAATAAATTCACAATCAGTTTATAAGTAGATGAATCGGGGTTAACTATAATTCCAAAAGCCAGTGGCAAAAAGACGATAATCAATATAACTAAAATTGAAACAGGTAAGATAATTAAAAATCCCAAAAACAGAATTCCTTGAATCCGTAATACTGCTCCTTTGGTTAGTTTCCAACTGCGACTAATTCCTGCTGTTGCGGTCATATTATCTTCAACGGCTAAGGGTAAAGCCGCAATGTACATTCGAGAAGCTAGTCCAATATAGGCACATAAAACACCAATAAAAATCCCAAAACCAATTAAGTATATGAGCGGATTATTTTGTCCTAACAAATAAACTAAGATAGCTAGGGAAATTACCCCAACTAAAATTAATCCCAAAAGTCCCCCGATTAAAATTAAGCCGACCAGAATTCCTTGTCCTAAAAAACTCCACATTCTGCGCTCGACACGACTACGAGCTTCTGAAATTACTTCGGGCTGTTCTAAGGTTTCATAATAAGCTAAACGACCAATTAGTGCAGAAAGTGCGGAAAATTTAGCCCAGCCATAAATCGGAATAATTGACCAGCAATAGGCTTGCAGAGCTATATTAAAATAGGATCTGAAATGATCTCGATAGATGCGTAACCCGGCACTAATGACACCAATTATGCTCAGAGGGCTAATGGTTTGATTTTTAGTCATAATCGTAAGATGATGTTATAAATAAGCAGATTTTCCCATGATCTTAAACCAAAATCCTCAAAATTCCAAAAATTCTATAAATATTAAACTTTGGGGAGGAAGACGAGAAAAACACGGGAAACAATAATGAATCAATCCGTCAAAGTCAATAAAAACAGTGCCATGGTTAGAGTAAAAAGTTTTCAAAAATATTTGACAGCAGTTATATTAGGAACAACTGTACTGTTCGGAGGAGTAACAAAACAGAGTCCAGCCCTATCAATTCAGCCCCAAAACCCGATTCTCCTGGCTCCATCCCCAGTTAAATTCCTGACTCCCCACACCCCCAAATTTGCCACTTCTAATTTATTTCCCCCACCCAATAATCAACTTAATGACTCGATTGAAAATAATTTGAGAGTGGTGATTAAATTAAATCAACGTCGGGTTTATCTCTATCAAAATCAACAACTCCAAAGCAGTTATCCTATCGCTGTTGGTCGAGAAGGTTGGGAAACTCCTGTGGGTGAGTATAAAGTGATTGAGATGATTTCCCAGCCCACTTGGGAACATCCCTTTACCGGAGAAATTATCCCTCCAGGGCCAGATAATCCTTTAGGAGAGCGTTGGATTGGGTTTTGGACAGACGGAAAAAACTATATTGGTTTCCATGGAACTCCTAATACTGAAACCGTTGGACAAGCCGCTTCCCACGGTTGTATTCGGATGTTTAATCAAGATGTTCTGGCTCTATTTCAGAGGGTAAAAATCGGAACTCCCGTAATAGTTGAACCTTAAATAAACAGGACTTACACAATTACGCTATATATAGCCCATAGAAAATCTGGTGATTTTCGTTGATTTGGCTCAGATAATTAACTCATCAAGTTATTACTTTTTCATTCCTTATAATTTACTTAAAGGTTCTGGACTTGTTTCTATATATAATAGAACTTAGAGATATAGCAGTCGCCAGACCTATTAGGACAAAGAGTGATGCAGCAAAGCTAGACGGTGAAGTCTTTTCCTCCGGTGTTCCCTCCCCCCAAGCCCCCCGTGCACGGGGGGTTTGGGGGGGGCTGTTCCGGTGTTCCCTGCTATATAATTTATTTATCGGTAATTCTCAAAACCTATGACTCAAACTTTACCCAAACTCGTAAGCTTTGAAGAATTTGTGGAGTGGCTGCCAGAAAATTCAGCGGTACGCTACGAACTGCATAATGGAGATATTGTTGAGATGGCACAACCAGTAGGCGAACACGAGGAAGTTATCAGTTTTCTTGGTATCAAAATTTCCGTTCAAATAGATCGTCTGGGATTACCCTACGGTATCCCCCGCCAAGTAATAGTTAGACCTCCTGAAAAAGATTGTGGTTATTTCCCTGATATTTTGGTACTCGATCGCGCAAATCTGGCGAACGAAACATTATGGCAAAAACAATCTACCCTCAGTTTAGGTGCATCTATCCCTTTGTTAATTGAGGTTGTATCAACTAATTGGCGAGATGATTACCATTCTAAATATGCCGATTATGAGGAGATGGGTATCCCAGAATATTGGATTGTCGATTATGCTGCTTTGGGGGGACGCAATTTGATTGGAAATCCCAAACAACCGACAATTTCTATCTGTAACTTGGTTGACGGTGAATATCAAATCGTCAAGTTTCGAGAGAATGATCGCATTGTGTCGCAAACTTTTCCAGATTTGAACCTCACAGCAAACCAAATTTTTCAAGCGGGTGTAGTTTAGTTTGTTCTAATACCACTTTTAAATTGAAGATTTCTGAACTAATCTAAATTATGGATAATACAAGCAGTTGTTAAAATAGAAGCCCCCACTTATATAATATTTTGCGAGAAAATCATTATGCCAGATGCGATGATGTACGATGAGGATACCTTTCTGGTGTTAGAAACCCATGAACCAGAACAGTTTATGAATGTTACGGAACTCCTCGAAAAACTCAAGTCCGTTTTATCTGAACATCAAGACAATCTACCCCAGGATTTACAACGCTTTAATACTCTTGAAACCCAAGCTCAATATCTCTTAAATACAGGTTGCGATCTCAACCTAAGTCCGGGTCAATATTTACAATGGTATGCTGTTAGACTGGAGAAATAGGGTGAACTGTTACGGATTTATCAGCTATTATTTTTAGCCGTTTAAATCCGTAGCAACTCAATTATTTGTGTCTAATGAATTCGTAAATTGCTAAATAATCAGTTCCAGGTTGGTTCCAAGAATAGTCATAATTCATGCCTTGAATTCTCAATTTTTCAAATTCATCAGGATAGTAATTATACAAGCCAATAGCTCGATCCATTGCGGATTCTAACCCTTGAAAATCGGTTTGATTGAAGACATAACCGTTGCGTTTTTCTGGTTCATGATATTCATCATAATCCCGATCAAAAACGGTATTAACTAAACCTCCAACCCCTCGAACAACCGGAACCGCACCATATTTTAACCCAATCATTTGAGTTAACCCGCAGGGTTCATAATTGCTCGGAACCACAATAATATCCGCCGCTGCATAAATTAAATGGGATAATTCCTCATTAAAACCTAGTTCTAAATGACAATCGGGGTTATTATTTAAAAAGTTCTTTTCATGCCAAAACCAAGAATTAATACTGGGTTCGGTTGCTGAACCTAATAACACAAACTGCGCTTGTCGATGCAGGGCATAATAAATAGCATGATGAACCAGATGTACACCTTTTTGATCATCTAAACGACCAATATAACAAACAAGAGGTTTATCATCATGACTTAACCATAATCTTTCCCGTAGGGCTTTTTTATTCTTTTCCTTTCCTGCTAAATCTTCGGAACTATAGGGGTAGGGAATAAATGAATCAATTTCAGGATTCCAAACCGCATAATCGATCCCGTTTAATATTCCACCAAATTTATGTTGATGCAGTTCTAAAGTATGTCCTAAACCATAACCAAATTCTCCATAATGGGCTTCCCAAGCATGGTTAGGAGATACGGTTGTAACAAAGTTAGAGTAGACAATTCCCCCCTTCATAGAATTTAATCCAAATGGGTTAAAATTATCGCGTAAACGGTCATATTCAAAATAGTAGGATTCTCGGTTTAATCCCGTTGCCCAAAGGATATTTGTCCCCGCAATTCCTTGATGTTTGAAATTATGAACAGTATAACAAACCCGGATATTTTCCATTCCGTGATATTTGTACATTTCATACAACATCACAGGAGCTAAACCCGTTTGCCAATCATGACAATGGAGAATATCGGGACGTTTATCAGTTCTCAGTAAAAACTCTAATGCGGCTTTACTAAAAAAGGCAAATCGTAAATGGTCATCTACACAACCATAATAACAACCTCGGTTGAAGAAATTATCTTCGGAGTGAGGTTCAATAAAAAAGCATAAGCTTCCATGAACCCAACCACAAAAGACAGTGCAGTGTATTGCACCATCAAACCAGGGAACAGATAAATCTTGATAGGCTTCATGAAGTCCCCAAATTTGGTCATACCTCATGCAGTCGTACTTGGGCAAAATAATTTCAATGGTATGACCCCGTAGTTCTAACTCCCTACTGAGTCCGTACACAACATCGCCTAAGCCTCCCGCTTTGATGACTGGGGCGCATTCAGAGGCAATTTGTACGATGTACATCCTGTTTACTCACTCCAAACCGTGATGTTTTGTCTTCCCCATAGTAATCATGTTGGTTGCAATAGTAAAGTCCTAAAGTATGATTTTTTTTACCAATTGAATCAATTCTGATCAGAATTGCCTGGTTTAGTTGGGGGATTGATTCAGTTTGATTTCCTGTTTGTGATGATTAAATTATAGTTTGAATATGGTTGAAAGATTTAATACTGTTAAAACAGAAGTTATAAAGTGGAGAGATTTTACACTAAATAGTGAAATTTACGATTTATCACATCTAAACGCCCATTCGGTTGAATATCTTGATAATAGGGACGAAAATAACCTAATTCCATACAAATTTATAGTAACCTATGGCCTACATTGCTTCACTAAAGAATTACAAGAGCTTACAAAGGAAGAATCACAATTATTGATGTACAATGCGCCAAGAGAGTCCAGACCCTTTAATTTTGAGAGATATTACCTATCAAAGCAGTTACCTGAAATTATCAAGGCACTTGGTCAGAGTACAACCTTAGTCTGTCATGCTGGATACGGAAATTATGCAATTGTGAAAGTTGTGGACTCAGAGGGCGTTGAAGTTGATTATTTTGTTGTTTTTCGAGTATTCAAGGAAACTAAAAAGCTAAGACTCCATGTAACAAGTGCCTATCCCAAAGACGAAGGTATAGGGAAAATAAAGAAAGTCAATTTCTTCGTCATAGCTAAGAACTTATTGAATAATAAGAAACTACCTAAGCCTTAAATAACAAAGGCTCCTTCAGGAGCCTTCGCCAAAAACTTGTTTATATTTTTGGTATTCAGAACGTCTTTACCGGACTTGCCTCGACCCTAAAGGGTAACGGGATGTCATGATTATCTCATGTCTGCTGCATCCATACTTCTACTTCTAGTATAGAGGGTGGTTTTAATCCTGTCAAGTCCTGCCTCTAAACAACTGCCACTACTCGAAAAATACACATTTCAACCGTAGCGCAAAAATTAGACTTATTTAGATCTTCTCCTGTTTTTGAAGAGGTTTGGAATGCTGAAACATCTTCTGAGGAAATGCTTTTTGAAGCATTGAAAAAATTTGATCGTCCAGATGAAAAAATAGATGTTTTTTCTGGATTGGAAGAAGATGAAGATGACTTTTTGGAAAGTTAGTATAATAGTGGGGAAGGTTGGAGTTCTTGGTATAATGAGGAGGAAAGTCAGTGGTATTTTGGAGAATGCCCTGAGTGCAATATTCCAGATAGAGATAGAGATTGATTTGAATTGGTAACAGCGATAATTAAGATTGGGATGATTACAGTATCATCATTCCTCTCGAATTTATGGATTAGCAAAAGTATTAATTTCCCCCCCGCCAATATAACGACCTGGAACACGATTAGGAACTGAAAAATTAGGTTGAGTTTGACCGATTTGACCCTGTTGAATGTTGGGATTAATATTACCCGGGGTTATGTAGTTATTCGGTTGAACGGTGCTGTTAATACCCATGTTAGGTGTAACTGAATAGGAGGGAACGGTATTATTTAACGGTAAGGAATTGAAGTTGGAATACCCCGAATTGGGGACAGTTCCAGGTGTAACCGTTGGCACGGTAGGAACCACCGGAGGTAGGGTAACGTTAGTTTGATAGGGATTAATCGGAGGCAGGGGAACTGTACCGACAGCCGAATTGGGATTATCTCTGGGAACACTCCAACTGGGTTGATTAACCTGTCCTGTAAGCGTTGGGGTTCCAGTAAAAGGTGTGACACCAACTGCTGTTCCTGGGCTGGGATTTAAGGCGGAATTGGAATTGGTGAGACTATTGGGAGGGTTATTGGCGGAATTTGTATCGGTGATTAATGAGTTTTTTGAAGTATCATTTGTATTAGAGGGTGCAGCCGAATCTGTGTTTTCTGTTTCCTGGGTTTGCAGATAGTTCTGCATGGCTTGTTGTAGGGAGGTTTTTGCCGTTTCGGGATTTGTGGTTTCCGTTACAGGGGAACCTAAACCCTTTAGACCCAAGTTAGAATTAGTAGTAGTAGGAGAATTTTCAGAAACCGGATTTGGCAGATTGGAGGTTTTTGGGGAATTTTCCTCTACAGGGGGTTGATTTGTGGAATTAGATGGGGGAAATAAACTATCCAATAAAGGATTAGATCGAGGACTCGGTTCAAGTTTTTTATCTGTATTTTGAGTTTGTTTAAGTAAATCTTTATTAACCTCACTATTAAAATTTAAAGGCGAAATTAAGGAATTATTACTCCCTAATGCCTCTAATAAAACCTTAGAGTTATCAATATCCGCAGCAATCGCTTGTTGTTCTGGGGTGAGTTGACTGCCTGAATTGCTAGGATTTAGGGTTGATTCTGCGTCTAAACTAAACCATTCGGGGTTTTCGGAAAATTGCCAAAAGAAAATCCCCACCACGGCCAGAACGCTGACGGAACCCCAAATACGAGGTTGTAGGAGAAACCGCAATTCCTCCCCTACGGCACGAATAGATTCAGGAATTCGGTGTGACATAACTGACAAACAGCCGATTGCTGGGTTGAAAGGAACAGGGGTAGATAGTCAAATAAATACTAGGTTTTGTGTCTCAACCGCTAACGAGCAAAACCCTCTATGATTATTATAGCCTGTAAATTCAATGTAGAAATTCATCTTGTGAGGCTATCCCAGTGGAAAAAAATATAGAAATTTTAGCGAATCGAGAGGAACTCATTGATCGAGCTTTAGAAATCCTTCTGGCTAAAATCACAGAAGCAATTGAAACTCGGAATCAATTTACGATCGCCTTAGCCGGAGGGAGTACCCCAAAACCCCTATATGAAGCCCTAGCCCAACAACCTTTACCCTGGGATAAAATTCATGTATTTTGGGGAGATGAACGCTATGTGGAACCGGATCACCCCGATAGTAACCAAAAAATGGCAGCGCAGGCTTGGCTGGATCGGGTAAATTTCCCCGCCACTAATATTCATCCGATGCCAACTTTAGCCAATAATCCCATTGCCGATGCAGAACAATACAATAGGGAGTTAGTACAATTCTTTGCGCTCAATGCCGGAGAGTTCCCCGCTTTTGATGTGGTTTTATTAGGGATGGGAGATGATGCTCACACCGCATCTTTATTTCCCCATACCGATGCCTTAACCGTTGAGGATCGCTTAATTACCGTTGGCAATAAGGATGGCCAGCCCCGAATTACCTTTACAGTTCCTTTGATTAATCATGCCCGTTGTGTCCTGTTTCTGGTCACCGGGTCGAATAAACAAGAACCGTTAGCCCAGGTGTTCGCCACCGAGGGGGATGCCATCACCTATCCCAGCCGCCTAATTCAACCCGTGGGAGAACTTTGGTGGTTATTGGATCAAGAAGCGGGAGCCAAACTCGCTGAAAATTTGCCAAATTAAGCATCTGAAACCCTAATTCTACTCAAGTTTGCTTATCCAAATTAATAATATGGTTGTTTGTCCGAATTGTAGTCATCAAAACCCAGAAGGCGCGACCCAATGTGAAGCCTGTTATACGCCTTTACCCACCACTACCAGTTGTCCCCATTGTGGGGCAACGATACAAACGGATGCGTCTTTCTGTGGTCAGTGTGGGTCAAATTTACAACCCGCTACGGTCAGTAATGAGGAGGAAATCCAAGGGGTAATTCCGACGGTGGTTTCGCCTCCGAATGAACCCACACCGGAAGTGGCGGTGAGTTCGGGGTTGAATTTGGAGAAATCTCCCCTTCCTGTAGCGATGGCAACGACTCCCCCAGAAGTTCCGGTGGTGATTCCTGAACCGCCTCCGATCCCGATGAATCTGGGTTCCCAAAGTTCTGCTACCCAGTTACAGCAACAGACAGCTAAGTTAATTCATGTCCAAACCAGTACGGATCTGGAATTACCTCAAAATGTGTCGGTGATTCATTTGGGAAAACCGAATGATTTAGTCCCCCCCGATGTGGATGTTTCGGGATTCCCGAATTCGGAAATTGTGTCTCGTAGCCATGCCGATATTCGCATTGAGGGAGATGCGTATTATATTGAAGATGTGGGCAGTTCCAATGGCACTTATATTAATAACACGGCTCTGCCCAAGGGGAATCGTCATCGGTTAAAACCAGGCGATCGGATTTCTTTAGGAAAAGGGGATTTGGTTTCGTTTATTTTTCAACTTTCCAAGGGTTAGGAGGGCTGAGAAAAAAGCGGGTTTTCCTGTTTTCAAATCGGGTGAAGCATGGGATTAGATCATTAATAGCTGATTGAAGGGAATTAGGAAATCTAACCCCTATTAAACCCCAAAATTGAGGAAATTTTTGATTCTATTCCCTATTCCCTAAATACCAAGAATTCAAAATTTCCGATTAAAAATAGGTTCATGACATAGCTGTTGATTGTTGGATTGTCCCAATGTGATTAGACTAACGTTATTACATCCTCTCCAATCTATTCCTGTCCGCAGTTGGGTATTTGACAAGGACAATATGATTCGGATTGGGCGATCGCTCAAGAATGATGTTGTCCTCTATAGTGCGGTCGTTTCCCGTCATCATGTCGAGATTTGTCGTGTTGGAAAAAATTGGCTGGTCGTAAATCTAGGAACCAATGGAACCTATATCAATGGACAGGCGGTTAAACAAATTCTTTTAGTAGATGGACAGGTGATTCACTTGGCAATCTCTGGCCCTAGAATACTCTTAAATATTTTACCCGATCCGACGGAAATGGTATTAAATGGAGGAATCGACCTCAATCGACCGGAACAGCAGAAGGAAGTAGAAACCCTATATTCTGGGGAAGTTAGGTCTTATGAATCTACTGCTGAACCTCTATTTTCCCATCCCAACGATGAGATAACCAAGGTTGATAAGTATAAACACTTGAAACTTCCTACCAATCATTCGGTTTAATCGGATACCACAATAACCGAGTCAGTGCTATTCCATTCAACGCCGCGACAATTATCCAAACTAGGACTAACCCTAAAACGTCTCCGAGAAAGAAGCTTGTCCCCTGACGCATCATTCCTCCAAATATCCAACCGATGGGTAAGGCTACTCCCCAAGAGATGATACTGGCTACTATCCACCGCCAGGCGTGAAATACTTCGGTGCGTAAGACCAACCATTGTCCTAGGCTTAAACATAGTCCTAATTTCACTCCTTCTATCAACCCGTAGACAATTCTAGGGGTAAGATTTAAGGTGCGCGGAGCCACCCAACCCAAGAGTCCGAGGGGAGTTAAGGCGATGATACTGAATATGAAAACATGAACAAAAATCCATCGCCAACTTTGGGAAATATATTGTTTTAAAATAAACCATTGGGCTAGACTGATAATTAATCCGCCAATGGCTCCTTCTAAGGCTCCTAAATCCGGTTTTTCTCCAATTTCTATCCAAATTAAACTAACTACAAATCCAACCAAAGTTACAAACATCCACTGTAGAATAAATACTAAATCTGTTTGTAAATCTAAATTATCACATACCCATTTCATAATAATTGAAAGCGGTCGCCTTTAAAATAATTTAATAACGGATCATATTGTTGATATAATACCAAATTAGAAATTAATTGAGCCGTAATCGGAGCTAATAGAATCCCATTGCGATAATGACCCGTTGCTAAAGTTAAGTTTTGCCAAGAACTAGGCCCTAATATTGGGCATAAATCAGGGGTTTCCGGTCGAAATCCCCACCAAAATTCCTGAATTTCAAACTCTTTTAATCCTGGGTATAATCGAATAGCTCCTGAGAGTAAATTTTCAATTCCATTCGGGGTTAAACCGGAGGTAAAACCCACCTGTTCGGATGTGGCTCCAATCACAATTAAACCATCTCGACGCGGTACAATATAAATATCTGAACCGAATAAAACCTGTTTTAAAGGTAATGGTTTAATATTATCTGGAACCCGCACTGATAACATTTGTCCCTTTCGGGGATATACGGGAATTGATAATAATTTTCCCGACCAAGCACCCGCCGTTAAAATATAATGATCTGCTCTAAATTTACCTTGATTTGTCTGAACTTCTGTGATAATTTGATTAGGAAAAATAACTAATTTTTCTACCGTAACTCCCTCAACTATTTTAACCCCTAATTCCTGAGCCGCCCTTTGCAATATTTTGATTAACCCCCGACGATTATCAACTTGACCATCCTGGGGAAACCACCAACCCCCGACAATATCATCCCCTAACCCGGGTTGTTGTTGTAAAATGGCTTCGGGCTCTAACCAATAGCTGGGGGTGTCTGGAGTAGCATCTAAACTGGTACAGTGGGGACGTTCATAAACCGGAGCCAAGATCCCACAGGGCCAATATCCCGTATCTAACCCGGTGATTTCCTCCAGTTTGCGCGTCCAGTCATTGTAAAGGGCGCGACTGCGTAAACACAATTCTAGCATAGGGCCAGGGGGAATTTGTTCGGATTGGGGTGCTAACATTCCCGCTCCGACTAAACCCGCCGATTCTTGGACGTCCCGACTCAAAACCGTTACCGTGGCTCCTTTGCATTTTAACTCGACGGCGAGGGATAAGCCAATTAAACCGCCACCGATTAGAATAATTTCACTATGTTGTTGCATAAAATTTAAAAGTTCATCTTAGGAATTGAATCTGTTTTCTATTTTAAACTTTTAGGGTTTGTTTTTCTATAGGTTAACAATGATTAAACGATTTTTTACTAATACTGTCTCCGCCCTGTGTTATTCTTTAATTGATTATCGGTTTAAATCCTCTCCAATTCCCCAGCATTTTCCTAATAATTCTGTGGTTAATTTTGTCATAAAACAACAGAATAGAATGCCAGATTATCTGCGATTTCCCTTGTTTATATTAACATTAATTTTTGATATTTGGGGGCTGCTGCGTACAGGTTTATTCTTTCATGCTCAATCACCATCTGTGCGTCAACAGCAAATTCAAGCCTGGAAAAGTTCCCCATTGCAAATTTGTCGGGATTTGATCAGGTTTTATGAAAGTTTAGTGGTATTATATTGGCAATCTGATCATATAAAATTCTCGAATTATATCTAATAATTATCATGTCTGAATTTAACCTGATTTCCCCATCTGAATCTCCTTTAAAAGTTGAAATTGCCGTGATTGGTTCTGGCCCAGGAGGAGCGATTACCGCCTGTTTATTGGCTGAAGCTGGACGGAATGTTTTATTAATTGAAGAAGGAGCCTATTTATCCTTAGAATCCTGTCAGCCATTTTCCGTTGAAGAAATGGTGCAAAAATATCGTAATGGCGGTATAACAGCAGCCTTTGGTCAACCTAAAATTCAATATGTGGAAGGTAAATGTGTGGGGGGAGGAAGTGAAATTAATAGCGGATTATATCATCGGACACCCCCTAATATTTTAGCACAATGGAGTCAAGAATTTCAAGTAGAATCTTTAACAGAAGCCGATTTAATTCCACATTTTGAAGCCTGCGAACAAGCGGTTAATGTCTGTTATTTACCCGGAAAAGCTCCCACTGCTTCCTTGAAATTACACGAAGGCGCAACCCGTTTAAATTGGCAATCTTTAGAAGTTCCTCGCTGGTTTCGTTATCAAGAATTAGATGAAACCGCAATTCCTAAAGGAACTCGACAATCCATGACGGAAACCTTTATTCCCAGAGCTTTAAAAGCTGGGTGTAAACTATTAGTAAATACTAGAATTAAAAAAATTAATCAAAGCGATAAAAACTGGGTTTTAACAGGTTATTATCAAGCGAATAATTCTGATCAACAACCGGTCAAAATTCAAGCAGAAACAGTATTTGTTTGCTGTGGTGCAATTCAAACCCCAGCGTTATTAAGAAGAAGTGGAATTAAAAATAATATTGGTAATGCTTTAAGAATGCACCCAACTGTTAAAATAATTGCTCAATTTGATCAAGATATTAACACCTTGGATATGGGAGTTCCCGTCCATCAAGTTAAAGAATTTTCCCCTAAATTTAGTTTTGGTTGTTCAATTAGTTCTCCCCCCTATTTATCCGTGGGAATGACTGACCATCCTAATTATACTCAAGAAGTGCAAAAAAATTGGCATAAAATGGCAATTTATTATGCTATGATTGTAGGGGAAGGTTATGGTACAGTGAGAAATATTCCCTTTTGTCGTGATCCTTTAGTTAGTTATAAATTAACATCTCAAGACTTAAAAGACTTATCAGAAGCATTAAAAAAATTAGCCCAATTATTATTTGAAGTAGATGCTAAAATTCTCTATCCTAGTATTTCCAATAGTTTCCTCTTGACCCATCCCAAAGATTTAGATAAAATCCCGGAACAACTTCCTATAAAACAAACTAATTTAATGACAGTTCACGTTTTTTCCTCCTGTCCAATGGGAGAAAATTTACAAAAATGTGCGGTTAATTCCTTTGGTAAAGTTCATGGATTTAATAATTTATATATTGCTGATGCCAGTTTACTTTGTACCGCTCCTGGAGTCAATCCCCAAGGTACAATTATGGCGATCGCGCGTCGAAATGCGTTAAAATTCCTAAATCCCTAAGTTGTTGCGCTTAAGCGCATCTTATCAACATAAGATGGTGCTAAAGCACAACAACTGTAATTGTGCTGAAGCACAACAACAAATAAAATTATGATAGAATTCAACACAAATTTAGTTTTAATAACTGGTGCATTAGGTTGGTTAGGAATTAATTTAGTCGAATCTTTAGTCAAAGGATTAGCAGATTTTGAACCCCTAAGTCAACCTCAAAATAATTTAAAAATTCGCTGTTTAATTTTACCAGATCAAAACCCAAAAGTATTAAATAAAATATCAGATCAGATTGAAATTTATCAAGGAGATTTAAGAAATCCCCAAGATTGCGATCGCTTTTGTGAAAATGCCGAAAATGCTATTTTATTTCATACCGCCGGAATTATTCATCCTCAAAAAGTTTCTGACTTTTATCAAATTAATGTCGAAGGAACAAAAAATCTCTTAAATTCTGCGGTTTCTGCTAAGATAAAACGAGCCATTATTGTATCTTCAAATTCTCCCTGTGGTTGTAATCCCCATCCCGATCATTTATTTGATGAAACCTCACCCTATCATCCCTATATGAACTATGGCCGCTCAAAAATGTTAATGGAATTAGCCGTAAATAGCTATCAGCAACAGGGTAAAATTGAAACAGTTATTATTCGTCCTCCTTGGTTTTATGGCCCCCATCAACCCCAACGTCAAACCCTATTTTTTAAGATGATTAGAGATGGGAAAGGGCCAATTGTTGGAGATGGGAATAATTTACGATCTATGGCCTATGTGGATAATATTTGTCAAGGATTGATATTAGCAGCTATCACCGAAAAAGCTAACGGAGAAACCTACTGGATAGCCGATGAACAACCCTACTCAATGAATGATATTATTAATACAATCGAACATTTATTGGAAACAGAATTTCAGCAATCCTGCACCCATAAACGCTTAAAATTACCAGGGTTAGCCAGTGAAATTGCTTTAGTTGTTGATGGAACATTACAAAGTTTAGGATTTTATCATCAAAAAATTCATGTTCTCTCAGAAATGAATAAAACTATTGCTTGCTCTATTGCGAAAGCTCAACGCGAATTAGGTTATAATCCGACAATTGCTTTAGAAGAAGGAATGCGAAGAAGTTTAAAATGGATCTTTGAGAATTATGGGGGATTAGATTAATTATGGTTAGCCATATTGTCGTGACAGAAGGATTGGTTTTTAGAGAAGACTTTGCCCAAAATTATTTTTTATCGAATTATTTTGAAGCGGTTTTAAAACAAGTTTTAAAGCAGGTTTCTGAAAATGAAAAAGTGTATATTTCTCCAGGGAATTGTTTTGGTTGTCCAGAATCAGAAGAAGATTATGCGGCAAAATATCTCCTAAATCATCGTCCCGAACTCCAGATTTTTGTTCCTGAAAACGTTAAAGACCGCCCCTATTTGGATACTTTTGATAATGCTAGATTATTAAGAAAATGGTTAGAAAAACAGGAACAATGGCCCTTAGAAGAAGTAATTTTATATTGTAATAAACCCCATGCACTTAGGAGTAAGTTAATGTTTAAACTCTGTGGTTATAAGGTTCAACAGGTGATTACTTCTTATCCTGAACTGGCGAATCGAACAATGCCACTACGTCTTGTATTTTATCATTATTTACCTGCTCATTTACTTTACGAATGGGGAGCTTTGGTGTATGATTTAATTAGATTTTATCAATATAAATAAAAAAATGCTCAAACAAACTATGATTAAAAATCGGCACGGATTGGGAACTTTAATTTTATATATTCTCCTTAGTCTTATTATTTACTCGACGATTATCAATTCTTTTTTTCTGGCTGATGATTTTACCTGGGTTTATCAAATTAAAACCAGAGGAATATTTGGGGTCTGGACAACTGCGCCCGATGTTTTTTTTAGACCAATAATTTCCATACTTTTATTTTTAGATTATCAAATTTGGGGGCTAAATCCTGTCGGCTATCATCTCACTAACATTATTTTTCATGGATTCTGTTGCTTTTTTGTGTATTTTATTTCCTCTCAGCTATTAATACATAGTCATTTATCTACAAAACTGAGTCAATCCATTTCTATGATTGCAGGTTTTTTTGTTTTTAGTTTTACCCAGTCATGTAGAAGCAGTTACTTGGATTTCGGGTCGTTCTGATGTAGTAGCAACTTGTTTTTTTCTAGCGGCTTTTAGTAGTTATTTACATTACAAAAATAACTCTAATAAGTTATGGATATTCAGTTCTTATATCTTATTTGTATTCGCTTTATTGTCCAAAGAATCAGTAATTATCTATCCCGGCTTAATTTTAGGCTATGAAATTTATAGATTTTTCCAAGACAAACAACCCCTTAATCAGCTTTATAATTCGATTTTAAAACTTATCAATCTTATCAAATTAAAATACTGAACGCAAATCCGATTGATCAAATTTTCTATTATTCTCAGGGTCAACTTCTACCTGTTTCCCACCGCAAGTTAAGTTAAACCTTTACGAATGGGTAACTTTTGTTTATGATACAAGGAAACAAGTGGTGTCGAGGAAAAACAGAAATTTATGAAGCACTTAATTACGGGAGGATCGGGATTTTTAGGCAATTTAATTGCACGACGATTATATCAAAGGGGGGAAGAAGTTAGAATTTTAGATATTTGGGAAGATCCTACCCGTCCCCCAGAGATTGAATTTATTAACTGTGATATTTGCGATCGCAACGGGGTCGAAAAAGCCATGAAAGATATTGATATTGTCCATCATAATGTAGCTTTAGTTCCCTTAACAAAATCCGGTAATAAATTCTGGGAAGTCAACGTAGAAGGCAGTAAAATCGCCGCCGAAGCAGCAGTAAAAGCCGGAGTTAAAAGCTTTATTCACATGAGTTCTAGCGCCCTATTTGGGGATGCTGAATGTCCGATTACAAACGATACCCCCACTAAAGCGGTTGAAATTTATGGACGGGCAAAATTAGCCGGGGAATTAGCAGTTAGAAATATCTGTGATCAAACTGGTTTACCATTAATTGTCATTCGTCCCCGAACTATTTTAGGAGAAGGAAGATTAGGAATTTTTCAGATATTATTTGAATGGATTCAAGAAGGAAAAAACGTTTATGTGATTGGGAGTGGTGACGTTCAATTTCAATTTGTCCATGCCCATGATTTGATGGACGCCTATCTTTTAGCTCTGGATTTAGGTCAACCAGGGATCTATAATGTGGGAAGCGATCGCTTTGGTACATTACGAGAAGGATTAGAACATTTAATTGATTATGCAGGAACAGATTCTCAGGTTAAAAGTTTACCTACAGGATTAACAATTGGCAGCTTACAACTATTAGACTGGATGGGATTAAGTCCCCTCGCTCCTTGGCATTATTTAACCTATCATAAAGAATTTTATTTTGATGTCGATCCTCTGCTAAAATTAGGCTGGAAACCCAAATATTCCAATGATGAAATGTTCCGAGAAAGTTATGATTGGTTCAAAAACAACTATAATCAACTACAAGCGGAAAAAGCCGGATCTGCCCATCGCCGCCCCGTGAAAGAAAAACTACTCTGGGTATTAAAACAACTATCTTAATTATACACTGTGAATAACATTAACTCAATCAACTGGATTTCCTGGAGTTTAGTTTTAATCGCCGCTATTAATAGTGGAATCGGTAACTTATTACTAAAAAAATCTCGAATAGAAGCTGCCGATCCGGGTTTATTAACCCTGTTATTATCTCCTTGGTTTCTGGCAGCAATTTTAGTCTATGGAATTAATTTAATTGTTTTTGCTAAAGCTCTTGATAGTTTACCTGTTTCTGTTGCTTATCCAGTGTTTGCTGCCATTGGTTTTAGCTTAGTTGCCTTGATGGGAAACCTATTTTTAGGAGAGCGTTTTGGATTAAATCAAATCATAGGATTAAGTTTAATTATTGCTGGAATTATTATTATGTCTCGTTAAAATATTAACATTTTTTTAGGAAATTGCAATGATTATGGAAAAACCAGATCAAGACCATTATTTGGGTGATTCTAAATCTATATTAGAAACCAATGATAATTCAACTGATCCCGTATTTGTAGCCGTTAAATCCTCAAATTTGCCCCCCCTAATTAAACTTCTTCGTCCCCACCAATGGACAAAAAATCTATTTTGTTTGGCGGGACTTTTATTTGGGGGGAGACTATTAGAACCCCAGTCTATTCTATTATCAATATTAACGGTGATTTTTTTCTCGGCTATGGCTTCGGCAATTTATATTTTTAATGATATTCAAGATCGCGAACGCGATCGCCAGCATCCGAAAAAAAAGTATCGTCCGATTGCCAGTCGTCAAGTTTCTATTAAAACCGGATTAGCGATCGCATTCTGTTTAATAACGGTTTCCCTTCTAGGTGCTTATAGCTTAGGAATAGCCACATTTATTTGTGTTTTACTATATGCTATTAACAATATTATTTATTCTCTAAAACTCAAAAATTTACCCCTACTTGATGTTAGTTGTATTGCTTTTGGTTTTGTTCTCAGACTGTTAGCAGGAATTTATGCTTTAGGAGATATGCCGACGGCTTGGATTGTTTTATGTACCTTTTTCCTAACTTTATTTTTAGGCTTTTCTAAACGACGTTCGGAATTATTATCCTTGTTACATCTTCAAAATAATCAAGAGACTTTTTATTCTGAAACATCCCTACAACCCGATCTAAAATCACCTAACTCAGAACCTTCTTATTTAGAGTTATTCTATCAACGGGGAAGCAAAAATCAACAGCGTCCAGTTCTCTCCCAATATACCTTACCCTATTTAGATTCTCTCCTAAATAGCACCGCAACTATGACGATTATGTGCTATGCTTTGTTCACAATCCAATCGGGTAAAAATCCCTCTTTAGTGATTACGGTTCCCATTGTTTATTATGCGGTGATGCACTACAAATGGTTAGTGACGGTTTTAGCCGATGGGGAAGAACCCAGCCGAATTTTAATTCAAGATCCGACAATTAAATTAAGTTTGATAATCTGGCTAATTTTTTATTTAGTAATTTTGTATTTTAATATTCATTTATTTGATTAATTTATTCTTCAATAAAAATAAACCACAAAGGCACAAAGACACGAAGAAAGCAATTTCCAATACTTCCGAGGCAATTTCTTCGGGAATTTTATAATTATCACCGATTAATGATTTATGATTTAATTAGAGTAGATTAGCTAGAACTTTTAGGACTTAGACAATGGTATCTCCCGAATCCTCATCAATGTTTTCTGATTCAACCTTAGCACCCTTCAAAACCTGGCATACCTTGAGTGCGGATCAAACTCTCCAGATCCTTGATACAGATAGTGAAACCGGGTTAACGTCAGAACAAGTGATTGGGCGTCAACAACAGTATGGTCTGAATGAATTAAAAGAAGTTCCTGGTCGCAGTACCTTGGAAATTTTATGGGATCAGTTCACTAATATTATGCTGGTGATGCTGATTGCTGTAGCCATTGTATCCGCCGTGATTGATTTTCGCAAAGGCAACTTCCCCAAGGACGCCGTTGCCATTTTTTCAATTGTGATTTTGAATGGGATGTTGGGCTATTTCCAAGAAAGCCGGGCAGAACAGGCTCTAGCTGCCCTGAAACGAATGTCTTCCCCTAGAGTTCGGGTGGTGCGGGACGGCAAAATGCAAGAACTGGCAGCGAAAGAACTGGTTCCGGGGGATATCATGTTTCTGGAGGCTGGAGTCCAAATTCCGACCGATGGTCGCCTAGTTGAAGCCCAAAATTTGCAGGTGCGTGAGGCGGCCTTAACCGGGGAAGCAGAAGCGGTAATTAAAAAACCGAGTATGGAGTTGACCGAAGATGCTCCTCTAGGCGATCGCCTGAATATGGTATTTATGGGGACGGAAGTGATCCAGGGACGGGGACAAGTGATCGTCACCAATACCGGAATGACCACGGAACTCGGACGCATCGCCGAAATGATCCAGGGGGTAGAAACCGAACCCACGCCCCTCCAGCAACGGATGACCCAGTTAGGGAATGTGCTAGTTAGTGGGTCTTTAGCCTTGGTTGCCCTAATTGTGGTGGGTGGCGTGATCAAAACGGGCAGTTTTCATAGTTTAGAAGATTTATTAGAAGTATCCCTAAGTATGGCGGTGGCGGTAGTTCCAGAAGGTTTACCTGCGGTGGTAACAGTTACTCTGGCTATTGGTACACAAAGAATGGTCAAACGCCATGCTTTAATTCGGAAACTCCCGGCGGTGGAAACCTTGGGTTCTGTGACGACTATTTGTTCGGATAAAACCGGAACTCTCACCCAAAATAAAATGGTGGTGCAATCGGTTCAAACCTTTGATCAAGTGTTTCAAGTCACCGGAGAAGGGTATGATCCAGTAGGGGAATTACAACTGATAACCTCGGAACAAAATAACACAATTTCCTCGGATTCTGAAGTTTTAGAACCGATTTTAACCGCTTGTGTTTTGTGCAATGATGCTCAATTACAACAAGATGACAATAAATGGCATATTTTGGGAGATCCCACGGAAGGGGCGTTATTATCCTTAGCTGGAAAAGTAGGTTTATTTAGAGATATTCACAATCACAAAAATCCTCGTCTTGCTGAAATTCCTTTCTCCTCAGAACGGAAGCGGATGAGTGTTATTTGTCAACTTCAAGACCATGAAAATCCAGAATGTGTGATGTTTACTAAAGGATCACCGGAGTTGATTCTAGCTCAATGTACTTCGGTTCTTGTGGGTAATCAAAATGTTTTGTTAGCAGAAGCAGACCGTCAAATAATTCTCGAACAAAATAATGCCATGGCTGGTAAAGGTTTACGGGTTTTAGGATTTGCCACTCGCCCTTTAACAATATTACCACCAGAAGGCGAGGAAGAAAGTGCCGAACAGGAATTAGTTTGGTTAGGATTAGTAGGAATGTTAGACGCGCCTCGTCCTGAAGTTCGAGAAGCGGTTAAACTATGTCGAGAAGCGGGGATTCGTCCAGTAATGATTACTGGAGATCATCAATTAACTGCAAAGGTAATCGCTCAAGATTTAGGCATTGCCGAATTAGATTCTTTAAGTTTAACAGGTCAGGAATTACAGAAATTAACTCAAACGGAATTAGAACAAAAAGTTGAAGATGTGAGTGTTTACGCCCGGGTTTCTCCTGAACATAAACTACGGATTGTTCAAGCCTTACAAAAAAATGGTGAATTTGTAGCAATGACTGGGGATGGTGTTAATGATGCTCCGGCTTTGAAACAGGCAGATATTGGGATTGCGATGGGAATTACCGGAACTGATGTTAGCAAAGAAGCCAGTGATATGATTTTATTGGATGATAACTTTGCTACCATTGTCGCCGCTACAGAAGAAGGGCGAGTTGTTTATAGTAATATTCGCCGTTTTATTAAATATATTCTCGGTAGTAATATTGGGGAAGTGTTAGTGATTGCGGCTTCTCCCCTTTTAGGCGGGGGTGTGCCGTTAATCCCGTTACAAATTTTATGGATGAACCTTGTTACCGATGGTTTACCCGCTTTAGCATTAGCAATGGAACCTGCTGAACCTGCGGTAATGCAACGTCCACCTTATAATCCCCGCGAAAGTATTTTTGCGCGAGGATTAGGGTTATATATGGTGAGAATTGGGATTGTTTTTGCCATTTTAACAATTGTTTTGATGGTTTGGGCTTACAACTATACTCAAGGCACTCCTAACCCTGAACGTTGGAAAACCATGGTGTTTACAACCTTATGTTTAGCCCAAATGGGTCATGCTTTAGCAGTTCGTTCCGATACTCAATTGACCATCCAAATGAATCCTAAAACCAACCCCTATTTGTGGGGTGCTGTTGCATTAACTACGGTTCTTCAGTTACTATTAATTTATTTTCCTCCCTTGAGAAATTTCTTTGGAACTCACTTTTTAAGCTTCACTGAATTATCAATTTGTTTAGGTTTTAGTGCATTAATGTTTATCTGGATTGAAATGGAAAAAGTGGTTTATAAGTGGTTTATCAATCGTCGCTAATTGATATTGAAAATAGAACCAGTATTTATCCAGATTGACGTTTAACAGCGTTAATGGTAGCTTTGCACAAGAACAAAAGCCAAACGAAATTAGAATACAATCAATAAATCCTTCAAAAACCACTTATGACTTACCTGAATCTTATTTCATTTTTGGGAATTTTTGGCCTTTGCTTTATTGCTTGGTTATTTTCAGAAAATAGACGAGTTGTCCCCTGGCGAACCATGGGTTTAGGGATTAGCCTACAATTAGTTTTAGCCTTTCTAGTCTTTCTATTTCCGCCTACAAGAACAGGCTTAGAATGGTTTAGCAGTCTGCTTGATAGTTTGTTTTATGCTGCTGATACTGGCGCTAGATTTGTCTTTGGAAAAAATATTGTTCCCCTTCCTGGAACAACCCCCGATGTTAATTTAGGTTATATTTTTGCCTTTAGAGCATTACCAACGGTGATCTTTTTCTCCGGTTTAATGGCACTATTATATAACTTAGGTGTGATTCAAATTGTAACGAATGTTTTTGCCAAGTTATTCTATAAAACCATGCGCTTAAGTGGGGCAGAAGCCTTAAGCGGGGCGGCGAATATTTTTGTCGGAATTGAAGCCGCTATTGTGGTCAAGCCTTACTTAGAAAAAATGACCCGTTCCGAATTATGTGCAGTTTTAACCTGTTGTTTTGGAACCGCAGCTTCATCGACTCTAGCGATTTATGTTAGTTTTCTAAAACCAGTTTTTCCTAATATTTTAGGACATTTAGTTTCGGCTTCAATTATGGCAATTCCCGCCTGTTTTGTGATTTCTAAAATATTAGTTCCTGAAACCGAAAGACCCCTAACATTAGGGATGCTGCCCGAAGAAAAAGCCGAAGACAACTTAATTACGCATGAAGATGGAACCCATGAATTACAAACCATTGGTGGAGAATTAATTGATCAAATTAGCCCCTTAGATTCAGCAATTATTGGAGCATTAGATGGCGTAAAAATGTCCGTTGCCATTGCTGCAATTTTAATCTTAATTTTGGGATTACTCTCTTTGGTTAATCAATTCTCAGCTTGGTTGGGTTTATTACCAAGTCCAGCAGGAGACTTTTTTCAAGTTGTCACCTTAGCGAATATTTTGGGATTTATTTTTTATCCCGTAACCATTTTAACTGGAGTTCCCTTTGAGGATTCTTGGACAGCCTCAGTAATTATTGGTCGTCGTTTATTAGAAACAGCCATTCCCCCCTATCAAGCCTTAGCAGAAGCCGCCAAAGCCGGGTCAATTACCCCAAGAACCGTATTAATTGTTAGTTATGCTTTATCGGGTTTTGCCCATGTTGCTTCCGTGGGAATTTTTGTCGGCGGAATGGTCGGTTTAGTCCCATCACGCCGGAAAGACATTTCCGAATTGGGTTGGAAAGCCCTATTGGGGGGAACCTTAGCCACGCTGATGATTGCCTGTTTAGCCGGATTCTATGATAATGGAAATCCCAGTATTATGGGCGAACCCGCGGCCACTCCTCCGGCCATCAGTACCCCAGCCGCCCCTAATACAACGGTTTCACCCGCCCCAACTCCAGCACCCAAGGTCAGTCCTTCTCCTAAATCTTAATAGAGCAGGGGGAGCAGGGGAGGCAGGGGGAGCAGGGGAGGTCAACTATTACCCATTACCCATTACCTATTACCTATTACCTGATTTCACTTACATGACGAACATTGTTCTAACCCTTAGTATTGTTATTCTAGCCTTAATTGCCTTCATTTTTGAGTGGCTTCCTGTCGATTTAACGGCGCTTACCGTTACCGTTGTTTTAATGCTTTTGAAGTTAGTCACACCCGAAGAAGGCATATCAGGGTTTGGCAACTCCGCCACTATTACAGTCATGGCAATGTTTATTTTAAGTGCTGGAATTACAAAAACAGGAGTTGTACAAACTGTTCGAGATTGGTTACTGAAATGGGGAGGAACAACGGCCAGCCAACAAATTTTAGTTATGGGATTAATTGTTGGGCCGATTACCGCTTTTATTAATAATACAGCCGTTGTTGCTATTTTCTTACCCATTGTAGAAGATTGGTGTCGCAAACAAAAAATTTCTCCCTCTAAATTATTAATTCCCCTATCTTATGCGACGGTTTTGGGAGGAATGATTACGGTTATTGGTACTTCAACCAATGTTTTAGCCAGTGGAATTTCTAAACAACTGGGATACGGGGAATTTCAGTTATTTCAGTTTACTCGATTAGGAATTATTACCTTTATTATTGGGATTATTTATTTAGCTGTTGTTGCCCCTCGACTTTTACCCGACCGCAAACCAGCAAATTTTGACCTTATGCAAACAGAATATGGGTTAAAAGATTATGTCAGCGAACTGGTAATTACTCCCCGTTCTAGCTTAGTGGGACAAACCCTTAAAGAAAGTGAAATTCAACGCAAATTTGACTTAGATGTGTTAGAATTAATTCAAAATAATATGCGTTTTGCTCAACCTTTAGCCGATAAATTATTAGCTGCTGGAGATATTTTAATTGTTAGAAGTAGTCGAGAGGATTTACTAAAAATTAGAGATGAAAAAGGCTTAGATATTCTTCCCGATATTAAGTTTAAACAAGAATCTTTAGAAACTATTTTGAGTTCTGGACAAGAAAAAATAGCCGAAGTTTTGATTTTATCCAATTCTCGGTTAATCGGAACCACTTTAAAAGATTTAAGATTCCGTCAACGCTACAACGCCACGGTTTTAGCCATTCGTCGCGGTTCAGAATTAGTTCAAGGTCGATTAGGAAAAGTTACCCTACGATTTGGGGATTTATTATTACTTCAAGGGCCAAAACAAAGTTTTATTGGGTTACAAACAACCAGGGAACTTCTGGTTTTAGAAGAAAGAGATGTAGAAACACTCAGACAGGATAAAGCTTGGATTGCCTTGGCGATTGTTTTAGGTGTTATTATTCTCGCAGCCTTTGAAATTATGCCAATTTTAGTTAGTGCTTTAGCGGGTGTAATTTTAATGGTAATTACCGGATGTCTCAAACCCGGAGAAATCTATGGTTCTGTGCGTTGGGATGTGATATTTCTATTAGCAGGATTAATTCCTTTAGGAATAGCAATGGATAAATCCGGTGCAACCCAATGGTTAGCCGATACTTTAGTCGGTTTTGGTGGTCATTTATCCGGTTATTGGATTTTATTATGCTTCTATATTGCCACATCTATCCTAACAGAAGTTCTTTCTAATAATGCAACAGTTGTATTGATGATTCCCATTGCCGTAAAAGTTTCCGTAGCATTAGGTTTAAATCCCTTTGCTTTTATGTATGCGGTGACTTTTGCTGCTTCTAATAGTTATATGACCCCGATTGGTTATCAGACTAATACAATGGTTTATAGCCCCGGAGGATATAAATTTTTCGACTTCACCCGGGTAGGCGCTCCTTTAAGTTTAATCTTAGCAATAGTTACCCCCTTATTAATTATTTGGCTATATGGATTATAGTAGTAAGCCCTTCAGGTCTTACTCTTTTCTCTATTGCCTTTTAAGTCTAAATTAGGATTACTATAAAAGGATTTTAATATGAAAAAATCAGCAATTTTATCAGGTTTAATCGGGGTTTGTGTGGGGGATGCTTTGGGTGTTCCGGTGGAATTTACCAGCCGCCAAGAACGTCTAAAAAACCCCATCACAACAATGACGGGCTATGGAACCCATCGACAACCCCCCGGTACTTGGTCGGATGATAGTTCCTTGATGTTATGTTTAGCTGATAGTCTTTGTCAGGGCTATAATTTAAACGCGATCGCAGCATCTTTTTGTCGTTGGCGCTATCATCAAGAATGGACAGCCCATGGGGTTGTATTTGATATTGGAGGAACCACCCATAACGCCATTCAAAACCTACAAAATGGGGTTAATCCCGTGGAAGCTGGAGAAACCAATGAACGCAGCAATGGCAATGGTTCTTTGATGCGAATTTTGCCCATGGCTTATTTATATTCTTCCGTGTCATTCTATCAATTAATCCAGTGGGTGCATGAATGTTCCTGTTTAACCCATGGTCATCTTCGTTCCCAAATTGCCTGCGGGATTTATATTAGTATTGCGGTTAAATTACTCCAAGGATTAGACCTAAAATCCGCCTATATTCAAGGTATAGAAGCCGTAAAACCGATGTATTATCATCCTAGTTTAACCGTAGAATCTTCTCGATTTGACCGCATTTTTAGGGGTAATATTGATCAGTTGTCAATTGATGAAATTCAATCGAGCGGTTATGTAATTCATACTTTAGAAGCCTGTTTATGGTGTTTATTAACGACATCTTCATACCCAGAAGCTATTCTTAAAGCCGTTAATTTAGGAGAAGATACAGACACCACTGCCGCGGTCACAGGAGGTTTAGCCGGAATTTATTATGGGTTTAACACTATTCCTTCAGAATGGGTTGAACAAATAGCCCGAAAAGATGATATTATTGCCTTAGCTGATCGATTAGAACAAACAATTGAGTGATTATCTTAAATAATATTAACTCCGATTAAAAATGACTCAAATCGCCCTCTTTGGAACCAGTGCAGATCCTCCCACTTCAGGACATCAAGCGATTCTGCTTTGGTTGTCTCAACGATTTGATAAAGTCGTGGTTTGGGCATCGGATAATCCCTTTAAAACCCACCAAACTTTATTAGAACATCGGATGGCGATGCTATCATTATTAATAGAGGAAATTAACGCCCAAAAAGCAAATATTGCTTTGCATCCTGAACTCAGTAGTCGCCGAACCTTGGAAACTTTAAAAAGGGCTAAAAACTATTGGTCTGATGCGGACTATACTTTAGTAGTTGGTTCGGATTTAGTTCAACAAATTCCCCAGTGGTATCAGATAGAAACCCTATTAAAACAGGTAGAATTATTAATTATTCCGCGACCGGGTTATCAGGTGGTAGAAATGGATTTAGATCACCTAAAAAAATTAGGTGCGACCTTAACTATTGCTACGGTTACGGGTTTACCCGTTTCCTCAAGTCACTATCGTCAAACAGGGAATACAGAGGTTTTAACGACCCGGGTACAAGATTATATTAACCGAGAAAAATTATATGAATAAAACTTTGATCCTAGAAGATTTTAAAGTGGGTGTTGATAATGTAATTTTTTCAGTCGATACCGAACAAAATCGTCTATTGGTTTTATTGGTTAAGCGAAAAGAAGAACCTTTTATCAATACTTGGAGTTTACCCGGAACTTTAGTTCAAAAAGGAGAATCTTTAGAAGATGCAGCCTATAGAATTTTAGCAGAAAAAATTCTAGTTGAGAATTTATATTTGGAACAATTATATAGCTTTGGGGAGCCAGAACGTGACCCCAGAGAAGCCCCAGATTCCTATAATATTCGTTATTTATCCGTAAGTTATTTTGCCATAGTTCGGTTTGAAGAAGCGGAATTAATTACCGATAGAGTAACTGGAATTGCTTGGTATCCCATTGATCAAATTCCTGATTTAGCCTTTGATCATAATCAAATTTTAGACTATGGTTATCGTCGATTAAAAAACAAATTAGAATATAGTCCCGTCGCTTTTGATGTTTTACCCGAATTATTTACATTAGGGGATTTATACCAATTTTATACTACTATTTTAGGAGAAGGATTTTCCGATTATTCTAATTTTAGAACCCGTTTACTCAAGTTAGGATTTCTCTATGATACCGGGGTAAAAACATCCAGAGGTGCGGGTAGACCTGCAAGTTTATATCGATTTGATGCGGAAGCTTTTGCCCCCTTAAAAGATAAACCCTTAGTATTTGTTTGATCTTTGTCTCTAACTCCCTATTCGTTAAAGTCATACCCTATTAAGCCCAATTTTCTAATAATAAGTTAGGAATTCGAGAGAATTCTTTTAAATTACTGATTGATGGTTTTTCTTGATGATGTAGATACAAATATTGGTGTCTAATAAATATTTCATTCCTAGAATTCCTCTCTGATTTCAAGAGCAGGCTGTTCTCTGGATTCCATAAAATCTTCAGAAAATAGATTTAAACTTTCAAATAAAGATTGCCAAGGATTATCTTTAGGAATTAAAATTAAAACATTCCCAATTTTCTTTAGATAAACTTCATCCCCAGAAAATTGATATTCTTCGGGTAAGACTAGAGTTTGTTCATTACTATTTTTTAAAAGTTTAGCAGTATCCATCGCTTTAATGTTGTCGAAGGTGGGTTAATATTATTATATCAAAATAAGGGTTTAATTTACCTAGCATCAAACAGTTGTGGAGTCAGAGTCAGGACAAGGAATAGACAATTTCGTTCACAACGGGTAAATTAAGGTATACTCATGTCTGAATTTCATTCCATGATCGCAAAATCCCTTAAAGCCCATGACCACCCTAAACACTATTTGGCAACAATTTACCCTGCAAAATCTATTACTCTACCAATGGCGTAATAGTAGTTTTCTCTACCAGGTCACGGGATTATTACACCAATGGCGACAGGGCAGTTGGTTATTGCAGTGGGGAGAACCCTTGGGGGCATTATTAATCACTATTGTATTTTGTTTAGCTCCTTTTGTGGGAACAGCATTAATCGGGGTTTTATTAATCGCTTGTGCCGGATGGTGGCTATTATTAACCCTAACGGATGAACCCTCACAAACTGCCTTTACTCCCATACATTTAATCGTTTTATTATATTGGGGAATTGCCACCATTGCCACGGCTTTATCTCCCGTTAAAATAGCTGCCTTTAGTGGCTGGACGAAATTAACTCTCTATTTAATTTTATTCGCTTTAATGTCAAGAATCTTGCGATCGCCTAAAATTCGCTCGATTTTTATTACCCTATTTTTACACACGGCTTTATTCGTAAGTGTCTATGGTTTAAGACAGTGGTTTTATGGAGCAAAAGCTTTAGCGACTTGGGTTGATCCCACCTCCCCCCAATCTAAATTAACCCGGGTTTATAGTTATTTAGATAACCCGAATTTATTAGCCGCCTATTTATTACCCGCAGTCGGTTTAAGTTTAGCTGCATTCTTTGTTTGGAAAGGTATTTTACCGAAAGCTTTAGCATTAACAATGATCGTTGTTAATTCATCCTGTTTAGTCTTAACCTTTAGTCGAGGAGGATGGATTGGATTAGTCTTATTAACGTTTACTTTTTGCGTCTTATTATTATATTGGTTAAGTATTAGTTTTCCTCCCTTTTGGCGACAGTGGGCTTTACCAATCGGATTAACAGGATTAACCCTTTTTCTTGTCTTAGCAGTAGTATTTGTTCCCGCTATCCGCGATCGGGTGGCGAGTATGTTTGTCGGACGAGGAGATAGTAGTAATAATTTTAGAATTAATGTTTGGATGACAGTCATTGAAATGATTAAAGATCGTCCGATCTTAGGAATCGGCCCTGGAAACGTCGCTTTCAATAAGATTTATCCCCTTTATATGCAGCCTCGCTATACGGCTTTGAGTGCCTATTCCGTGATGTTAGAAGTGGCAGTTGAAACCGGAATTATCGGTTTAAGTTGTTTTATCTGGTTATTAATCGTAAGTTTTAATCAAGGATGGGTGCAATTAAAACAACTCAGAGCTTTAGGAAATACCCAAGGATTTTGGTTGATCGCAGCCATTTCTGTCTTAATAGGACTGATAGGTCATGGTTTTGTTGATACGGTTTTATACCGTCCCCAAGTGAATACTTTATGGTGGTTAATGATTGCTTTAATTGCCAGCTATTATCAACCCAAGCCTCGGATTTTAGCCGATCAAGTTTAAAAGAATCATCAATCAATTGAGCCCATCGGGGCTGAGGCAGTCACGGGACATAGGGACAACCCCTGAGAAAAAAGGCTGTAAGATTTAAAGCCCTGGACATCCGCAAATTTACGATGACAGAGAAACCGCGATCGCAAAAAATCCCAGTATTTTCCCTAGGGGATCTTCCATTTTTTTAAAAAACCTGTATTATGTGTAAGATGAACAATGGGAAATTTTAAATTTGCCTTAACTGCTCAGGAAAGTCGTGTTTTCTTCAGGGTATAGAAATCAAAAGTCTGCAACGGAATCACTCAAACTGAGTTGAAACTGTGGCGGTGCAAACTTGAATAGTTAAAATCTCTATTCTGGTTTAATTTCTAACTTACCATTTAGGAGCATTCCTGGGATTATGGTACATTTTTTCTCAATCTTGTCACTCACCTACTTTCAATTTTCTTGAGATCTCCTATGAAAAAGTTAGCCTTCTTGGTTACAGGTTTAGCCATAGCTTCTTCCTGTTTATTAACGAGTTGTGGTGGTGCTCCCACCCCAGAAACGACTACTCCTCCAGCAGCCACCACTCCTCCTCCTGCGGCTCCCGCCCCTGCTACCCCCGCTCCTGCTCCCAAAAAATAGGGGAAATGATTTTAAGGGGTTAAAATTGATTTCCTCTCCTAATGAATTAGGGGAGGAAATTGTTTAGTAATGGGTAATAGGTAATAGGTAATGGGTAATAGGTAATAGGTAATAGGTAATGGGTTATGGGTATATTCCTTTAGGATTCATAGGTAATTTGCTCCGATTTATATTGGGGGGGTTCAACGTGAATTAAAATTCTGACGGGGCTAAATTCTTTTCCTAATTCAGCTTCTACAGCTTCTGTAATACTGTGCGCCGTTTCTACATCCGTTGCTTCAACAATTAAGTGCATTTCAATAAAAACCTGTCGTCCAATCATCCCACGGGAAGCAATATCATGGCAGTTGATCACCCCCGGAACAGACATGACAATCTCTTTAATGGTTTCCGGTGCAATCACCATTTGATCAACTAACCAAGGTAAATTTTCCTTTAATACACTCCAACCACTTTTAAATACTAATAATGCCACAGGAAAGGCTAAAATTACGTCTAAATATTGTAGTTTTGGTAAATTCCAGACCTGTCCTTGCCAAATCCCAATTAATCCCGCAATCACCATAATTGTCACCCAAACATCACTCATTGTATGTTTAGCATCTGCTATTAAAATCGCACTGCCTAAACGCTTTCCCTCCGCCCGTTCATAATAAGTAACAAAAATATTAATTCCTAAAACAATTAATAAAATCCATAATTCATTAGGAGAAATTGTCACGGGTTCACCGCCTTGAAATAAGCGTTTTATGGCACTACTAAAAATTTCAAAACAGGCAATTCCTAAAAATACACCAATCCCTAATGCCCCCAAAGCATCAAATTTTTGATGGCCATAGGGATGTTCCCGATCTGGATGGGGAGAGGCAAAATGATTCGTAACTAATCCTAAAACATTATTAGCACTATCGGTAACACTATGCAGAGCATCAGCAAGTAAGCTCAAAGAACCTGTCATGTTGCCTACAATAATTTTAATCATCATTACTAACAGATTTAAACCCAGTGTTAGCAACAAAACAAATTGAATTTTTGCCCGATTATCCTGAACCATAAAATTTTTCCTTTGAAGTTTTGACGATGATCAAAAACTTTTTTTAATATATCACTCTGTTTGTATTAATTTGACTATTGAGATTGATTTTCACTAAAAATATAAAAGTTAATTTAGGTTAATTTCACGGTAAAATTAGATTAAAGGATTTCAATTATCGTTTTAAATCGTTATTCTATGTCTATTCCTCCACTCACGATTAATTTAACCCAAGGTTCGGTTTCCATACGTTTCACCCCCGAAGCGGCTCGGAATTTAAAAGGGTTACTAGATGAATTAATGCAAAAACTCAAAACGGTGGCGGCAAAAACTGCTTCAGTTGGCGGTAAACCTACCCCTCAAAAGCCGATGGAATATCAATATACCGGAGATGTGTTTTTAGAGATTTTCTGCAATCCTAATATTTGGCCCAGTCCCTTTGCTGCTAAAGTCTTAATTACTGTCCGAGATGAACGGATTAAACTGACCACGGAAGCCGAACTCACCCGGATTATTGATGACGTGAATCAATACCTCGACCAAGTTAGGGATTGACACTCTCAGGTCTCAAGACACTGAGATTCTAACTTCAACCTGGACACTTGCTCGACCAGACTTTCATTAAGAGGAGTAGAGGTTTCCAGTCCATTAGCGTTACTTTGGGGATGCCCTCCCCTAGCTTGTTTACCAAGATTTAGAATATTAATTGCAGCATTTGTATCTCTATGCAACTCACATCCACAACTACAAACATGGGTGCGGGTTGATAGAGATTTTTTCACTATTACCCCACAATTAGAACATTTTTGTGAAGTGTAATGGGGTGCAACCGGAATTGCTGATTTATCAAATTTAGCCGCAAAATATTCTATCCATTTTCTCAACAAATACCAGCTAACATCACTAGACGAATTAAACGCACTCGTTTGATGTCTTTAATATTGTAAGTATGGATATCCCATTTACCTAATAATTTAAGTTTACCAATCCCGTTTTTATCGGTTAAGGTAATTTGTCTTTTGGTTGGGTGTAGTTTCCATCCCGATGTTTTATATTCAACGAATCGCACATCTTTTTGGAATTTGGGATATCCTTGTTTTCAAGCTCCCAGACTTATGTTATAAGCTGTTAGAATATATGGGAAAAATTGGTCTACTTCAGACCATCCCCCAAAAATCCCTATAGCCAGATTGTTCTACTTGAAGAATTGTTTAACTATTATGGATACTGAACAATTAACCGATTTATTCCATCAGGGATTTCGCGTTACCCTCGGCGCGACATCTTCCCTAATCGAGATCCTACAAAATCCTGACAAGCGCAGTGAGAATCTTGGAAAAATTCAGTCCCAGTTTAGCGAATTAGCCCAAGAATGGGCTGAAAAAGGAAAAACGACTGAACAGGAAGCTCGTAATTTTGTGGATACAATTCTTTCCCAGGGTTCCCAGAACCTGAATACATACACAACAACCGTAACAACAGAAGCTGAAGTTGTTACCTCCACGATTCTCCTTGTGTCAGACCCAGAAACCGTTAAAGAAATTCAAGAACTCACAACCCAAATTTCTGAGTTACGAGAGGAATTAAAATGCTTACGAGAATCAAACTCCTCTGACTAATATAACGACAAACCCCGCCTCCAGAACTCAACTGATAGAAATCAGAAACAACATGAATCGGGTTCAAAATTGTGGGGCGGACTTATCGCTATTGGTATATTCAATGATATCTAATTGCAGAACCCATCCTAAAATTGTTCAACTTCATGTTGCAACCGATATCTCATCGCACGCACTTAAATTGTAACTTTATTCTTGACCTCTGCATCAGGGAATCACTTTCCTTTATTTAACCCAGAAGGATAAACCCTCTGAAATAAGACCAATTGCTAGAAGCAGTCCTAAGTTCCTCTATTTCAAGAATTTCAGATATTTTGAACTTAAAACAGCCAAGAAAGGGCTTTAAAGGATCGCGATTCTAGTCCCTCAATTCACCTAAATCGGCAGGCAAATCAGTTCTCAACCGCAGAAGTCAGCACTAAGCAAACTTAAATAATGTCTGAAAGATTTTTTTTTCAAATTTAATTGGGATTTTAGTCGTTATCCCAGGTTTCATGACCAATCAGGTCGCCAATTCGGTCTCGGAGTAAGAAGTCGCATTCTTCCAACTCACACTCTACACAAGCCCATTCCCGCGCGGAAATATATTGGCAGAGTGTATAGATGGGTTGCTGACGGCTAACAACCCCCTTATTGACAAGTTGGCGGGCTTCGTCTTTGATCACATCTAATGAAAATTGGACAGTTGTGTAAGTCATAATTCGCCCTCTTTGGCGTTGCCGGAGAAGTTTTTGGCATCACACCTAGTGTAATCTAAAAATTGATTTTAGGAAATATTTTTTTTTCAGTATAGGCTAATACAAATACTCAGGGTTTTCCCATAACAATATCCAAAGTCACTGGACAGAAGCCCATATAGCAGGGAACAGCCCCCCCTAGCCCCCCGTGCACGGGGGGCTAGGGGGGGAGAGAACACCGGCGGAAAAGACTTCACCGTCTAGCTTTGCTGCATCACTCTTTGTCCTAATAAGTCTGGCGACTTCCATGACAGAGGTTAAGCATTGAGTCTTCATTCAAGATACTGGGTTATTCTTAAATTCTGATTAAATTCCCCAAAGGACTTTTAAGGCAATCTCCTGGGCTGCGGGAGTCTGACTGTATGAGAAAACATAAGGAGTTTTGGGGGAAATTTGGGGCAAAAACTGTTCCAGGGTGTAGGGACTCCCGTAAATCACCAAAGCTTGTAAATGATCCTGTTTTAAGAGAATATTTAGCCAATTCTGAGCAATTTGTGTTAATCCCGAACTATCACGGAAGGCATTAGCTCGAATAAAAATTTGCAGTAAGGTAGGTTCAGAAGACTGCTCAAGATCAGAAAATTCTTGATCATGACAATCAATCAGTTGTAAGCGATAACCCAACTGAGTTGGACGGGCGATCGCCGGGGTATGATTTCCTAAAATAGAACAATTGAGTAAATCATCCACAATCACTAAATTGCGACAGGGTTGGGGTGAGTTCGGAACCACTAACGGCAAAGTTCCCCCCTGTTTGAGAGAATCCTGCAAAATGGTTTGAACTAGAACTTGAGAAGATGGTTGAGATAGAGAATAAAATAATTTCTGGGGATCTCGACTGGGGGGAGAATAGGGCGTATTCGGTTGCCAGTCGGGGAATACCTTCGCCTTAGCTTGCCTAATGCGCTGTACAGAGGCTTCAATTCGTTCACGGGAAATTCTACCCTCCTTCACCGCCGTACAGACTGCATCAATAGTAACTTGGGGATCAAGAGGCATTAATAAAACATCAGCCCCAGCTTCAACGGCTAAAATTGCGGCTTCTTCAGGAGTATAAAGTTTAGCGATCGCCCCCATCACCAAAGCATCCGTCACCACTAACCCTTGAAAGCCCAACCGTTGTCTTAACTGTTCTTGAACAATCACCGGGGATAAAGTAGCGGGATTTTTACTATCCCAAGCGGGGATCAACAAATGAGCCATCATCACCGAGTCCACACCCGCAGCAATACTGGCCACAAACGGAGGTAATTCCACTTCAGCTAAACGCTGATCACTATGGGGAATTACAGGTAATTCCAAATGGGAATCAATCGCCGTATCCCCATGACCGGGGAAATGTTTAGCCGTCGTTAACACCGGATATCCTTGACATCCCCGAATAAAAGCCGTCGCTAAGTGACTGACCCGTTCTGGAGTTTCCCCAAAAGAACGAACATTAATCACCGGATTTTTAGGATTATTATTCACATCAACCACCGGAGCCAAAACCCAATTTAGGCCCACGGTTAAGGCTTCTTGGGCCGTAATTCCCCCCATTTTTTCCGCATACAATTGCGCTTGTTCTAGGGAGTGATCAGCCAATGCTCCAATCGCCATCAAGGGTGGAAACCAAGTCGCCCCGGCAAAGCGCTGACCGACACCTTCCTCCACGTCCGCCGCTACTAACAGGGGAAATTTGGCCCAGGACTGCAACAACTGAGTTCTAATCGCCAACTCCGCCGCACTGCCATCCACCAAAATCACCCCACCCACACCCAAGTCATGTAACCAATGCTCTAATTTCTGTGCAGGAGGTTCCCAAAGGGAGTAACGAATTTGATGATCAAACAAAAAACCAGAGGCGCGAACCACAACCATCTGGGCAACTTGTTCAGCCAGAGAAAAAGTCATATTACGAATTACAAATTACGAATTACGAATGGGTAATAATAAAAAGGGTTTAGCTCCGATGCTCCTCCTACTCCTCCTCGCCATAATCGCTAAATTCCTCCTCATCCGGTTTGCGGTTCTGGGAGAGTTCGTTTAATAGATTTAACATTTTGTCACCCCTTTCCAGAGAACGATCTTCAAGGAAAACTACTTCTGGAGTCCGACGCAGACGAACTCGTTGACCTAAAGAAGAACGAACATAACCCGTTGCTGATTTTAAGCCTTCCATCGTTTCTCGTCTGGCTTCTTCGGTTCCATAAATACTGACAAAAATTTTGGCGTGTTGGAGGTCGCCAGAAACATCGACATCGGTAATACTCACCATTCCGATTCCAACCCGGTCATCTTTGATCCCATCCAGTAATATCTGGCTGACCTCCCGTTTAATTTGTGCAGCCACCCGGGAAACTCGGCGATCTGTAGCCATAATTACTACCCCTTCAAACGGTCTTATTCTTCTATAGTCTCAAGTTTAGCGCGGTTACTTATCTTTTTAGCGACAAAATCCCGATGAATTAAGGGGCAAAGCCCCGTGATATCTTACAAAAAAATTAATTTTTAGGTTGATCAATGGAAAAAGAGTTTGAAATCCGGCAAAAAGTCAGGGTGATAGCGATTCCTCCCTATCTAAAAACAGCAGAACCTATGCCGATTTTACGTCCATCCAGCGTGATTAAACTCGGTGAAATTGGGACTGTAATTGATAGGCGACCCGGTGGCTATTGGGGAGTTTTATTTCAGGGGGGAGCCTTTTTAATTGATAGCCCGTATATCGAAGGGGTAAAATCCTGAATAGATTGTAATTTTAGCCAAAAACTAAAGTGATGCCACCTATTGAATAGATGGCATCGCCAGAATCAAAGGATGATTCTAGTGACTCATGCGCTTACCACAAACCTCTAACTGGTGGGGGTGGTGGTGGTGGCTGTAGTCGTGGGGGTGGCGGTGGGAGTTGGGGTCGTGGCGCTGGGGGTGCCACTGGGGGTGCGGCTGGGAAATCTACTTGTTGTAGAGAACACCCGCCTTTCCCAAATTGAGAAGCCTTCTTAAACAGAGAATCGAGATTCCCCGCTAGGCCTTTGACTTTATCAACGGTCTCGGGAATATTAGCGACATCAACATACATTCCAGGGACAGGATAGTAGCTGACAATATCCAAGAAGGAGAGCTTACCATCGGCACTTAGGGCATTGATTAGAGCCGCACGGATGGCTTTACCATTAACCGCTTCAGTGCTGTTTGGGATTCCTGGTTTTCCACGATGGGTTCTAATCGTTGTCCCAATGGTATTGGTTAACTCTTGACCTTCTGGGGCATAGATAATGCAAGCAAAGGGAACTAAATCAAAGCCGACTTCTAAGGTCATCAGACCGCGAAGGGTATCCGGCTCCATTTTGGATGCCTTAACGATTTGGCTAATCGTTTTGGTCATTTCCCCGGTTTCAGCAAAATTCTTTAAGTCACTGACTAAAATCGGGACTTGGAAGGGGCCATAAGTCAGAATTACGCGATTTTCCCCACAGAATACAGTACGATCCGGGTTAGGAAAGTCGGCAATCGCTGAAGGAACTCTGGCATAATCCGATGATGGCGGACAGGCACCAGGGGGCTGAGCTTGGGCTTGGGGAATAGGTACAGCAGCGTTGCTAATGAATGCTCCGGCTAGTACCCCCAAAATCCATTTTGGTTGTAGTCTTTGAGGTTTTGGTATTTTCATCGCTTAAAAGAGATAGTCAAATATCCCACTAGACGCTAAAAACAACGACGGGAAAAACCCAGTATTGCAATTGCGCTTACTTTCGTGTTTTGACTTAATAGCTTAAAGGGTGTTGCTCAGTTTCACAAGGGCAAAGTCGAACTTTTTATCAAAAATTGGGAATCGGACATCGAAAATCCTCTGTGGGTGGGGGGTGTAGGCAACAAGAAAGTTAATTCACCAGATCACTTGGGTAACAAAATTAATAGGGATTTCAGAGCTTGCAGTGCTAACAGCAGGACAACTGTACCTGCCATCAGAATTGTCGCAGGAACTAAAACAGATTGTAGACGACGCAGGGTTTGTTCAAGTTCCTCCTCATAGTAATTGGTTAGTTTTTGCAGGGCCAAATCTAATTGTCCTGTGACTTCCCCCGTGCGTAACATTTGCAGGGCCACCGCAGGTAAACGACCTTCTAGGCTTTGACTTAGGGTTTTTTCGGCGGGAATTTGGCCTAATGCAATAGTAATAGTAGCTTTCATTTCCGATTTAGGAATATGGGAGCGAATCAGTTCTAATCCAGCTAATAGGGACATCCCACAACTCAAGGGTAATTTTAATTCTCCCAAATACAACATCATCCGGGCGGTGGAAATTTTTTTAATTATTGATAGCCGCGGCAAAATTTTAGGAATAGCTAATATAATGATTGCGAAAATTCCTAATACTAAAAACCACCCTCTACCCGATAAACCTGATAAGTAACAAAGGGTGAGAATCAACAGGATAATACTAATTCCTGTGGCAATTGCCGCAATGGTTACAGACCGATGCAGATTTTGATGACGTGCTTTTCGTTCTTCAATTTCGGAAATTCGATAGCAAATTTCGGGTAACATTCCTTGGGATTCTCCCAGGGAAATTAAACCAATTGTCCAACGATCAAAATATCTGGACGCCAAAGCCAAAGCAGAAGCTAAATCAGCCCCCCTTGATGTGGCTGCGGTCATTTTGTTGAGATAGCGTCCGAGTTGCGGGTAGCTATCTTTCCCCACCAACGTTAAGCTCTGTTCTACAGTTAAACCAGAGTTTAACAAGGTTGCTAATTGAAAGAAAAAAAGAGCCTTTTCGCGGGGATTCATTCGGGAACTGGGTATTACTGCATTAGGCAGAGGTTGGACTGAATGCTCTATTTTGGCAAAAAGGAACCCCAGAATCAAGAGGTTATCGTAGTAAGCCCTTCAGGGCTCACTACGGGAGTTAGTGTGGATTATTTTTTAACTTCAAATTCACTCGATTTCGATGAATAACTGCTTCGGCAGAATTAGGTTGCATTTCTAATGCTACACCATAGGAACGGTTAGCATCCTGATAGCAATTCATCTGTTCAAAGGTCATACCTCGACGAATCCAGGCCGCATAATAATCGGGTTTTCTTTGAATAATTTTATCATAAACAGTTAACGCATCTTGATAGCGTTGGGCTGATTCTAATGCTAATCCCCACTGTAACCAAGTCCCATAGGAATCGGGCCAAATTTTAACAGCTTGATTAAAGGCTTCTGCTGCTTCTAAATGCTTTTGAACCGCTTCTAGGGTTTTTCCTAAATGTAACCAGGCTTCAAAATTATTCGGTTGCACCCGAATCACTTTTTTATAAGCAATAATCGCCTCATCATAACGTTCTAATTTTTCTAAGGCTTCTCCCCGTTGGAGTCCGGATTTTGTAGCTAATTCCGTATCTTCTGTGGTCATTTGTACCACTTTATCATAGGCAATTAAGGCTTCTTCAAATCGATCTAATTTTTCTAAGGCTTCTCCCCGACAATTCCAAGCATCCATGAAATCCGGTTGAATTTGCAAGGCATTATCATAGGCAATAATTGCTTCTTGATATTGTTTTAATTCACACAGGGCTTTACCTCGACCTAACCAAGCTTCGGGAAAATTAGAGTTTAATTGAGTGGCTTTATCAAAAGATGCGATCGCCGATTGATATTGTTTTAATTCTAATAAATTTTGAGCACGACTAATCCAAATGGCAGCTAAATTAGGATTGATTTGTAAGGCTTGATTTAAGCAGGTTAAGGCTTCTTGATGCTGTTGACTATTTAACAAAGCCATGCCTTTATAAAACCAAACTTCATAATCCTGGGGTTGTAGTTGAATTACGGTATCATAGGAGATAATCGCTTCTTGATAACGTCGTAATTTTTGTAATGAAATTCCTCGATTAAACCAGGCTTGATAACTTTTGGGTTGTAGTTTAATCGCTTGGTCATAGGATGTAATAGCCTCAGAATATTTTTGTTGACTTAATAACATTTCACCTCGATTAAACCAGGCTTCATAATTAGCAGGTTGCAGTTGAATTGAACGATCATAAGAAGCCACGGCATCGCTATAACGTTCTTCATTCATTAAAGCATTGCCTTGATGATACCAAATAGCAGAAACATTCGGTTTAATTTCAATTGCTCGCTTATAAGAAGCCGATGCTGCTTTATATTGTAATAACGTTTCTAATGCCAAGCCACGTTCATACCAAGATTCAAAATTTTCGGGTTCAATAGTAATAGCTTTATCAAAGGATGCAACTGCTTCTTCAAATCGTTCTAATTTGGCTAAAGCAATACCTCGAAATGTCCAAGCCCAATAATCTTCGGGTTTAATTTTAATGGCTCGGTCATAGGAAGCTAGGGCATCTTTATATTGTTTTAATTTGCGTAAACTATTACCCCGTCGTAACCAGGCGGAATACCAATTAGGTTTAAAATTAACAGCTTGATCATAACGTTGAAAGGCTAATTCATAGCGTCCTAATTTATAGAAGCGATTGCCTTGATTATATTCAGGCCATGCTTTCAAAATGCCTAAAAATCCTAATCCCGAAGTGGGGGGAGTTTGTGGGGGGGTTTCCAGAGGAAATAAGGAGGAGGTTAATTCTTCCGACATGGGATGGTTGACTCCTGACCATTGAGTGCTGATATCAATTCTACTAGGGTTCTAGTCTGACTGTTGCAATGTTTGGTTATAGCGGGGAATAGGGAATAGCCCCCCAAACCCCCCGTACACGGGGGGCTAGGGGGGAGGGAACACCGGAACACCGTAGGAAAAGATTTTTGGTGTTTGGGTTTGCTGCATCAGTCTATGTCCTAACTGCCTTGGTGACTGCCTCATGTCAAATAATCTCTGTAGTGGACTTATATATCTTTTACGGGAACTTACAACAATATTTCGTAGACACTACATAAGCGGTTGCCCACGTTTGGTTTTTATTCCAAATGAAAACAATAAATAAGGTTAATGCTACCATGTCCCACCTGACTTTCCTGATTCGCGGCATAACTGGTGTTGAATCCTCTCCGGCATCCCAGTCTAGCCCTTTCCACCCACAACGTCGATTTACACCCCTACGTCCAGTTCGCCATTGGTATGAAGAATTAGTCTATCTCCGCTTTCAAGCATTGTGTTATTTGGCGGATGAATGTGGAGAAGATATTTCGGCCTATTGTTAGAATAGTTGACGGTTGATTGTTAACAGTTAACCGTCAACCTCTTTTTTATTTTTCAACTAACCATTGACCGGAAAAAATACTTTTAACCGCTAGGGAAATACGCTGTAAATCTTCTTGTAATAATGGTGGCCATTCAACGCCTCGGTTACGACCCGCAGCAAATTGTTGCTGACTTTCCATGACTAACTGATGTAGGGCTAAGACTAAAATTTTCTCAAATTTTGAATTATCTTTTAAGCTATCATAAGCAATTTTTAAGGATAATAAAATAGAGGTGACTTGACCCGGAATGGGGGGATGACCCTGTTTCAAGCGGATTAAAAACGCATCTGGGTTTTTTTGGGTTTCTAATGCCATGCCTTGGTCAATTAAGAAGTTATAGGCTGTTTTGTAGTCCATTGCAATTAATTTTTTAAGTTGTCTACAGTCAAATTCTATAGCAATAAAGCCTAATTTCACCACAAAGACACGAAGACACAAAGAAGTTGTAAACAATCATTTGCTTATTGATATAATGGGGGATGGGCAATAATATTATATTTCATTATTAGCACCTTGAGCCAAAAGCACCAAATAGCATTTTTCTGACGTTTAACCTAGAACTAAATCTACACAATCATCTACATTCCCTCTCAAAATATCTGTAAATTGTTGAAAATTTTAAAATATAATTCAATTATTAATTAATTATGGTTAAACATGATTTTTACTCCGGGTACTAATGCAACCATCACCTCGACAACGCTGGAAAATCAATTTTTCACCCTTTGCTCATTAATTCAGAATATTGAACGAGACTCGGCGAAAAATGATAAAGCGGTCAACCTTTTGACCTATACAATTGACACGGATACCGATGTGGCGGCAGGTTCCGCATCAATTTATTGCACAATCATCCGCAATAGTTTAACGGGAATTTTAGATTTCACTTATCCGAATCCCTATACAGGAGTTATTTACTCTGAAGGCACGGGCGGGGATTCTAAATCTTCTGGAATAATTACGGAATCATTGGTAGAACGAACTTATTTAATAATTGCTGCCGAACGAGAAAAAAAACGCAACGACCCGAACTTCACTAATAAATTGACGAATCCATCATGGTCAATTAACGACGTACCTTTAAATTCTCCTATATTTCACAATGCGATTTTTAGGTTCAATTTTAATTTACAAACTCAAACTACCTTCACAGGCAATGGGGAAAGTCGATATGCTGTGGAGTATCTATAATAAATGCCTACAGATTCAGTTAAAAACATTGAAAGGGCTTTTACTGGTAGAGTTCCCGTTGTTCAATTAAATAATGATGCCCCGATTAATCAAGTTTTTGAAATAATTAATTATCGTGAAATTCTTTCAAAAATTAAACCTGTAGGGGCTACAAATGTTAATCTTTCAATAGCATTGGAAACTTTGCAATTAATTTCTTACCTTCCAGGAATTTTTAAGCCCAACAAATTACCGGATTATGACGAGGATTTAATTCCATTACTTCAGAAACAAGCTGAGGATTTAGCATGGATGGCAGAATTTAACCCATCTACTCAATATGCTTTAGAAATTACTCTGTTTGAATCTTGGTATTCTGACAGCAGTTGGTCTGCTTGGTCAGCACTTGCGAGAAAGTGGTTATATAACCAACAAACAGAATATTATTTAGATTTGATTAATCCTTTTTTAACCAATACTAAAAATTCTGATATTGGGGACGCTAACTATAAATTAGGGATAGCCATAACCCAAAAACCAACACAACAAACTGCCAAAGCAAATGAAAATTATATTAGGATTCGGACTGCTTACAGTGGAATTATTACCTATGAACAACCGTCAACAGTGGTAACGGCGGTAACTTTAAATAAACAAAGTAATTCCTTGAATCCAATTACACTAAATACTTCGATTCAGATACTTTATAATGATTACAACAGGAAAATTTTATATTTGCAGAATACAGGAAAATCAGTTGTATATTTCAACTTTGATCAAAATTTAATTTCTCCAGAAGCAAGCCCGTTTCTCCTCCCAGGAGAAACCTTTACTTTTGAAAGTGGCGAGTTTAAATGGTCAGGGGGAGGAATTCAATTTTTACCCCCAATGGCTCAATATTTATTCCAGACAGGGTTATGGATTTATTGCACAGGAAAAGATACGGACGGCAAAACCACGACAAAAAATTCTATAGCTTGGATGCAATTTTTGGGATAATTAATTATGGGAATATCGAATAATTTTATCAAACCCAGTGGGAACATTGGAAACATTGATTTAACAGGAATAACGGGGCTTAATACAAGCTACCGATATTTTAAGGAGGGCTACTATAAATTTAACCCAAATCAACCTGCAATAATTATTCCTGCTACCGAGAACAAAGTAAACCGAGAAATTACAATAAATTATAGGGAAGATTTAAACCCAATACATAGCAGTAATTGTAATTTATATTTTGGAAACAAAAACCAACACCCTAAACTCATTAAATTAGGCGGGGGGTATTTAGACACATCAGACGGGGGTATAGCCTTAGTTGCTGAATGTTCCGAGTCGATTATAATAGAAATTATAATCAGACAAGATACACCGATTACTTATGCCATTGGCAATTATTTAGGAGGTCTTATGATTCCAGTTAAAGTAAGGTTAGCAGTAGGAACCGGAACTAATTATGTCGATATAAATGAAAGTTCTTATGATTCCGACGAATACCAATATCTAATAAATTTACAAAAACTCAAAAATTCTAATTCAGGAGTTACGGGGTATAAATTATTTGATATTTATAGTTTTTATCCAGGGCGCTCTATTACTTTTGATGTAAATATTACTAATCCTGCAAAATATGGCAATGTTGCTATTCAATTATTTGACCCGTTAGCAGTTGGAGAGGTGCTTTTTGCTGTAGCTAATGACGTAATAAATCTTGAATTAAATAATATGGGGGAAAAGTTTATTGGAAATTTAACCAGAAATGCTTTATACAAAGATGTTGTAGCAGAGAAAGCTACTTTTTATCCTGATTTTAGTCGTCACGTTGGGCGGTTTGTGGCTCAAAATATCAATAATGCCAACGCTTATGATACGGCAATTATTAAAAATTATATTCCCAATGCAATCGATCCACTTTCGGGTGGTACTTTTGTATTAACAGGAGATTTTTAATAATGGTAGATAAAAAACCGGAATGGAGCGATTACGCTTACGATAACGATTCTATTTCAAAAAGATTAGGGATTGAAAAAGATGAGGTTCGGAGATTAAAAGACGAAGCGGCAACCAAAAGTAAAAAAACGGTAGAAGGAATCGTTAATCCTCCCGGTAGCGTTGGGGCTGGAATTGGTGGCTCTATTGATATCAATGATTTGAAAAAATCTTATTTGAGAGTTGGGGCAAAAATTCCAGGGTTAAGCGTTGAATTTGACACAAACGGAGAGGGGAATATTGATATTGTTAATTTAATTAGAGTTGAGACAATTAGAATTAAATGTTTTTATATTCAACGGTTTTATTTAGCAGGTCAATTTTTATATTCTGATATTCAGAAAGTTGATTCTGAAGAATGCAACGAGCCAAAGCCTACTCCTGAACCTACACCGGAGCCAGAGCCAAAGCCTCCTAACCCGCTTCAAGTACCGCCTGACCCGCCTAAAGGTAGTCACTCAAAATATGTTAGAAAAATAGTTGTTTTAAAGCGTTTTTATAATGACGAGACGACAAGAGTTGGGGGGCATAAAATAAAAAGTGTGTATAATTACGAAATAAATTGCGATATCCTAACCGACGTTAAAAATAACGTGACAGGATATAAATATAAGTACAAGATGTATGCAAATTACACTATAAATGGCATTGTATATGAGCCCAGTACATTTGTCGATAATACAACTCAAGGGGAAGTAAATTAAGAATAAGAAGCTAAAAATAGAAACCTATTTAGATTTATTCCGATATTTCTTGGAATCTCAAATTAGATTAGAATTATTATTTCCGATAGCACAGATTAGAGATTCTGAGATTAGCAAGCGGTTAATTTACCCTAAAGCTCCAGGGACGATTAAAATTAATGATTTAATTCAGTTTCAAGAATTGATGTTGTTATTCATCAATAAAACTTTGGGCGACCCGTCGGGGGCGGTAATTATTAAGGATGCTGACCCAACCCAAGAAGGCGCGCAACCTATAACGATTGAAAATTTTGATATTTCGGATATGTTACGAAAATTACTGAGATTTTCGGTTGACATTAACAGCGATATTGATTTAACCAATAATTTCAGCAAACGTACTCTTTATCAGTTACTTTCAGCAATGCAGGTACTGGTAAAAAACCACGAAATGACCGAAGCAATTTTTGAGGATTTGGGGATGAAAGAGGAACAAACTTTTGTTCCTGTTAAATTTTTCGCTGATCCTTATGCCGGAGTTTGGGAATCAGGGAAAGGATTTGACCCAAATAAAATTAAGCCCGAAAATACTGAAGCCGGGATTGAAGCTAATTTGCAATCTTTTTTACAGGAAAAAGAGGTTGAGGTTAAAGTTTCACGGCGGGCCAAAGATGAAACCACCGACATCAGGGATTTACTCGCCCAAATCGGGCGGTACGCGGCGGAGTTGGCGGCTATGGGGAAAATTCCGAACAATCCAGAAGCGATTCAGCAAGCTATTGATAAGGCGCGGTTTGAGTTGCAAACTGAATCAGCGTTAAGAAGAACGGATGTTCGGCAAGCGTCGGCGGCGGGACGGGTGCGAACTAAACGAAATAAACCCAAGGGTAAACAACGATAAAACCCCGTTTTTTGGGCGGGGTTAAGGTGTGATTAAGGTGTCGCAGTCCTAATCCTATCAAAAATTTATGGCAATTTTATTGACTGAAGAATATATGCCGTCAAATGTTTATGACGGCACGGCTTTAGCTAAAACAAAAGACGGTTATGATATCGCTCAACCTTTTATTAATATGGTGACTGGCGTACAAGGTGCCGCCGGAGGATTTCAAAAATGGTTACAAGGATTAAAGCAAAAAGTTGATGATGTTTTAGGAGCTTTAGATCCGAGAAGATGGGTTGCTGGAGTCAAAAGTTGGTGGCATTCTCTTAAATTAGGAGGGGTTTCGGTGTCTGGTTGGTTCAAAGATGATCCAGTTGGCGCAACATCGGGGGTGTTGTTAGTTGGGGCTGGAGCTTTGTTGGTTGGGGGGTTGGCTCAAGGCGCGATTGCTTTGTCGGGAGGAGTAAAGGGGCTCGTTCAGGCTGCAAAAATAGCGGTTAAAGGGCTTAAATTTATCCCTGGGATTGGGGGGTTAGTGCGTTGGGCTGTAGGTGGCGTGCAGCGTTTGTGGTCATTTAATTGGAATCAATCCGATGCTCAAATTAGAGCTAATCAAAAACAGCAAATTAAAGCTTTAGCAGGGCGTTGGGGGGAAGCTTTAGGGGCAACAGTTGGGACGCTTTGCGGATTTACTTTAGGGCGCGCCGCTAAAGCAAATGCACCACAATTGATGAGGTTTAATCCCTTATTATTGGCTAAATTGAAGGAATTAGAATTCCGTTCATGGTCAGAGCCGGGGGAATTATGGGAAGAAGCTGTTGAGGAAGTTAAAAGTACATTGGTGGCGTCAGGTCGCGCAATAGTCGCGGTTATTTTTATGGAAACCTATGTTAACGTCCGAAAATTAATTAAATCATTTGTTAAATATTCAGGATTGGGGACAATTTTCCCTTGGCTCGGGAAAACGGCAGCTAAATGGGGAGAACCAGGCCAGGAGGCTTGGAGTTTCGCCAGTCAACAAGAAAAATCTATTGAATCAATCAAGATTGATTGGCTAAAAGACTTTACCGAAGAATTTGTAGAAGCCACTCAAGATATGTGCGCTGAATCCACAATTATTGCCAGTTACGCTTTATAAATTAAATTCCGCATTGTGCGGATTTTGGTAATTTTGAGGAATGGTTTAAGGAATGGGAAAAGGGGTTTCCGTCATTTGTTAATAGGTTCCACGCTTCAAATTCAGAAATTAAAACGAATTTTCCTCTCGTTGATTATGCGGGTGCTGATGGTCAAACGATAGAAGCATGGAGGAAAGATTTATCAACTAGACCACCTTAATAATAAATATGAGTAGTTTAATTCTCCCTGGGACTGGAATTTTTGAGGAAACTTTGGCTAATCCTGGAATGTTTTGGTTTCAGCAAGGACAACGCGAATTAAATGGGGACTGCGTATTTATTCAACCCGTCGACGGAGGTGGCTTATTAATTCCTGCCACTTCTCAACAAGCGGAAGAATATTTATGGGGTGGCGAATACGAAGAAGCCCAAAATTTATTTGATGTGGAGCCAGATGACAACGAATGGGAATGGTTTTTTGATTGATGACCAAATTATTTTCCATGGAGATGGTGCGTTAGATTATTTCTTTTTTTCCCAGAAATTTGAACCATCAATAGAGGAAATGATTAAGGGAGAAATTCGAGCCGATTGGGAAGATGATGAGGATGACGAGGAAAAAGAGGAAATAATGGGATTTACCCCATACCCTGAAAATTCCTTTTTTCCTTCTAACAGCCCTATTAAAATCGAGCTTGCGATTAAAATTAATCTCTCTATTAATGGGCAAAATATTGATTTTCAAATTGGTAGTTTAGGGGAAGATAGTAGCTTAGGGGAAAATAATTATGTCAGTGACGAGGGGGAAAAAACGCGATCGCCTTTGCATGGTGAGGATGAATTCGGCGGGGGTGTACTACGGATTTAAGAGCAGAGAATTTACCGGAACAGGAATTAGTGATGGTGATTTAAACTCTCAACTAGGATGGATTATCCCCCCTAGTGTTATTCCTGAATTTTTAGATCCAAACGCTATAACAATTGTGGGAGCAAACGCACCCAAGCCGCCACGGTTTAGTAAAAAAACAACGGCAACTGGAGAAATATCAGGAGACATTCCTAAGTCATTATCTTTATTTTGTTCTCCTGAAAAAATAGCAGTAGCTAGGGCGGCGGGTTGGACTTTAGCCAAAAAAGGAATTGGGGTTAAATTTGTTAGTGAAAATTCATCGGCTCGCCAGATGACTTGTTTCGTTAAAATTTCAGCAACAACTGGAACGGCCGATTTTTTCTATGGATTTAGTTGTGATAAAGGGACGTTTACCAACTACGGGGCTATTTTAGGGCTTCAATCCCCCCAACAATTAACAGCAGAACAGCGAGAAAAACGGTGTTTTGTTGGTGCAAGTTCACCTAAACCAAAACGAGCTACCTTAAAAACAGCAAATGGCTCGGTTTCTTCTTTTTGTAGCGCCGACAAGGTTTATGATTTAATTTCTGAAGGATGGGAGGTCAATGGGTGATTATACCGACTCTTATGGAAGTTGGATTGATGTAGGAAGGATTACCCCGACTTATAATTGGCAACAATTCCCCCGTGATGTTGGAGGGTATGGCGGGCGGGATGGGTTAACTTTTAGATTTGTATTTCATTACAATCAAGAAGAATGGAACGCAAATTTACAGGGTAGAAGTTACGGATTATTTACCTTTTCATATTTGGATGATTCAGGAAATTTTAATTATGCTGATCAAAAAAAAAAAAACAATTATTGGGGGAAACAAAGTAATGTCGCCTACCTTTTTCGCTATAATTATAATCTCCCAATCAGTTTTTGATTTGATAGTTTTAACATTTGTGATCATAAAAATGTCACAAATTATCAACAGTCAAAAGCAAGCTGAAAAAGATATAAATGAGGCTTGGAAATCCCATAGACTGGTTAAATCTATGGTGTATGGGGTGTATGGAGCCCATAATCGACTTGTCGCCAAAGTGGAAGAGTGCTTAGCTAAAAACAATATCCATACTGATCTTAATGATGTGATTTTAAAGGATTAAATACTATGTGGACAACTTTTTCTAAACAGCAATCCACTCAAAAAATTCTTGTACCGGGGGAATTTGGAACCAATACCACCGTTACTGTCCCCGCAGATGCAGGGGTATCGAATTAGTCCCTGTAGACGCACTTAATACAGTACGATTTGCTAATTTACAATAAAAATTATGGACAAAGAATTGACAGTGATCGCTTTGTTTAGTATTCAATGCCTTACGAATCTACTTTTTTCTTACTGGATAACTTATAAAATAGCAAAAATAAATCAAGATATCGAAAGACTAAATATTGATATTAACAATCTTGGCGCTATGATTCGGCAAAATAAATCTTCTATGGAGGGAAAATTAAGTCGATTTATAATGGAAGTTTCCAACCATTTTCATCAAATCAAGCGCGATACAAATTTTAGCTATCCTCATGAAGATAGTTAATGTTATAATAAAATAATCTAAAAAAAGGAGATTACTATGCCATTTATCATTACCCCACCATCTACATCGTTTGATGGGAACACAACTCAAAAAACACTCGGAACCATTGAAACGAAAGAAACCACTTTAACTGCTAATACGGCAGGTGACATTTTATTAACTGATGCTACAGCAACACTAGGACGAAAAATTTTAAGTATTAGTAACAACGGAACCGAACCCGTATATCTCAATTACGGTACAACAGCCACAACATCAAATTATGATTTCATTTTGTATGGCAACAGACAACTTTTAGAAATTGAGTATAATGGCGAAAAAATCTCTGCTATTGCCACAAATGCAGCAACAATCAAAGTTAAATTTGCAAAATATGTAGAGATTTAAAAAATGGCAATATTAATAGAACCGCCACAGAATGAATTATCTGCACTACAGAATTTATCTGATAGTGCAGGATTCCTAAAAAAATTGGGTGATGGTAATTATTCAATTGATAATAATAATTATCTACCCTTGTCAGGAGGCACGGTAACGAATGAATTATCCGTCCAACACATCTCACAATCAGGCGATACATGGACATCTACATTTAGTGCATTTGGTATTGATCTAGGACAGAGTGCCACCGATCCCCTTGAGTTTTCTTTCATTGACTTTCACCAAGTCAGACCATTTAGTATAGACGTTAAGGGGAGAATAACAAGTATAGGGGTACCTGTCAATATCACCCCTCCTTGGAGTGCAATTACAGGGAAACCAACGACTTTAGACGGTTTTGGGATTGCGGGCGGGACTATCACGGGGAACCTAGTTTCTACGAGTGCAACCGCTTCTACCTCTACCACTACGGGTGCGATTCGTGCAGCTAGTTTAGGCATTACAGGAGCGATTTTTGCTGGTTCGTTGAACGGGAATGGTTCTGGGTTGACCAGTTTAAATGCGTCAAATATTTCAGTTGGAACCTTGAGTGCCAACAGGCTTCCCGACACATACCTTCCTTTGGCTGGTGGCACGGTAACGGGTGTAACAAACTTTTCTCTGGGTTTATCAGTACGAAGTCAGGGCTTTGAACCTTTGCAACTTATCAACCTTGCAAAAGAAGCAGGACTTAGCACTTCATACGCTTTCTATAATATGAAATCAACAGATGCGGGAGGTCTTGGTCAGAATTGTTTTTCTATATATACCTATATCTCCAATGGCAACGTTAAATCAATTCCTTTTGTCATACTGGATAATGATAATGTCGGAATTGGTACTACTAATCCATCACAAAAATTAGATGTTGGTGGGTCGGCAAAAGCAACGTCTTTTGTTGTTGGGACTAATCAAGTTGTTTCCGCCCGAAGAACGGGATGGGCTGCCCCTACGGGAACCGCTACTCGCACAACTTTTGCTCCTGCTACGGTAACACTTCCACAATTAGCTGAAAGGGTAAAAGCATTGATTGATGATTTAATGTCTCATGGATTGATAGGGGCTTAAAGAAATAATTATTTACTTAATTTATTAGCAATAATAATGCCAACAAGCCCAAAGGCAAAACACAAAAGAAAAAGAATTAAATAATCAATCATGATTGAATCCTCTGTTTGTGGATTAATGGTTAATTGTCCAAATCAATAAATCGTTTAATTTCATTGAGTACCGTTTTCCCTTTTCCGTAACTTCTCCCTTTATATCCCATTAACTCCTGAATTATTTTTGTATCTGAGTATCCATCCTCTAAAGCGTCTACAACGATTTCAAACATTTCTTGCGCTTCTGTACTTAACTCAGTTTCCGTTTTACTTCCACTTACGGAAGCAATGGAAGTCGTTACTTCCGTGCTACTTCCACTTACGGAAGTTTTACTTCCCAAAACGGTAGTATCCGAAGCCAATTATGCGGTAAAATTGAATCATAAAGCGTAATCCTTATGCTAAATAACCCCGTGAACAAGTAACTCCCGTTCACGGGGTTTAAACGTTTTACAGAGAAGCCATTAAATTAGCGATCGCTTGGTCAGCGGCGGCAGCGGCTTTTTCTAAACCTTGTCCGAGTTTGGCGTATTCGGGGCGGAGGGAATGCAAATATTTTGCACTGGTATTTTTGTAACCTTGGATGCGTTTCTCGTTCCGGGCTTCATTACGGCGGTATTTTTCATGATGCCGATTAATAGCCGTGCCGTGATTACCAATTTTTTCGAGTTTCTCGTAGGATTTCTTAGTGGCTTTTCGTTTAGACCTGACATCCTTCTCTAATTCGGTCAAAGCGTCGGCTTCTTCCTCTGTAAAGGCGCGAGCTTGTTCGACAACGGGCGCGGCTCGGTAGGCTGTCCAACTCCCGGGGCTGTCGGGAGTAATTGCATTTTGAGCGGATTTAGAATGCACAGAGCCTGCATCTAAATTATTAGATTGACCCTGTATCGGGGCGACATTACCGCCATTAAAATCATCACCTTTGAAAAATCCAAGCATGATTAAACTCCTTTAATTAAAAATCTTCTGTTTCTATAAATTCCGATTTAACTTGTTCGATAAATTCATCCCAGTTATCCCAGTTATCTTTACTAAGATTCACAGTATAAGAGGGTGTGTACAAAGTCATTTCGTCGCTAATTTCCTTCTGGCAATATCCAATCAAAGACCGTGCCGAGATCATAAAATTCTGCTTTGCTTGACTAGAAGTTAAGCGTAAATAGGTCATTTTTAGTATCCTTACTGTGAATGTTTACACTTGTTGCAGGGTTAACTTTAACCTCAACAAACGAGTTAAAAAACCAACCCGCAAAGAAACAGAACAACGGAATAAACCAAGGGGCTGTATAGCTTAGGATGCCGGGCGGTTGTTTCATTTCACATCAACCCCCCGCCGTAGGGAAAAATAGAAATATCTGATGAATCTCTGGATACTTCTGAATGAATTAGTTGTCTTAGTTTCCCTTGCCAGTTCCTTGTAACTTTTTTGGGCCGTTACCTCCATTAGAAGGTTGAAACGTTTCCGAACTGTTTAACAGTTTGGGTTCATGCGGTGTAAGACATTGATTAATAACGTTATCTAGGGATTCATAATCACAATCAATAATTGATTCATCCTGTTTTTGGCTTTGAATATTAAATCGTTGATTAGATTGGGATAAAGCATTTAAACGCCCTTTAAACCGTTCCCCATTAAATCCAGTAGATAAGCTGTTAAGTACCGAATCAATGGCTTTAGCTTGAATATTTTGGGCAATAGTCTCGAATATTTCAGACTTTTCTAGGGCATTCCAGATTTCCGATTCAATATTAAGAGCGATCGCATCCCCATAACCGCCCTTGGTTGACAGAGAATCCTGTTTAGCCGCCAAAAATAACTCAATCATTTGAGGATCTGACAGTTGGGGGTTTTGGGTTCTCAACAGCGCCAACCGCACCACGTCATTAACGGACGGATTTAGACTAATAAGAGAAGTGTAACCAGACTCCCCCGGATAAAGTACGGGAACATTGTGGCGTCTCATCAATTTTTCAATTAAATCTTCACTACATGGCATAATATTAAAAACCTTACTAGCGGTACGGTTTAACAGCCAGTCATTCTTGTGAGAGTCGGACTGGCTGTTTTGATTTTTAGAAAAATGTTAACTGCCCAACTGCCTCGCGTTTTTTATAACGGTTGGCTTTTACGGATTGGGCGTGGTGAACGGCGTCATACCTTAAATGACAAACGCTGCACCAAGCCTTTAGGTTTTCCGGTCGGCAGTCTTCGGGAATATGATTGAGATGGGCAACTGTTAAGGTGAACCGTTGAAATTTGGGAACCTCAACAAACCCAAACTCATCATCATCAATTGTTTCGTAAAGGCTCCATTGTTCGCCCAATCGAGCCCCTAACTTTTCCCAACTTTCCCCCGGTTGCCGACAAGGGCGATCGCATTTCTCACAACGCCAATTAGCATTTTGCTTAATTTGAAAAGCTAATTGATTCCAATTTGGCGGGTATCGTTTGCGATCCATTGGCATATTAAGAATCTCCATCAGAAGGCTTTGCATAAAAATTGAAAGGCTCTAAATCATTTTCTTAGAGCGTCAAAAGGAATTTCCATAGTCGAAAATCTTAGAATTTCTTGTCTCCAGCACTGTTGTTTTGCTATTGCATTTAAGACATTTCATTTCTTTTATTGATCTCCTTCTAGGTTTGGTGAAATCTACAAATATTCAACGATCGCATCCAACATCTCCCAGATATCTTCTACCTGAGTTTTAATCGCTGGGTTAATATTCTCCTCCTCTAATTGATGGTAAGTTTCATCCAGAAACTCTTGAACGATTTCCTTAAAAGTAAGTGTTTCACTTGGTAGTTCAGTCAGTGATTTAGCTTGTAACATTTTGACCTCAGTTAATTTTTAGAAGCATCCACTCGTACCTAACCTCCGCTTCAGACCAGTTAAACTTTGCGTCTTTAGGTGTTTGCTTATCCCAACCATCGGGGGATGGAATTTTACGCTGTTTAACTAATGCGATAAATCCCTTGTAAAGATTGGACTGAACGATACTGGCTTGATACTGTGGATACTGTTTTTGGACTTGATTGGTGGCTTTTTTAAGGGGAGAATCTTCACCCCAACAGTGGTTAAACCAAACCACATCGGCTAACTCTCTAAATCCTTTCCATTCGGGGGGTATTTTAACTTCTGGTGGGATTTCTTGTTGATGGTGTTTCCATTGGAATACAGCAAAATCATAGAAGTCGTCAGTCGTAAAATACGGTTCACAGGCTTTAGCCGTTGCCTTGAGTGAATTGTGCTTTTCCCCGATGGAAAATTCCGGTTTGGTTAAATACCCTTTTTCGGTAAATACTTGCTGTTTTAAGTTTCTAACCTCCTTGTTTAATGCCTCCTCTTTGGCTTGTCGAATTTTGCCGGATAACTTTTTCCATTTACCTTGATTTAATTTCCAGCGATTAACGGTATCTAGGGCATAAAAGATGTAAGTCCAGCCAACAAAGTTAGTAACAATCATTTCAACTGGATTATCAAAAACTCTTTGACTATCACTTTCTAACCCATACGCTAATAACGCCGCCATTAAGGCAAAAAAACCAGCAATAAGTAAAGCGGAAAAAGCGTCAAAACCTTCTTGAAAACTAGCGGGATGTTTAACCCATGTGAGCCAGTATTTCTTAGCTTGAACTTTCCGAACCGCCCGCCGCCAGTCGAGGTATTTTCTACCAGGAAACCAGTGAGGGAGTTTCAAGGAATCCAGCCAGTTAAGGAGGTTTTTGTGCAACTGCGCTGTGACAACCGGGGGAATGACTACAACTATTAATGGAATCCAAATATATTTAATGATTGGAAAAAAAATAGCTACAGACCCCAATATTGCAGTAGCACCCAAGGACAGGGTAAAAAACAGCAGTCGAACTGCTAAAATTAAAAACGGTAGCAACATAGTGAGAGAAATAGAAAAACGCTAAATCTATTCTCTCACGCTACTTTAATTTCACTTCACCTTCTTAATTGAACTAAACTCGACTCATTTTTATTTCTTCCAACAATTTCACGAATTCAGGCGGCGCGGGTTCTCTTAAAGAGTTAGGTAAATCGTGAATAGATATGCCCAATCGCAACCTGATTAGATCGTCAAATTTTTTGGCCTGATTTATGTCGAACATAATTTCTGAATGTCCGTTCTCGCATTTAGAAACAGAACTAACCAACAAGCCAGTTTCTACACAAAAGTCGAACTGACTTATTTCCATTGCCTCCCGTATGGCTTTCAAGCTCGTTTTACCCTCCTGTAAAGTTTTTTGAGATGTGGCTTGTTTTTTTCTTTCATTCATACTAACATATACTTATGGAAAACACAAGTGAAAACTACAAGTGTTTTCCATAAGATGTAAACGACAATACAGCTACCCCCAAACTGACCAAGAAAGGGGGGTTCCTAGCACGGATTTAGCTATGAGTTGATTTTACGTCCAATGTCAACACCGCCCAAAACCCTTTATATAGGTAGTTTTGCGGTTGATACCACGATGTTGCATTGGTTTTTTGAAGATTTCTTGAGGAGGTAACTATGTAAAAAATTCGGTCTTTTCTCTCTCTAATGAACAGATGGACAAAAGCTGGGGGTGAATTTCCCCCAGTTTCCTAAAAAAACTTACCGCCATTAGACCAATTGAGGTGCATCTGCACCAGACTGCCTCTACCCCGCAAGGGTTCAACCCCTCGTTATTGCCATGAATCAATACTTTATTCCCATCGCCGTTGGAGCCTGCGGCTTGACTTTGTTTCTATCCCTCAGTCTCTATGCAGCAATTAACCGTGGTAGTGGTCGAGCCATCGCCACCGAGCCAACAACCGAAACCCAAGACGAAGCCCCCAAGCGTGGCGACGACCGACGGGAAAAGAAAAATTACCGGATTGTCAGGATTAACAGATATGGAAGAAATCGAACGGCTGTTTCCCCAACTCTTGCCCACCCAGAAAATAGAGGCCCTGCACATCCTGAAAGTTTATGGAGAAGCGATCGCTCTCAATTATATTCAGGCCGTTCTCAAGCCAACGGGTGAACGAGTGCCACAGTCCAAAACCACGATTATCACTAGGAAAAAATGACCGACTCCTCGATGCTTACAGAAACCAAATTAGCCCCCGGTGAATATAAAGTGATCACCCTCTGGCAACCCTACGCCACCCTGATCGCCACCGGAATCAAACGATATGAAACCCGTTCCTGGCCAACTGACTATCGAGGGCCGTTACTCATCCATGCGGCTAAAAGACCAATGGGGACGGATGAAATGAATTTGATTAATCGCTTGAGAAACGATTACCCCCGCCTAAAAATTAGTCGCAATCCAGAGGATTACCCCCTGGGAGCCATCGTTTGTAAAACAGAATTATTTAATTGCCTCCCCGCCGCATACCCGCCCAACTTTATCGAGAAGGCTGTGGGCAACTGGCATCCGTTCCGTTGGGCATGGTTCCTAACAGAAATCGTTCCTTTAGATCCAATTCCGGCCAGGGGCTATCAAGGATTTTGGAATTATTCCCATTCTGAAAATCCGCACAATGCGGAATTTGGATCATGAAACTAACAACCCAACCCGATGAAACTGCCTACTTAGCCGCCTTAATACTCCGACTAAATAGCAGAATCCCTAATCGTAAAAGTCGCCAGTTCACAAAAGCATTAATTCTCGTTGCTTCTGGCATTCTTTCAGACGATTTAAAAGCCGAATTTACAGCGTCCCACCTTCCACAATTTGATGAGGTTTTGAAGGACTACACCGAGAATTTCCGACAACTTTACCCCCAATATTTCCACGACGTTCACCCCGTATTTCAGCAAATGGTTTTAACTATTTCAACTATTTCAAAGGAGAATCATGCTTAATAACGTAGCCGTTGCAGAACTGTCTAAGGGCTCAATGAAAGCCACATCATTAACCAGCCCCTTTGCAGTCGAGGGTTTTGAAGACAAAGAGGATTTCTATAAATCCCTTGCCCCAAAAAAATCGCAGGAGTTGAAAGAACTAGAGCTAGACACGGTGCAATGTGTCTCTAACGATATTCAATTAAAGATCAAGATTGGGCAAAACCTTTTAAGAGCCAAGAAAATTTGCAAACATGGGGAGTTTTTAGACTGGTTAAAAGCCTGTTTTTCCTGGAGTGAAGATACAGCCAGCCGTCAAATGCGGTTAGCCGAAAAGTTTGAAAGTATGCCGGGAATCACAAGATTTACCCCTACAGTTGCCTACCAATTAAGTCAGAAATCATGCCCTGATGTGATTTTAGAACAAGCGATCGCTCTGTTAGATGCAGGGGAGAAGGTAACAACCGAAACCGTTAAGGAATTAAAACAATCCGTAGCTGAGGAACCCATTAATCTTCATGCTGTTAACCCTAAATTATCCAAAACTACCAGGCCAGAGGGATACATCAAAAAGGGTGATTTAGTAGAAATGCCTTATGCGGTCAAGGGGTGGAGTTATGGATTAGTTACCAAAAAGTCAACCGATGGAATAGCCTGCACTATTCAATCTATATCCGGCGAATCTTTAGGAGAGAAGCCTACTAAATCTTTAAGCCTTTGCCCAGTCCAAAAAGTTAATCCTAACTGTATCAGCGAAAACATAGAACTAAATCAGCGAGTAACCATAAAGCCTTACACAACAGAACTACAGCCTTTTAATGGTAGTGAGGGAAAGGTTATTTTCCGAGATGAAAAACGGCGTCAATTCTCCGTTCAAATTGGGGATATGGTTAAGGATTTTCACTGGGAAGAAATAGAACTAATCCCAGATGCTACAGAAGTAATCGTAGAAGTTCAGGCGGTTGAAATTACGGAAACCGAAACCTTACCTAATATCAATCTGAAGGGGATGGGACGGAAACAGAAAAATCAACTATTAAAGGAATTGTTGAAGGATTTGCAGTTAGGCTCATCTCTAGCATCAGAAAGCGAACTTGAGGCGGTAAACGATTTAGTCAATGCAACCCTACAAAAGATGGAGGATTTAGCATTTTCCTCAAGTTTAAGGGAGCAATTTGTAGTCATTTTTCTCGATAAGTGTCTATAAAAATTCCCCCTTTGTCGAAAGGGGGAAACCATCAGGGTGTAATGAGTTAGGCATAGTTAAATACATAATAGGATTGTAACAAATGGTTGCTCAAATTGTCAACAAAAATCAGTCTGGTTTTGCGTCATTTTCCAATCAATTACCGCCCCAAAATATTGAAGCAGAGGAAGCAATATTAGGGGGGATTCTCCTAGACCCAGAAGCACTAGAGAGAATCATAACGGTACTCGAACCCTCCGATTTTTCCTTGAAAAACCACCAAATTATTTATCATGCTTGCGTAGCGTTAAAAGCTCAGGATAAACCCACGGATTTAATGACCGTTACGACCTATTTATCCGACAAAGGTTTACTCGAATCTGTCGGAGGTCAACTTAAATTAAGCCAACTGGTAGAGCAAACAGTTTCAGCCGTCAATATTGACCAATACACTAATTTAATTCTTGAGAAACGATTAAGACGGCAATTAATTGAATATGGAAACAACGTTATTAATGGCAGTTTCACAATTAACCCCGATGAAGGCGTGGGGGGATTGTTGGAACAGATGGAATCTAGCTTTTTTGAAATTGCCAGTCGATTCAGGAGGGGGAGTTTTGTTCGGGCTTCCACCGCAAAATTTCAAGCTATTTCAAGGGAATTAGAACGGATCGAAGATAACTGCGACAACAATGAAGCTTTGAAGCAGTGGGAATTACAGGAATTAGCTAAAAAGTACGGTTTCAAATCACGGCGTGAGATGTTGAATTTTCACGTTTTATGGTTAGGGAGCCGTAGCAAGAACCAATTTATGGGCCTGAAAGAATACCTAGAAAAATATGGGGATGCTTCGGAACATTGGTTATTGAGGGGATGGATTCCAAAACAAACGATCACCCTACTCCATGCCAAGGGGGGAAAAGGGAAAACTCGATTAGTCGGTCATTTATGCCGCGTCGTTATTAATGGCGGGCAGTGGGGGGATTATTATGCAGATAAACCGGGTTATGTTCTGTTTATCGAAACCGACCAAGGCGACCGGGTGACGGCCGAACAATTGAAGGAACAAGGATATTTAGATGATTCTCCAGAAGCACAAGAGCGATTTTCAATATTAAGTGATTGGAAAATTGAACAGTTTGGGATTTTGCGATCCAAAATTGCAGAAATTAAGGAAAAAGACCCCAAAGCCAACATCCTAATCATGATCGATTCCCTGAGTTCAACCTCAACTCAATCCTTATATTCAGAGAACGATCAGGAATACGCACGGCCATTAATGCGACTGCGAGATATTGCCGAGAAAAATGATGCAACCTTTTTAGTAATTCACCATAGTAGCTCGCAAGGTACGGCACGGGGTTCAACCGCCATTTATAACTCGGTTGACCAAGTTTGGAAACTTGAATCCGTAGGGGATGACCCCCGCGACTGCAAACGGATTTTAACCATTGAGAAAACCCGGAGCCGTGAACCGGGGCGCTACCAACTCGAATACGACCCGAATACATGGGGTTGGAATATTAAAGGGATGCTCCTAGACGTTGAGGGAGAGGAACAGATCGAAAATTACAGCCAGCGAGAATTAAGCCTAATCAAATTTTTCCGTGAGAACGCGGGCACACCTTTCGAGGTTCAGGATTTAGCTGAAACTTTAGGATTCGCCGCCGACCCCCTACGACGCGACTTAGGATTTCTCAGTCGGCGCGGCTTAATTAGCAAACAGCAAAAGCCAAATTCACGGGCCAACTGGTACTTTGTTGGAGAGCTAAAATTAACCGATCGAACCGATCGACCGATCGCACAAGAAAAATCGGAAAATCCAAAAACAAAATTTTTTCAAAATAGCGCGATCGCTTCGATCGGTAGTCCGAAACTCCCTCCAGAAGCCAGTCAGGAACCGATCGCAAATTTACGATCGGTTCGATCGGATCGATCGGTTCCTGTTTTTTCTGAAACCCCTACAGAGTATGCGTTACAGCCGAAAAACGACGAAAAAGATGTGTTACAAAATATACCAGCTAGTTTAGGCATTGTTAAGGAAACGTTACAAAACACCCCTCAACCGATCGTAAAACCTGGTCAAAAACAGGAACCGATCGATGTGCGATCGGTTGATTTCGACAAATTGAAAGAGGGTGACGTCCTTTTTGATAATGCAGGGATACCTTATCAGTTAGTCGAACTATCACGGCAGATATGGCTAACGCACAGAAAAGATGAATTTATTAGTCGTAATGACTTGCAGATTGGAAATTTTCACCATGCCACGGTCGAAGATATCGCAGGATTAATGCAACTGATTATTAAATCGAAAGATTTAAAACAGTTTGATTGGTTGTCTAAAATTTATGGGGATTCTAGTAACTCTTTAATGTCTCGTTCTGTCGTTGCATTTCCAGAATTGGCAGAAATTTATAAAATAGAGGTGTGCGAATAATGAAGATAAGTGTAGGAGCCGATAAAAAATGGCTCCGCCTTCGTTGGAAGGACGGCCAGGGAAAATATAAAATTCTTTATCCAGGCTGTGAGAATAATTCAGAAGGTAGCAGAACCGCCCAAAGAATTGCTTTGCAAATGGAAGAAGATTTTGAAAAAGGGAATTTCGATTATTCCCTGTCAAAATATAAGGTACAGACCTTAAAAGCTATTGAAATGCAAACCTTTGAGGGCATTTATAAACAATGGATTGATTTAACAAAGAAGCATTTAGCCGATAGAACGATTCAATTTTATAAATGTTTCGCTAACAGCATTGCATCACTCAATATTTTGTCTATGAAACCGGAACTAATCACTAGCAAAGAGGTTTCTTCAATTATTGCATTTTTGCAAAAATCCAATAAACCCAAAGTGATTAAACTGAAAATGAATATATTTTCTTCCGCTTGGGATTGGGGGAAAAAAAACGGATTAATTTCTACAGAAAACCCTTTCAAGGAAGTTAATATAGAAAATTCTCAACCCCCTACAATTGATCCTTTCAGCCAAGAAGAAATTAGGAAAATTCTGGAATTTTCACCCTTAGACAAAAAGCCTTTTATTAAATTTCTGTTTCTAACGGGATGTCGATTGGGAGAAGCCGTAGGATTGCAATGGGATGATTTATCTCCCAATTGCCAAAACGTCAAAATTTGTAGGCAATTCACCGGGGGAAAATTTAAACCTCTCAAAAAAGGGGGGAAACCTAGATCTTTCTGTCTGCCCATAAATTTCGCAGATGAATTAATAAAGTTAAAGTCCCAATCAGGTCACAACCTTGTTTTTGGCGAACCCGTAGATCTTCATGCTTTTCGGCAATTGTGGATCAAAATTTTGTTACAGGCAAAAGTCCGATATCGGAAACCATACAACACCCGCCATACTTTTGTTTGTCACCGATTAAAAGAAGGATGGAAGCCTAGCCAGATCGTTCAGGTGACCGGTCACAGTTTGCAGGTAATGTTTAGCTCTTATGCAACATTTATGGCCGAAATTTTACATTTGCCCGACTTAGAATAAAATCCGCATTGTGCGGAATTTGGATTGTAGACGTGCATCTACATCTACAATCTAAATTCCTTAATTAGCAGGGCTTTTATAGGTAAATTTTTTGAATAATATTATATTTCATAAAATGATTATAAAAACAGAATTGGGGATTGGAGATGAGAACTATAACTTCCCTGAATTTTGACTGTAGATTCAGCTAAACGTAGTGTTAAGGATAGACGTACTTTACCACTAATATTACATATAGAACGATGAATCAAATCATCGGTAAAAAAGATAAATTCTCCGGGTTTTAAAATCACGGGTAAGGCTGATTTTTCGATTTCTGTTTTAACTTCAAAAAAATGATTTCCACTAAAAGGATCATTCATTTTTACAGGACATAAATTATGGTATTTTTTGGGTAAATATTCAAAACCATTTCCGGCATTGACTTCGGTTAATGCAATATAAACATTAATTGTTTTTCCGGTTTTTGTTAATAACTGAGGATAATGATCTTGGTGCCAAAGGGGAATTAACTGTTTTGCTGGATAATTAACCCATAATTCTGAACGCCAAAGAAAGGGCGATTCTCCTAAATATTCCCTGGCTTTTTCTAGTAAATATTGATTTTTACATAGTTCTAAAATTACGGGGGAATCTAAGTGTCTTTCCATATTAAATTGTCTTTTATATCCTTGAATTAATAATAATATTAATGATCCAAGATCCCTTTTTTTTATAAATTGATAACTATTAGAAAATACATGAATCGGAGAACGGGGTAAAACCGTTGTAAAGATATGTTTTTGAATCTCTTGTAGTTGAGTTGCAGTTAAGTTTAAAGAATAGGGCCCCCAGATGCCATCCTCTGAATTATAAATAGTTGGGGTTTGGGAAATAGGGTTAGATAGTCCTGTCCAGAATAAACTTTTTTGCCATAATTCATCGGATAAATGATTATTTTGCGCCAGGTTTGTTAATGGCATGGGTTGAAAATTTAGATTTAAAAATTGACCATTAATTAATTTATATTCGGGGGTTGTTAAAAATTTAATCAGATTACGACTAACTTTTTGGGGAGAGTTTCCCACCTTTAAAACTTGGCTTAAACGATGGGATAAACTAATATTTGACCGGACAAAACCGGGATGCAAAGCGTTAATTCTGACAGAGGTTTGATTTAATTCATTTTGCAGAAGATATCGCATTAATAGCAATAAACAAACTTTAGAATCAGCATATAATTTGAGAAAGTTAAAGGGGGTTTTTTGTATCCATAATTTCCAGCCTAGATTTTTTGACCATAAAGCCATATCGGAAGCTATAAATAAAATTTGACTTGCTGCTGATGCTTTGAGTTTATCTAAGAGTAAATAAGTTAGTAAAAAATGCCCTAAATAATTAGTTCCCCAAATTAATTCAAACCCTTCTTGAGTGGTTCCAGATTGATTAAAAATTCCGGCATTATTAATTAATATATTTAAAGGAAGTTGACGTTCTAAGAATAAATTAACACAGGCACGAATTGAATCTAAAGAGGCTAAATCTAAAGGCAAAAATTCAACTTTTCCTTGATTGGTTTGTGCTATAATATAATTAATTGCTTGCTGGGCTTTTTGTTCAGAACGACAGGCAATAAAAACATGATTTCCCTGTTTTACGAGTTCTAATGCCGTCATTAAACCGATGCCAGAAGTTCCCCCTGTGACTAGACAAATTTGTGGGTTCATATCAAATGTTATTCAATAACAATAAATAAGAGAGACGCGCCGTGGCACGTCTCTACGGGGGGTTTATTCTATTCCCATTCGATAGTTCCAGGGGGTTTAGAAGTAATATCATAAACCACTCGATTCACGCCGCGAACTTCATTAACAATCCGATTAGAAATCAATTCTAATAAATCATAGGGAACCCGTGACCAATCGGCGGTCATCCCATCTTCACTACTAACAAATCGTAGTACAATTGGATAGGCATAGGTACGATGATCTCCCATTACTCCAACACTTCGCACCGGAAGTAATACGGCAAAAGCTTGCCAATAATCGTGATAAACTCCACGTCTATTGATTTCTTCTCGGACAATTAAATCCGCATCTCGGAGAATATTTAACCTTTCCGCCGTGACTTCTCCTAATATCCGAATCGCTAAACCTGGGCCGGGAAAAGGATGACGTCGGACAATTTCTTCGGGTAAACCAATCGAACGTCCGACTTTTCTGACTTCATCTTTAAACAGTTTTCGCAGAGGTTCTACTAATTTAAACCGTAAATCTTTTGGTAATCCCCCCACATTATGATGGCTTTTAATTTTAACCGCCACCCGTTCCCCACTTTTGGGGTCAACATTAGTATCGGCTGACTCAATTACATCAGGATATAATGTTCCTTGAGCTAAATAATCAAAGGGCCCTAAACGCACCGATTCTTCTTCAAAAACCTGAATAAATTCTCCCCCAATGCGTTTACGTTTTTCTTCGGGGTCGGTAATTCCTTCTAGTTTTTTTAAGAACCGTTCCCGGGCATTTACATACTCAACGGGAATGTGAAATTGTTCATGGAATAGTTTAACTAATCGTTCCGGTTCTAGCTTCCGCATAAACCCTTGATCGATAAACATACAAGTTAACTTATCACCGATCGCACGGTGCAGTAAAAACGCTAAAGTTGAAGAATCAACTCCCCCAGAAAGTGCTAATAAAACCCGTTTTTCCCCCACTTGGTTACGAATTTCTCGAATAGATTCTTCTACAAAAGCTTCGGTTGTCCAGGTAGGATGACAGCGACAAATATGGTAAACAAAATTACGAATTAGGGCTTGACCGCCAATAGAATGAACGACTTCGGGATGGAATTGTACCCCGTACATTCTGTTCTCATGGTCAGCAATCGCCGCCGAGGGAGTATTCTCGGTATGGGCTAAAATCTCAAATCCAGGGGGTAACTGGTTACAGGAGTCGGCGTGACTCATCCAGATGGTCGCCCCCTGTTCGACGTTGGTCAGGAGGTCGGTGGGGTCATCAATCTGTAGGGAGGCTTTTCCGTATTCGGCCCGTTTAGCCCGTTCTACGCTACCCCCTAGCTGTTTTACCATTAGCTGCATTCCGTAGCAAACCCCTAAAACCGGAATTCCTAACTCCCAGATTTTAGGGTCACATTCGGGCGCCCCGTCATCATAGACGGAATTGGGGCCACCGGAGAGGATAATACCCTTGGGGTTGAGTTCCTTGAGTTTTTCGGCGGTTGTCCGGTAGGAAATGACTTCGGAATAAACCTCGGTTTCCCGAATGCGGCGGGCGATTAACTCGGAATATTGGGAACCGAAATCGAGAATCACGATCATTTGTCGGTTCAATTTTTCTACTGAAATATCAGTATTTTCAGTTTGAGTTGGGATTTGAGTCTGGGGAGACATATTGAGTTTAATGGGTTTTAATTTTAATTGTCAACCAAGGATAAACCTGATTGTTGTATCCGATTAGAATAACAAATTTACCCCAAAATTATATCAGCATTTTCACTTTTAATGATAATTTTACGCTGGCGGTCGAACATTACCGAACCAACCTTAATATTTTTTTCACAATGGGTGTAAATATAGTTCTGGGATCGTTGATCAATCGTCTTTGTTATTTCTCCATAGATCCGAATGACCCAATTTTCTCCTTTGATTGCGTCTAATTCTCGCAGATATCGTAAAGCATCTTCGGCCGTTGAACAATTAAAAACTTTTTGTAGATCGAAGGTGGGTAATCCTAAGTTAGCACAGTGGGCGGTTAATATTTCTAATCGTCCATCGGCAATATGATGATGGGTATGGAAAATTCCTCCGGCTAATTTGATTAATTTACCATGATAACCAAATAATAAGATTGACTTAACCTCTGCTAAGGAGGCACAGACTAACATTGGCCCTAACCAATTGGCGGTTTTAATCATTTGGTGGGGGGAAATCCCCATTTTTGCAGCTAATTCTAATCCATTTTCACCAATACAAAATACTAAAGAATCAAATTTTTTTGCTTTTTCTTGGAGTTGAATTTTATACTGTTCTAATTGTTCGGGAACAGTTAAGGGTTGAGAAATTCCTGTTGTTCCCAGTAAAGATAATCCTTCAACTATTCCAAAAGCAGCGTTAGAAGTTCGGGTTGCTAGTCGTTTTCCTTGGGGTAAAATAAAGGTAATTAAAATAGATTTATTTGGTGGTAATATTTTCTCAATGTTGGCTAATAATAAAGTTTTAGCATAACGATATATTGCTGTTTGTCCGGTCTTTTGATCATAGCCAATTCCTTCTCCTCCTTTGATAAAAATAGTATCAGAAAGTTCACCCCCCCTAGCCCCCCCTTGGTAAGGGGGGGGAAGTTGTTCTTTAGCCCCCCCTTGATAATGGGGGAAACTTTGTTCTTTAGCCCCCCCTTGACAAGGGGGGGTTGGGGGGGTTAGCTCTTGAGCTCCCTCTTGGTAGGGTGGGGAACTTTGTTCTTTAGCCCCCCCTTGGTAGGGTGGGGAACTTTGTTCTTTAGCCCCCCCTTGGTAGGGTGGGGAACTTTGTTCTTGAGCTCCCCCTTGGTAGGGTGGGGAACTTTGTTCTTGAGCTCCCCCTTGGTAGGGTGGGGAACTTTGTTCTTTAGCCCCCCCTTGGTAGGGTGGGGAACTTTGTTCTTGAGCTCCCCCTTGGTAGGGTGGGGAACTTTGTTCTTTAGCCCCCCCTTGACAAGGGGGGGTTGGGGGGGGTTCCGAACTATCCCACCATTCCACCATTGCCCAAATCGGAGTATTTCGGGTTAAATCTAAATTATCCCCCGGATCAGAACGAGTAATTGCTAAAGCAGAATTATCGGTTAAAATTGCTATTTGTTCAATCAGAATATTAACGGTTTCCGCCGGATTAATTAAATCAATAGATACCTGTTCAATAGACTGATTTCTAGTTTGTAAATATTCCAAAGCCGCCATCGCCGCCGCGCAAGCAAAAACGGGTAGAGTATATCCAGAACGAGGTTGATTTGTGGTCATATTTTAGTCGTTTAGTTAATATTTTAAGATTTTAGACTATTTTGAGTCACTACCACCACCGATCCGTTATCCTATAATGTAAACGAATTACCCTAAAAAATAATTATGACTGATATTAACTGGGATAACTTCCGTGCTGAACTCTCAGGAATTGAAATGATTACGGATAAAACTCAAGTCAAAAAACTTTCCCAAGACTATTACCATTTTAGCCCAATTTTGCAACATGAACTCAAGGATAAAATCGGATATATTGTGGTGCGTCCCGCAACAGAAGCCGAAATTTTACAAGTGGCTAAAGTTTGTGTGAAATATAAAATTCCTCTGACGGTTCGAGGTGCGGGAACGGGAAATTATGGACAATGTATTCCCTTGGAAGGAGGGGTGATTTTAGATATCTCTAAATTGAATAATATTAAATGGATAAAACCAGGGTTAGCTTGTATGGAACCTGGGGTAAAAATGGCAGCATTTGATAAACAAGCGCGGGAAATAGGATGGGAATTACGCATGGTTCCTTCTACCTATCGGACAGCAACAATTGGGGGATTTATTGAGGGCGGAAGTGGGGGAATTGGTTCGATTACCTATGGACAATTACGCGATCGCGGTAACTTACAAGCCGCGCGAGTTGTGACAATGGAAGATGAACCAAAAGTAATTGAATTAAGAGGGGATGATGTGCAGAAAGTCAATCATGCTTATGGTACAAATGGGATTATTACTGAGTTAGAAATTCCCTTAGCTCCCGCCTATCCTTGGTCAGAAATTATTGTTACCTTTAATGATTTTATGACATCGGCTCGATTTGGTCAAGCCTTAGCTTTATCCGATGGAATTATTAAAAAATTAGTCTGTGTTTGTGCGTCTCCTATTCCCTCCTATTTTACTGCATTTAAAGATATAATTCCAGAAGAAAAACACGTAGCATTATTAATAGTATCCGAAACCAGCTTAGAACCTTTTCAAGAATTAGTTAAACAGTATAACGGTGAAGTTTGTTATCAGAAATCATCCCAAGAAACGGGGAAAGGAACAACAATAATAGAATATAGTTGGAACCATACCACCTTACACGCCCGAAGTGTTGATCCGTCTATTACCTATTTACAAACCCTCTTACCTGCGGATCGAAAATTGGAATTATTGGAACATCTTTATACTCATTTTGGGGATGAAGTTATGCAGCATTTAGAGTTTTTAAGACTTCATGGAGAAATGCACCCCGCATCTTTACAATTAGTGCGATTTACAACAGAAGAAAGGTTAAATGAAATTATTCGTTACCATGAAGAACGGGGGGCGGTTATTTTTAATCCCCATACCTATATTTTAGAGGATGGAGGTATGAAAATGATTAATTTAGAACAGTTACAATTTAAACAAGAAGTTGACCCCTATGGGTTATTAAATCCTGGGAAAATGAGAGCTTGGTTAGAACGAGAAAAATATCTTTAACTAGCAACTCCTAGAAATCGGGTTTCTCAATCAAAAATATTGATTCTATCCCATAAATAAGGGCTAGAAACCCGATTTATGTTATGATTTATTTATCTTTAATTAACTCCATAGCTTGATTTAATATTTCTTCTTTGTTGGCTAATTTTTCTAATTCTTTAGCTTCATAAATTCCTTCAGAAACCTCTAAAGATGCTTTATTAATCGCTTGTTTATAAGCAACTTCTAAAACTTCGTCAAGTTCTTCTGGAGACAGATAATAACTTTGGGAGCAAGGACGTTTATTTTCATCCCTGATTTCAAAAATAGCATTCTGAATTGAAACATCCCAAGACCGAGTTGTTCGTTTTTCTACTTGACGTTTAATTAAATGAATTAATAAAACGATAGAATAGCTACGAATGGTTTTAACAATATCTTTGCGACCCATTTCTTCTAATTCTTCAACGATAGCAAGGGAACCCGGAATATCCCCTTTTAGCAATAATTCCTTTAGGGTTAGTATTTCTTCCATAATATTTGGAATTGATTAGGGTTGGTTTTATTATAACATAATTTATGTAATTAACTGAAAAGCTTGATTTAATAGCTCTTCACGATTGACTAATTTTTCTAATTCTTGAGGCTCATAAATTCCTTCTGAAACCTCTAAAGACGCTTGATCAATTGCGTTCAGATAAGCATCCTCTAAAGTTTCCATTAGCTCTTCATAATTAAGGTAATATCCTCCTGCTTTTCGGCGTTTATTTTCCCGTTGAATTTCTCGAATTGAATTGCGAATTGAAACATCCCAAGACCGAGTTGTTCGTTTTTCTACTTGACGTTTAATTAAATGAATTAATAAAACGATAGAATAGCTACGAATGGTTTTAACAATATCTTTGCGACCCATTTCTTCTAATTCTTCAACGATAGCAAGGGAACCAGGAATATCCCCTTTTAGCAATAATTCCTTTAGGGTTAGGATTTCTTCCATAATATTTGGAATTGATTAGGGTTAATTTTATTATAACACAAAATTTATGTTATAATAACTTAAATCCGAGTTAATCTCTATTACATGGAGAATTTTCTGTATTGGTTACATTTGTATTTGTTTCTTCTGTATTTGTTTGTTTTGAAATAGGTTTTGTAATTTGCCAAGCAATAAAACCTGCGATCGCTCCTATTACAATACTTAATAAACTTAATAAAGATGCTAGAATCCAAGGATCAAGGGGTTTTTCCAGATAGGATAGGGTTAGGGGTTTTTCAATGTATGCTGAGGTAATAGATAAAGCAATACCTCCTACACCTAAGCTAACGCCTAAAATTGAAATAGTACGCTCTAAAGATTGATCGCGTTTTTTTTCAGCTTCTTCATTATTACGGAGTATTTCTGCTTTGTCCCGATCTAGTTTTGCTTGTTCAATTTCAACTAATCCTCTAATACTAGATATCGCCTGATCTAATAAATTTGAGGCGGGTTTTAAATAGTTTAAATCCGCTTGAATTTGGGTAGGGAAAGTTTGACATTCTCGATTTAAAAAGCGGACAAAAAATTCTAAATCATCTAAATTAGCTTAATTTTTTCTGGGGTAGATTCGGTTAAATAAAATACAATTAAAATCCGATTCAGATTTGTTCTAGGGTTTCCATATTCAACAATATAACTCCCTAACAGTTTTCCCTCTTGATAAAAACTATTACAATAATCCCCAAATAAATTATACCTTAATTGCTCGGCGATCGCTCTTAAATTTTGATCATCCGTTGGGGTATTTTCGGGTAAAAATGCCGTTACTAATAGGGTTTGTCCTAAAAAATCCATTTTGGGATCCTTTAAAATTAAACTTTCGGGGTGAAATTGATCAATTTCAGCTAACTTAACTTGATCATATCCGGGGTCTTGAGGTCGAAAAATATGCAATAATAAAGAATAGGTATAGGATATTTTTTGGGGATATAATAGCAGACTATATAACGATTTAGGTTTCTGGGGATTGGAGTTTTTTTCTAAACCTGATTTAAAGTAAACTGCTGACGACGACGGGGAGAACTCACCCACTCGCACAGTTGTTCAACTTGTACGGCTTTATCAATACTTGTCAGAAAGCAAAAAGGAATATATACTGTCTAAACAAGTATTGCGATCAGGAACAAGCATCGGGGCAAATGTTGAAGAAGCACTCGGAGGACAATCAAAAGCCGACTTCATCGCCAAACTTCCTATAGCCTACAAAGAAGCCCGTGAAACAAGTTACTGGTTACGACTTTTAAAAGATACCGATTACTTAACGGAAAAAGAGTTTGAAAGTATCCACGCTGATGCCGAAGAACTTTGACGAACTATTGGAAGCATCCAAAAAACCACAAAAGAAAACTCCTAATTCCCAATTCCTCTAACTCGTAATTCGTAATTCCCAATTCCTCTAATTCGTAATTCCTAATTCGTAATTCTAATGCTCCATAATTTTATTCCCCCTGAACGGTTTTTCCCCTATTTAACCTGGAAACAAATTGAATCAATGGCTGATAAAAGTAATCTGGTTATTTTACAACCGATTGGAGCGATTGAACAACATGGCCCCCACTTACCGTTAATTGTTGATGCCGCGATCGCAACGGCCATAACAGGTTACGCTTTAGCCCAACTTAATGATAACATTCCTGCCTACGCTTTGCCAACAATTTATTATGGAAAATCTAACGAACATTGGCATTTTCCTGGTACAATAACGTTAAGTTCCCAAACCTTAATAGCTGTATTAATGGAATTAGGTGAAAGCATTTATCGGGCTGGATTTAGAAAATTAGCCTTTATTAATGGTCATGGTGGACAACCCCAAATATTAGAGATGGTAGCGCGAGACTTACATCAAAAATATGAGGATTTTTCCGTATTTCCTTTATTTATTTGGCGGGTTCCAAATATTGCTGGGGAATTATTAACCCCGAAAGAATTAGAGTTAGGAATTCATGCCGGAGATGCCGAAACCAGTTTAATGTTATCTTTACTGCCAGAACAGGTTAAAATGGAGCAAGCTGTGTGTGAATATCCCCATAATTTACCCGAAAATAGTTTATTAAGTATGGAGGCAAACTTACCCTTTGCTTGGGTAACAAAAGATTTAACCAAAAGTGGAGTTTTAGGTGATGCAACGGTGGCGACGAAGGAAAAAGGTGATCGCATTTTAGCCTCTTTAGTTAATAGTTGGGTACAAGTTATTGAGGATTTATATAAATTTCAACAACCCCAAAGGTTTAGGGATTAATTGAATACTAACGCAGTGCGAGCGTCCCCGCTCGCTAGTTTCTCTAACAATAGGTTTGGTTTTTATAACAATAGGTTTGGTTTCTCTAACAATAGGTTTGGTTTCTCTAACAATAGGTTTGGTTTTTATAACCAGCGAGCGAGGACGCTCGCACTACTTTAATTTATATAATTGCACACCAAACTCAAATAAAAGTGCTATAATTGCAGATAATAAATAATTTTTATGCTTACGATCACCGGAATGTCATAACTTATGGGAAAATGTTTTAACCTAAGATAGATAGAGTCCTGAAGGGCTCACTACGTCAATAATCAAATTATGATGAATTCATCCTTACAACGAGCATTCAACCAAGGTAACGCCCTAAAAGTAATTAGCGGTTTAACCAATTTCAACGTCGGACGGGTCGCTTCTGTGGTCAAAGCCGCAACCAAAGGCGGCGCAACTTTTGTGGATATTGGCGCTGACCCTAATTTAGTCGAAATCGTGCGTCAATTAACCCATCTTCCCATCTGTGTTTCTGCGGTTGAACCCGAAAAATTTGTAACTTGCGTAGACGCAGGTGCAGACCTAATTGAAATTGGCAACTTCGACGCTTTCTACACTCAAGGACGGCGTTTTGAGGCGGCGGAAGTGCTGCAACTAACCCACGAAACCCGGGCTTTACTGCCCCATATTACCCTATCTGTCACCGTTCCCCATATCCTCGAACTCGACCAACAGGTTGAACTCGCCCTGGAACTCGTCAAAGCGGGTGCAGATATCATCCAAACCGAAGGCGGAACCAGTTCTTCCCCAGTTCATGGCGGGACATTGGGACTAATTGAAAAAGCCGCCCCGACCTTAGCCGCAGCCTCGGAAATTTCTCGCGCCGTTTCCGTCCCGGTGTTATGTGCTTCCGGTATCTCTAATATTACTGCTCCCATGGCGATTGCTGCGGGTGCTGCGGGCGTTGGTGTGGGTTCAGCTATTAACCGCCTCGATAACGAAGTGGCGATGCTGGCGGTAGTTCGGAGTTTAGTCGAAGCCTTAGCAACGGTTAAAGCTAACCGAGTTTACGCTTAATATTTTTTTGGAAATCAAAAAATGTAGAGACGTGAAATTTTGCGTCTCTGCGGGATTTAAACATAACAACCTATGAATAATTTATAAACCAGATTGAATAATCTTCTAGCAAAATATAGTTTGGAGAATCTTCATCTGATGGTTCTAATTCCGCTAAAGAAAGGGTAAATTCTCGTTGATCACTCACCCGTTTAACATCTACCATAATCCCATCCGTTTCATCAAATTTAGGCTGAAAATTTTCTAATACAAAAACATCGGTGTAAGAGGGATTAGTTTTTTTTAATTTCTCATACTCTTTGGTTTTTCCTGGGCCATAAAGATATTCTTCTTCCCATAAAAATTCTTCTGACCCACCCAAATAACAAGGTAATTCAAGATTTTCTTTCAAATACTTAAAATATTTATTTAAAGTTTTTTGATTAACCTTGATCCGGCTATTACCTAAAATTTTCTTGATTTTTCCTTCAAATTGTTCAACATCAAAGGTGTCATCGTCATCTTCTTCTTCATCTTCAACATCAAAGAAATCTTTATTAATTAACCCCAATGACTCCATTTGTTCAATCATACTTTTCAGTATCATTCTGGGATCGGAGGAGTCCAGACTATTTAGTCGCTTATTCACTAAACCGGATACAATCGTTTCATCAATTTGAATAGGTTTCAAATCATCTCCAGGTGGCTGTAATTTGTTTTTGTTTTTGTTTTGATATAGTTTAGACATTCTGTTACACCAAGCACAGTAGTTCTTCGTCTCAACCCTAGATGATTTTAATTAATCTGGTTTAAGGTTTATAGTGATAGAGACGTGATTAGTTTACACATCTACCTACTTTCAGCCTTAAGATTTTTCTATGGGGAAGGGAGTAGAATTTAGTATATCGTGCCACAGGTATTTTTGATATTCTCAAGGGGAAAAAATTATGGTACAAACACAGCAGGACTCTATACCCGTTATTTATCAAGGACAGTTTGGCAATTATACAATTAACGATCATGATCGCCAAAGTGTGATTATTTACCGCACGGGCATAATTATAGCAGCCCTGTGCTTCACCGTCGCCACCGGATTAGTTTTATTCCAACTCAATACCCCAGGGGTTCTACAAGCATTAACCCCGATTTACTTCTGTTTTTGGTTGGCTTTGGGAGTGAGTTTATTCACCATTCATATCTATTTAATTCAGTTACACCAACTCCTAGAACTGTTTTGGTTAATTGGTGGAATTGCTTCGGTAGTTTTCGCTGTGGTCGATGCAGAACCCTTAGCATTAACTATTTATCACAATCCTTATAGCTTATTTGGAGTGGGATTTACCTTTGTGGCGTTAACAGGAATTTATTTTAAAGAAGCCTTCTGTTTTAATCGGGTGGAAACGAAACTCCTAACTCCTTTGGTTCCGATTTTGTTATTAGGATTTATGGCTGGTTTGTGGTCAGTTGATGCTCAAAAAATTTTACTGGCATTTTGGGCGATTCAATTTATCATTTTTGCTGGTCGGAAAATATTCCAAGGCATTCCAGGGGATATTGGGGATAAAAGCGTTTTTGATTATTTAAAACATCAACGGTTAGCCTAATACAAAAATTGTTGATCCCCCCTAACCCCCTTAAAAAAAGGGGGAACAAGACTTCAAAGTCCCCCTTTTTAATGGGGATTTAGGGGGATCTGATCTGGGCTGTAATCAAAAGTTATCAAAAATAAGCGGATCTAATTCTGAATAATCGGGTAATTTTTCTTCTAATATTTTACCATTTCTAATCACAATCCGATCGCTTTGACACCGAGATAATATTTCACTCAAATAACGTCCTTGAAAAATAATAAAATCCGCAACCATTCCCACACCAATGCGTCCTGTATCGACTAAACCCATAAAATCCGCCGGGGTTTTTGTGACACTCGATAACCAATCTTGAAACGGTCGATCTAAATGACAAATTCTCACCGCCATTTTAAATACTTCTAACTCATCATGGTCACCAAAACCATAAAACGGATCACGACAATTATCACTAGCAAAAGCCACGGAAATCCCCGCTTGTTTCAATTCATGGACTAAGGTTGTTCCCCGCCAACGGGGGGTTTTTGGAAGTTCAGAGGGATGATATTGACGATCTTGTAAATAGAGATTACACATCGGTAAACTGACAATTCCAATATTCGCGGCTTTCACCAATTCTAGGGTTTTTTGAACAATATCCTGCGGTTGTACGGCTAAACTACAACAATGTCCGCAAATAATTTTACCTTCAAATTGATATTTTAAAGCTGCTTCCGCAATTTTATATAAACAAACAGATTCCGCTTCTCCTGTTTCATCAACATGAAAATCTAAGTTCAAATTCCGATCTTTAGCAATGGCAAAAATTCGCTCAATTTGTTGCTCTAAATCAGGATTAATATAAGCAACACCACCTAAAATACCGCCTGAATCTACTACTTTATTAACTAATTTTTCTCCTTCCGCCGTCGAATAATAGTCTAAAGTAGCTAAGGAAACACCTTGTAAAATTAAGCGATCTTGCCATGCTTTTTTTAATGTATTAAAAACATCCCAATTTATATCTATCAATTTTCCCGCCGAATCTAAATGGGTTCTAATGGCTTTGGTTCCATGGACATAACTACACTTCAAACCAAATTCTATCCGTCGGTAAATATCTTCGGTAGTCCAGGTTTCTTCATCTTTAAATATAGCGGTTAAGGCATCTGCAAAGGTTCCTTTAATATTTGGCGATCGCTCCCAAATATGACCCTTATCTAAATGAGTATGAACATCCACAAAACAGGGCCAAATTTGTTTCCCATGTAAATCCACCGTTGGGATATTTTCTAACTCAACAGATCCAGTAACAACAATCTGATTAATAATTTCTGAGACAATTTTAATATCAACTAAAGCCATACCCTCCATATTAGCTGAATTTGCGATCGCCCTATCAACATCGGTGAGTACACAAACCGGGACACGAACATTTTTCAGCCAGTAACAAGCAGTATTTGGAATCATAGAGCTAGGGAATAGGGAATAGGATTGCTATATGCAAAAAATGTATCGTATCAATGCTAAATTTTCATAAAACTTTAAGTTTTGTAACATTAGCTACGATTGCATCGGGTATAGGGGTCTAACTTAGTCACATTGCTTAACCTTTGGGTTGAGGCCAAAAACCTCCCAGTTCAAACACAAAAGGTCAATACTCTGATTTTAGATGACAGACCCGTTAATGTTTGGCCAAATTTGATCCAAATTCGAGACATAGCAACACTGAGGAACCCGCTATGACCAGCACAGTCCCGCAAAAAACAGCCACCAACAAATTTGAGAAACTCAAAGCCGAAAAAGACGGTTTAGCGGTTAAAGATGAACTAGAAACCTTCGCCCAACTAGGCTGGGAAGCCATGGAAGAAACCGACCGAGACCATCGCCTAAAATGGCTGGGGGTGTTTTTCCGTCCCGTGACTCCGGGGAAATTCATGATGCGGTTGCGTTTGCCCAATGGGGTGATCACCAGTGAGCAGATGCGGGTTTTGGGGGAAATCGTGCAACGCTACGGTGATGACGGTAGTGCTGATATTACCACAAGACAGAACCTTCAATTAAGGGGAATTAGAATTGAGGATCTCAGCGATATTTTTCAGAGGTTTGAAAGGGTTGGACTAACGAGCATTCAGTCGGGAATGGATAACGTCCGTAATATTACGGGTTCCCCCGTTGCTGGATTAGATGCCGATGAACTCTATGATACCAGGGAGTTAGTGCAACAGGTTCAAGACATGATTACCAACGAAGGAAAAGGGAATCCTGAGTTTAGTAATTTACCTCGAAAATTCAATATTGCGATTGGCGGATGTCGGGATAATTCAATTCACGCCGAAATTAATGATATTGCCTTTATTCCTGCGTTTAAACAGGAAGCTTTTGGCTTTAATGTGTTAGTGGGAGGATTCTTTTCTGCCACCCGTTGTGAAGCCGCTATTCCCCTAAATGTTTGGGCAAAACCTGAGCAAGTTGTCGATCTTTGTCGAGGGATTTTAGAAGTCTTTCGAGACCATGGGCCCAGGGGAGTTCGCCAAAAAACTCGGTTAATGTGGTTAATTGATGAATGGGGAATTGAAAAATTTCGTTCTGAAGTCGAAAAACAGATCGGTTATGCTTTAGAATCCGAAGCGGAAAAAGACGAAATTCTCTGGGAAAAACGGGATCATTTGGGGATTTATAAACAAAAACAACCCGGATTAAACTATGTGGGATTAAATATTCTCGTAGGTCGGTTATCGGCTAACGATATGTTAGAATTATCCCGGATTGCTGAAGTTTATGGGAGTGGAGAAATTCGCTTAACCGTTGAACAAAATGTGATTATTCCTAATATTTCCGATAGTCGGTTAGAGCCGTTTTTAACTGAACCTATTTTGGAAAAATTCTCCGTTAATCCCTCTGCCTTAAGTCGAGGATTAGTTTCTTGTACTGGCGCACAATTCTGTAACTTTGCTTTAGTAGAAACTAAACATCGGGCTGTCGAATTAGTTAAGGAATTAGAAGCGGAATTAACCGTCGAAAAAACCGTCAGAATTCACTGGACAGGCTGCCCCAATTCCTGCGGACAACCCCAAGTAGCTGATATTGGATTAATGGGAACCAAAGCCCGTAAAGAGGGCAAAACCCTTGAAGGAGTAAACCTTTATATGGGCGGAAAAGTCGGTAAAGATGCCCAACTAGGTGAATGTGTACAAAAATCCATTCCCTGTGAGGATCTCAAACCCGTTTTGCGACAAATTTTAGTGGAACAATTTGGCGCTCGCGTCAAAGAATAATTCATCTGAAAACCCACATCAACACCCTACTAATACGGAATCAAAACACAGAACATGAGTAAACTTTCACGTCGGAAATTCCTGTTTACAGCCGGTGCAACTGCCGCCGGAACTCTAATCATTCATGGTTGTGCTGCTAATAACAATCCTTCCACAACCTCCACAACAACTTCTGCTCCAGCCCCGGCGGTTAATATTAATCCGGCGGATGCTCCAGAAATAGCAACAGCAACATTAGGATTTATTGCCTTAACCGACTCTGCCCCCCTAATTATTGCCTTAGAAAAAGGCTTTTTTGCTAAGTATGGAATGTCGGATGTTAAGGTGCTTAAACAAGCCTCTTGGCCTGTTACTAGAGATAACCTAGAATTAGGTTCCGGTGGAGGCGGAATTGATGGGGCGCATATTTTATCCCCCATGCCCTATTTAATGACATTAGGAACGATTACAAAACAGCCAGTTCCGATGTATCTTTTAGCCCGATTAAATACTAATGGTCAGGCAATTTCTTTAGGTAAAGAATATCTGGATGCTAAAATTACCGTTAATGATAGTGCCAAATTCAAAGATATTTTATTAACCGCTAAAAATGCAGGAAAAGAACTCAAAGCTGCCATTACATTCCCCGGAGGAACTCACGATTTATGGATGCGGTATTGGTTAGCATCCGGGGGGACTGTTCCAGATACTGATATTTCCATTATTCCGGTGCCACCTCCCCAAATGGTAGCAAATATGAAAGTCGGAAATATGGAAGGGTTCTGTGTTGGTGAACCTTGGAATGCCCAATTAGTTAATCAAAAAGCCGGATATACTGCATTAATTACCGGGGAATTATGGAAAGATCACCCCGAAAAAGCCTTTACAATGCGAGCAGATTGGGTGGATAAAAACCCCAAAGCGGCTAAAGCTTTAACCATGGCTGTATTAGAAGCGCAACAATGGTGTGATAAACCGGAAAATATTGAGGAAATGTGTAAAATTGTTTCCCAAGATAAATGGTTTAAAGTGCCTTTTGAAGATATTATTGAGCGATCTAGGGGAAATATTGATTTTGGGGATGGTCGGGTGATCACCGCCAGTCCCATCGCCATGAAATTCTGGAGAGATAATGCCTCTTATCCCTATAAGAGCCATGATAGTTGGTTCCTAACCGAAGATATTCGCTGGGGATATTTACCAGCCGATTTAGATATTAAAGCCACCGTTGATAAGGTCAACCGCGAAGATTTATGGCGGGAAGCGGCGAAGTCTTTAAATGTTCCCGCAGCCGAAATTCCTGCTACTCCTTCTCGTGGCATTGAAACATTCTTTGATGGCGTACAATTTAACCCCGAAGATCCTAAAGCCTATCTCAATAGTTTAGCGATCAAAAAGGTCTAATTTTCCCATATTTTCTGTAGCGGCGGGTTATTCAAGGTCTAACAATTCCTACAGATAATATTAATAAACAATGATCCCCCCCAACCTCCCTTGATAATGAGGAATTGGAGAATTAAAGTTAGGGGGATTTAGGGAAATCGGATCATCAAAGTCCCCCTTTTTAATGGGATTTAGGGGGATCGACCTAACGGCTTTTCGGCTTAAGTTGATACCAATGTTACCCCCCCAGCTCCCCTTTGGTAAAGGGGGGCTGCAAGAGAAAAAAACTAACTAATTTATAATCATCATGACTACTGGCACTAAAACCACTTCTAATAGTAATAATCCTTTGAACTTTGTTTTCAATTGGTTCAATAAAAATCGTAATCAAATTATTCGTCCTTTGATTGGGATCTTTATTTTTCTGGCAATTTGGCAACTATTATGTTCAGGAGAAAATCCTAATTTACCATCTCCCATTACCACCGTTAAAGAATCTTGGGAATTAATTGTTAACCCATTTTTTGATAATGGCGGTACTGATAAAGGGTTGGGTTGGCAAGTCATTGCCAGTTTACAACGGGTGGCGATTGGCTTTAGCTTATCGGTCATTGTAGGAATTTCATTAGGGATTTTAGTGGGGAGTAATTCCTTTATGTATGATGCCTTAGATCCCCTATTTCAAATTCTTAGAACAATTCCGCCGCTTGCTTGGTTGCCCATTGCCCTAGCTGCCTTACAACAATCTAATCCGGCGGCTATTTTCGTCATCTTTATTACAGCAGTTTGGCCGATTATTATTAATACCACCGTCGGGGTACAACAAATTCCCCAAGACTATAAAAACGTGGCTAGAGTGTTACGTTTACCCAAACATAAATACTTCTTTAAAGTATTATTTCCCTCCGCAGTTCCCTATATTTTCACCGGATTAAGAATTGGGATTGGTCTATCTTGGTTAGCGATTATTGCGGCGGAAATGTTAGTCGGTGGAGTTGGGATTGGATTCTTTATTTGGGATGCCTATAATAGTTCTCGAATGAGTGCAATTATCGTGGCTTTAATTTATGTCGGAGTCGTCGGTTTAATCCTAGATAGAACCATTGGTTTTATTGCTTCTAAAGTGGTTCCCGCCGACCAGAAATAAACCCGAAACTATACTTGTTAACCCTTAACTAATCTAATATTTAATTATGTCTGTATTCGTACAAGTTGATCACGTCAATCGCGTTTTTAATCTTCCCAATGGAGAACAATATATTGCCCTAAAAAATATCGAACTCAAAATTGATAAAGGGGAATTTATTACCTTACTTGGACACTCTGGCTGTGGAAAATCCACCCTATTAAATATTATTGCGGGGTTAGATCAAGCATCAGAAGGAGGGATTATTTTAGAAGGGCGAGAAGTTCGAGAACCTGGGCCAGATCGGATGGTGGTATTTCAAAATTATTCCCTATTACCTTGGTTAACTGTTAGGGAAAATATTGCCTTAGCGGTTGATGAAGTGTATCGTAAACTTCCTAAAACTGAACGAAAAGAAATTGTTGAAAAACATCTTAAATTAGTCGGTTTAAGACAGGCTGCGGATAAACGACCGGGGGAAATTTCGGGGGGGATGAAACAGCGAGTCGCGATCGCTCGTGCCCTATCCATTCGACCCCAATTATTACTCCTAGATGAACCCTTTGGAGCCTTAGATGCTTTAACTAGAGGCGGGCTACAAGAGCAGTTAATGAAAATCTGTGAAGCCAACCAAGTCAGCGCCGTCATGGTGACCCACGATGTCGATGAAGCCTTATTATTATCCGATCGGATTGTAATGTTAACCAACGGCCCAGAAGCTCATATTGGGCAAATTTTAGAGGTGAATATTCCCCGTCCCCGTCAACGGATGGAAGTGGTTAATCATCCCAGCTATTATGCCTTGCGGAATGAAGTTGTTTATTTTCTCAATCAACAGAAAAAAGCCAAAAAATCAGCTACCAAAAAAGCACCTATGGTTATTGCTAAAAATGGCTTAGAAAAAGTCAATTTAGACCTGGGTTTTATTCCCCTAACCGACTGCGCCCCCCTAATTATTGCTAAGGAAAAAGGGATCTTTGAGGAATATGGATTAAGCGAAGTTACCCTCAGTCGAGAAACCAGTTGGAAACTGTTAGGTCAGGGGGTGATCGAAGGCCGTTTAGACGCGGCGCAAATGGTGGCAGGAATGCCCATAGCTATGACATTGGGCTTTGGTAAAAACCCACCCCTGCCCATAGTAACTGCCATGACCCTATCTCGAAATGGCAATGGAATTACCTTGAGTAAAAATTTATATGAACATGGGGTAAAAACCCTAGAAGATTTTAAAATTTATATCGAAAATAACCTTGACAAAGTGCATACTTTGGGTATGGTTCACCCTAGTTCTATGCACAATTTAATGTTACGCTATTGGTTAGCAGCAGGTAATATTAACCCCGATCAAGATGTTAATTTAACCGTGATTCCACCGCCCCAAATGCAGGCTAATTTAAAAGCCGGAAATATTGATGGGTATTGTGTGGGGGGGCCTTGGAATGCCCGATCTGTTCATGAGGGGTTAGGATTTGTTATTGCTAATAGTTTTGATATTTTCCCGAATGGACACACGGAGAAAGTTTTAGGGGTGAAAGAGGAGTGGGCAAATCGCTATCCTAAAACCCATGTTGCTCTAGTAAAATCCTTAATTGATGCCTGTGACTATTGCGATGATCGGCGAAATCGAGAAGAAATTTTAGAGATCTTATGTCGGGATGAATATATCGGATCGGCTCCAGAATATACCCGTTTAGGATTTATTGACCCCGTTGATCGGGGTAATGGTCAACCAGCCGAATTATTGATAAATTACAATCAGTTTTTTGTCGATAAAACTAATTGTCCTGATGCTACGGAATTTCTCTGGATCATGGCAGAAATGGCTCGTTGGGGGATTACACCCTTCCCGAAAAACTGGGTTTCTATCCTAGAAAGGGTATTAAGAACTGATGTTTATGGCCAAGCAGCCCGGGAATTAGGATTGTCTGATACAGGACGCGATCGCCAAAGTATCAAACTATTTGATGGCACTATTTTTAATCCTAACGATCCGATTAAATATCTCAAAAATCTCAAGATTAAACAAGAAATTCGGATTGAAGAAATTATCCTTGATCCCATAGCAGCCTAAAACAGTTGGATTGTCAACCGTTGTTAAACCTAAAAAATTATGCAAATTTTAGATAGTATTTCTTCTAAACCAATGCCATCCTCAAAATCCGATGCTTTTTTACTGATTGATCAAGTTTCTAAAGTCTATAACACAGCAAAAGGTGAATATGTTGTCCTTGAAAATGTCAATCTTCAGGTGCAAGAAGGTGAATTTATCTGCATTATTGGTCACTCCGGTTGTGGAAAATCCACCTTATTAAATATGGTGGCGGGGTTTAATCAGCCCACCACTGGGGTCGTATCAGTTCAGGGAAAAACTATCACCGAACCTGGGCCAGAACGGATGGTAGTATTTCAAAACTATTCCCTGTTACCCTGGTTAACCGCAAAAGAAAATATTCATTTGGGGGTTGAGTCAGTATATCCTGACAAATCCACCGCCGAACATAAGACTATTGTTCAGGAAAACTTAGAGTTAGTCGGGTTATCGGAAGCGGCGAACAAAAAACCCGCCCAACTCTCAGGAGGTATGAAACAACGGGTTTCCATCGCTAGAGCTTTAGCTACCCGTCCCCAAATGTTGATTTTAGACGAACCCTTTGGCGCCTTAGACCCCATCACCCGGGAAGAACTTCAGGAAGAACTACTAAGTATTTGGCAAGATCATCGAATTACTGTATTGATGATTACCCATGATATCGATGAAGCCTTATTTTTAGCCGATCGTCTGGTGATGATGACCAATAGCCCATCAGCCCAAATTGGGGAGATCCTCGATATTCCCTTTTCCCGTCCCCGCAACCGCGCCAAAATCACCGAAGATCCACGATATTATGAATTACGGAACTATGCCCTCGATTTTCTATTCCGGCGCTTTGCCCACCATGAAGAAGATCAAGACACAACTGAAGATACAACATCTGACATGGAATCGGCACAAAGCACTACAATATCACCCAGTTCTAGTTCTATAGCAACAGAGGTGCTAAATATGCAACCCGATAAACCTAACCCTAATGAAAATCCTTATGCTCAACCTTCTGAACCTGAATTAATCCAGGAAGAAAGTTCTACCACGATCTCGGAAGAAATGTCTCCATCGGCGAAAACCGGAGTGTTATTTGCCCTATGGGGAGTCATTCTCGCCACCTTAGTCGGATCATTAGTTTTTAACTCCTCTGCGCCTACTACCCCCAATAAAGAGGCAGAAACCCCTGAATCTTCCTCAACGACAATGGAGACGTCAACCCCTGTGATTGTGGAAACCGCGACTCCGATCACAACACCCTCTCCGACTTTATCGCCTAGTCCCACGGCGACTTTATCCCCAGGTACAGTTCCCTCTGTTAGTATTTCTCCATCCCCTGAGTCTATTCCAGTGGCCTCTCCTAACCCGGTGGCAACGACTTCCCCTAGTCCCACTAATAGCGTTGCATCTACCACAACAATAACAACAACCCCCTCTCCCAGTTCAACAACGGCGATCGCACCTACCACAAAGGCATCTCCAACGGTTTCTCCCTCACCCATTGCTACGGCGTCCCCAACTCCAGGGAGTTTAGCCGAGGCTACGGCATCTCCTTCTGCTGTTGCTACCGGATCTCCGGCTACAACACCAACAACAACGTCTTCGTCTTCGCCTTCGCCTTCTCCTGTGGCAACATCCCCCAGTAGCAGCACTACAGCCACTCCTAGTGCGGCGGATTTAGAAAAGTTGAATCAAGAGGTTTTTGCTAACATCAATGAGGCTTGGACAAATACTCCCGTGACCGCAGTTTCTGTTTATTTAGTTAAGGTGAGTCAAACGGGGGAAATTTTGAGTTATGAGGCTAAATCTGCCGATGCAACTCAAAATCTGAACAATACCCCTCTGCCTAAGTTAGTGAAATCGGATGTGACCCAAACTCCCTATACGCAATTTGAGGTGACATTTACTCCCGTAGGAACCTTGGATTTAAAATCGGTTCAATAGGGAATATTTTAAGAGGAATTGGGAGTTAATTATTATCCCAATTTCTCACTCTGAGTTAACAATTTTTATATTAAATAAATTTTGGAATTCGTTGTTGGGCTTTAGCCCTCCATATTCCTGGGCTGAAGCCCCAAAAGATGGAGGGCTCAAGCCCAACAACTAGCCCAACAACTATTTTATAAAACAATGAAATCCATTAAAACCCTTTGTCCTTTCTGTGGTGTCGGTTGTGGTTTAGAAATTCTATCCACAGCAACAGCCGATCAAGATATTAAACGAAATGAACAGGAAAACCCAGTTTGGAAGGTGAGAGGCGATCGCCAACATCCTTCTAGTTTGGGAATGGTCTGTGTTAAAGGAGCCACCGTCACCGAATCAATTCATCGCGATCGTCTTTTATACCCAATGATTCGAGAAACCCTAGATCAACCCTTCCGCCAGGGGAGTTGGGAGGAAGCTCTAACTTTGATCGTGGATCGGATCAAAACCGTTAGTCATGAATATGGTTCCGATGCCCTATGTATGTACGGTTCCGGTCAGTGTGTTACCGAAGATTATTATGTGGCACAAAAACTATTTAAAGGTTGTTTAGGAACCAATAATTTTGATGCCAATTCTCGTTTATGTATGTCATCTGCCGTTTCAGGTTATGTTCAGAGCTTGGGGGCTGATGGGCCGCCCTGTTGTTATGATGATTTAGAATTAACTGATTGTGCTTTTATTGTAGGTAGTAATGCCGCCGAATGTCATCCAATTATATTTAATCGTTTAGCCAAATATCATAAAAAAAATCCCCACGTTAAACTAATTGTTGCTGATCCTCGATGCACCCAAACCGCAGCAGTTGCCGACCTGCATTTACCGATTCGCCCCGGAACTGATATTGACCTATTTAATGGTATTGGTTATTTATTATTAAAATCGGGAAATATTGATACCCTATTTGTGGAAGAATGTACCCGCAATTTTAAAGAATATGCTCAACTTTTACAATCTTATCCTCCCGAAAAAGTTGCCGAAACCTCTGGAATTACTATCGAAGCCTTAGAAACCGCTGCCCGTTATTGGCAAGAATCTAAACGGATTTTATCTATGTGGTCAATGGGATTAAATCAATCCTCCGAGGGTACGGCAAAAGTGCGATCGCTAATTAATTTACACCTAATGACCGGTCAAATTGGTAAACCCGGTTCTGGCCCGTTTTCCCTCACCGGACAACCCAACGCCATGGGCGGACGGGAAGCCGGAGGACTGGCCCATCTATTACCCGGCTATCGATCGGTAACTAACCCCCAACATCGGGCTCAAGTTGAACAGTTTTGGGGTATTCCCCCAGGTCGCATTTCCCCCCATACCGGACGCACCGTTTGGGATATGATTATCGGTTTAGAACAGAATCAGGTGCAGTTTCTCTGGATCGTCGCCACCAATCCGGCCGTGAGTATGCCTGACCTGAAACGCACCAAAGCCGCCCTATTAAAATCCCCCTTCACTGTCTATCAAGAAGCCTACTATCCCACGGAAACCGCCCCCTACGCCCATATTTTACTCCCCGCTACCCAATGGAGTGAAAAAACCGGGGTGATGACCAACTCCGAAAGGCGTGTAACCTACTGTCCGGGGTTTGATATCCCTTTGGGAGAAGCCCGACATGACTGGGAGATTTTTGCTGATGTCGGTAGGCGTTTAGGGTTTAAGGAAGAATTTGCTTTCCAAACCTCGGCGGATGTCTATGCTGAATTTGTGCAGCTTACTCAAGGGCGTCCCTGTGATATGTCAGGGTTAAGCCATGACCGTTTGCAACAACAGGGGCCGACCCAATGGCCCTGTCCAGAAGGAGAAGTTGACTCTCGTATTTCCTCCAAACGCCTCTACACCAATAATTATTTTGCCACCCCCGACGGTCGGGCGATTTTTGGCCCTTACCATTCCAAGGGGTTAGCTGAACCCAGTGATCCCGATTATCCCTATGTGTTGACAACGGGGCGTTTATATGGGCATTGGCACACCCTCACCCGCACCGGGAGAACGGCAAAAACCCAACAAATGCACCCCGACCCATTTATAGAAATTCATCCCAAAGATGCAGCTAATTTGGGGATTGAAAATGGCGATATTGTGCAAGTCTGTTCTCGACGGGGAAGTTGTCAATTTCCCGCTAAAGTCACTGCCTTTATTGCCCCTGGAACCGTCTTTGTCCCGATGCACTGGGGGGCGTTGTGGGCCGCAGATGCAGAAGCCAATAATTTAACCCATCCCCACGCCTGTCCTGACTCCCGCCAACCGGAATTAAAAGCCTGTGCAGTACAGTTATCAGTTATCAGTCATCAGTCATCAGTTATCAGTTCAAGAGTTGACAGTCATCTAGGGAACCTTTGATAATTTTTATCGACTATTAGAGTAAGTCAGGAATTAGAGAAACGACTAACTCCCATCTACCCTAAAGAACTTAAAAAGTCTGATCAAGACCTTTAAAATCATCTTTTGGGATGATGCAGAATCCCTAAAAAAATGTTAGCCTAAAATAAATAAAGGGATTCAAAATTTTATTAAGTTGAGTTAACCCATGAAAACCACATTAACCTTAGCAACATTAATATTATTAGCCAGTTCAATGCTCCCAGCCCATGCTGTGATGCTCAATAACCGGACTAATACAGACTTATCAAGACAACCCTCTCAAGATTTAATTCTGGCTCAAAATAATTTTGACCAATATCGTCAACAGCGTCACGCACAGTTAGAACAACAAATGCGGGAGGAGGTGAAAAAACCTCAATATAATAATTTGTCCCCAGCCCAAAAAGTCCAAATGATTCGGGATGCTCATAAAACTTTAGATCAAAGTTTAGACCGGGAATATGAAACCTGGAAAAAACAGCAATCTAATAATAATGGCCGTTACAACAATAATGGTCGTTATAATAACAATAATCCCAATAATCAACAATCCTTTGATCAATATCGTCAGCAACGCCATGCACAGTTAGAACAACAAATGCGGCAAGATATGAATCAACCCCAATATCGCAATTTATCCGCAGCCCAAAAAGCCCAAATGATTCGAGATGCTCATATTAATTTAGATCAAAATTTAGATCGGGAGTATGCGAATTGGCAACGGGGTAACAATAACGGGAATTATAATAACAACAATCCTAACAATCCCAATAGTCAACAATCCTTTGATCAATATCGTCAACAACGTCATGCACAGTTAGAACAACAAATGCGGCAAGATATGAATCAACCTCAATATCGCAATTTATCCGCAGCCCAAAAAGCCCAAATGATTCGAGATGCTCATATTAATTTGGATCAAAATTTAGATCGGGAGTATGCGACTTGGCAACGGGGTAACAATAACGGGAATTATAATGGCAGCGATCGCTATGATCGTTATAATCGTAACAATCAACCCTATCCTAATGGGGGTTATAATCGTTAATTGTAGGTGTTTAAGTACGGCGCACGAACCATCTCAAATCAATTGATCATTAATCAACAGCCTTGAATTAAAATGAAGGCTCAAAACTCAAACTTTAGTCAATTTTAACCGACTAAAGTTTGATTATTTTTTGGGAGGTAATATTAGATTCTAAATATTAAACTAACCACAATATTTTAGGAAATTAACAAAAAATCCGTCCCAAGGTTGTAATATTTTATTGTAGGGGTTTGGTCTTCAAACCCAACCCAGTATCGGAAGTCCCCTATTAAATTGTATTTATGTTATCAGCCAATGGCTTATTTAATGAATCCTTTTATTTAGCACAAAACCCCGATGTGGCGGTGGCGGTTGCTAGTGGAATTATTGCTAATGGATTTCAACACTTTATTGAGTCCGGTCAATTTCAGGTTCGCCAACCCAGTCCCCTCTATGATGAATCCTATTATTTAGCTACAAATCCTGACGTTGCCCAATTGATTAAAAGTGGAGCTTTTGCCAGTGGGTTTCAACATTATATTAACCTGGGACAGTTGGAAAATCGCAGCCCCAGTGTTTTATTTGATAGTACCTATTATTTAACCGAAAATCCGGCTCTTGCGGCCATCGTTGCCCAGGGAAATATTACCGGAATTGAGCATTTTGTTAACTTTGGACAATTTGAAGATCGCAGTCCCACACCCTTTTATAATTCTAACTATTATTTAGCTAAAAATCCCGATGTTGCCATTGCCGTTGCCCGGGATGAACTCACCGGAATTGAACATTATATTAACATTGGAGCCGCCGAAAATCGTCAATTTACCCCCTTTATTCAACCCCAAGGTTCTAGTTTACCTAATCGAGTCGCCACCGGAGATACAACCCCCAATTCCACGGTATTTTTAACCCGTAGTTCGGCGGCGGGAACTGTTAGTCTGGAATATGGGAATAATCTTAGTTTTATTAATCCTTTGGGAATCCTTTATAGTGACGTCACAGATATTACTGAACCCGTTAAGTTAGCAGCTAATAATTTAACTCCAAATACTCAATATTTTTATCGGTTTACCAATGCAGAAGGAACATCATCAGTAGGAAGTTTTCGCACTCCAGCAGCTATTGGAACCCAACAGGGATTAAGATTTGGAGCCACCGCCGACGGACAAGGGGAATTAATGCCCTATATGTCGGTTAATAATATTCCTGAACGCAATTTAGACTTTTTTGTGGGATTGGGAAATACCATTTCTGCTGATACGATTTCCCCCGATTTACCCGGCGTTGAACAAGCGGTTACTCCCCTGGATTTTAGAACTAAATATAATGAGATTGTTTCCCCCCGTTTAGAACTTAATCCTTGGGCAAATTTACAAGCTGCAACAACAATATATAGCACTTGGAATGATCAAAATTTAATTACGGGTTTTGCGGGGGGAGAAATTCCCGCTTTATCTCCTCAACAGTTATTTTTTGGAACTGACGGACAATTTATTAATAATACTGATCAATTTAACATCGGTTTGCAAGCCTGGAAAGAGTATAATCCCGTGGGAAATCAAGTCTATGGAAAAACCGGAGACCCCCGCACTGCTAATCAAGATAAACTTTATAGATATCAACCTTTTGGCAGTGATGGGGCGTTATTTGTATTAGATGCACGTTCTTTTAGAGATGCACCTTTACCTCAAGTTCCTGACCCGGCTTTAGATATTCAAATTAATCAATTTTTAGCATCTTCTTTTGACCCTAACCGGACGTTATTAGGAAAAGCACAGTTAGATGATTTAAAGATTGATTTATTAGAAGCACAAAACTCTGGGGTGAGTTGGAAATTTATTTTTTCTCCGGTTCCAATTCAGAATTTAGGATTATATGATTCTGCTAACCGTTGGGAAGGATATGCCTCTGAACGTCGGGATTTATTACAATTTATTGATCAAAATAATATTAAAAATGTTGTATTTGTATCGGGAGGTGCCGGAGGAACTATTGTTAATGAGTTAACCTATCAATTGAATTTTGATCAACCTCAAATTAAAACCGATGCGATTGAAATTACTGTAGGGCCCATCGGTTATCAGTTAAATTTAGGTGAAAGCTTTATCCCTGGAACTTGGGGGTCAGAAATTATGAATTTTAGTTCTATTGATACTATTACCCAGGATACTAAGGATTTTTACTCAGGGTTAGATACGGCTTCAAGTAAAGATCAATTAGTCCAAAATATTCTGAATAATCAACTAAATCAATTCGGATATGATCCGATTGGTTTAGATGAAACAAAACTCAATTCTGAGTTAATTAAAGGGTCTTATTTTGCAGTTCATAATTTTGGCTGGACTGAATTTATTGTTGATCCACAAACTCAAAAATTGCAGGTGAATGTCTATGGAATTGAACCTTACACCCAAACAGATATCCAGTCAATTCCAGCTAATATTATTAATCGTCAGCCAGAAGTAATTAGTCAATTTGTGATTAATTCAATATAGCGCTAGGGAACAGCCCCCCGTGCACGGGGGATTTGGGAGAGAGGTCACACAGTTTTTCCTAGAGAATGAAACAGCCCCCCGTGCACGGGGGGTTTGGGGGAGAGGTCACACAGTTTTTCCTAGAGAATGAAACAGCCCCCCGTGCACGGGGGGTTTGGGGGAGAGGTCACACAGTTTTTCCTAGAGAATGAAACAGCCCCCCGTGCACGGGGGGTTTGGGGGAGAGGTCACACAGTTTTTCCTAGAGAATGAAACAGCCCCCCGTGCACGGGGGGTTTGGGGGAGAGGTCACACAGTTTTTCCTAGAGAATGAAACAGCCCCCCGTGCACGGGGGGTTTGGGGGGGCTATTCCCTATTCCTATAAATTCAAGCGATCACAGAATGTTCAGGACGGGCAAAAATCATCCGACCTGCGGAAGTTTGCAAGGAACTTGTCACAATTACTCGTACCAAATCCCCGACATACTCACTTCCATCTTCTACAACAACCATTGTACCATCATCTAAATAACCAATACCCTGAGATGGTTCTTTCCCTTCCTTTCTAATTTTCAACTCAATAATATCCCCTGGTAAATAGGAGGCACGGATCGCTTGCACCAAATCATTAATATTCAAAACTGGAACTTGTTGTACCGTTGCCACCTTTGATAAATTGTAATCATTGGTTAATAGCGTGCCATTGATTTCTTGAGCAAATCGGACTAATTTGGCATCGACTGTTTGCGGTTCTTCATAATCAATGGAATGAATCGAAATCTGATCGGGATAGTCTTCTCGTAGACGATTCAAAATATCTAATCCTCGCCGTCCTCGCACCCGTTTTTGATCATTAGCCGCATCAGCAACTAATTGTAACTCCTGTAAAATAAACTGAGGTACTAAAATTTGACCTTCAATAAACCCTGTTTCTAACAAACTTTCAATCCGACCATCAATAATACAACTGGTATCAATTACTTTGGTATAAGCAGGTTTTAGAGTTCCTTCCGCCAATAACATTGAGTCTAAACTACCCGGATTAATAATTCTGAAAAATGCCCGTCCGTGGGTATCCGCTAAATTAACGCCCGTAAACCCAAACATGGCACTACATAACAGTGCAAACAAAGGTTTCATAAACCCAAATTCCCTGGGAATAGGCAGTAAAAATAACGGTGCTAACATTAAATTAGCGACTAATAATCCAATCACCAAACCGATAGCACGGGTGATTAATACGTCAAGAGGCATCTGGCGAACTTGTTCTTCTAGGCGACGATAGCTGGTTTGCACCACTAAACCCATTACGCCTCCGATTAAAGCGGTAAATGCACCCGTAACCGATCGCAGTCCTTCGATATTTGTGACTTGATCGAGTACAGGTTTCGGAAGCAATTCAATGCCGTAGAAGCCCGTCCCAGCACCAGCTATTATGAATAAAATAATAATGATTGCATCTAGCATGATTTTAAGCCGATGGAAGTGGTTTGGAAATCCCGTTCAGGATATCCGTGGGTTTGTGTACCATTATATCTTCTGTGGGAAACCTAATCGGTATTTGACTGTGAGGGAAAACCGACCCCACTTATTCTCCCGACTCCATTATTGTCTATAATCCCCCCAAACCCTTAATATGACTGATTCTTCTATTCTCACTAACACTCAATCTCAACCCGGTTTTCCATCTTTAGAATCCCCCAGATCCGCCTATTTACATATTCCTTTCTGTCGTCGCCGTTGTTTCTACTGTGATTTTGCCGTGTCTGTAGTAGGCGATCGCCAACATGGGGATAATTCTGCCATAATTCAAGACTATGTAAAAGTTTTATGTCAAGAAATTGCCCAACAATCCGTTTCTTCTAATATTTATCCTTTAAAAACCGTTTTCTTTGGCGGTGGAACTCCTTCGTTATTATCGGTTAATCAGTTAGAACAAATTTTACATCTAGTAGATAAAAAATTAGGTATTTCTACAGATGCAGAAATTTCTATGGAAGTAGACCCCGGAACTTTCGATCAAGAAAAATTACAAGGTTTTCTGGATTTGGGGGTAAATCGAATTAGTTTAGGGGTACAAGGATTTCAGGATAAACTCTTACAATTAGCTGGGCGATCTCATACCGTTGATGATATTTTTTCAGCAATTAATATTATTGAAAAAACTGGAATCAAAAACTGGAGTTTAGATTTAATTTCCGGTCTACCCGAACAAACCTTAGAAGATTGGGAATATTCCTTAAAAACCCTATTAAAAATTAACCCCAATCATATCTCGATTTACGACCTAATAGTCGAAGATAAAACACCCTTTTCTCGATATTATACTCCGGGTGAATTTCCCCTACCCACGGAAGAATCCACCGCCCAAATGTATCGTTTAGCTCAACAACTTTTAACACAAGCTGGCTATGAACATTACGAAATTTCTAACTATGCCAAACCCGAATTTCAATGTCAACATAATTTAGTCTACTGGAAAAAACAACCCTATTATGGTTTTGGCATGGGGGCGGCAAGTTATCTTCAGGGTTATCGCTTAACTCGACCTCGAAAACGACAAGAATATTATGCCTGGGTTAATGGTAATTATTCATACAATATTGCCGAATTTGTCGATACAACCCAAGAAAAACTATTAGAAACATTAATGTTAGGATTACGGTTAGCAGAAGGAATTAATTTAGAATATCTATCACAACAATTTGGAGCCGAAACCCTAGCCCAAATATTAACAATATTAATTACTTTTAAAAATCAAGGATTAGTTCAATTTTTAGATACCCAAAAACAACCTATTTCTAACACCATTCAACCGCACTTAAATCAAGGTTTTATTCAATTAACAGATCCCGATGGTTTCTTACTTTCTAATCAAATTTTATCTACATTATTTGCAGAATTAAGTGATCTGTAACTTAGGTTATAGCAGTTGCCGCATCTATTAGGACATTCTTGAAAGCTAAAAGCTGCTCACAGCAAGTATTTACCTATAGCGAGATTGCCTATTCCCTATTCCCTATTGCTATACATCCTATTCTTTGTGTCTTTGTGGTTAAATAAAGATAAAAACCGGGTTTCTTAGGTCAAAAATCCGGTTTTTGGGGGCAAGTTTATAAATTATATTTCAGAAGTTAAACCGTTACCGATTTTTCCAAAATCAATTTAGATCGTTTTACCTTTTCAGGAATATCAATTGGATAATTCCCAGTAAAACACGCCGAACAGAAAGTATTAGTATCTTCCCGTGTCGCGATTAACATTCCTTCCCAACTTAAATAAGCTAAAGTATCAACCTCAATCTGTTGACGAATTTCTTCCACTGATTTTGTTGCCGCAATCAATTGATCCTGACTATCAGTATCAATCCCATAAAAACAAGGATGAGTCACCGGAGGAGAAGAAATTCTCATGTGAACTTCCTTAGCACCCGCATCCCGCAGCGCTTTCACAATTTTGCGGCTGGTCGTCCCTCGGACAATCGAATCATCCACCATAATCACCCGTTTACCTTCCAAGACATCCTTTAACGGGTTTAACTTCATCCGAATCCCCGACTCCCGCATACTTTGAGTCGGTTGAATAAACGTCCGACCCACATAACGGTTTTTAATTAATCCCTCAGCAAAAGGAATCCCAGACTCCTGAGAAAATCCAATCGCCGCCGGAATCCCAGAGTCAGGAACCCCGATCACAATATCCGCATCAATAAAGGATTCTCTAGCTAAAATTCGTCCGATTTCCAAACGATAACTATAGAGACTTTCGCCACACATCACACTATCAGGACGGGCAAAATAAATCATCTCAAACACACATAATTTCCGGGCGGGTTTCTGACTCCAGTGGAAAGAAGACATTCCTTCTTCTGTAATCCAAACCAATTCCCCCGGTTCCACATCCCGCAGATATTCCGCCCCAATAATATCTAATCCACAGGTTTCCGACGCCAAAACATACCGTTGCGGACTTGTCGGTAAAATTCCAATCACTAATGGTCGAATCCCATTCGGGTCACGAACCCCCATCATTCCTTTAGGAGTCCCAATCACTAAACTATAGGCCCCCTGACACTGGGTAAAAGCACTTAACGCCCCTTCTAACCAGTCTTTGCCACTATTGACTTCTGAAGCGATCGCTAAAGCAATCATTTCGCTATCGGTGGTGGTCAGAAAATCACATTCCCGCCGGGTTAATTCTGCACGCAATTCGCCCGTATTGACTAAATTACCATTATGTGCTAGAGCCAGGGAACCCAGGCGAGTTGAAACCACCGCCGGTTGAGCATTCACCCGACGGCTTGATCCCGTCGTGGAATAGCGGGTATGACCGACAGCCAGATTCCCAGTTAACTCATTTAAAATATTTTCATTAAACACCTGGGAGACTAATCCCATCTCCTTATGTAAATGCACCTTGTCGCCATCAAAGGTGGCAATTCCGGCGGATTCTTGGCCTCGGTGTTGTAGCGCATATAGACCAAAATAAGTCAGTTTAGCGACATCCTCCCCTGGAGCATACACCCCAAAAACGCCACAGGCTTCTTCCGGCTTATCAGGTCGTTCGTGATCAACCTGAGCAGAGTGGGTATCTAGGGAATCATTTGGAATCATTTTACGGTTTTGCTCCTGATTGGCAAAGTCAGATAGTGGGATTTATGAATTAAGGCTACTGGATAGCGCGAGTATAACTACTCAAAAGTTAACATTTTCTTAATCTTATCCCTTTTTAGCTGAAATCGCAAGAAAGTCTCGCGTCTGGAATCTTCTCTGTGTCTTTGTGGTTAAATTAATCCTGACCATCCACCCTGCGTTCAATCGCATTAAAATAGCGATCGCCCATTTCTCCAAGATCAACCTCAATTAAACCCTGATCATCAGCTAAAATCCTTAAAGGTTCAGATCCCGAACCCACAAAACCCAAGTTTTGCCAGATATCGTTTTCTTTCCCTAACTGTTGTTCTAAAAACCCTTCCCAAACCAACTGAGATTCAGGATGCACAGAAACCAGAATTCGTCCCCCTCCTTCTCCAAATAGAATATTATCCCAACGGACAGAAGGATTAGAACCTAAACCCAGCTTAACCGTCGCCCCTTTTTGGCCACTCAGACAAGATTCGGCCAGCGCCACCGCTAACCCCCCTTCAGCACAATCATGGGCCGATTTAATCCAACCTTGACGAATACCTTCCCGACAGGCAGTTTGTACCTTTTGTTCTAACTCAAAATCTACCCTCGGAGGCTTACCCGCAATCGTACTATGCAACACCGCCAGATATTCCGACGCGCCTAACGTGGGTAAGGTTTTGTCATCCCCCAAAAGATAGATTAAATCCCCCGAACTTTGCCAACCTTGGCCACAAACCTTGGTTAAATCCGCAATTAACCCCACCATTCCCACCACCGGGGTCGGATAAATGGATTCCGGGTTCCCCTGTGCATCCAGGGTTTCATTATAAAGTGACACATTCCCCCCCGTCACCGGAGTATTCAACGCCTTACAGCCATCGGAAATCCCCCGACAAGATTCCGCCAACTGCCAATATCCAATCGGTTTTTCAGGACTACCAAAATTCAAGTTATCCGTCACCGCAATCGGTTCGGCCCCCACACAACTTAAATTCCGGGCGGCTTCGGCTACCGTTGCCTTCGCTCCTTCGTAGGGGTCAAGATACACATACCGAGAGTTACAGTCTACTGTTGCGGCTAGTCCACAATAGACCCCCCTCAGTCCCCCCTTGGTAAGGGGGGAAGCCGGATCTTCATCTTCAAGCCCCCCCTTGGTAAGGGGGGGGTGGGGGGGTTCCAACGGCCTTAACCGAATCACCGCCGCATCCCCACCCCCAGGAACTAAAACCGTATTATTCTGAACTTGATGATCATATTGTCGATAAACCCAGCGTTTAGAAGCAATAGAAGGGGTATCTAATAGGGTCAATAATATTTGATTCCAAGATTGAAATTCCCCCTTAATTTTAATTCCTGATATTGTAGATTCCGGTAAATTTTCCGGTTTCCATTGCCAAGCTATTTGAACATATTCTGGCGGTTCTGATAATATTTCTCGCGGATATAATGGCGTATTTTCTGCTAAAGCATCCGCCGGAATTTCCGCAGCAATTTCCCCTTGAAATAAAATTCTAACTATTGGTTCAGCAATCACACTTCCCGCCACAACCGCTTGTAATCCCCAACGATGGAAAATATCAATTAACTCCTGTTCTCGCCCTTTTTGAGCGACAAATAACATCCGTTCTTGAGATTCTGATAACAGATATTCATAGGCAACCATTCCCGTTTCCCGTACCGGAATTAAGTCTAAATCTAGCTCAATTCCTACCCCACCTTTTGCCGCCATTTCTGATGTTGAGCAGGTAATTCCTGCCGCTCCCATATCCTGGGCTGCCACCACCGCACCCGTTTTAAATGCTTCTAGACAAGCTTCCACTAAAGACTTTTCTAAAAACGGATCTCCCACCTGAACCGCCGGACGATCTTGAATCGATTCTTCACTTAATTCGGCACTGGCGAAACTCGCTCCCCCCATGCCATCTCGTCCCGTTGTTGAACCTACATATAACACCGGATTTCCAATTCCAGAAGCACCAGATTTGACAATTTCTGGGGTTTCCATTAACCCAATTGCCATGGCATTAACTAGGGGATTTCCGTTATAAGCTGGATCAAAATAAACCTCTCCCCCAACCGTTGGAACTCCGAAACAATTACCATAATGACTAATACCAGAAACCACCCCTTTAAATATTTGTCTAGTTCGGTCATCTTCTAATGAACCAAACCGTAAAGAATTTAACGCCGCAATTGGACGCGCTCCCATCGTAAATATATCTCTTAAAATTCCCCCCACTCCTGTTGCAGCTCCTTGGAATGGTTCAATAGCTGAAGGGTGATTATGGGATTCGATTTTAAAGGCAATATGCAGCCCATCACCAAAGTCCACAACTCCGGCATTTTCTCCTGGGCCAACTAAAATTCGCTCTCCCGTGGTGGGAAATTGTTTGAGCAGAGGGCGGGAATTTTTATAACAACAGTGTTCGCTCCACATCACCCCAAACATCCCTAATTCCGCTTTTTTGGGATGTCTTCCTAAGCGTCGGACAATTTCTTCATATTCTTCGGGTTTGATGCCTTCAGAGGCAATTTCTTCAGCAGAAAAGGGACAATTATTTTTGGTAGACATCTATACAAGCGATCGCACTTTTCACCACAGCATTTCCCATTCTATCTTCTCCTCACTCAAAACTGATTTGATTAAAAAAATTGCCGACTAGATAGGAGCTACCCTTGACAAATTCCCGCAGCCGTCGTATAATGAGCATACGGCTAACATGGACATACACTTGATTAAAAAATCAATATACAAACACAACCCCCCGATGTCTGGTTCCCCAAACCCAATTTTTAACAACTATTCCACCCATCAATATTGGATGAGTCGGGCTTTAGAATTAGCGCAACAAGCTGGAGAAGCCGGAGAAGTCCCCGTTGGAGCTATTATTATTAATCAGAACAATCAACTAATTTCCCAAGCCCAAAACCGCAAAGAAAGAGACTGTGACCCCACCGCCCACGCCGAAATATTAGCCCTACGAGAAGCAGGAAAACTATTAAAAAATTGGCATCTAAATACCTGTACTTTGTACGTCACCCTTGAACCCTGTCCCTTATGTACCGGAGCCATATTACAAGCTCGTTTAGGGTTACTGGTTTATGGCGCCGATGACCCCAAAACCGGAACTATCCGTACCGTTATCAACCTTCCCAATAGTCCCTGTTCTTATCATAAATTATCGGTTTTAGGTGGAATATTAGAATCTCCTTGTCGTCAACAATTACAATCTTGGTTTGCTCAAAAACGCAATTAAATAGACAATAAAAAAACTGTCCTAATCACGATCAATAAAACCCTTTAAACTGTTTAAAATCCAGTTAAGAGGTTTATTCAACCTGCGAAAACCGTTATGCTCATCTTTGATCTAATCAATCTTTTGCAAAAATGTCCATATCTACAAAAGAAACACAGGTTAATTCTGACGTTTCTCCCTTGCTGGCTGCAATTGTTTATCCCTTGGGACGACATCTGGTTTTACCATTTTATTTTAAATCCTTGGAAGTCATCGGCCAAGAAAATCTTCCCCGACAAGGCCCTATTATTTTAGCACCAACCCATCGTTCCCGTTGGGATGCAATTATGATTCCCTTTTCCACAGGTCGCTATGTCACCGGGCGGGACTTGCGGTTTATGGTTACGGTTGATGAAATGAAAGGACTACAGGGGTGGTTTATTCGTCACCTCGGTGGGTTTGCAATTAATCAAAAACATCCGACTATTTCTACGATTCGTTATGGCGTGGAATTGCTACACCAAGGAGAAATGTTAGTGATTTTTCCAGAAGGAAATATTTTTCAGGATGACCAAGTTCACCCCCTAAAATTAGGACTGGGACGTTTAGCCATCCAAGCGGAAACTAGCCAGGAACATTTAGGAATTAAGATTGTCCCGATTTCTGTACGCTATAATCCGATTATTCCCTGTCGAGGTTCTAGTGTTAAAATAAAAATCGGTACTCCCTTATCTGTGACTGATTATTGTCAAGGTTCAGCCAAAAAAGATGCTCAACATCTGATTCAAGATTTACAATTAGCACTGAACCAAATTGATCAACCCTAAGTGTTATAATTATAACTACTTTTAATTAATAAGCTGTTAAGCATGATGGACTCTAGCTTGAATTTTAAGCCCGGTCAAATTGTGGGATTAAATCATCAAAACAGTTGTTTGTATGCAGAAGTAATTCAAGTTGTCGAAGTTCGGGGAGTCTGTTGGGTAAGACCTTTGATGTTAATTCAAGGATTATCTGAATATCCAGAAGACAATTTTTCGAGTTTTGGTCTTACCCCGGAAACCTTTATTTTATCTGATTTACGCCAAAGTCCTGATTTAATTTGGCCAACACATTTATTTAGGGCTGCTTTGGATACGGAAGTTATTACTTTCTTAGCACAGTTAGAGTCTCCAGAGGCTAATTATCCTGGACTTAAACGAGTCAATACTTGTTCTGCTCACCAACAACTGCAAGATTTTATCGGTCAGGTTTGGCGAGCTTCTGCTAATATTTTTGATTCTAATCGTTAGAATACAAAACCCTGTTTATTGTTGCATCTCGAAATTTTTAAATCCCAAGCTATTAATGGCTAGAAACTAAGCGAATACGCCCAGCATCCATTTCTTCCATTAATAATTCTAAGGCTTCATAATCGACATCGGAAACATAACCCAGTCGGGTTAATTCTGTATTAATCGCATTTTCAATTTCAGGAGTCAGACATCTAAAATAGAGAGCTTTTTCAACCAGTTTACGAATCATATTCGTTGCTGACATAGTAGGTACGGATAACTCGCATATTTTTATTATGTTATAAATAGTGATTTTTATTTGTGATCATATCCTTTTATTTGAAGTGATCTTTATCACTTAATATATGGGAACTTTGGTAACATTTATTTAGTCCCAATTTCATCTACCTTGAGATAGATTTTCAGTATATTTTAATACGTTTGACCCAAAAGTTATTTTAAAAAATTAATTGTTTTTTAGGTTTCGTCCTCAAATATTTGATTACACGGTACTGCTACAATCAACACGATGGCAACATCAATGGTAATCTTAAAATATTGTCGTTATTAATAGGGTGAGGTTTGCCTTGAATGTCGCAGTCGAGAAACTAATTACACCAGAAATTCATCAACCTGCCCGTTATCTGGGTCAGGAGTTAGGCGCCAAACGCAAACCTTGGGAGTCCGCCGTCGTCCGTTGGTCGTTAACCTATCCTGAAGTTTACGAGGTCGGAGTCTCAAACCTTGGCCATGTTATTCTCTATAATATCTTAAATACCCAACCTCGGCAATTATGCGATCGCGCCTATCTCCCAGCGTCGGACTTAGCAAAAAAATTACGCGAGACTAAAACCCCTCTATTTGGTGTTGAGTCCCGTCATTTTTTAATTGATTTTGATATTTTAGGATTTAGCCTCAGCTACGAATTAGGGGCAACAAATATCTTAGAAATGTTAGATTTAGCTGGAATTCCTTTAACTTGGGAAGACCGACAAAATTATTCGGTCTGGGGCGATAACAAAAATTCCGATCAACCCCATTATCCCTTAATTTTTGCCGGGGGACAAACGGCCACATCTAACCCCGAACCCTACTCGGATTTTTTTGATTTTATCGCTTTAGGAGATGGGGAAGAATTATTACCAGAAATTGGATTAATTTTAGAAGAATGCAAGAAAAAAAACTTAGATAGAAAAGCCGTATTACTAGATTTAGCCCAAATTCCAGGGGTCTATGTTCCCCAATTTTATCAGATGGCAGAAGATGGTTCTGTTCATCCTAAACATCCTAATGTTCCCACCCAAATTTTAAGACGGGTAGCCGCACCAATGCCCGCCTATTCGATTAAATTTGTTCCTTATGTGCAAACAGTTCATGATCGGTTAGTAATTGAAGTTAGACGGGGTTGTACCAGGGGATGTCGTTTTTGTCAACCGGGAATGTTAACCCGTCCAGCGCGAGATGTGGAACCGGAAGATGTGATTCAAGCTGTTGAAAAAGGGATGAAAGAAACGGGTTATAATGAATTTTCCTTATTATCTTTGAGTTGTTCCGATTATTTATCCTTACCCTCGGTGGGAATGGAAATTAAGAACCGTCTGAAAGATTATAATGTTAGTTTATCTTTACCTAGTCAACGGGTAGATCGCTTTGATGGAAATATTGCTAATATTCTAGGGGGAGCGCGACAAAGTGGGTTAACTTTTGCCCCAGAAGCGGGAACCCAAAGAATGCGAGATATCATTAATAAAGGGTTAACCAATGAAGAATTATTAAAGGGAGTTAAAACCGCCTTTGACCAAGGTTGGGATAAAATTAAACTCTATTTTATGATTGGTTTACCCGGAGAAACCGATGCCGATATATTAGGAATTGCCGAAACCGTTGCTTGGTTAAAACGAGAATGTTCTGCTAAAGATCGCAGAAAGTTAAACTTTAATTTAACTATTTCTAACTTTACACCTAAACCCCATACTCCCTTTCAATGGCATTCAGTTTCCACAACAGAATTCCAACGCAAACAGAAATTATTAAAACAAGAATTTCGACAAATGCGAGGGGTAAAAGTTAACTTTACTGATGTTAGAATCTCGGCTATGGAGGATTTTGTTGGTCGAGGCGATCGCCGTTTAGGACCAGTGGTGCGTCGGGCTTGGGAACTTGGGGCGGGAATGGACTCCTGGTGGGAAAGTTTAGATCGGGCTTTTGGCGCTTGGACACAGGCTATAGAAGAAGCAGGTTTGAGTTGGAAATATCGTCGGGTGGAAAGCGGGGAATGGAATTTAATTGAGGGAACAGGGAACAGGCTGCTTCGTGAGCTTGTCGAACGAGAACAGGGAATAGGGAACAGCCCCCCCAAACCCCCCGCGCACGGGGGGCTAGAGGGGGAGGGAATAGGGAATAGTCAAGAACAGGATTATGCAGTATTATTAGATCAGCCCTTACCTTGGGATCATATTGACAGTGGAATTGATAAAAATTGGCTCAAAGAAGATTTAAAACTGGCTTTAGAAGCTGCTACCGTTCCCGATTGTTCCTTTGAAAGTTGTTCCCATTGTGGAGTTTGTGGAACCGATTTTGGTCATAATATTGTGATTAAATCTCCCCCAATTCCCCAATTTGCCGGAGAATTTATTCCTAATTCTCAACGAGTCCAACGTTTAAGAGTTAGATTTGGAAAATTAGGAGATATGGCTTTAGTCGGACATTTGGATTTATTCAGATTATTTGATCGGGCGATTCGTCGGGCTTCAATTCCCTTAGCGTTTACCGGAGGATACCGTCCAAATCCGAGGATTTCCATTGCTTTTGCCTTACCATTAGGAGCAACAAGTAGCGGAGAAATTGTGGATTTTGAATTAACAGAATCCATGAATATCGAGGAATTTCGCCAAAAATTAGCCCAGGGTTTACCCGATACCATTCCTCTGTATCAAATTCAAGAAGTACCCATAGAATTACCTTCCCTAACGGATACGGTGGAAAAAGCAGAATATTATTTAACCGTAAATTCCATAGCAGAAATAGACGCTATCCCCGAATGGTTAAATTGGATTAATGCAGTTAAAGCCACATCAGAAATTTTATGGGAGAAAACCACAAAATCAGGGAAAAAGAACATCATCAACTTACGAGAACAATTATTTGAAATAGAAATGATTTCCGAGGAAGATCAATTGTTGCGTTATGTGGGGAGTTGTCGGAATGATGGGACACAACTACGACCCGAACTGATGATTAAGATGTTAGAACAGGTAACTGGCAAAGAATTCCAACTGTTACACATTCACCGCCATTCACTTTTAACGCGACCCGAAAAGATTTCTATATCTGGTTGGTGATAATTTGTGTTTACGACCGTGCTATAATGAAACCCGGTAAGCCAAGTTTTGTAGCATAGTGGGCGGGTTCGCCTGAATCTAGGCTACAAACCGACAATATTACAGATTGCAGGTTAGAAGCGGCTATAATAAACTGATCAAACCGGAAGCTCACCTGTACTTAAAGTTAGTGTAGGTTCTTGACTGGTAGCGCACCTGTTGATCAGGCGGTTGGGAAATCAACCAAACCCTAATGTTACTAAAAATCAACGGAAGAAAGTAGCAAAAAACTTTTTCTGGCATCTGTCTTGATACCATAAAGAAACAAACACTTTCAATGGCTAGATTTAAGTTCATTGAGGGCAGTTGGGGGAGAGATCATCTAGCTTGGAATGTGCGATCTAAGCTGTAGTCTGGTGAGATTTTCGTCGATATGGATACTATATTCGTGAGTTAGTCAAGAGGTCAACGTCTGTCCAACCCAAGTATTGCTTTAGACAGAAACTGATGAAGGCAGATGGATAACAAATAACCTCCTATAATTTCAATTTCCCATAACCTTTGAAGGCTTACAGTTGATAAATTTTGGATGTTAGATTTGGATATTTGTTAACCTTTGAGGGAATGGGAAATAGGCAATGGGCAATGGAAATCTTCCTATTCCCTATTGCCCATTGCCCATTGCCCGCCTTTTGATTTTAAACGATCAAAACCTGATTCCCTCTTGCGGTTTGCCTGTTGGCTTGGTGTGTTTTTGGTGTCTTCCTAGTCGGCGAAAATTCGAGTTAATGGATTGATTAATCACGTCAATATTGCTAGGTACACGCAACGTAGGTGCTGACCATATTGCTAAGTTTTGAGGGAATTGAATGTCAAAGCAAATTATTATCGCAGAACAGCAACGAATCGCTGCTGTCTTTTCAGAAGATCAAATTCAAGAACTGGTTGTAGCGACCGGAAATCACCAAGTTAGTGATATTTATCTGGGTATCGTGGAAAATGTCCTACCAGGGATTGATGCGGCCTTTGTCAATATTGGAGACCCGGAACGGAATGGATTTATCCATGTTTCCGACCTCGGGCCATTACGATTAAAACGTAGTTCCGGTTCGATTACCGAACTTTTAAGCCCCCAGCAAAAAGTGTTGGTGCAGGTAATGAAAGAACCCACCGGAACTAAAGGCCCTCGGTTAACCGGAAATATTTCCTTACCCGGACGGTATTTAGTGTTAATGCCCTATGGCAGAGGGGTGAATTTATCCCGCCGTATTTGCACGGAAAATGAACGAAACCGTTTAAGAGCCCTAGCCATTCTAATTAAACCCGCCGGAATGGGATTATTAGTCCGTACAGAAGCGGAAGATATGCCCGAGGATGCCATTTTAGAAGATTTGGAAAGCCTACAAAAGCAATGGGAATTGGTGCAACAGGAAGCCCAATCCTCCCGGCCTCCGGCTCTGTTAAATCGAGATAATGATTTTATTCAACGGGTGCTACGCGATATGTACAGCACCGAAGTTAACCGAATTGTGGTCGATACCAGTACGGGGGTGAAGCGGGTCAAACAACATTTGATGAGTTGGAGTGTAGGAAAAGCTCCTCAAGGGGTGTTAATTGACCACCACCGAGAACGGATTCCGATTTTAGAGTATTTCCGAGCTAATGCAGCCATTCGAGAGGCTTTAAGACCTCGGGTAGATTTGCCATCGGGCGGTTATGTTGTGATTGAACCAACGGAAGCCCTGACGGTAATTGATGTTAACTCTGGCTCCTTTACCCGTTCGGCAACCTCTAGGGAAACGGTGTTATGGACAAATTGCGAAGCCGCCACCGAAATCGCCCGTCAGTTGAGGTTACGCAATATTGCCGGGGTGATTATTGTGGACTTCATTGATATGGATTCCCGCCGAGACCAATTACAAGTGCTGGAACATTTTAATAAAGTCCTGAAGGCCGATAAAGCCCGACCCCAAATTGCTCAATTATCAGAATTAGGGTTAGTGGAATTAACCCGCAAACGCCAGGGCCAAAATATCTATGAATTGTTTGGCAAAACCTGTACCACCTGTGGAGGCCTAGGCCATATCGTTCAGTTACCCGGAGAACCCGAACCCGAACCCGCAGAAACCACGGAACGGCTCGTGATTCCTAGTAATCGGATTATTCCGTCGCCGAGCAGTGGGGACAACTCAGAACGGCCCAGTTTACGTCCGGTTCCGGTTTATGAACAGCCGTCTTCCCGGGAAGAACCCGAAGTTTTAGATCTTGAGGCGTCTGAGGGTTTCCAAGAGTTAGAACTGCTCAACCATCCCAGTTATCAGGATATTGGTGCCAGTAATGCCCGTCGCCGTCGCCGTCGAATTCGGGATATGGATTCTTTAGGGCGAGATGAGGAACTCCCCGCCCCTGATGTTCGGGTGTCTCCAACGGTGAACTATGGGGAACCTCGCACGGATGTTGGGTTTAGTGAAGGGTTCTCAGGACGCAGTGGATTGAGTGAACGCAGTCGCCCCACAAAATCCGAAATTATTAAACCTTCGGTGGAACCAGCCGAGGTGATTTCGGTGGAAATGACTCCAGAGGAACAGGAGGTTTATGCGTTGATGGGGATTTCTCCCTTGATGCTCTCCCATGAACAGGTGAAAAATTCTCGCTCTGTGATTGTCACGGTTCGTTCTCCAGGGGAATCCCCTGTTTCTCCCACGACTCTGATGGATGAAGACTCCGATGAAGGACAAAACCTGCCTCTGTCGATTGGGTCGGGTGAAAGAACTATGCCTGAACGATCAATTTCTGAACGGATTATTCTCGACCGAACCATAACCGATCGGACAAGTTCACCAGTAGTTATTTCTGAGCGGATTGTTCCCGAACGGTCAATTTCTGACCGGATTATTCTCGAACCGAAAAAACCGGCAATACTAGAAATACCAGAAATAATAGAAATACCGGAAATAACAGAAACACCAAAAATACCAGAAACCCTAGAAAAAATTGAAGAACCTGAAACAACAGTAGAATTTTTTGTACCGGAAACTGAGGATGAGTCACCATCGGAGGATACCTCTGAATCAGATAAGGATCATCAACCGGGTGAACCGATTATTCGCCGCCGTCGCCGTCGGTCTTCGGCTCTGACGGATTAAGAACAGTTATGGGATATTGAGGGTTAACAGTTAATTGCTAACCCTCAACCCAAACCTAATTACTTAGGTAACTACTTGACTTCAATAATTTCTGTATCCCCGATTTCTTGATTCTCAACCATGAAGGTTTCATGACCATTTCCGTTTAAACTAACCCGAACTTCATTACGTCCTGCTGGTAGTTCCGAAAGATAATACCAGTTTCCATAAATTCGGGTGACTTTCTTCCCATTGATATAAAGGTGAGCGTGTCCTTCTTGATAGGAGTCGCTGGGTTGATTGGCTCTTTCTGGTGTGAATTTAAAATTAGTCAATTTCAACTCTAAATTCCATCCCTGACGGGCATCAGGATGGACAATCAAATCCACCGATGGTACGGGTTGACCAGGGGGAATCGAGATTATTTTATGGTGAGGGGAAGATGTATCATGTTGTTGTTCATGGGCTTCAACAGATGATAAACCTAATCCAGTAAAACTACTCAAAATTGTTCCCAAAAGGAGAGAAAACCCAATCACAATAGTTTGGTTTTGTTTGAAATTAAATTGGCAATTCATCAAATTAACTCAAGTAAATAAAATGGATTTTTTTATGGTCTGATATTGATTTTTTTACCTAAATATTAGTTTTGTCAAAAGACAGCTTGTCAAACTTAAGCACACTGATCACAGTTATGGGCGGGTTTATTAAGATTGGGGTGATTCACAAAGATTGAATAGAACCCGCCCCTACAAATGATTACTGATTTTTGATCTATATCTATCCTAAAATAGTAATATTCGGATCATCAGCAATAAAGTTAGCTGCGGTGAGTTGAACTGGGGTTATCCCTTGTACTAAACCATAAAAGGTTGTTCCCGATTGAATTGATGTGGATACTAATGCTGTACTACCATCGACTTGTACGGTGACAGGCGTTAATGTTAGTTGGGCAAAAGTTATCCCCGAAGGTAACATAATTTTATCGGTTCCGCCAAGAAAATCGGTGATTAGGTCGGCTTGATTTGAGCTAGTTGCGGCGACGGACGCTCCAGGTAACACAAAAATATCAGCATCGGCTCCCCCCGTGAGTTTATCTTGATCCGCATCACCAATCAAGTAATCCGCACCTGCACCGCCATCTAAGACGTCTGCACCTTTACCACCCCGGATAATATCATTTCCCACACCCCCCAATACGGTGTCATTGTCCAGGTTGCCATTGATTAAGTCATCTCCCTCTTGACCATCGAGGTTATCTGACCCTTTGCCGCCACGAATAGCAATCCGAATGGTATTGGCTGGAATTGTTAAAGTGCGATCGCCATCATTACCACCTCCGGCTAATATTTTATCATCCCCTAAATTGCCATTAATATTATCAGCCGATACGCTTCCCACAATGAAATCATTTCCATTTAAGGCTTGAATATAAAGGTTGGTTGCTGTTGCCGGGACAAAGGTATTATCGGCGGCGTTGGTAAACACAAAAGATGTAATTCCTTGGTCAACAAAGGTGGTATTTCCACCCCCTGGTGCTGGAACATCTGGCCCAGGATCACTTGCAGAGGCTGTTGGTGTTGTCCAAGTAATATTAGAGGTGGGAGGGGGTGCGGTGTTAGGAATATTAGAGTTGATAATATCTTGGCCTTTCAGATTCACAACGTCTTCAATTAACCCAATTCCTGCGGTTTTTGATGTGGTATCGGCATAAAAATCAACAATCAACAAATCTTGAGTTGGGTCAATTTTGCCATCAATATTTAAGTCAATAGCCAGATTTTTTCCTTGTCTTTCTAAACCATAACCCGTTGTACTAGGGCCAGATAGTAATAGGGTTATACCTGGAATAAAAAGACTGTCTGCTGCTCCTCCGGTATCTTGAATTTCAGTGCCATTACCAGTAGTAGTAACGGTGTAGAAATCATCGCCTAAACCCCCTTTCAGGGTATCTTTTCCTCCGGCTCCAGCCAAATTATCACTCGCCGCACCCCCAATTAAAATATTATCGCCCCCGGCTCCAGTCATATCATTGGGAATACCAGGAGCGCCAGTTATATTTTCAATCGGCCCAGTAATATTATCGGTGGCAATAACAACACCACCCCCGTCTAAAACTTCTCCCTTTGTGGTTAAATTAACTGTAATTCGATTAGCTCCGACCGGAAAAGTTGGGGTGACTTTTTCATAAGAAAGGTAGTCAATTCCATCTCCCCCATCGACATTATTTGTTCCTAAACCGCCAAAGAAAGTATCGTTTCCATCTCCACCAATGGCGTTATCATCTCCTTCTCCCAAATCGAAAGTATCGTTTCCTTTGCCACCATCACCGATGTCATTCCCCTTTCCACCGAGGATAATATCATCTCCTAGACCGCCAATCCCATAATCATTGCCATCGCCTAGGGTAATACTATCATTACCATCTCCGCCATTAATAGGATTATCGTCTCCGCCTCCGGCATCAATAGTATCATTTCCGGCTCCACCATCGGCTTTATCAGACCCATTCAATAAAAGGATAGTATCATTTCCGGCTAAATCAGATTCTTGAATCGTAATTAGAGGAATCAGAGGTAGACCATCTTTGGTAATGGCAACCAGTGGAAAAGCACCGATTTGAAGAACATCACCTAAATCTGTTCCTTGGAAAGTAGCCATTTGTTGTTCCTTTTGTTGTAAAAAATGTTAAATCCTACTTCAAGCTAGTTTAAATATTCAATACTGTCAATATTCCTGATGATCAATATTATAAATCTTAGATTTTTATAGCAATCTTATCGGTAATCAATTGTTTAAATTAATAGCAATAAATTGATTAATCAAACCTCCGGGGCTGAGATTGGCAACAAATCCCAAAAATTGATTAGAATTGATCACAGAAATTAAAGTTCCTGGAGTGCCATTAATAACGGTAGACGTGAGCAGAATATTATTTTGATTCAAACCCTCGGTTAAACCAATTTGATCCTCACCGATGATAAAATCCGTAATAATATCAACCGTATTCACACTATTGACAGCCGCACTAACAGGAAGAATAAAAATATCATTATTACCCCATTCCCAAAAAGTTGTTAAAAATAATGAAGATTCGGGATGCAGTTGAGAAGGACTTACCAGCAATAGTTGATATTTATAATGCCGCGATTCCAGGGAGAATGGCGACAGCAGACCTGGAAATGATCTCGGTGGAAAGTCGAATTCCTTGGTATCAAGAACATCAAGCTCAGACTCATCCGGTTTGGGTGATTGAGTTAGATGAGCAAATTTTAGGATGGTTGAGTTTCCAAATCTTTTATAACCGTCCAGCCTATAACAGTACAGCAGAAGTGAGTATTTATGTTCATCCTAAATATCAAGGTCAGGGAATCGGAAAAAAACTATTAACCCAAGCGGTGCACCACAGTCCTAGTTTGGGATTAAAAGCGTTACTGGCGTTAATTTTTGCCCACAATCAACCCAGTTTAGAATTATTTAAACGCTTGGATTTTGAACAATGGGGTTATTTACCCAGAGTGGCTGATTTAGATGGAATTGAACGGGATTTAGTGATTATGGGACGTCATCTAACCCCGGCCAAAATTGATTAACTCCAAAATTTAATCCCCGACATGGGAGCAAAAAAAAGTATTTTTGAGTCTATAGACTTGGGATTCTACAAAATTAAGGAGCTTATCCAATTAACTGCTGATCTCGGAGATCGGCAGTTTTTTTTATTAGCTTTAGCGACGTTGTACAGGTAATCCTGGTGCGGTCTGAAGGTCAAGATCCCGATAGGAAGGTTGGGTCAGAATTGACGTGCTGTAGGGATTAATTAAATCGGCTGTACGAATAATCGGGTCGCTACTGGTTTGGCGCAGCATTCCATCCCGATACAATTGATTCACGAGACGGGCATCATTGGTCATTAGGGTTTCGGGAAAACCATTGATACCGTTGGGCCAAGGGAAACTAACCCCTAAATAAGTAGACATTTGACCCAGTAAGGATTTGTTTTTAAAGACATCCCCAGAGGTTCTCGATGCCGCCCGCATAAATTCTTCCGCAAAGGGTTGATAGGTGGTGGGATAGTCCTTAAACATCGGTTCAGCTTTGACAGCAGTGGCTAACACCGTCGATGCGATCGCCCCAACCACAGCATAGCTCAGGGATTTTAAGCGGTTATTCATAATCCTAGTTCCTCGATAACTCGTTAAATCTTAACCTGTTTTGTTAATCCCAGTCTTGACATTGGACACACCATCCAACGTGGAGATGTGAACTTTTTTGAAGCTTATGCTCATTTTTGTAACGAGATTGCCTATCCCTGCGTAAAATATGAGCTTAATAACTGCTACAAGTTCTTCAATAATTAGAGGAGAAAGAAACCCCATGGCAGAATTGATTAAACCCTATAATGGCGATCCCTTTGTCGGCCATCTGTCCACGCCGATCAGCGATTCCGATTTTACCCGTGCATTTATCGGGAATTTGCCCGCCTACCGTAAAGGTTTATCTCCTTTACTGCGGGGCTTAGAAGTCGGTATGGCCCATGGTTACTTTTTGATCGGGCCTTGGATTAAACTTGGGCCATTACGCGATCATCCCAGCGCCGCTAATTTAGGTGCATTAATCTCAGGAATTGCCTTAATCCTGATTGCCACGATTTGTTTATCTGCTTACGGATTAGTTTCTTTCCAAAAAGGCGATTCAAATACTGGCGACTCTCTGCAAACCCCTGAAGGTTGGAGTCAGTTTGCTGGTGGTTTCTTCATCGGTGGAATGGGTGGCGCTTTTGTTGCCTTTTTCTTGCTGGAAAACTTCGGTTTAGTTGATTCTATTTTCCGAGGCTTGGTTAATAGCTAATTTAGCTTTTTACCAAACATCAAAACTTTCTAATATTCAATAGGAGAATTTGATATGACCGGAGCTTATGCAGCCTCTTTTTTACCTTGGATTTTAATTCCCGTGGTTTGCTGGTTAATGCCAGTTGTGGCAATGGGTTTATTATTCATCCACATTGAAAGCGAAGCTTAGATCTTTGTTTTGATTTACTAAAAATCTCCGCCATTATGGTGGGGATTTTTTTGTTTGTTTAAGGTTATTAAGTATTTAAACTATGCACCCTAGCGAGCGAGGACGCTCACACTACTTATACTTTCGATCTTAATCTTAATAGATAAAATAGAGAATATTGAGATCAGGAGGATTTTATTTAAGTCAGATTCACTTTTAACCAACTCAATATATCCCTCAAGGTTATAGTTAAATTAGAGATGAATTGAGGAACCGGAATTACAGCATCCAGTTCATCTAAAAACAGGGGTTGTTGTCCTGAAGGATAAACAAAAATAGACTTTTCCTCTGGAACAATTAACCATCCCATTTGACAACCGCAATTCAAACAATGTAAAATATTACTGGTAACTTTAATTGTGCTTTGTTCCGGGGATAAAATCTCAATTGTCCAGTCAGGATGAGCTTTAAAACTATTAGCAATATCTCCATCATTATCAAGCGGAATTCGTTCCCAGACAAAAACTACCACATCAGGAATAATAGAACGACCGCCAAAGGTACATCTTAACTCAGGTAAAGCTAAAGCGATCGCTTGTTCTTCAGCCATATTATTAATAACTGTAACTAATTTACCTTGTAGTTTACTATGTTTTCCTTGTGGCATGGGTTTCTGGATAATTTGACCATTAATATATTCGTTTGCGGGTTTAGTTTCGGGTAAGTTAAGAAATTCTTCTAAACTCAATGTTTTGTTAAAAATTTGTACCATTATTGCTTCCTTATCAAGAATTATTTAATAGATTATTCAACCTTGACAACCGCTTTTTGCGAATAACTGCTTCTAATTTAGCATTAATTTCTTCTAATTCTAAATTAAACTGTTCCATTTCTAAATGAATCCGGCATAAATTGGCTAATAGTCTTTCTCTTGTTGTCCGATCAGGAATAGGGTGTTGTTGGTTCATGGTAAATTCCACTCTAATTTTACTTCTTCTAAACTGCGTTCCCATGCGAGAATTCTAGCTTGAGTTGGGATATTATTGACAATATTATCGAGACAATCTTTGTGACTGACCAACAATCTCTCTAAAGCTTCCCCATTTCTACTCTTTTTGATTATCTTCTAAAGCTCTAACTGCCGCCTGAATTAAATTATAAAAAACAGGTTGAGACACATCAACAGTTTGAGCATCCTGACGACTTTTTCCTAACAGTCCAAAGCGTTGACCTTTTTTTATAGCTAATACTTCCCCTTTCTGATTTCGGATTTTTAATTCTTGGGTATTACCAACATAAGATAAACTACAACTATATTGTTTATCATTATAGTCAAATTCTGCACTTTTATTAACTTGAGAATGTTGAATTTCTGGAGATTCGGGTAATCTTGCCCCGACTAATTCTAACTCTATATTGGTTTGACCATTCCAACTATTTTCTTTTAATTGATAGGCGATATCTAAACAGTGGGGAAGGGGAAAATAGTCAGCCCAACGCCAAGCCATGCCATTAATTGTGGGTAAGGCGGTTAGTTGAGTATGGGAATATTTATCTTGGGTTAAGGTGAGTTTAATATGTCCTTTTCCGACAACTTTTTGTTGAACAATTCTAACGTTAGGAGTCCAAAATGTAGGGGCGTTATTTTCTATACCACAGGGATGTAATTGATTAATTTGATCATAGAGATTAAAGTTAATTTCACTTAAATCCGCTTGAACATCAATTTTAATTAAGGGTTTTAGATGTTCTAATTCTAAACATTGATGGGCAAATTCACTTAATCGGGCTCTAATTTGATCTAAGTTTTCTGCGGGGAAAGAAAACCCTCCGGCGGCTTTATGTCCTCCGAATTTACCCAGTAAATCTTGACAATATTCTAAGGCTTTAAAAATATCAAATTCCGCAATTCCCCGGGCTGAACCTCGAACTATTTTAGGAGATTCTGTGTCATCTTCTGGCTGTTCATAGGTTCCAATAAACACAGGAACACCGTATCTTTCTACTAACCGAGAGGCGACAATTCCAATCACACCATGATGCCATTCTGGTTGCACAACTACTAACACCCTTTCTTGTTTTAAATCAATATTTTCTGATTCTATCCAAGCGATCGCTTCCTGTTGAATTTCTTCACATAATAATTGTCTTTGTTGATTTATTTGTTCACATTGCATTGCCCGTTCTAAGGCAATTCCCATATTTTCTGTTGTTAATAATTCGATCACAATTTGGGGGTCAGCTAACCGTCCAATGGCGTTAATTCTTGGCCCCAAACGAAAGCCAATATCATCGGGTTTTAGGGTTTTATTATTGGTAGATGGGAGGGAATTTTCGGGCTGTTCTTCCGATTTTACTTGATATCCGGTAGAGACTCCGGCCACTTGAATTAAGGCTTGAATCCCGGTGATTTGGGAATAGGGAATTAACTTTAACCCGCGTTTTAACCAACGTCGGTTAACTCCAACCAAAGGAGCTAAATCCGCAATAGTTCCTAATGTAAATAATTCTAACAAAGGATTGACTAATCCTTGCATTTTACCTAATTTTTGAGACAAACAAATGGCTAAAACATAGGCAACTCCCACCCCAGCTAATCCTCGATAGGGGGATAATAACGGTAATAATTTAGGGTTAAGAATCGCGTCGGCTGGGGGTAGTTTTTCAGGTAAATCATGATGATCGGTAATAATTACAATTAACCCTAATTCTTTGGCTCTAGCAATGGGTTGATAGGCAGAAATCCCGTTATCAACCGTGAGGATGATTTTAACATCTTCCTGATGAAATTCTTCTACTATTCGGGTATTAATTCCATAGCCTTCTTTCATGCGGCTAGGAATAGCATAATTAACATTAGCTCCCAAGGTAGAAAGCGATCGCATTAATAAAGCCGTACTGGTCATCCCATCGGCATCATAATCCCCACAAATTGCAATTTTATCCCCCTGATTAATCGCATTTTCTAATAGTTCTACACTTTTTTCTAAATCCTTAAATTCCTCCAATGGAGAGGGTAAAACTTGAGATTCAGGGGTTAAAAAAGCCTCCGCTTGTTCCGGGGTTTCAATCCCACGATTAATTAAAACTTGGGTAACTAATGGGATAATTCCCAGGGTATCTGCTAACTGTTGAGCAAGTTCAGATTGTTGCGGGAAAATATACCAGCGTTGATTCGGGAGGTGATCACAATTCAAGGATTCCGGGGAAGAAGGTTGCACAGTTTATTAAGATTAATCTAAATAAAAGAATACTCTATTATATCAAAATTATTGTTATTTTTAACAAAAATTAAGGGGGTTTTATTGATAAAATCAGGAGCAAAATATTACCTAAAAATCAGGTATTTTTTGCCCTGATCGCAATTTGGTTTTTATTAAGACAGATTAATACCGCTTAAACTGCAACTTTAACCCCTCGCCAAAATGCAATATGACCCTCAATATTTTTAGCCGCAGATTTTGGTTCAGGATAATACCAAGCGGCGTCCTTATTAACTTCACCTTCAACAACTACATTATAATAACTAGCAACTCCTTTCCAACTACAAGTTGTATGGGTGTTACTTTCTTGAAAATATTCACGGTTGATGGAGTCCGAGGGAAAATATTGATTACCATCAACGACAACGCATTTGTCACTTTCTGCTAAAACTGCACCATTCCAAACCGCTTTCGGCATAAATCTCCTCTAAACTTTGTAACTTTATCTTAAAATTTAACACCTTTAAGGCATTAAATAACTGTTCTGGGTTCTGAATTACAAAAAAATATCGGGATATCCCAACCATTTACCCAGTTTTAATTATAAAATAAAAAAGACGTTTTATCTAAATTACGAGCAATGTCAGGGCTAATTTCTACTCCCTTCGCCCAACCCCAATCCCTAGAACAGTCTCTTAAACATTTTTTTGGTTATGATTCCTTTCGACCCGGACAGCGCGAAATAATTGACCAGGCGCTACAAAAGCGAGATTTATTAATTATTATGCCCACCGGAGGCGGAAAGTCTCTGTGTTTTCAACTTCCGGCTTTATTAAAACCTGGATTAATGATTGTTGTGTCCCCTTTAATTGCCTTAATGCAAGATCAAGTGGAGGCATTACAAGATAATGGAGTTGGTGCTACCTTTCTCAATAGTACCTTAACGGCTGCGGAAGCAAAATCGCGGGAAACGGCAATTTTAAAAGGAGATATTAAACTGCTTTATGTTGCCCCAGAACGATTATTATCCGAACGATTTTTATTTTTTTTAGACACCCTAGAAGAACAGTTGGGAATCTCTGCTTTTGCCATTGATGAAGCCCATTGTGTTTCTGAATGGGGGCATGATTTTCGGCCGGAATATCGAAAATTAAAACAACTGCGAATTCGTTATCCTAAAATTCCAGTTGTAGCGTTAACAGCAACGGCAACTCAACGAGTTCGCCAGGATATTATTCAACAGTTAGAGTTAAAAAATCCCTATATTCATGTTGCTAGTTTTAATCGTACTAATTTATATTATGAAGTAATTCCCAAGAAAAAACAAACCTTTACCCAGCTATTAAAAATTATTCAGGAGGTGGGAGGTTCGGGAATTATCTATTGTTTAAGTCGAAAAAACGTAGAAGACTTGGCATTCCGATTACAAAATCATGGGATTTCAGCCCTACCCTATCACGCCGGACTTGAAGATCAAATCCGGTCAGAAAATCAGACTCGGTTTATTCGAGATGATGTTCAAATTATGGTGGCGACGGTTGCCTTTGGCATGGGAATTAATAAGCCCGATGTACGCTTTGTAATTCATTATAGTTTACCCCGAACCTTAGAAAGTTATTATCAAGAATCCGGTCGGGCGGGACGGGATGGAGAATCGGCTAGATGTACATTATTTTTTAGTTATGGTGATATTAAAACCATTGAATATTTAATTGAACAAAAACCCGATCCCGATGAACAACGCATCGCCCGTCAACAGTTAAGACAAATGTTAGATTATGCCGAAGCATCGGAATGTCGGCGCACCGTTCAATTGAGTTATTTTGGTGAATTTTTCTCGGAAAATTGTGCAAAATGTGATAATTGTCAGACACAAAATCCGGTGGAAGATTGGACAATTGAAGCGATGAAATTTTTATCTTGTATTGCCCGATGTCATGAAAGATTTGGCATGAATTATATTATTGATGTATTAAGAGGATCGAAAAGTCAAAAAATTCTGGATCGACGTCATGATCAACTTTCTACTTATGGTATTGGTAAGGACAAAACGGCGGAAGAATGGAAGAATTTAGGCCGATCTCTTTTACGTCAAGGACTCTTGGATCAAACCACTGATGGTTATGCTATTTTAAAGTTAAATTCCCGCAGTTGGGAAGTGATGAAACGGGAAAGAACCGTTGAAATTACTGTGATTAAAGAACAAAATGTCGAAAAATCGACTCGTTCTTTAGCAATAGAAGCGGAAATGTTATTTGAACAGTTGCGCCAACTTCGGAAAAAATTAGCCGATGAACAATCTATTCCTCCCTATATGGTTTTTTCCGATTCTACGTTAAAATTAATGGCACAACAACGACCCCAAAATTTAGAAGAATTAAGTCAAATTTCTGGAGTCGGGAGTTATAAATTAGAACGTTATGGTAAAGAATTTACTGAAGCTATTTTTACCTATTGTCATGGACAAAACTTGCCTACTTCTCGATCTAAAAAATCAGAATCTAAACGTCTAACCCTAGAAGATTTATCCGATAGTTTAATCATGACTTTATCTTTATATCAAGACGGTCTGAGTTTGAATGCGATCGCCAATGAACGCGGATTAAAAACCAGTACCATTGCCGATCATTTAACCCAATTAATTGCCGCCAATCAGAATATAAATATTGATCAATTTGTTGAACCTGAACGGCAACAAAATATTATTCAAGCCATCGAAAAAGTTGGAGATATCAGCTTAAAAACAATTTATGAATGTTTGGGAGAAAACTATAATTATGAAGAAATAAAAATGGTTAGAGAATACTGGCGACAGCATCCTAATTAACTCGTTGTTGCGCCCGTTGTTGCACTCGTTGTTGCGCTTCAGCGCTCTTAACAGACTCCGCATCCCAACAACAAACTAATAAATGTTTTCCATTATAACTAATAACCTACCCAAACCAACTATGAACCCGATTATTTTTTGTGACTTCGATGGAACTATTACCGCAGAAGAAACTTTTGTAGCCATGTTAAAAGAATTTGCCCCAGAAAAGGCTGGGGAAATTATACCCTTATTGTATAGCCAGGAAATGACATTACGAGAAGGAGTTAGAACCATGTTAGAATCAATTCCATCCCGTTGTTATCCTGAAATTATAGAATTTTCTCGAACCAAAACAATACGACCCGGATTTGTGGAATTTCTGGATTTTCTGAATACCCAAAAAGTTCCTTTTATCCTGGTTTCAGGAGGGGTTAGGGTGATGGTAGAAACGGTTTTAGGAGATTTAAGTCAAAAAATTAATGGGATGTATGCCGTTGATTTAGACCCCTCAGAGGAGTATTTTCAGGTTAATTCCGAGTTTGAAGCCGATACAGAATTAGTCGCAAAAGTCAAGGTTATGGAACGCTATTCCCAGGCTGAAAAAATTGCCATTGGAGATTCGATTACCGACTTAAATATGGCCTTAGCAGCCCCAATTGTTTTTGCTCGCGATCGCTTGGCAAAATATTTAGACGAATATCAAAAACCCTATATTAACTGGACAGATTTTTTTGATATTAGAGATCACCTATCTCAAAAATGGAAGATATAGTAGGGAACACCGGAACAGCCCCCCAAACCCCCCGTGTACGGGGGGCTAGGGGGGGAGGGAACAGGGGGAAAAGACTATTTACTGCATTCGTCCGTGTCCTAACCGTGAGTCGCATGACTGCTATATTATAAATTCATTCATTATTTTTAAACAGGAGAAAATCTTAAAATATGGCAAAATTTACTCGGATTCTTTCTTTAGATGGCGGTGGACTGCGGGGAATAATTTCCGCCGAAGTTTTAAAGTATGTCGAACAGAAATTACAGGATTTTACAGGAAACTTAGATGCCAGAATAGCAGATTATTTTGACTTAATTGCTGGAACTAGCGTCGGAGGAATTTTAACGGCTCTTTACCTTTGCCCCTATCTTGAAAATCCGCTCAGACCGCGATGTTCTGCTCAGGAAGTTTATGATTTTTTTCGGTATAAATCAAGTCAAATCTTTGATCCTATTTCTAAAAATTCCTTGCCCGTCTTGGGAGAATTATTTGATGAAAAATACTCCTATCACAAGTTTGATCAGATCATGGGTGATTTTTTTCAAGATCTTAAATTAAGCGAACTCCTGAAACCTTGCTTAATTACTTCCTATGAAATAGAAAAGCGAAAAAGTCAATTTTTCACCCAACATGATGCTATTTTAGATCCCAAAAATGATTATTTTATTAGAGATGTTTTACGAGCCACTTCCGCCGCCCCTACGTTATTTGAAGTAGCTCAAATTAAGGCAATGAATCAGGATGTTTATACCTGTATTGATGGAGGTGTTTTTGCGAATAATCCTGCTCTTTGTGCCTATGCAGAAGCTCGACATAAATTTAATCGTGACTTTAATCTCGATAATCGCTATGAGAAAGGCCCAACCGCTAAACAAATGGTGGTTTTATCTTTAGGTACAGGAGTGGTTAAAAAGAAATATCCCTATGAAGAAGCAAAAAATTGGGGAAAATTACAATGGCTTGAGCCTTTATTTGATATTATTATGACCGGGGGGGCGGAAACCGTTGACTATCAAATGCAACAAATCTTTGATACCACAGAACATCCTGAAAACTATTTGCGAATTAATACGGTTTTAGAAAGTCGTAAAACCTTAAAAATGGATGATTGCTCGGAAGCCAATTTGAACGAAATTGCTAAATTAGGGCAACAATTAACAGAAGAAAATCGTCAACGATTAGATCAGTGGATTCAACTGCTTTTACTTTAATCTTAATTTCAAATGTGTTTAGAGGTTCTTGTCAATTAAAAATCTTAGAAGATATTAACTTAGAACTAACCGCCGAACAGGTTTTTGCCTGGTTAAAAATAGGCAAATGATTAATTAAAATAAAACCGGAGGAGTCGGTTAGTGTAACCTTTGATAAATATAGCAATAAGCAGGTTAGTCTTTACAACTTCTTGATCTTCTTTGTGTCTTTGTGTCTTTGTGGTTAAATTAGTCAAGATACCTGTAAGTTGGGCAGGTTTAGAAAGGTTATTGGTGGGAAGATCATAGATTTTTACCGAACCTGCCCCTACAGACCATTATAGATTAGTGTAGATAAGTTTTTAAAGTAAAAACCCACCAATCATTCCCCCTAATAAAATAAAACCAATTCCCACATTATTCCGAAAAATTTTAGCATAAATAGGTTTAGGAAGATCGGGATTTAGCAGTTGATAATATTGCCTAGACCAGAGTATAATAGAAAGGATTAAAGTCAACCAATATTCCCAATGTAACTGAAGATTCCAGCCTAAAATTCCCAATAATATTCCCGTCCCTAAAAACAAAATTCCCACGGCATTCGCCGATTGATCTCCGAAAAAAATAGCACTAGAATTAATACCCAAACGTTGATCATCTTCCCGATCGCTCATGGCATAAACAGTATCAAATCCCAACGTCCATAATACCGTTGCTCCCCATAAAAACCAAGTAGATGTCTGTAAACTTCCCACGGCCGCCGTCCAACTAATTAATACGGCAAATCCCCAAGCAATTGATAATATTAATTGCGGTACAGGAAAGACCCGTTTTGCTAAAGGATAACCAATAATTACCGGAACTGCTGCTACCGATAAACCAAAACTCAAGGGGTTTAAATAAACCGCCAGTCCCGCCGCACAAGCAAAGGAAATCACCGCGATCACAATAGCGGTTTTTACCGTTAACGCCCGGGAAGCCAGGGGACGGGTACGGGTGCGTTCCACTTCTGGGTCAATATCCCTATCCCATAAATCATTCACCACACAGCCCGCCGCACTGGTGGCCAAAGTCCCAAAAACAATAATTAAAATTAAACTTAGGGGCGGTGTGCCATGGGTAGCTAGGAAAATTGCCCACAATGCCGGAATCATCAAAATCAGACGTCCGGCGGGTTTATCCCATCGCAATAGCCGAATAATCGTTTGCCAAGTGGGTTCGGGGGGATTAGATGGGGTCAGCATTGCAGGTTGAATCAAAAAAATTGAATTGAATCTTTACAATATTTTGTAACATAGATCCGCCCACAGTTTAAAATTAAAAGCAGTAGATTTTTAGAGACTGATTATGGTCACATCAATGCCTTTGGTGAGAGAATCTGAACCCACAGACGACCGAGATCGAATCCTAGCTGCCATTGATTTAGGCACGAATTCTTTACACATGGTTGTGGTGAAAGTTCAACCCCAACTGCCGACATTTACGATTATTGCCCGGGAAAAAGAAACTATTCGTTTGGGAGATTGTGAGGAAAAAGGCAATCTCAAACCAGATGTAATGGAACGAGCTATTGCTTGTTTAAAACGGTTTCAAGGTGTGGCTAAAACCTTTAACGCTGAACAAATTGTGGCGGTAGCTACCAGTGCCATTAGAGAAGCGCCCAATGGTCGAGAATTTATTAGCCGAGTCGCCGATGAACTGAACTTAGAAATTAGTTTAATTTCTGGTCAAGAAGAAGCCCGACGCATCTATTTAGGGGTGCTGTCGGCGATGGAATTAAATAATCAACCCCATATTATTATTGATATTGGTGGCGGTTCTACGGAACTAATTTTAGGTGATGGTTGGGAACCTCGATTTTTAAGTAGTACAAAAGTCGGTGCTGTTCGATTAAGCAAGGATTTTGTCCATAGTGATCCGATTAGTCGCACAGAATTTTTATATTTACAAGCCTATATTCGAGGCACATTAGAACGGGTTGTGGATGAATTATTTTCCCATTTACAACCGGGTGAAATTCCTCGTTTAGTCGGAACTTCTGGAACCATTGAAACCTTAGTAGGAATTAAAGCCAGAGAAAAATCAGGCATAGACCCGACTCGTTTAGGTGGCTATGAATTAACTTTAGAAGAATTACAGGAATTTGTCAATAGAATTCGCAAATTATCCTATCCAGAAAGATTACAAATACCGGGTATGGCTGACCGTCGGGCGGAGATTATTGTCGCCGGAGCTTTGATTTTACAAGAAGCCATGACCTTGTTAAATATTCAGTCTTTAAAAGTCTGTGAACGGAGTCTGAGGGAGGGGTTAGTGGTAGACTGGATGTTAACCCATGGGTTAATTGATGATCGTCTCCATTATGGCAGTTCTGTTAGAGAAAGAAGTGTTTTAACTATTGCTCAAAAATATCAAGTTGATTTAGAACATAGTCAACGAGTTGCTACTTTTGCTTTAAGTTTATTTGATCAGACTAAAGGATTATTACATAATTGGGGATTAGCAGAACGGGAGTTATTATGGGCGGCGAGTATTCTGCATAATTGTGGATTATATATTAGTCATTCCGCCCACCATAAACATTCCTATTATTTAATTCGCTATGGGGAGTTATTAGGATTTACGGAAACTGAAATTGATGCGATCGCAAATTTAGCCCGATACCATCGTAAGAGTAGTGCTAAAAAGAAACATGAAGCCTATCAAAATCTACCTCGAAGGTTTCGACAAGTAATTGACCAATTGCATCCTTTATTAAGGTTGTCAGTCGCCTTAGACCGACGCATGATTGGGGCTATTTCTCAGGTGGTTTGTGAATATAAACCCATGACGCGGGAATTTCATTTGAAGTTAAAACCAACCTATGCTAACGATGATTGTGCATTAGAATTGTGGAGCTTGAACTTAAAAAAAGAAGCCTTTGAAATCAACTATGGATTAAAGTTAGTGGCTAAATTAGAATCTAAAAATAATTCAAACCCCACATTCCCCCAGTAGAGACGTTGTATACAAAGTCTCTACTATTCTTATTCCCAGGTTTGTAATTCTGCTACCCAGTTATTCCAAAGGGTGATTAACTGTTCTCGACGGGTTTCAAAATTAGCGGCAATCCAGATTAAAATCACCCCTAAAATAAACACAATTATCCACTTGATAAAGGAATAAATCGAATTTAAAATAATCAGTTGATTCACAATATTAATTAAAAATATTGCGGTTCCAATATAGAGAAAAGCTCTAATTTTTAATCCCAACCCGACAAAAATTGTAGCTAAACTTAAAATTCCTGCTAGAATTCCAGTTCCTTGGAAATTACCCAGGGAAGTTCCACATAAAATACCCGTTCCCAAGACTCGCAACCCATGGCGTAAATCTCGATTTTGTTCTAATTTTAAACTCGGTTCAACTTGGGAAAAATAGAGCAATGAGCAGGATATGGGGAGAGTAAAAATAAATATATCATCTGTTGAGCCTAGCCAATTATAAAAGGTAAAACTAATTAAGGTTAAACTTAGGTAAGTTAACCGAATATTTTGGGTAAATTTTGCTAAAATAATATAAAATAGACTTCCAAAGATGGCTGATAAATACCAAGTTAACTGTTGTTCTGGTTGCAAAATAAAATGGGAACTAATAACGGTAATTACAGGGAGAATAATTGCTGCTCTTTTCCAAGGTCTAACTGGCCAGCCCCAAATATTCCAAGGAAGAATATAAAAGAAATAAGATAAAATTGAGACTAACGACCCCGACCAGGGAATCAAAAAGTTACTTATATCTAGTAAGTTTTGTAAATAAATTACTAAACCTGTTGTTTGGATTAAACCAACATAAACCCAAGTTTCTGCTGTGTATAAATATGAATTATAACGACCTTGGAATAGGGCATAACGAATTAATAATAAACTGGTTCCAATCGTTAAGAGAAGTTGAGAGTTAATAGGACTTGAAATCACTAAACCTAATAATATACTACTGATAAACCAATGTAGATGGGCAATAATTGTAATCTCAGGTTCAGGAATCTGTAAATAAGCTATTAACCAAGGACTAAGAATTCGGTAGCCATACATTAAGCTAGTTCCTAATGTGGCAAAAGCAATCCATTGTTCTGTTAAAGGTTGGGCATTAATTTGATATAATAATATTTCATAGGTAGAAACAGAAATCCCCATCAGTCCTAAATAAACTAGAGGTTTAGCTTCAATATTTCTTCTGCCAATCCCAATTAAAATTAAGGCGAATGCTAAAGAGATTAATCCCGTCCAGTTAGCGGAGGTTTGAACTCGAAAAATAATAGCTAAAATCCCATAAATAATTGGAATAATTTGCCAAGGATTAGGCAATTTTTCAATTTGATAATGACGTTGCCACCAATCCCCGAATAGTTGGGTCGTTAGTCCTAAAATAATATTAGCAACGGCGAAACTAACTAAAGATTGATTGCTAGAAATCAATCTTTCAATAATAAGTAATTCTATCGCCCAAGCTAAACTATATAATATCCAAGGAGAGAATCCAGACTTAGCTATTTTCCGAGGGTTTGCTAAATCAAATCCTCGAAAACTTAGGGCTGCAATTAAAATAATTAGGGTAGAAATTAGGGTAAAATCTCTGGGGATTTTATACAATAAAACCCCAAATGAATTAAGGGTTATAATTGATAGTTCAAATCCTAACAAAGTAATAGCCCAACCATCAAATGCTCGTTGATAAAGTCTAACAATATTGGATTCAGTCACACCGTAACGGAATAACATAAAACGTAATACCCATAATCCTGCGATAGTTAAACTTAAAAATATTAACCATCCTTCCACTGTAACTAAATCCTTGACGGATAGGAATAAAAAAGCTAATCCTAAACCTACGGTAAAAACCGATGAAAATAGGGTTTTAATGATTTGAGTATTAACAACCATAAATACTGTTGTTAAGCCTAAACTCCATAAATTAATTTGAGGATTGAATAGGTTTAAAACCTGAACTAAACCACAGGCTATTATACTAATAATAACCGCTTTTTTTTGTTGAGATTCTCTGGTTTGTGTAGCCACATAAGTTAATCCTAGGGGTGTGATTAACCAAGCCATTATCGAGGAATGGGGCGTGGAAAATTCAAAGTTAGTCAAAAATAAAATATAACTGATTCCTGATAATAATATTCCCAGGTCTAAGGCATCTTTACGGATAATATTTGCCCCCGGACTATTGACCGTAAATAATAGAAATTCACCTACCATTAAGATTAATAAAATAATTGCCCAATCGTCTAGGGCTAAGTTAGGAAATTGCCAGTAAACCAGATTAGCAAAGGTGACTAACCCTAAAATATGGGTTGCCAAAACGACGATAGGTTTTAGGGGTTGACGACGACTGATAACAACTGCTAAAGTAATAGTTGAAGCTAATAGATTTAGCGATCGCAATGCCGGATTTGATAGAGACAAACAGGTTAAAAACGTAGCAAATAGTAAACTCAGAAAATCTCCAAAATGGGCTACCTTTCGTTGTGGACGGTGATAAATCCAATCGGTTATAACCACCATAAAAATCAAATAGGGAAACCATGTTAAACTCAGTAATGCCCAAGGAGAATCCTGAGAACTGGATATTTCTACCCCTACATTAATGGCAGTTTTCCTTAATTCTGGCGGAATTAAACGACCGACTAAAGCCACCATTGATAACCCAAAACCAAATATTGCCGCCAAATCTCGCTCTCGCCAATATTTTAATAAATGGTGACTGAAAATCCCGATACCAATTCCACTAACTAAAAATGCCTGCCAAGGTTGGATATAAACAGTTACTAACCAACCGAATAATAAAATAAAATAGCTAGAACGATGTAAAATTAATGAGGAAGAAATATAGAGAAATCCGGCAAAAATTCCCAAAGCTAATCCCAGTTGACTAATATCAACATTGACGACAAAAATCGCCCGACCGAAAAGCAGAGTTAAAAGATAAATAACAACAATTTTAAAATCAATTCTTGGGCTAGAAGTAGAAGAAGTCGGGGGAGGGTTGACAATGGTTAAAAATACCGTAATCATGATGCCCAAATAAATCGCAATTACGGGAAAACCGGGAATTTGCCATCCCCAGTTTAAATAACTTAATCCTAAATGATTGAATAGAGAACGGCGTTGGAATTGTCCTTGATTTCGATATAAAGTTACAGTTAAAATAGTTAGGGCTAGGGCAGCAATAGCAATAGTCAATAAACCCAAGGAATCTGACCACAACTTTAACCCATCCATTGCCCAAAAATTCAGAGGAATTAATAATAAAGTGACTAATTTTAAGGCTTCGGAAGTTACAGGGAAACGGGACTGTTGACTTCCCCATAAACTCGCTCCCCAAAAAGCAAAAGTATAGGCAAATAAAATTAAATATTGTCCAGTGGCGGGAAATTTTTCCCACTGACTTGCAGCCAAAACTCCAGAGGAAATAATAACTAAAAATAAGCCTAAAAACAATAGCCAGCGAACACTCAACTCAGCTTTTAATGATTCGACTAAATTAGTGGCAAAATTAGGCAATTGAAAAGCAGGTTGAGGGGATGTAGAAACAACAAGCTTTGGAGTTATTTTTTCTGCCAAAACCCGTTGATTATTCCCAGAATTAACCGTCTTTTTGGGTAGAGGGTCACTCAAATAAAGTTCACCAATTTGACGAACTTGTGCATCGGATAATAAACCCAAATTCAACCAAACTTCTAACCCCTCCAATAACCGGGGATTGCTGCTATCCGCCTGAATTAAAATGCGAATTAAAGGTTTAGACATGGGCAAAACCGGGTGTAGGGTATGGGAAAGAAAACCGGGTAGACTTTAATTTAAGCTATTTTTGTATTTTAAAGTATTTATTATGATATACTAAATTATAGGTATTGATTTAGTCTGCTATGTACCAAACTAATCCCCCACGTTCCCCGAAAGAAGTCCTACCGACGATGTATGACCTGAAAAGTGAAGACCCGGAGGAACCCGGTTTGCCAGACGAATTCCATGATTTACAACCCGAATTGTTGAGAATAACTTTCCGTCCGCCGAGTTATTCCCCCGACTCGGTTTTTGTTGCTAGTGACCTGAATTTGTATTACGACCCTCGCCATTTTAACTGGTATAAACGTCCCGATTGGTTTGCCGTAATTGGGGTTTCTCGGTTGTATGAACAACGGGATTTACGATTAAGTTATGTAACTTGGCAAGAAGGAGTAAATCCCTTTGTTATTGTTGAATTATTATCCCCAGGAACAGAAGCGGAAGATTTAGGTCAAACCCTACGGGAAATTAATCAACCTCCGACGAAATGGGAAGTCTATGAACAGGTTTTACGCATTCCTTATTATGTGGTTTTTAGCCCCTATACGAATCAACTGCGGGTGTTTCAAAATAGTGCTAGTCGTTATCATGAATTAACGGTTTCAGACTCCCGAATTTGGATGCCGGAATTAGAATTAGGTTTAGGATTATGGCAGGGATGTTATCAAGAAATTACCGGATGTTGGTTACGTTGGTATGATCAAAATCAGAACTGGATACCGACACCTACAGAACAAATAGAACAGGAACGGCAAAAAGTTGAACAATTAGAAGCTATATTGCAGCGTTATCGAGAACAATATGGCGATTTGCCCGAATAATTACGAATTACGAATTATGAATTACGAATGAGTAAGCTATCAGTAATCAGTTAATTTATTAACAGTGAATGATTAACTCTTACACTGATAACTGATAACTGATAACTGATAACTGATGGTTTGGGTTTGACGAATCAATATCAGAATCCGTTACGCGCCCAAACAACCATTGAAATTGAAAACGTAAATAGCACTAACAGCGAAACCCAGCCCAATGACACAATATCCATAGTGATGTATAAAAAAACGTTGCAAAATAACTCTACCCTAGATCATAACTTGAAATGACGCGATCGCATGAACCCTAACTCCTCCTCAAATTTTACGGCTACCGAACGGTTAGAATCCCTAAAGGGCGGTCTTCTGGCAGGTTTCTCTGTAGGACTCAGCCATCTTGTCCTGAGTGGTGTCAACCTGTGGCTTTGGGACGCCCCCGTTAATTTTCTATTTTCGACCCCCCTAGCTGGGTTTAGCGGGTTTTTATTTGGAGTCACCTATCGCTATATTATTCGCCGGGACGATAATCCCCAGTTAAAATTGGGGGGGATTTTTGCCTTTGGACTGGTACGCGCCCTCGCGGGAATGGAAATTCAACTTAATACCCCAACCTCCCTCGAACAAATAGCCCGGTTTGGGGGAGAAAGTTTATTATTATTTGGAATAGCCGGATTGATTTTAGATATAGCCTTACAAAAAGCTTGGGTTAAACCTTTTAATTAATCTTAAACCAAAATTCCCTCTGCAACTTTAATCACATTTCCCCCGACTTCCACTTGAATTAAATCTCCTATTTTTTCAGCTTTTAACAAAAGTAAAGAAGGACGATTAATTTCATATCCTTGTTCTACCCTAATATTAACTTGATCGGAACCAAAGTAACGATAGTGTGACAAATATCCAGCCAAACAACCATTAGCACTTCCAGTTGCCGGGTCTTCCGTAATTCCTAAAGCGGGTGCGAACATTCTAGCACATAACTGATTTTCGGGATGATGGGTTTCAGGACAAAATATAAAAATTTCCTTAGCCATTGTTCTTTTAATTAACTCAGTATAATATTCCAAATTAACCTTAGCTTTTCTTAATGCAGATTGAGTTTTTAAGGGTACAATAATAAACGGAATCCCCGTAGAAACCTCTTGAATCGGATAATCAGGATCAAAATCAGAGAGTTCTAAATTAAGAACAGGCGCTAATAGTTTATGATCATAAATATGAGTAAATTCGGGAGAATTTTGTCGCATCCAGAGTATTTTTTTTCCTGATTCTTCAGGTTTCCAATTCACCGGAATTTGACCCACAGCTAAATTTAAAATCACCTGAATAACATCAGTTTTAATTATTTCCTCAGAAATTATATAAGCAGTTCCCAAGGTAGGATGACCCGCAAAAGGTAATTCCCGTTTAGGGGTAAAAATTCGCACGGGATAACCGCCATTATCCGGTTCAGAATCACAAATAAATGTGGTTTCTGAATAGTTCATTTCTTGGGCAATTTTGAGCATTTCTTCATCGGATAACGACTCAACTCCGTCACCCCAAATTACCGCTAATTGATTTCCAGTATATTTGATTTCCGCAAAAACATCAACAATGGAGAATTTTATAGAATCTATCATTTTTGTTACAAAGTTTAATCTTAATTTTTTTTACTGTTAACGGGGATGGGCGAGAAAACCTCGCCCCTACAGTTGATCACTGATTATCTTTCATTCCAACTTTTTTCCGCATCTGCGATCGCTTGATCAACAGTTTTTTGATTCAACATTGCAGCTTGTAGATTATCATAAATAATTTTTTGCAACTGTTTAATATCTTTTTTAGGGGGAATCAAAACCTGAGCATTTTTGAGTTCTTGTGCACTAATTAAACGGGCTTGATCTGCCACGGTTGAATTAGCAGGAAGGGTGGTAAAATGACTATCTTTAAGAGCTTCTTGAATTGAAGGTAAAACATTAGCAGCTTTCGCAAATGCCAGTTGATTTGTACTATTAGTTACAAACAAAGCAAACTTTAAAGATTGTTCAGGAACATCCGTAGATCTGGGCATGACTAAATTCATTACCGCCACCGTAGTTTTCCTCTTATCTCCAGTAATTTGAGGCGCGGGAACAGACACTTGAGCTACCGTGGGGGCATTTTGACTAATAGCTTTTAAAAACTGTGGCCCCGAAGCTAATAAAGCTATTTCTCCCGCCTGATATAATTCAATTGCTCGGCGATGTCCTTGGGTCAAAACCTCTTTAGGAAGTAAATCTTTTTGATATAAACTAACCCAATATTCAAAAGCAGCTTTACCTTCAGGAGTATTAAAAGCCGCCTTGCCATTTTTATCCAGTAATACCACACCCATCTGTACCAAAGATTGTAAAACCTGGGCAGAATCTTCCGGCACAAAAGACATGAAAAACGCATATTTTCCCGTTTTTTCCTTGACTTTTTCTGCGACTTGTGCTAATTCTGTATAGGTTTTGGGCGGTTGATTTATTCCCGCTTGTTGGAGTAATTGTTGGTTATAAATAGTAATTTGAGTGGTTAAATACCAAGGAATCCCAAAGGTAACAGTTTCGCATTTATCGTTCGGACAAACTTCTATTTTATTCGCTTGCCAAATATTGGGTAAATATTGAGCTTGAACCGTTTCAGGAACCATTTCATTGAGATTTAACCAAGCATTTCGTCCTGCTAATAAAGCCGCAAAATCAGGATTTAAGTTAATCACATCGGCGGCAGTTTTAGCCGCAACCGCAGCTAATACTTTACTTTCCATCGCCGACCAAGGAATATCAACCCACTTCACTTTTAACCCTGGATTTTCGGTTTCAAAATTGGCAATGAGTTGATTAAAATAATCCGTAAATTGTGGTTGGAGTTGCATTGTCCAAAATTCAATTTCTTGCTTCCCGTTTTGAGAGGTTGGGGAAGAGGTGGAGCAACTGACACCCCAGCTTAAAAATAAACCCAAAACGAATAACAAACCCAACCGTTTCCAAAATTTTAATTGTTTCATTTGATTTAAAAATTAACGAATCGAGGTGAATTTTATTCCCTCAATTAGTATAAAACACTTGAATTGTTTTTTTGATGTTGCTCGTTGACATGGGGTAACTCTCAAATGTTACACAAGCTGAACAACGGGATGATCCGTTGGAGAGATGATCACCATCGCCTAAAATGCCTATGCAGCAAGCGATCCCGCCTTTATGTCAAGATTCCCTGACATTCTCTTGACACCCTAGTTTACGGGGTATATTATGAAACTGTCAAAAAAAAGAAATACTGTTACCATCAACACCAGAAACATTATTTCCATAAGTGAAATAACTTGTAGGTGCTGGATTACAGGTTTTTCTTTCAGCTATGCAGAACTCAACCTGCCCCAACCCGTGTTGTGCCTTTTGTGTCTACTTAATACCTCAACTATTGCTACCATCTATGTCTTTACGTCATTTTTTCATTGCTTCTAGCTTAATTCTTGCGCCCATCACCACCCTCGGTTTTGGGTCTGCTGCCTTTGCTAATAGCTCCGCAGACTATATTCAGCTCGAAGGTACTGTGGACTCACAAATTGAAATTGATGCTAATCCAACTCAGGCTGCTGCTGACTTAGAGCTGAGTCCGCAGGCTGCGGGGCAAGATGGCTCGACTACTGTTCATATCGCCGATCTTGATATTACCAGTAACAACGCTGCGGGGATCATCATAACGTCATCCTCCGGCAACCTCGGTAAGTTGACATCGGGTGAAAATGAAATTGCATACACAATTGCAATCGTTGATAATGGTGCAGGAACACCAACTACATATGTTAGTAATTTGAATCAGAACGTAAATGGTTTTGATACCGAAACAGGGATCAAATCAATGGACTTATACATACGGTATTCTGTCGGAGGTATGCCGAAACAGGGTACTTATACTGATACCATAACCATCACTGTTGCTGATTAAGTCTTTCACTCATTTTAGGTTTTAGTTTTAGGCAGTTAAAGAAATCGGGTTTCTAGTGGTAATGCGTATTCATCAAAGTTGCATTAACCATGCCAGAAATCCGGTTTCTGTATTGGTTTTCAGGTTTTTCTTTCAAACTATATTCTGATCAGAAAATATAAACAGAGTTGTTTGTATAGCAATCCGATTTGATTGGTGATAGGAGCAACTCATGAATTGTCCCTACCATGAAGATTTTAGTCATCGAGCAAATTACTAGCGATTTAGACTTACTATAGGATTGATATATAAATGCAAAATTTTGCAACATTGATCATGTTTTCATATCGTTTTTTAATTTTGATCGGTTTAATTCTCAGTCCTCTGGCGACCTTTTTTATTTCTCAATTAGCAGCCCTTGCTGGTACAGATACGACAACCATTAATATTAGTGGCACTGTTCCCTCAGTGGTTCAGATTTCCTCACCAACCACTATGCCTGTCAGTAATGACTTGCCTTTAAGTAATCTTGGTCAACAGGTTATTAAAGTTGCTGAATTGCAAATTATCAATAACAATCCTAATTCTCCGAGTATCACAATAAATGCCAGTTCAACGAATAGCGGTGCTTTATCATCAGCTAATGGCAATAGCTCTATTCCCTATTTGATTACCGTCACTGATCACCAGACTCAACCCAATAATTTTGATAATATTAATAATTTCAGTTCCCCTCAAACGTCAGGATTTAACGCCGAGGGTGCGAAGACAGTAGATTTATATATTCAGTTCAATCAAGCAACTATACCCAAACAGGGTGACTATTCTGATGTGATCACTTTGACAGTATCCGATAATTAAAATTTTCACTCAATTTAATATAATAATTTATTAATCAAACTTTATCCGATCATCAAATCATGAAAATTTCAGTTCGACATTTTTTTAGTTTTATTTTATTTATCATATTAAGTGGGATTTCCCCCGCATTAGCTTTTAAATTAGACCCAATCTCTAGGGTATTTGAACCAGCAGGAGCAGGGGCTACCCAGTCTTATCAAGTTATTAATGATAGTGCCGAACAAATCGCCGTTGAACTGTCAATAGCCGAGCGAAAAATTAGCTTAGAAGGTCAAGAAACCACCGAAAGTGCTGATGATGATTTTTTAGTGTATCCATCCCAAATCGTATTACCACCCCAAGGAGTACAATCAGTACGGGTGACATGGTTAGGTAATCCCAACCCAGAAAAAGAACTAGCTTATCGTATTATTGCCGAACAATTACCGATTAATCTCAACAACCCAGAAGAGTCACAAGCCGAAACAACATCAGGTGCGGTTAAAGTCATGTTTCGTTATATGGGATCAGTGTATATTCGTCCTAAAAATGCCGAATCAAAAGTTGTCCTGAATGGCATTACTCATGAAAAAGGAACTGATGGAAATGATCGGTTAGTGATTACCTTTGATAATCAAGGAACGCGGCGTGCTGTCTTATCAGAATTAAATTTAAACTTAACCAGTCAAGGCAGTCAATTAACCTTAAAACCTGAACAATTAGAAGGAGTGAATAATGGAGTGATTTTAGCTGGAAATCAACGACGGTTTTCTATGCCTTGGCCCCAACAATTGCCCATCGGTGAAGTCACAGGAACATTTACATTTAAAGATGTGAATTGACACTCGCCGAGCTAAGAGGGTTGGGTCTCCCAACCCTACGGGTTTTGATCACCCATTATTGAGACTTGCTAGAGCAAAACTGGTTTCTCAATGAAACTAAAACTTAAGCTTAATAATTTTAAATTATTGTTATTTTTAAGCTTGACTTTAATTCTATGTAATTCTTCCCGAACTTTAGGGCAAGATTCACCTTCTCCATCTCCTACTTTAGCTCCTGAAACTCAAAACCCAGACCCGACATTTGAGGATATTTTTGGCAAGCCGCGTAACCAAGCACAGAAAGTTATCGTACCCTTTTTTATTGATGGACGACAAAGAGGACAGGTATTACTAAACCTGGGAAATATACCCGCAATCCAGATTCAAGCCGCACCTTTATTAGCAGAAACAGAAAAGGTGATTCGTCCAGATACCCAAACAAAACTAACCAATGCAGTTGATGCTGAAGGAAATCTAAACTTAGAAATTTTACGACAAAATGGCTTAGAAGCAACTTTTGATCGTTCTAAATTAGAACTACAAATTCAAGTTCCACCGACTCAAAGACGCACCAATGTTGCCAGTTTAAACGAACGCAGATTACCCCGTGGTACTGAAAATGCAATACGTCCTAGCACATTAAGTGGTTATGTTAATTTTCGTGCGGATCAAGACTATATTTGGCAGGGTTCAGAACAAAGTCAAATCGGACGCCAACCCCTTCGTTTTGGTTTAGATGGTGCTTTGAATTATAAAAATTGGGTGTTTGAGGGACGCAGCGATTTTACCGAAGGTCGAACACCTGCTTTTATCCGAGGAGATTTACGACTGGTTCGGGATGCACCGGATCAAGCTTTACGGTATGTGATCGGCGATCTTTCAATTCCGGTGACAGGTTATCAAAATAGTCAATCTCAAATCGGAATTTCTGTAGCTAGAAATTTTAGTTTACAACCCCATCTCGTCACTCGACCGATTAGCCAATATGAATTTTTCTTAGAAAGTGATTCGAGAGTGGATGTATTAGTAAATGGTCGATTAGAACGAACGTTACAGTTACCCGCCGGACGGCAAGATATTCGTGATTTGCCTTTGAGTGCTGGAATAAATGATGTAGAATTAGTGATTACAGATAATGTGGGTCGGGTACAAAGACTGAATTTTTATCATCCAGTTGGAGCCGATTTATTAGCACCCGGAGTTCAACAATTTGCCTATAGTTTGGGTTTTCCAACCACCGATAGTTCAGGCGATCGCAACTATGATTTTACCGAACCGATTGTAACGTTATCCCATCGTTTAGGAGTTACGAATCGCTTAACCGCAGGTAGTTATTTACAAGCTAATTTTGATCAGCAAATTATCGGTTTAGAAGGAAGTTGGGCAACTCGTTACGGGAATTTGGGCTGGGATATGGCCCTCAGTCACGAACCCGAATTAGGAATTGATTATGCAGCGCGGTTGCGTTATGAATATTCAAAATTGGGTGTTAATAATCCGTCTCAACGTTCCTTTCGATTAACCGTAGAAACCAGAGGAGAAAATTTTAGTCGAGTCGGAGAAGACAACCCCAATAATGATTTTTTTTACGATATTACGGCAAATTATAGCCAACAATTATTCTGGAAAATCAGAGGAAATCTCAGCACCCGATATGAATTCGGGCGAGACACTCCCAATACTTATAGCCTCAGCTTAGGTCTTTCTAAATCCTTCCGAAATGGCTTAAATATGAGGTTAAACCTCAGTCAAAATCGTGATCAAAACGGTTTTGAGCAACAACGTGCTTTTATCAATTTATCCTGGTCAATTCCCAAAATTCGTCAATCAATACAAGTTTCATCAGATGTTAATAATAATGGACAATATAAGAATAGTTTAAACTGGAGTTATAACCCCTTACGAACCATTGGAAGACCCAAAATGTCCCTGGGTTTAACTCAAAATGACCGAAGTTATAATTTGACCGGACGGTTATCTTATACCGGCTATTACTTCAATTGGGATTTATCGAATGATGCGGTTTTTACCGTCGATGGAGATGGTGGGATCTCAAATACCAGTAAACTCAGTTTGGCTACCGCCTTGGTGTTTGCAGATGGTCACTTTGGTTGGTCACGTCCGATTAATGATAGTTTTGCTTTAGTCATTCCCAAAGATAGTGTTAGAGATCAAGAAATTGTGATTAATCCCAGTATCAATGGTAGTATAGCTCGCCTTGATCGTTTTGGGTTTGCTGTTGTTCCCAATTTAAGTCCTTATAATCTTTCTACTTTGATTATTGATGCTCCAAATTTACCTGTAGGAATGGATTTGGGGAATCGCGCTATCACAATTTTACCAACCTATCGCAGTGGAACATTAGTGGAAGTTGGAACAGATGCAACGGTATTTTTACGAGGGATATTATTAAATGCTAACGGTGAACCAGTTTCGTTACAATCAGGACAAATTGTTTCTATTTCTGATAGTAATTTTCCGGTAGTAACTTTGTTTACAAATCGATCAGGTAGATTTGCCACTGCTGGATTAAAACCAGGTCGCTATCAAATTAAATTATTTACCAACCCTCCAGCAGAAATGGAGTTTGAAATCCCCGCGAATGCAACCGGAATATATGATACCGGGACGCTTCAATTTCCTTAATCATTAATATCAGGTTGATTTGAAAGTGTTATCTTCACGAAAATTAACCCCGCGATTCAGCAGGATCAGGCTCATCATCTAGGGTTGAATGTTGTACCATAAATCTGTATCTTTATCCAGAATCGAGAATTTTAACGGTATCGGTACAGGTCAGCTAAAATACAGAATCAATCAATTAAACGACAACTATGGTTAGTTTCTTACAAAGATTGTTCTCCAAGCGGAAGCCAGGAGTCGGAATTGAATTAGCCACAGAGCGAATTAATCTGGTGGAACTGCGGAAAAAAGGCAACCAATTAAAGTTAGTCACCTTAGCGACCACTCCGGTTCCCGAGGGCATTGTCCAAGATGGCCAAATTGTCGATACTCCAGCCATGGCGGAGTTAATTCAGTCCACTGTCACCGATAACAATATCAAAGCTAAGACCGTTGGTACATCCATCCCCGGACGGGAAGCCGTAACCCGGATTATTCCGGTTCCCGCCGAACTCAATGACGACGAACTCAAAGAATACATGAACGCCGAGTCGGGATTGTACCTCCCATTTCCCAGGGAAGAAGGAGACGTCGATTATCAAAAATTAGGGCGATTTGTAGATGAGGATGGCATCGAAAAAGTACAGGTTTTATTAGTCGCCACCCGCAAAGAAGTGACGGATACCTATGTAGAAACCTTTGCTCAAGCAGGTTTAAAAGTTACTGTATTAGAAGTTAGTAGTTTTTCTCTGATTCGTACCCTAAAACATCAACTTGAGCAGTTTTCCTCCACCGAAGCCGCGATTATTGCCGATATTCAATTTGATAGTACGGAATTGGCGATTGTTGTCAATGGCATTCCCCAGTTTAACCGCGCCATTCCTATTGGTCTGTTCCAAGTGCAAAGTGCCTTAAATAGTGCCATGAATTTACCTCCTACGAGGGATATCAGTGAATTACAGGCCATGACCCTTCCCGTGACTGATACAATGGGAGCATTAAACGATCCGAATCCCGGAACCAATGCCATCATTAAGGTTTTCGCTGAATTAGCCGATGAACTACGTCGCTCCGTTGACTTTTATATTAATCAAAGTGATGGCTTAGAAATGGCGCAGTTACTATTAACTGGCCCCGGGGCTGCGATTGGACAACTCGATGAGTTTTTCATGCAACGGTTGGCCATGCCTGCCACCCAAGTTGACCCGATTGAATCCCTCGCCCTTGCCTTTGAGCGGGAAATTCCCCCAGAACAACGTGCTAGTTTAGGAGTGGCATTAGGTTTAGGAATGCGAATGACCTAAATCGGGGATCACTCAGCCGTAAACCGTCAATCCCTTAACTGATTATGTATAACTTAGAGATCAACTTTTTGAATGATCGACCCGATCTATTAGAACGGGAAGTTCGACAACAGGTGAGTTACACCAAGAATATTGACCAGACTCCTATTTTAATCGGTGTTGGGGCGGCTGTAGTCCTAAATGCCATCATTGGCGGAGCTTGGTTGATTTTTGACCGACAAAATGCCGATTTACAAAAAGAACTCGATACCCTCGTTGCCACCTTGGGCACAAAAACATCGGAGGTACAAGCCTTAGATCAAATTAATGACCAAACCAAGCAAGCCAATCAGGAAGCCGACGCCCTGGCCACCGTATTTAATCAGATTAAACCCTGGTCAGCCCTCAGCCTGGAATTAGGACAACTGATGCAGGTCGCCGGGGTGAGAATTATTGATATTAAACAAACTGAACCCGAAATCATCCCAGTGGCAGCAGCCGCACCCCCACCCGCAGCAGCCTCCGCCGACGGTCAAGCGGCCGCCCCGCCCCCTCCACCAGATCCAGCAACCGCTAAATTAGAAATTTCAGGAGTGGCTAACTCTTTTACCCAAATTAATGACTTTATATTATTACTGAATCAATCCCCCTTTTTTAATGGGGAAAAAACCCGATTAATTTCGGCTAAATTAGAAGAGAATCCCACTCAACTTGTATCCAAACTCGCTGGTACGGACACGGGGAATCTTAAACCCCAGTTAGAATCGGTGGTCAAATATACGATTGAAACAAATCTCAGTCGAGCCAGTGCCTCCGAGTTGTTACCCGAGCTTCAAAGTAAAGGAGCTTTAGGATTAGTTAATCGGATTAAAACCCTTCAGGAAAAAGGAGTCATCAAGCAATGACCGTAGCCAATGAATTTATTCAAGATGTAGACGGCGAAGACAGTGGGCCAGTTATCTTTGGCATTGCCTTAACACCAAAAATCATGGGAATTGGTGCGGGAGTTGTTGGCGTCCTCGTAGCGGGTTTCTTAATTTATCAATTCGTGCTTCCCACCTTAACCATAGGCCAAACTCTGCGGGGAGATATTAAAACTAAACAAGACGAAATTGAGAAACAAGATCAACGTTTACGCGAAAAAGATAAGGCTAAAAAAGAATTAGCAGACGCTAAAATTCGTCGAGATACAGTTACAGCTTTATTTGCCGATGATGCTAGTTTAGAAACTCTGTTATTTGATATTAACGAACAGATTAATAAAATTAATGCTGGGATAATTGATGGTGACAAACTAGCCCAACTCACCCAGTTTAAACCGATTCTACCAGAAAAACCAGAAGACAGGGACGAGATTGTTAACGATAGTAGCCTAGGGGCAGATGTGAATGGCAAACTCAGAAGACGCAGATATGAGGTTGAATTTACAGGCAGTTTTGAACAAACTCGCCAGTTTTTAGTTGCCCTGGAAAGACTACAACCTCTGTTAGTGGTCAGAGGCTTAAAATCCCAATTAGGGGATGCAACTTCCGTGATTGAGGGAGAATATCGACAAGGGAAATTTGTTCCCTCTGCGAATCAACCTCAAAGACGCCTAAAAAGCAATTTTGAATTACAGGTATTATTACCCTTGAGTCAAGAAGAAGTTAAAGCTGCGGCTGCCGCGGCTGCTGCTGAACCTCCTAAATAATTGGAATTTAGGCCAAAGTTGTTGTAAGGTAGCAGGATATTGACAATTGAAGTGTTGAGACGTTGAGGTGTTGGCTATTAACTAACATCCGAAATTTAGATCTTGTGTTGAGGAGCAAACGTGAAACATTTTCAAAGAATTGGTGCAGGAATTTTAACTGGTGCTGCGATCGCCATTGTCGCACCAACCCCGGCATTTGCACAAACCCAAGTCCAGGATATCCGACTGGTGGAAATGAACGGGGAAGTGGCTTTAGTCTTAGTCACCCGTAGCGGAGAACGACCGGAGGTTTTTGTGGTCAGACGCGGCAATGATTTTGTTGCCGATATTATTAATACCCAACTTCCGGCCCAAAAACAAAACTTTCAACAAAATAATCCTATCCCCGGTATTGCCTCGGTGGTAGTTACCCAACTGGATTCTACCAGTGTGCGGGTGATTGTCAGTGGGGTGAATGGTTCCCCCGAAGCCCGGATTATGCAAGGGTCTAACGAAGGCATTGTGATTAGTATGGGTGCATCTGCGGGTGCTGTGGCCCAAGTACCTAATCAAGTCCCCCCAGCGGCACCGCCCGTACCTCCAGCCCCCCCAGCCAGAAGCCCTCAACCCGTATTAGTTCCCGATCCTCAAATTACTATTGGTGGCCGCAATGTTCCCCAGAGTGGGATTCGTCCTTCTGATGCGGCTCCGCCTTTCCTTCCTCGGGCCGTTGCCCCACCAGTCGGGGATATTGCGGTTTCTAATATCAATCCCACAACCACTTCTGCGATTCGTTTAGATAATGCTGCTCAACGAATTCCCCGTTTAGTCTTGCGAGATGCCCCTGTTCTTGATGTACTAGCATTATTAGCCCGCACAGCAGGATTAAATATTGCTTTTCTCGATGGAGCTTCTGAACAGTCAGGACAAGCAAGCCAAGGGGCAACAGCAACAGGTAACGGACAAAAAATTTCTCTCGATATTGAAAACGAGTCCGTTGAAGATGTTTTTAACCATGTTTTACGGTTAAGTGGGTTAGAAGCCAACCGCACGGGAAATACGGTTTTTATTGGGTCACGGCTGCCCAATTCTGTAAGAAATGTTGTGGTTCGTTCCTTGCGCCTCAATCAAGTTAATTCTAGGGTTGCAGCCAACTTTTTAGCAGGTATGGGTGCTGAAAGTGCAGTAACAAGGGTGACCCAAAAAACAACTGTTGAATCTGTCGATGTCCCTAACACAGATCAAACTATTACTACCACAGAGACTACTTTAGACACCAGTGTAGACACACTACGCATTGAGTCCAAAGATTCAACTCCTCTACTACGAGGTTTACAAGTTCTTGCAGATGAACGACTGAACACTATAACTTTAGTGGGGCCACCTAGTTTGGTAGAGTTGGCTTCGGCTCAACTGATTCAACTAGATCTCCGTCAGCGTCAAGTGGCTGTTAACGTGAAAGTCATTGACATGAATTTAACCGGAACAGATGCCGCTAGTAGTAGTTTCTCCTTTGGGATTAACGATACCTTCTTTGTCAATGATGGCGGTGCGGCTTCGGTTAATTTTGGTGGATATAATCCCCCGAATCAGGCAACCGCAACCAGTGGGATTAATGCCCGACCTATCATTCCGAATGCTCCCCTTGCTGGTCAGGCTCCTTTTTATAATCCTAACGGATTGTCTACAACTCCTTTAACAGCCCCCGGAGGAGGCGTTGGTTTAGACCCGATAGCACCAGTAACTTCCCGTCCGGGTCAAATCGGGATTTCTGCATACGAACCCTACACCAGAGATTTAGCAACTGGAGCGGTGACGGCTTTAGGTTCAGTTACGAATAGCGTTTTCCCCTTCTTCCAATATCCCCGCAAGTTCTTATCAACTCTAACGGCTCAAATTATTAGTGGTAATGCTAAGATTCTCACTGATCCGACCTTAGTGGTTCAGGAGGGTGAAAAAGCTTCCGTTGCTCTAGTTGAAAACATTGTTAAAGCTGTTAAGGTGACAACGATTTCTAACAATGGAGGTATACAAACTGATAGCGACCCTAAGTTTGAAGATGTTGGACTTAAGTTAGGGGTTAATATTGAAAGAATTGATGATAATGGGTTTGTTACACTTATTGTTACCCCTGAGATCAGTGCAATTGGTGATCGGGTTGAAATTAGTAGTAATGGTGCTTTTGCAACACAAACATTTGTACGCACTCTAAACTCTGGCAGGGTTCGTTTACGCGATGGTCAAACCTTAATTTTATCGGGGATTATTCAGGAAAGGGAACGAGTTAATGCAAGTAAAATTCCCCTATTAGGGGATTTACCCATTGTGGGCTCATTATTCCGCAGAACCACTAAGGAGAATACACGGGCGGAAGTGATTGTGTTAGTCACGCCTCAAATTTTGGATGACAGCGATCGCGCTCCCTACGGTTATGAATATAGCCCTAGTCCCGATGCCTTACGGATGATGCAAAGACGATAAATCAGTAACACAGCCCTTTTTACCCCCCTGCCCCCCTTACCAATGGGGGTAGAATCCAGTTCCTCCATTACCAATGGAGACTCTGAATCCAGTTCCCCCCATTACCAAGGGGGGGGCTAGGGGGGGTAAAACCCAGTTCCCCCCATTACCAAGGGGGGCTAGGGGGGGGTAAAACCCAGTTCCCCCCATTACCAAGGGGGGCTAGGGGGGGGTAAAACCCAGTTCCCCCCATTACCAAGGGGGGGCTAGGGGGGTAAAACCCAGTTCCCCCCATTACCAAGGGGGGGCTAGGGGGGGTAAAACCCAGTTCCCCCATTACCAAGGGGGGCTAGGGGGGTAAAACCCAGTTCCCCCCATTACCAAGGGGGGCTAGGGGGGGTAAAACCCAGTTCCCCCCATTACCAAGGGGGGCTAGGGGGGGTAAAACCCAGTTCCCCCATTACCAAGGGGGGCTAGGGGGGGTAAAACCCAGTTCCCCCCATTACCAAGGGGGGGCTAGGGGGGTAAAACCCAGTTCCCCCATTACCAAGGGGGGGCTAGGGGGGTAAAACCCAGTTCCCCCCATTACCAAGGGGGGCTAGGGGGGGTAAAACCCAGTTCCCCCCATTACCAAGGGGGGCTAGGGGGGGGGTAAAACCCAGTTTCAACTAAAATTTATAGCTTACTGCTCGCTTTAAGTTGACATAGATCAGTCACTTCGCTCTTACGAGTCAACAGTCAACAGCTATACTATTGATTGCTTCATGCCAATTCTAAGGAGTAAAAACTCAAATGAACAAAGGTGAATTAGTGGACGCCGTAGCAGAACGGGCCAGTGTGACCAAAAAACAAGCTGATGCGGTGTTAACGGCAGCTTTAGAAACCATCATGGAAGCAGTTTCCAATGATGACAAAGTGACACTGGTTGGCTTTGGTTCCTTTGAGTCCCGCGAACGGAAAGCCCGTGAGGGTCGTAACCCGAAAACTGGGGAAAAAATGGAAATTCCAGCCACCAAAGTCCCGGCTTTTTCATCGGGTAAACTATTCAAGGAAAAAGTGGCTAATACCAAAGCAGAGCCAGACAGTGATGAGGACTAATTTCTAGGCGTGGAAGCAACCCATTCACCCCGTCATGGTGGAAATTTGATTTGGGCTGCGACCGTGGCCGACTGCTCTCCCTTGGATATTCTGGATTTTTCTGCCAGTATTAATCCTTGGGGGCCGCCTTTGTCGGCGCTGGTGGCAATTCAAGACCATCTGAGGGATTTAAAAGCCTATCCCAATCCCGATTATGGAGAATTGAAGGAAGCGATCGCCACTCAAATCAACCGCGAAACCGGATCGAACTTCCTAGGGGCGGATTGGGTTTTACCCGGAAATGGGGCAGCAGAGTTACTGACCTGGGCAGGACGGGAATTAGCGGCATTAGATGCGACCTATTTACTGACTCCTGCCTTTGGGGACTATGGGCGCTCACTCAGGGCTTTTGAGGGGAATGTGATTGAGTGTCCGCTTGCGATGACCTCTGTTGAGTTAGATTTCTCTATGCCTCAACCCTTGAGTTCTAAATCGGGGTTATTATTAAATAATCCCCATAATCCCACCGGAAAACTGTTTACGGCTGAAATATTATTAGAATCCTTAAAACAGTTTGCTTTGGTGGTGGTGGATGAGGCATTTATGGATTTTTTACTTCCCACTCAACAGCAAAGTTTAGTTTCTTGGGTGAAGGAATATGAAAATTTAGTGATATTGCGATCGCTAACCAAATTCTATAGTTTACCCGGATTGCGTTTAGGATATGCGATCGCCCATCCCCAACGCTTAGAAAAATGGCAACGGTGGCGCGATCCTTGGCCTGTAAATAGTTTGGCGGTGGCGGCGGGAATTGCTGTTTTAAAAGATCATGAATTTCAACAACAAACCTGGAATTGGTTAGAAGAATCCCGTCCTCAATTATATCATAATTTAGCTAATATATCAGGATTAAAACCCTATCCGGGTGCGGCTAATTTTATTTTAGTAGAATCTGATGTTTCGGTTTCTAAATTGCAATTAAATCTATTAAAAAAACACCGAATTCTAATTCGAGATTGTTTGAGTTTTGCCAGTTTGGGCGATCGCTATTTCCGAGTTGCAATTAGAACCGAAGCCGAGAATCAAAGGTTAATTGAGGCGTTAAGGGATTATAGCAGGGAACAGGAAACAGCCCCCCCAAACCCCCCGTGCACGGTGGGCTAGGGGGGCTGTTCCCTGCTATATCAGTTCAACTCAGCTTCTATTTTGGGAAAATCCCCCTTCTGATAAACAGCAATTTGTTCAGGGGTTTGTAAATCCATAAAATCCGCCAACTCGCTATAGGTGACACACCGAACTTCTGGTTTCCCACAAACCTCCTCAGCAAAACGAAATAGCGCATTCCAGTAAGCTCCCTGATTCCAAGCTGAAAAGTGATGACCGATATTTACAGGCGCACGGTTGCCAGAATAGTTACTATTGAAGTATTTTAAATAAGTTTGAAAAGTATCTTCTTCATAGCGCTTGGCATTACTAGAATTTGGTTTTGCCTGAGAATGGAGATAGTAAAAGTTATAATCCATTGATAGAACATTTTTGCGGGTAATTGCCGTTGTTAAAGAAGCCAGGGGAAAGTTCCAAATCCCATTTTCTTGTTTTGGCCAGTAATTCGCCGCTGCTACTTTGCTCGTATCATAGCGAAATCCGGTTTTCTTCAAAGTTTTGTATAAACCCAGACTCTGACCCAACTCAGGAGCGCGAAAACCTTGAATAGCACTGCGGTCAAAGGCAAAAGCACCCTTCAAACCATTGATTTTGTAGGCATCAAAAATAAACTGATCAAAATAGTTAAACTCTTTTTTCCAGTCCGCCTCACTCCAGCGACTCCCATCAAAGTGACCCACCGCATGGGAGCCAATTTCATGACCCTCTTGGTATGCTTGATTTAACTGTTCCAGACGGAGATTAATCTCTTGCTTAGTGCCACCCCAACCAATGGCAGACCGTCCCTGACCCTTGCCCCCAGGGGGTTTATAGAGGTTGCGTTTCTCATTATTTACAAAATAAACCCCACTAATAAAATAGGTAAAGTGAGCCGAAATATTTTTTTTCGCCATACTTTGAGTAAAGTTGCGAGATTTTTTCCAGGCATCTAGGGAATAGGAGCCATCAAAAGCCAGTAGTACAAACTGAGGGGGACGACCTGCTACCGGATTTTGATCCTGAATTAGTTTATACAGTAAATCGGAACTCCAGCGAGTTGACCCGCAAGCATCACCCCCATCAGCATCCTTACAGGCGGCGACAAGTTTCTGGGAAAAAGGGCCCAAGGCCTGATTTCCTTCTACGCAATAGCCCAAAATTTGATTCAGGCGACTCCCATCGGGACAACGCCCGTTTCCATAGGCTTTGAGGAATAAGGGTTCGGGCCATTCCTGGGTATTACAGACATTACCACCATCCAAGTCACGGCATTTTTGCAGCATTCCCTGGGTAAACGGGCCCAAAGCGTTTTCACCGTTGGAATAGAAATAACCTCCTAAACTATTAACAGGTTTTTCTTTGATGGGTTTCGGGGTTTCGGAGACTACTGAGTTAGACTTTTCTGTCGGTGAAACCAGCGAGGAGGACTTCGCGCAACCCCAGAATATTAAGGATGAACTGAGATAAATGCAGGTTTGATAAAACCATTTTGAATTTTTTAACACGATGCCCCACTTCTTCAAGAAATTACCAAATTCTACCATTTGTAGTAAGCCCTTCAGGGCTTAGAGGCGTTCATGCTTCACTACAAAATGTTAGAATTAATTTAAAAATAACTTTATTTTCAAAACTATGATTGCTAATCAACACGAAACTTACATTTCTCCAGAAGATTATCTAGCAGGGGAAGAAACCAGCCCGATCAAACATGAATATATTGACGGACAAGTTTATGCAATGGCAGGGGCGAGTGATGCTCATGTGACAATTTGCCTTAATTTAGCATCAGCGTTAAGAAATCATGTTCGAGGGAAAAGTTGTCGGGTTTATATGTCAGATATGAAAGCCCAGATAGATACGGCTAATATTTATTATTATCCTGATGTTATGGTAACTTGTGATCCCATGGATAAAAAATTTACAAATCATAAAAAATATCCTTGTTTAATTATCGAAGTTTTATCCCCAAAAACAGAAGCATTTGATCGTGGTGACAAGTTTGCCGACTATCAACAATTAGAAACCTTACAAGAGTATGTTTTAATTAACCAAAAACGTCAGCGTGTAGACTGTTTTCGTCGCAATAACGAAGGTTTGTGGGTATTACAATTCTATCATTCAGGCAGTGAAATTCATCTCACCAGTATTGATTTTCGCACTCATATCGAGGCTTTATATGAAGATGTTACCTTTGAAGATAATTAACTTCGTAGTAAGCCCTTTAGGGCTTAGAGTCCTGAAGGACTCACTACGAAATGAGCAACTTATTCAAAGTATTGAGTAGGTGATAAACAGGGTTTATTGACCCTATATAGCGATAAATTATGGAATCTGTTATACTTATGTAGATAAGAGAAAGGGAGTCAAAAAAATGACCACTATCCAATCAACGACAACTGCAATAACATCCCTTTATGATCGGGATTTTTATCTGTGGTTACAGACAACTATCAACATATTAAAAGAGGGAAAATTTGCCGAAGTAGATTTAGAGAACTTACTAGAGGAACTGGAAAGTATGGGGAGAAGCGATAAAAATGCTTTAAAAAGTAATTTGAAGGTACTTTTAATGCACTTACTCAAATATAAATATCAGCCAGAAAAACTAACAAATAGTTGGGTGTACACCATTCGTGAACATCGTCAACGCCTCCGAGATACCTTCAAAACCAGTCCGAGTCTATATCGTTTTTTTGAAGATATTTTTAATGAATCTTATCAAGATGCCAGGGAACTAGGCGCAGATGAAACAGGTTTATCTATTAATCTATTTCCCACGGAGTCTCCCTTTACTGTAGAAGAAGTTCTTAATCCTGATTTTTTACCTTCTGAGAAGAATTGCCCAAAAAATGATCAGTAGGGATAAGATATATCGTGTTCCTATGCTTTGAAACCTTTTGAAGAACGACAAAAGAGAGATAAACACTTATTGACAATTACACTAAAATATTTTAGTCTAAAAATTGTGTAATTATATACTCAACTTAAAATAGCAAAATTAATTGAGTCTGTTGACAGAATTTCCGATTGGGGTGTTAACCCAAGATTTATTTGAATATGAAAGTTATCCTAAAATTCAACAAAAACATGATATAATCCGGTTGGCTTGAATTTAAGATAACGAGGAAACCGGTCTGAACTTAAGAAAAAATTTGCGATCACAACCCGGAATCGAAGTCGCCAGCGAAGCTACGAATGCTGAAACAGGCTTGTTGAATCAATTGATATGGATAGAAATTTCTGTTATCCTACAATCAACCCAGATTGGCTTCCATTGATTAATTAAACATTTATTAGTTGAGGAGATTTTCATGACGTTTCAGACCGCAACTTCCCCGGAAAATGAACCAAAATTAAGCGGTTTAACAGTTGCGTTTTTCGGTATTATCCATTTGCTGGCTTTATTAGCACCTTGGTTTTTTTCCTGGTCAGCGTTAGGAATTACGCTGTTTCTACACTGGTTTTTTGGCAGTATTGGAATTTGTTTAGGCTACCATCGTCTATTAAGTCATCGCAGTTTTAAAGTTCCCAAATGGTTAGAATATGGGATTACTTTAGTTGGGGTTTGTGCCTTGCAAGGGGGGCCGATTTTTTGGGTAGCCGGACACCGTTTGCACCATGCCCATACCGAACATGAAGATAAAGATCCCTACTCCGCAAAACGAGGATTTTGGTGGAGTCACATGATGTGGATTTTCTATCCTCGTCCATCCTTTTTTGACGCTGAACACTACAAACGATTTGCACCGGATTTAGCACGAGATCCCTTTTATTGTTGGTTAGATCGGTATCATCTGTTAATGCAAATTCCCGTGGCCTTACTGCTTTATGCCATTGGGGGTTGGTCATGGGTCATTTATGGGGTATTTGTCCGGGCTGTGGTGTTGTGGCATAGTACCTGGTTGATTAATTCGGTAACTCATATGTGGGGATACCGCAGCTTTGACACCAATGATAATTCTCGGAATCTTTGGTGGGCGGCAATTTTTACCTACGGGGAAGGTTGGCATAATAACCATCACGCCTATCCGAATGTTGCTAAAGCGGGACTGAAATGGTGGGAACTCGATATGACTTGGTGGTCAATTTGGGTTTTAAAAACCGTTGGTTTGGCCCAGAAAGTGGTCATGCCCCCGACTCAACGGGTAAAACAAGCCTAAGAATAGGGAACAGGGAACCCGCCCCCTAAGACAGTTGATCCGATGGGCGGGTTTTTCATTGTGATTTGGGGGAAACGGGTTAGGCTGCGATCGCTTCTTCGTAAACCATAAAGCTCTTTTTGGTTACGCCACAAATCGGACAATGCCAATCTTCGGGAATGGCTTCAAAGGCTGTTCCTGGGGCAATACCCGAATCAGGATCACCGACAACAGGATCGTAAATCATTGAACATTGGCGACAAATCCATTTTTGGGTTTGAGGATCGCCAGGAGCGGATTTGGCGGTCGCAGCCCCACTGTGTAGTGTGTTCAGGGCCTCTGTATATTGGTTGGCGTGATGATGTTCAATCGGAACCAACAAGCCAAAGTTAGAGGCGGCTTTGCGGAAAATTCCAGCGTGTTCCCGGGACTCAGCCTCTTGTTCTTCAAATTCACTCACCGCCTTCTGATCCCGATCAACTCGGGCTTGGGCGGCAAATTCGGGGTACATGGTGGTGTATTCGTAGGTTTCTCCTTCAATGGCTAACTCCAAACACCGGGCGGCAATTTTTTTCTTTTCTTCGTCGGATAGGGCATCGGGGTCAGCGACGACTAATTCAGGATGCAGGAGGCGGAAATGGGCGAAGGCGTGTTCTGTTTCTTGATTGGCGGTTTCTCGAAATAGTTTGGACAAATCCCCCATCCCAAGTTTTTTTGTAACTTCTGCGAAAAATAGATATTTGCGATTGGCCATTGATTCTCCACCAAAGGCAGATTCAAGGTTTTTGGCGGTTTCTGCGTTGGATAAGTCCATTGTGTCTCCTTTTATTGATCTGGCTATATCTAAGAATAATTCTTAGCTTTAAATTTGTCAAGGATAAGAATAAGATTGATCTAAAGTTCAGTTACTTAAAATAAATGTTATGATCTGTAAAGGAAGATTTAATATAGCAAGCCATGGAAGGTCAGAATAAAACCACCGAGATCAGCCAAAAGATGAAGCAAAAGGGGTTACGCATCACCCCCCAACGTTTTGCGGTTTATGCTAATCTCTTGTCTCGTTACGATCACCCGACAGTGGATGATATTCTCACCGAGATTAATCGTGAACTTCCTATCGCTTCTAAAGCTAGTGTTTATAGTGCTTTGACGGTTTTGCGATCGGTGGGATTAGTCCGAGAGGTACTGCTAGATGAAGGGGTAACTCGTTATGATGCCAAGGTGGAACCCCATCACCATTTTGTCTGTGAGTGTTGTGGGCAAATTCAGGATTTAGAGTGGGATGTCCTGGGTGATTTGCCTCTTAACCCTTTACCCCCAGGGTTTCGGGTGAATGCCTATGAAATTACGGTTAAGGGCTGTTGCGATCGCTGTGATTGATGGGTAATGGGTAATGGGTTTTGGGTAATGGGTAATGGGTTTTGGGTAATGGGTTTTGGGGGGATGAATCCTCTCTGTTGATCTTCTACGGAGTGATGGAATTGCTGAAGCTGGCATTCTGATCGGAACACTTGTTAGAATAGGGGAAATGTTACGAAACGTAACTTATGTTGATTCCTATTCTAATAATTGATGTGGCTCTGGTTGCTTGGTCATTACACTTAATGAAGCAAGCTGTGGAGTTCAAAGAATACTCCTTCATGCTGGCCGGGATCTTGGTTGCCTTGTCCGCCGCCGCTATGGGGTTAGTTTACTTCCTGATGGGATCTTGTATTGATCACTTCGCCCAAATGTCTCAGCACGCTTATTATTACTTTTAGTGGCTATTGGGGGTGACGGATACCTTCCTCCGACACTCCTAAAAAAAATTTTTCATACTACTTGACAAAGCACCCGTTAAACAACTATATTTAAGTACCGCGAGGGGTTATAGCTCAGTTGGTAGAGCACCGCAATGGCATTGCGGGGGTCAGCGGTTCGAGCCCGCTTAGCTCCATTTAGAAACAGTGTCCAATGGACAGTGAATAGTAAAATAAAATATCAAACCTCCAGGTAGGAATGCTGAATAGGTTGTGATATTTTATTTTATGGGTTTGGTTTCTACAGGTTTTTATATAGATGGAATCCTCGCCCGTTTTACAGCGGGGTGGAGGTTCAACGACGAATATCCATTAAATTTGCATTAATCATTGTGGTATTTTCTAAAGTCGCTCCGGCTAAATCTGAAGCGGTTAAATTTGCACCCGTGAGATTAGCGCCTGTTAAATCGGCATCGCGGAAATTAACACCACTGACATCAAATCCGTATAAACTGCCTTCTTTTAGCTTCACTTCACCTAAAGTAGCAACAGATTGTTGAGTATTTCTGAGGTTAGCACCCGTTAGATCTGCACTCTCTAAATTTGCTCCAATCAGATTAGCATGACTCAAGTTAGCATGGTTTAAATTAGCAATTACTAAACCCGCTAAACTCAGGTTAGAATAGCTCAAATTAGATTGCTCTAAATTAGCCCCATGTAACTTAGCTGCAACTAGATCGGCACTTTCTAAATTCGCTTCGGTCAATACAGCCCGATTAAAATTAACTTCATTCAGATTAGCACCATGTAAATTAGCTCCTTTCAAGTTGGCACCTCGAAGATTAGCACCTTGAAGGTTCACACCTGCTAACTGAGCACCGCTAAGGTCACATCCAGGGCAGTTTTTGGTTTCCAATAGCTGCTTGAGATGGGCGGGGTTCTCAGCCTGAGCGGGAACAGTTAAACCCAAGATCATCATCACTACTGTGGTGGCTACTGTTGCGAATTTCATACCCACACCCTCAAAAAACTTTATCTTTTATATCATCTATTATTATCGGGCATTGGGGTATGCGTGAAATCCCTGTTGTCTGTGATATTGTTTTGATCCCAGTGTGACGGAAATCACTGAGAAAAACCGTTACTGTTGATACAGTCCCCTCTAAACTACAAGCTTTCTGATTAAATCCCCTAATTGTTCTGCACTGTTGGTGATGGCAACGGAGGCGGTGGCTTGGGCCATTTTTTGTAACTGTTGAGGTGATTGTAACAGATACAAAACTTTACTCGCTAACAGGTCTGCGGTCAAGTCCTTTTGTGGAAACATCCACGCCGCACCCGCCCCGGCAAAAACCTTGGCATTATAGGTTTGATGATCTTCGGCGGCAAAGGGATAGGGAATTAAAATTGAGGGGGTGTGGGTAATGGCTAATTCCGTTAAGGTTCCTGCCCCTGCCCGACTCACGGCAAAAGTCGCCCGTTGAAACAGGGCTGCCATATCATTATAAAAAGGCATTTTAATATACTGAGGATGGTTTAACACCTCGACGTCGGGGTCATTATTTCCCGTTAAATGGACTACCCACGCCCCGGCTTCAAACCAAGTAGGAGCAGCCTCTCGGACTAATTTATTCACACTTACCGCCCCTTGACTTCCCCCAACCACCACAATAACGGGAACCTCATCGGGGAGGAAAAAAGATAAGGGTGCAGAAGTCTGGAGAAAGTTGGGACGCACGGGGGTTCCGACTACAACCGTATTAGTACGGGGAAGATAAGGAATAGCCGCTTCAAACCCTAAACCCACGGCATTACACCAGGGGCTAAAATTGCGAGTCACTTTTCCAGGTAAAGCATTAGACTCATGGAGAATTACGGGTAGACCGAGGGAACGAGCCGCAATAATAGCGGGTGCTGCAATATAGCCTCCGGTGGTGAATACCCCGCGAAACTTACCTTTTTTCAGGAGATGGCGAACTTGCACCAGGGAACGGGCGAATTTGACTAAGATTTTTAGGGTTCCTAAACCCAGGCGTTGCTGGAAGCCTTCAACGGAGATGGTATGGAGGGGATATTGGGACGGGACTAATTCTCGTTCGAGGCGATCGGGTACACCTAACCATTCTATCTCAAAATCAGACAGGTTTTCGGCGGTGGCGATCGCCGGAAATAAATGTCCACCTGTCCCACTGGCGGCAATGAGTAAGCGAATGGGTGTTTGACTCAAGTGTTCTCCCCTAGACTACGTTCAACTTTGTGTTATGGCTTTTTAAGTTACCATAAAACTTACAGGAAATCGCTATTCTTAATTTTGAAAATCCAATGACAATTTTTCCCATAGTTCAACGACAATCTTTTCAGAACAGGTATGGTGTACAGATGCGCCATTTATGGGCAAAGCCATTATTTTATGTAGTTCTAGGAACCATACTTTGGGGAATGGGTACGGGGATTTCCCTACGGGCGAATGCCGAAACCCCAGAAACAGCCCCCGCCAATGTCACTAATCTTTTAAATCAAATTGATGCCGCCGCTAATCGTCGAGACGTGGAAAAGGTAATGGGCTTTTATGGCTCTAATTTTACCAATTCTGATGGATTAGACTATCAAAGTTTGAGACAGGTTCTGAAAGAATTTTGGAATAGATATTCTCAACTTAATTATCGCACAGAATTACAATCTTGGCAACAAAATGGCGATATTTTAACCACAACAACTATTACGGAAATTACCGGAACTAAAAAAATTGATAATCGCGAGTTTGCCTTAACTTCCACCATCACATCACAGCAACAAATTCAAGGGGAAAAAATTATTAAACAGGAGATTATAGCAGAAAAAAATCAACTAACTTTAGGCAAGAAACCGCCAACGGTAGTTTTTAATATCCCAGAACAAGTCAAAGCGGGTCAGGAATTTAATATTGATGCAATTGTTCAAGAACCTTTAGAGAATGATATTTTAATTGGAACCGCCATTACAGAACCTATTACCGCAGAAACCTATAACAATTCCGGTCTTTTACAATTAGAATTTTTACCCTCTGGCGGTATTTTCAAAGTAGGTAAAGCTCCTGATATAGCCGGAAATAATTGGATTTCTGCTATTTTAATGCGTCAAGGAGGAGTAACCTTAATCACCCAACGCTTACGAGTAGTCAAATAATCAGTTATCAGTTATCAGTCATCAGTCATCAGTCATTACCCAAAACCCATTACCCAAAACCCATTACCCAAAACCCATTACCCAAAACCCATTACCCATTACCCATTACCCATTACCCATTACCAATTACCAATTACCAATTACCCATTCGTAATGATTCCTTTATTAGAGGTTAAAAATTTAGCTGTTAAGTTTTTTACCCTTGATGGGGTGGTTCATGCTGTGAATGGAATTTCCTATCAAGTCTATCCAGGGGAAACCCTAGGAATTGTTGGGGAGTCGGGGTCAGGAAAAAGTATTAGTGTCTTATCAATTTTAGGGTTAATTCCATCACCACCAGGGAAAATTACCGAAGGTGAAATTTTATTTGAAGGTAAAAATTTAATTAAATTCAATCCTCAACAATTACAACAAATTCGGGGTCATGAAATTGCGATGGTTTTTCAAGACCCGATGACTTCTCTTAACCCGGTTTTAACTATTGGTAAACAACTTACAGAAGCATTACAGATTCATATTAAATTAACATCAGAACAAGCTAAAAACCGAGCTATTAAACTATTGAAACAGGTGGGAATTTCCAATCCAGAAAAACGATTAAAAAACTATCCCCATGAATTTTCTGGAGGAATGCGTCAACGGGTAATGATTGCCATGGGTTTAGGATGTCAACCTAAATTATTAATCGCAGATGAACCCACTACCGCCTTAGATGTAACTGTTCAAGCGCAGGTTGTAGAATTAGTTAAACAACTAAAAAATGCACAGGGAATGTCTGTCATTTGGATTACCCATGATTTAGCATTATTAGCAGGATTAGCAGATAGAATTATAGTCATGTATGCGGGGCAAATTGTGGAACAAGCAACGGTACATCAACTATATAAAAACCCTCGTCATCCCTATACAATTGGACTATTAGAAAGTTTACCCCGACTGGATCAAATTCGTCAAGAACCGTTAAAAGCAATTGCTGGAATGCCACCCAGTTTAATAGATTATCCCCTAGGATGTCCCTTTGCTCCGCGATGTCGATTTGCGATTGAACATTGTTTTCAAGAAAACCCTAAATTAGAATTGATTGAAACCGAGCATCAAGTTGCTTGCTGGGTAAAACCAACTTAGGAATGGAAAACCAAGAACATTCGGTCTACTGTAGACGGGGATAGTGATTTTACCTTTGATGCCGTTAGGCGTTGATCACAATAGAGCATCTGCTTTTCCCCCTACCTCCCCTGCGCCAAAAAAAATATTTTCCAAAAGGGGTTGCCAAATCCAGAAGGTTATGGTTATAATACAAAAGGAAGAAAAGCAACGCGGGGTAGAGCAGTCTGGTAGCTCGTCGGGCTCATAACCCGAAGGTCAGGAGTTCAAATCCCCTCCCCGCCATTTTATAAAATATTATCACCTTTGTTTTTTTAACGGGGACTTGTTGAAGGTATGGCAAGTTCCTGGTACTGAGTCCTAAAGGACTCACTACAATTTATAATTGAAAATGAACTTAGATAAAATTATTGTTCCCTTGGATGTTTCTAGTAAAGAAGATGCGATCGCCCTAGTTGAAAAACTGCATCAAGTTACATTCTGGAAAGTGGGTTTAGAATTATTTGTTAGTTGTGGCCCAGAAATTTTAACCTTCCTCAAATCTCAAGAAAAACGCATTTTTCTGGATTTAAAATTTCATGATATTCCTAATACCGTTGCTGGAGCTTGTCGGTCTGCTTCCCGATATGGTGTGGATTTAATTACCCTTCATGCAACAGCCGGAAAAACAGCCATGAAAGCCGCACAAATGGCCGCAGAAGATGGCGCAAAGGAGGCGGGTTATCCCGTCCCCAAATTAATCGCTATTACCCTATTAACCAGTTTAAATTCTAGGGATTTAGCCTTTGATTTAAAAGTGCCTTTAGAGTTACCTGAATATGCTTTAAGTATGGCTTTATTAGCTCAAGAAAGTGGGTTGGCGGGGGCAGTTTGTTCTCCCCAGGAAGTCGCCCAACTCCGTCAAACCTGTGGGGATGAGTTTCTATTAGTTTGTCCGGGGGTACGTCCGGTTTGGGCAGATAAAGGCGATCAACAACGAACTTTTACCCCATCCGAAGCCCTGAAAGCCGGGGCGAATTATCTGGTTATTGGACGTCCGATCACCGCCTCTAATGATCCCGTTAAGGCCCTAGAACGTATTATTGATGAAATTAAGTAAGCTGTTGTTTATTGTCTAACTGTCCTTGATGATCAGACTATTCTAGCGCTAACAATCCCGCACCATAAGCTGGTTCATGACGAGGAGATATAATATTAGCCCAAGGAGCGATCGCATTAATTTCAACTTCAAATTGATGGCGAAAATTAGCTAATCCTTGCCATACTCCTCCGGTCACTACAATTTCAAAGGATTCTGCTGGTTCAAATAAAGCATTAATGGCTACTTCCGTAGCTAAAGCTAATTCATTAACGGCATTTTTAATAATATTTTGAGCGACCGAATCACCCTCCGCCGCAACTTGATCTACAATGGGCGCTAAACTAGCGATTTTTTTAACTCCCCATCCTTGACGGTAAATAATAGGAATTAATTCTTCAATGGAATTTAACTTTAAAGTGTCTTTAAATTTGGGAATTAGATTCGTATATTCTAGGCGACCATCATGGGAACGTAAGGCAGCTTTTAGCCCCTGAATCGCAATATCATAACCACTGCCTTCATCTCCTAAAATATAACCCCAACCGCCGACTCGTTTTGTGATTCCTTGACGATTTTTTCCGAATATATGGGAACCTGTTCCGGCAATTACAACTATACCAACGGAGTGACCTAAACCTCCGACTAAAGCAATTACACTATCACCATTAATAATAATATTTTCTGGGGTTAATTTCCAGTCAATAGATAATTCTTGGTGAGTTTGAATTTCTTGGATCAAATTACGAATTAAATCAATATCTTCAGGACGCCCTACTCCTGCTAATCCTAAACTAATTCCTTGAATTGGAACTAACCCTTCTAATGCTAAAAAACTCTGATCAACTGCTTGTTTAATCGCTGAAATAATGTTGATTTTAGCTGCATCAATTCCGACTGTTTGATAATTAGAGGGCCCGGCTTGTCCCCGTCCTAATATTTGACCTTCGGCATTCATTAACACACAAACTGTTTTAGAACCGCCGCCATCAATTCCTAAAACATGAATCATGAGAAGTTTGACAATTAAAATTATAGAGGGAACAGCCCCCCCAAACCCCCCGTGCACGGGGGGCTAGGGGGGGAGGGAACACCGGAACACCGGAACAGGGGGGGAAAGACTTTAACAGATAGATTTGCTGGATCGGTCTTTGTCAAAAATAATCCCCCTAAAATAATAATAATATTAGGGGGAAATTTTAAATTACAGAATAATTAACTTTTTAGCTCTTTCTGAACGAGCTTCGGCTGATTCCATCACTTCTGATAATTTCTCGACTACTTCACCTGGATAATTTTCTAATATTCGGGTAGAGAGGGAAATCCGATGGCGACCTTCATCTAAACTAATCACCATTGCTTTGATAAAGTTACCTACGGGGAAAAGGGTGGGTAAAGATTCAACATATTTTTGACTGACTTCTTTAATGTGAATTAATCCGGTCACTCCTTCAATATCCACAAACACGCCAAAGGGTTTAACTCCCATGACTTTTCCTTCCACCAGTTGACCGACTTCTAGTTGACTAAAACCGATGGATTGAGAGGCTAATCTTTGGGATAAAACAATTTTATTCCGTTCGGGATCTAATTCTAAAATACTAACACTTAAAGATTGATCAACTAAGGAATCTAGGTCGTCTTTTTCTAAGAGATGCGATCGAGGAATAAATCCTCGTAAAGAATGAACTTCAACGGTCACACCTCCTCGATTTACTCCGGTCACTCTAGCTTGTAAAGATTGACCTCCATTTTGAGCATCTAGGAGTTGATCCCAAATTTGTTTCATTTCTAATTGTCGGATGGAAAGTAAGATTTGACCATCGGCATTTTGTTCTCTAATAATTAGAAAATCTCGCTCCTCTTTTAAGGGGAGAATTTCGGAAACATCCTCAACTTCTACAATTGAAATCTCTTTTTTAGGAATAAAACCAGGAGATTTAGCTCCTTTAATATCAATGTAAGCACCATCACTGGTATAGGATTCTACCTGACCCTTGACGATTTGCCCTTTATGTAAATCATAATTCTGTTGATCTAGGGCTTTGGCAAAATCATCAAGAGAAAAGGACGGGTTTTTAGTAGCCATAACAAAAAGTAAAGAAAAACAAAAATAAAGGTGTTAGGAACCTGCTTATAACGCTGCTCTCGTCTTCAACAACACTCCAATCTTCTGAGCATAACACAGTTAGAGGAGGTCGGGTCAATAAGGCGGACAGGGGAGGCGGAAGTAAAATATTACCCATTACCCATTACCCATTACCCATTCCCTATAACTGCTGCTCAAAGAGTTGTTTAACCTGCATCCAGGCGTCTTGAGCAGCTTGGGGGTTGTAGGTGCTGCGTTGGTCGCAGAAGAAGCCGTGATCGGTTTTGTAGCGGAAAATTTGATGGGGAATTTGATGGTTTTGGAGTTCGGTTTCGATTTGATCTACTTGTTCGTTAGGAATTAGGGGATCTTCTGTGCCAAAAAAGCCATAGAGAACCCCTTGAATGTCTGCTGTGCGGGTGATTGTTGATGCTCCGCCACCGGGGGTCATAGTAGCAATCCCAGCCCCATAGAAACAGGCTGTGGCTTGGATATCGGGGATGGTAGCAGCTAAATAAACAATATGGCCGCCAAAACAAAACCCAATGGAACCGAATTTGGGTTTGAGGTTGGGGAGGGTTTTTAAGTATTTGAGGGTGGCTTGAATATCGGTTAATAGTTCTGGGGCGGTAGTTTGATCTTTATATTTTCGTCCTAATTCTATATCCTCTGGAGTATAACCGACATCAAAACCCGGGGCAAAGCGTTGATAAATGGCGGGTGCGATCGCAATATATCCTTCTTTAGCGATGCGTTCGGTAACATCTCTAATATGGGAATTAACCCCAAAAATTTCTTGAATCACAATCACGGCGGGAAATGGCCCTACTCCCTGGGGTTGAGCGAGATAGGCGTCAATTTGTAAGTCCCCATTGGGAATCTGAACATTGGTGGTGTGTAGGGGTTGATTGATCATTATCTTTTAATCTGTTACGAATAACTCTCAACACTATACCGATATATCCCCAAATCGGGTAATATGCAAGATATCAAATGATTACAATTGATAATGAATACAATTAATCAAAACTTTCTGATACAAAACGGGTAAAACTTTAGAACTCGTTAAAAAAAACAAAAAGCCAATCAATAAATGGCACAATTAAAATTAAAGGGTGTACAAATTTTCAGGAGATAAATCCATATTTTTCTCAAACAGTAATGTCTGGGAAATAGACACTTAACCCATTTTGCTTTATTGCCTTGGAGATGTAATCATGGTTCGGTTTTATATTCAACCTGATAGCGATATTCCCGCCTCTAACCAACTATTTAATCAGATTAGATTTGCGATCGCCTCTCGAGAATTTCCCCCTGGACAACGTTTACCCAGCACTCGTCAACTGGCGATGGAAACGGGATTACACCGGAATACGATTAGCAAAGTTTATCGACAATTGGAAGATAATGGTTTAGTAGAAGCTCAGGCGGGATCGGGGATTTATGTGCGGGCTTTAGGTAATGAAAGTGGCTCTAGGTTAAACTCGCCGATTTTAGAAGATTATCCCCAAGCTAATAAAACTATTCAACGAAGTTTGGATGAATTATTATCTCAAGGATGTACCCTGAATCAAGCCAGAGAAATGTTTCTTGGGGAAATTGATTGGCGATTACGGTGTAGTGCCCGGGTTTTAGTAACGGCTCCGGCTCAAGATATTGGGATTGGAGAATTAATGGCTCAGGAATTAGAAGAAGCCCTAAAAATTCCAGTACAATTAGTCCCGATTGAACAGCTACCCGAATTATTAGAAAAAGTCCCATCGGGAACGGTGGTGACCAGTCGCTATTTTATTGGACAAGCCGAAGCCATTGCCGCCCCTAAGTCCGTGCGGGTGATTCCGATTGATATTCATAACTATGCGAAGGAAATTGAGTTGGTGCGGGATGCTCCCAAGGGGACTTATTTAGGAATTGTGAGTCTGAGTTCGGGGTTATTAAGGGCGACGGAAGTGATTATTCACAGCTTGCGGGGGGATGATATTTTGGTACTGACGGCTCAATTAACCGATCCCCATAAGATTAATTCGATTATTCGCACAGCCCGGATTATTATTTGTGATCAAGCCAGTTATCCGGTGGTCAAGAATTTGGTTCATACCAATCGAGAAGAATTGATTCGTCAACCTCAATTGGTCTGCTGTCCGAATTATATTGGTGCAGAATCAATTAATTTACTCAAACGGGAGTTAGGTTTGAGTTGAAATTGAACATCTAAAATTTTAATGGTAGAATATCTCACTTACTAGGGAGAAAATTATGAAAACAGCAGTTTTAGAACAAAAGCAAAAACAAGATATTAGCAAATCCTCCGAGATAGAAGCTAAAAATCCTTTTTTAGAAGAAGAAACGGAAGAATATAATCCTTTTGATATTCAAGATATAGAGGCTTTAGATGATATTAGTGCATCGGTTGAGGAAGAAGCTGATAGTCCTGAAGAATCTAACGAAAAAGCAGCAGTTACTAAGGGATTAAATCTAGTTTTACTGGCTAAAATTACTGCGGTTTTACTCGTGGTATTTGGATGTGTTTATACTGTAACTCGTCCCTGTGTGACGGGAGAATGTCAGGAAATAGATACCGCCAGAGATTTTAGTCAAAAATCTAAACAAATCATTGAAACCGTCAGTTCTTCTAAAGCTCCTATTTTGGCGTCAGAAGATTTACAATCGGGGATTAAACTCTTAGAAACCATTCCTTTTTGGTCGCCCCGTTATCCTGAATCCCAAGCTCTTTTATCGGTTTATCGTCAAGAATATAACGAATTAAATTCGGTAGTTAAATCCTTAAATGTGGCAGCAAAGGCTTCAGAAATGGGTCAAAATCCACCCCATTCCGTAGCAGATTGGACGAAAATGCAATCGATGTGGGAAGAAGCGATCGCCCTTTTAGATCAAGTTCCTAATAGTAGTATTGTTTATCCCTTTGCTCAAGCCCGATGGCAACAATATCGTGCTAATTTAGGGGATGTGAGAAATCGCTTAAAATTAGAACGGGATGGGGAACAAATTTTAGCCACAGCCAAGAAAACCGCCCAAGTTGCAGAAGCCCGTCAAGGAGTAGCCAAATATGCCGAAAGTTGGCAACAGGTGTTTGAAACTTGGCAAACCGCAGCTAATACTTTATCGACTATTCCCTATGGGACAACGGCTTATCAATCAGCCCAGGTTTTATTAGCCCGGTATCAACCTAAAGTAGAATCGGCTCGCGATCGCAAAACCATTGAACAAGTGGGTTTAGATGCTTATAATCAAGCGATTAGTAATTCTGAACAAGCCAAACTTTTAGAACAACGGGGTGCTTGGTCTGAGGCTGTTACCTATTGGAGTCGGGCGGTCAGTTACGGAAAACAAGTTCCGGTTAGTAGTTCCTATTCTGCGAAAATTAAGCCCCTTTTAACAACATTTAATGAGTCTTGGAAACGGGCAGATATTCAAAATCAGATTACATCTCGTTTAGAAAAAGCCCGTCAAGATTTAGGTAAATTATGCAGTGGAAATCCCAAGGTTTGTAACTATAGTGTAACTGAAAGTTTGATTACGGTTCGCTTAACCTCTGAATATGTCAATCAAATTCAATCTACGGCTAAAAATGCCGATCAAGCAGGGGATTCTAAAAAACGTTCCGAAGCTGAAAAGCACGTTCAAGTCCTCAAAGTTGCTTTAGAAACTATTAGTCAAAATGCCAAAATTTCCCTAGAAGTTTATGGGGCTAATAACGAAAAAATTGCCACCCATGTTCCTTTATAATGGGGAATTACGAATTACGAATTACGAATTACGAATGGGTAATGGGTAATAGAAAGAGTTTACCTCCCTCCCCTGCTCCCTCTGCATCCCCTGCTCCCCCTGCTCCTATTAGGAATTAATCTGGAGAACTTGCTTTAAAAAAGCAAATTGATCGGCAATTTCCTCAATCACTTTATCCGTGGGTTTTCCGGCGCCATGTCCGGCTTTAGTTTCAATTCTGATTAATACTGGATTTTCCCCAATATGGTGTTCCTGTAAAGCAGAAGCAAACTTAAAACTATGGGCGGGAACCACTCGATCATCATGATCTCCTGTAGTAATTAAAGTAGCTGGATAGGCGGTTCCTGGCTTCAAATTATGCAGAGGAGAATAGGCGTATAAGGCTTGAAATTCTTCGGGATTTTCCGGCGAACCATAATCGGAACACCAGGCCCAACCAATAGTAAATTTATGGAAGCGGAGCATATCTAAAACCCCCACCGCAGGTAACACCGCCGCGAATAAATCCGGGCGTTGAATCATACAAGCTCCTACTAATAACCCACCGTTACTTCCCCCCATAATCGCTAATTTTTCAGCCGAAGTATAGCGGTTTTCTATTAACCATTCGGCGGCACAAATAAAGTCATCAAAGACATTTTGTTTCTTGAGTTTTGTTCCCGCTTGATGCCAATTTTCTCCATATTCTCCCCCGCCTCGTAAATTGGCGATCGCATAAACACCACCCATTTCCAACCAGACTAAACGACTAATAGAAAACGAAGGCGTTAGGGAAATATTAAATCCCCCATATCCATATAAGATTGTCGGGTTATTTCCATTCAATTCTACCCCTTTTTTAGCAGTAATAAACATGGGAATTAAAGTACCATCTTTACTGGGATAAAAAATTTGTTGGGTTTCGTAATCATCGGGATTAAAGTCAACCTGAGCTTGACGATAAATTGTACTTTCTCCCGTAATCAGATTGTAGCGATAAATAGTATTAGGAGCGGTGAAACTGGTATAACTATAGAAGGTTTCCGTATCATATCGCTTCCCACCAAAACCTCCCACAGAACCAATTCCTGGTAATTCAATTTCCCGAACAAATGACCCATCTAAATTAAAGATTTTCATTTGAGTATGGGCATCTTTTAAATAATCAGCAATGAATTGATTATTTAAAATGTTAACTCCTTCTAGGGTTTCTGGAGCTTCGGGAATAATTTCGGTAGGAATTTTGGTATTAATATCAATGGCAATTACTCGACTTCGAGAAGCATCTAAATCCGTCGTAAACCAAAAGATATCTCCTTGATAATCAATAAAACTATAACTGGCTTCAAACTCAGAAATTAGTTCTATAACCTCAGCATTTGTTTGAGTTAAATCTTGATAAAAAACCAAGTTTTTAGATTCAGTTCCCTTCCAAACAGAAATAATTAAATACTTACCATCTTCGGTAACAAATCCATTAAATCCCCATTCTTTATGATCAGGACGTTCATAAATTAAGGTATCTTCAGATTGGTCAGTTCCTAAACGATGGTAATAGAGTTTTTGAAAATAATTGATTTCTTCTAAGGGTTTTCCCTCCTGGGGTTGATCATAACGACTATAATAGAATCCTTGATGATCGTGTATCCAAGATGCTCCCGAAAATTTAACCCATTTTAAATGATCCGATAAATCTTCTTTAGTATTAATATCTCTAACTTTCCATTCTTGCCAATCAGAACCGGAAGTTGATAACCCATAAGCCATTAAATTTCCATCTTCACTAATAGATATTCCTGATAGGGCAACTGTACCATCATCAGATAGGATATTTGGGTCTAATAGAACTTCAGGTTCGGCATCTAATGAGTCTAAAACATACAAAATACTTTGATTCTGGAGTCCATCATTTTTAAAATAAAAATAGCGATTTCCCTGCTTAAAAGGAATCCCATATTTTTCATAATCCCAAAGTTGAGTTAGGCGTTGTTTAATGGTTTCTTTAGCTGGAATTTGATTCAAATAACCGAATGTTACCGCGTTTTGGGCTTCAACCCATGAAGCGGTTTCTTCTGAGTCTAAATCTTCTAACCACCGATAGGGGTCAGCAACGGTGACGCCATGATAATTGTCAACTTGATCAGATTTCCGAGTTTGAGGATAGCTAAAGATTGAATTCTGTTCAGACATGGGGTTAAATAATAAGGGTTGAACTGTACTGTAGTGTACTGTAGGGTGAGAGCATCGCAGCGTCACGCACCACTTGACAGATGATTAAATTGAGATCATCGGCGAGTTTTGATAAATTATTTTGAGGTATTCTCGAACTCACCCCTACTGATTCTATTATAATTGAAAAAGATCATTATGATGAAATTAAATTTATGATCAATCAACAAATTACTTACAGTCGGGCTTATACCTTAGTTCCGACGTATGATTGTTTTAATCGCTGTAGTTATTGTAACTTTAGAACCGATATTGGTAAAAGTCCCTGGTTAACCTTAACAGAAGCCGAAAAAATTTTAAAATCACTTCAAAATCAAGGAATTATTGAGATTTTAGTATTAAGTGGAGAAGTCCATCCCAATAGTTCTCAACGTTTGGCTTGGTTTAAACGGATTTATGAATTATGTGAATTAGCAATATCTTTAGGATTTTTACCCCATACCAATGTTGGGCCATTAAATTTCACGGAAATGACCCAATTAAAACAAGTGAATGTTTCTATGGGTTTAATGTTAGAACAAATTAACCCTAAATTATTAGAAACCGTTCATCATTATTCCCCTAGTAAAATCCCAGGACTGCGATTAAAACAGTTAGAATGGGCAGGAGAATTAAAAATACCATTTACCACTGGGTTATTATTAGGAATTGGAGAAACCTCTGAAGATATGAAAGAGACTTTAAATGCAATCACAATGATTCATAAACGATGGGGACATATTCAAGAAGTAATTTTACAACCCCATAGTTTAGGGAGTCAACAAATCGATCCCAGAAACAGTTTTAATTTACAACAATTACCCGAAGTTATAGCGATCGCCCATTCTATTTTACCTGCTGATATTACCTTACAAATACCCCCCAATTTAGTTACCCATCCTGATATTTTACTAGCCTGTTTGGAAGCCGGGGCGCGGGATCTCGGCGGAATCGGCCCCCGTGACGAAGTGAACCCCGATTATCCCCAGGATCAGGATCAAACCTTACAGACGATTCTAGCCCCCAATGGCTGGGAATTGGTGCGACGGTTGCCCGTTTATCCCCAATACGATCCTTGGGTATGCCCTGACCTGCAAGGACTTCTAACAAAATGGCGAAAAAAACTTGCTATTTCAGAAACACCTGTGTTATATTAAATGACTGCATGGTCGTGGCGGCATAGCCAAGCGGTAAGGCAGAGGTCTGCAAAATCTCCATCCCCAGTTCAAATCTGGGTGCCGCCTTTAAAATAATCAATTTATAGGGTCTAGTCTTTCAGGATTTGATCCTTTATTTAGTTTGTTTGTTATGATCAAATATTATTACGGAACCTGCCCCTACATTTTCTTGTTTCCCCCAAAATAACTTATGTTAGATCTAACAAAATTGGCTCAACAAATGCAAGGCATGAGTCAACATATTAATCGAGAAGCAGAAGCATCCCGTAAACGCATTGAAATCGCTTTAAATTTAATTGAACAAGCGAAATTAAATGATGATCAGTTAATGCGGAACTATGAAGACTTTCAGGCGAAAATGATCTTTAAACCCGCTACTCTCTTAGAACCTTTAAGTTATTGTCCTGATATTAATGCACCTCCTTTAGCCCATACTGTTTTTGCCACGGATGGTTCCCAAATTGCGCCGAGTGCCCATGAAATAGCCTATTGTTATTTAATTAATGTTGGACGAGTAATTTTACATTATGGTCAAAGTCGTCATCCAATTTTAGATAGTATTCCTGAAATTTATTATCGCCCGGAAGACTTATATTTATCCCGCCAATGGGGAATCAAAACCGAAGAATGGATGGGATATCGTCGGGCCGTATCCGAAGCAATTATTTTAGCAGAATCGGGGAATCAATTATTAGAAATTTCACCAAATCAACAGTTAACAGTTCCCACTTTAGCCTTAGTTGATGGCTCGTTAATCTATTGGTTTTTAGAACAATTACCCTCAGAAGCCAGAGATTTAATTTTATTACCAATTTTAGAATCTTGGGAACAGTTACGGTTAGCGGGTATTCCTTTATTTGGATATGTCAGTGCTTCTCGTAGTAGTGAAAGTTTATCTTTTTTACGGTTACAATCCTGTCCCTTTGATCAACCCAATTGTTTACAACATTGTCCGGGGATAGGAGGTATAATTTCAACCGGAAGCGAGAAAAAAGCCCCTTGTCAAGTGTTTGAACCCCTGCGGGATACGGTATTATGGGAATCCCAATTAAAACCCGGTCAACGGAGTCCTTTTTGGCGTTCTAATTCATCAATTTTAGATTTATATGAACATCATCAAATCTATTTTTGTTATGTGAATATGGGTAGTGAAATCGCCCGTTTAGAAGTTCCGGCTTGGGTGGTAGAAAATTCTGACCAATTAGAGTTAGCATTAGGAATGGTGATGGCGCAAGTTCAAAAGGGATATGGTTATCCAGTGGTATTAGCAGAAGCCCATAATCAAGCGGTGGTGAAAGGAGGCGATCGCACTCGATTTTTTACCATGTTAGAGCAAGAAATGATTAAAGCGGGATTAAGAAATGTGGGAATTTCTTATAAGGAAGCAAGAAAAAGAGGTAGTATTGCGTGAAATCAGTCATCACTGTAGAGAGGTGCCATGGCGCGTCTATAGCACGTCTCTAGCAGTTATCAGAAAATACAATCAAAGAGTCCTGTGCGTCGTAGGTTGGCGTGCAGGACTTTTAGCCCTGTTTTCTTTAAACCCGGAACCCCACAATTCATGTAGACAAAATTTACCGAACCAGAGAAAACCGAGCTTGGTGTAAAGAAAAAGGGATTAGAATGAGTGGTGCCCGTTAGGTAGACCACCAGGAATTAGTAGTAAAACCACTAAGAAATAAGTATTAGAAGATGAAAAAATTAGGAATGCTATTGAGGGTAAATTTGGTCAAGAAAAAAGAAGATTTAGCCTCAATCGCATTATGAATAAACTAGCTCATACTTCCGAAACGGCAATTAATATTACTTTTTTAGTCATGAATCTCTCTGTGATTCTTAGATAGATTTTTTGGTCAATTTTTTTATTCAATTACTTTTTTTGGGTAATTGATATTGCATGATTACCCTTCCCTTCAATATCAATGTTTTGAATTTAGCTTTAATCATCTATTGCTACCTGATAACAAAATTACGCAAATTCTCAAAAATTTTTTTATTCATTCTAATTTAGAGGTAATCACCTCAATCGGACGCAATACTTGATCATTGACTCGAAATCCTTGACGAACAACTTTTGTAATGGTTTGAGGCGACCAATATTGAATAGTTTTGGGATCAGAGTTTTTTTGTTAAAGAGCGATCGCCCTTGATGAAACCTAGAGCTATATGCTAACATTGAAGTTAATTTGAGAAGGAGTGGCTATTTATTACAGAAGCAGAAATTGAACAAGTTGTCGTGAGTTCTCGAAAAATTCGAGGTCAAACAACGGAGGGGGCGAGGGCTATTGCTAAAAAACAAGGACACGCCAATTCAGGAGGATATGCTTCAGTTTTTCAGGGTATTGAACCAACTCAACTTAATGCTGAGGTGTTAATTCAAAATATTCTAACTCACCCCAAAAGACAGTTTATGGGTGATAAAGTTACTGATATTTATAATGATCTTGGGCAAGGTGTCCGCTTTGATAAAAATACTTACGCATTTATTGGTTTTTTAGAGGAGTTCTTAGCAACACAATGAATAATATACTGATGCAAGATGCTGCACGTTATCCCCAACTATTTGTGTGGAATGGTACAATTGAATCTAATCAATTAGAAGTCTGGTTACAAGAGCATCAATTGAATTTACCTCAAGATTTAATTGAACTTTGGAAACAGACTAATGGCGGTGACTTGTTCGAGAGTGAAACCATTCTCAGTCCATTTGGGGATGATAGTTTGGGAGATGATATTGAGGGTGTGAATGAGTTTCACTACTCTCAAGGAATGTCAAAAAATTATTTACTGTTTCATCTGGGAACAGGATTGAGTGCCGTTCGTTTAACTGATAACTACTATGTTAAATTGGATGAGAGTTATCAAGAAATTGCTCAATTCCAGAGTTTAGATGATTGGTATAGAGATGAACTGCGATCAGAATATGGCAAACGTTACAATCAACATTTGGGAGATATTAAAATGTCATCAGCAGGTGTAGAAGACTCAAACTCAGAGATTACATATTTAGAACTAAAAGAAAAATTTAGAACTGGAGATTTATTAGAAGAAACTGATTCTAAAATTTTTGGTGTAATGCCGGAAAGGGTTGCAGAAGTAGAAAAAACTCTCAATCCTGATGAAAAGCCTTCTGGCTGGTTATTGCCAACGCTAACTCTGTGTAAACGAGATTTAGATTCTTTCACATTTGAAAGCAACCAAGAACAAGAGATAGACAGATGGTTTTTAAACCTGATGACTCCAGATCGTATACAAAAAACTCTATCGAACTGGGAGAAAGAACTTTCTATTAAGTCTAGTAAGTCTAGTAAGTCTAGTAAGTCTATTAATTCTATTAATTCTATTAATAAGGAACGCTACTTAATATTGAAAGAAGCCGTAGAAGTACACTTAAATCGACAGTTTTACGCCAGTGTTTCAACTCTCATGCCTCAGTTAGAGGGACTAATTAGAGATATTCTGGATGAATCGGTTGATTTTACTTCTTTATTGACAGAAAGCAGAAATAGGGTGGAGGAAGTGATTACCAAGCTGACAGATCGCTGGAAGAATAATAATGATCTTCTTCAATACGATATTGTAATGCTTAACAGCCTGCCTATTTTGGTTGGTAATTTATACGATCAATACAAACCAAAAAAACACCCAGAAGAAATAATAGAAGGAAAATTGTATCGTCATGGAGTTTGTCATGGCTTGCAGCCAGATTTCGGCTCACCAAAAAATTCTTTGCAGTTAATTTTACTCCTAGATCGTATTATATATTTTATAAGACTTGAGGAAATTGACGAAATTGAGGAAAGTTAGTCAAGGATTTTTAAATAGGTTGTAGCAGTGCATCTAGTCTAATAAAATGTAGGCTGATTCCGATAGTTAAACACTAAATGTTTATAAATTACAGGTTTCAATAACCTACATAATTAGACTAGAAGATAGCGATCGCTATTTCTATAAACATATCGATTTAGATACGCTTGCTAATCATGTTTTTACTCGGATCTCAGATAATTACTATCTTCTATTTTCCAAAACCCTTGCTCAAACGTTAAGTAAAATCGGTATTTTTTAGATCGAGAGTAATCAGTTGTATTACCCTTATCAATTTTACCGTTAATATATAATGTCATTTTTTCAGAAATTGTCGCATCAAATACAGCTTTACTAGGGGATGATTTAACATATTCTAAGCTCTCAAGTTTGCTGAACTCATATTCATAATAAGCACTATTATTTTTTAACCATTGTATGGAATCAATTGTATCTTTTAGCTTTTTTCCTGTAGCAAGTTGTGCTACTAACTGTTGATCATAAGGTGCTGCTAACATACGCTGTTTAGCATTCAACCACTTTTCAATCAATTGAGTTGCTTTTTTTTGCATTAAGGCTGAAATATTCAGGCTAATTAAATAATTAGATTTACCCTTTGCAGAAACTTCAATAAGATAATTTCCGTTTTCGGGTAATTTTCCAGACCACTGACTTTGACCATTTGTAAGAGAAGCTATCGTTTGACCTTCTGGTGAAATCAAAGTTAAGTTAACGTTGCCTTGTTTTCTTTGAAGCAATAAATCTTGTCCAGCAGCAGCCCAAACATTATAACGATGACGCTCGTTAGGTTGAATTGGATTCTTAACTGTTGCTCCTGTACTTCCTTCATTAAAACGGACATTGTAGGTTTTGATTAATGGTGTAGATAAAACAACCATCTTTTTCTTAGTTTTTTCCTCAGAAGCCTTTGCTATTTGGAAATTTTTACTATACTGTAAATAACGATTTTTAGCCGTTTCATATTGAGAAGATTCAGGGGAAACATCCCCCATTAATTTTGCTGCTTTTTGCCATTTTTCTGCAATTAGTGACCATTCTTGAGCAGTTTTAGCTGTTTGTCCACTGGTTGCAGCTTCTTGTGCAATTTGGACTGCTAGTTTAAATTCTTCATGATTAGGATTATAAGTAGTAATTTGAGGTGTTTTTTTCTCAATTAAATTTTGTTTTTGAGGTAGTTTTTGATTAGGAATTTTGAGTTCTGTTTCTAACTTTGATGCAAGGTCTAGTGTTTGTTTATATTTCCCCTGTATTTGAAAATACTCTTGTTGCTGTTGTTGTAATTGACTTTGCAGTCTAAATGCTTGTTGACGAGATTCTTTTTCTTGTTGTTGTAATTGAGCTTCTAGTTTAGAAACTTTTGTAACAGCTTCATGAGTTTTACTGGATTCAATCAAAATATCCTTTTTTATTTTTTCTAATTTTTGGTTATTAAAATCATAGGTTATACCTATTACTCCAGATAGAATCACTGCTGTTACTGTGCTAATTCGCCAGAAAATCAAATAATTTTTATATTTTCCATTCTGGCTTTTAGCTAAAGATACTTCTTGTTCATATTTTTTATTCTGGTTTTTAGCAATAGATAATTCTTGATTAATTTGTTGGTCTTTTTGATTCAAATATATAAGCTTTTGAGTCAAAGATTGAGATTGATTTTTGGCAAGATTAAAATCATTAATTAATAAATTATATTTTTGTTGCAAATCTTCTAATTCATCAGAAGAATAATTTTTTGAACCTTGAGCTAATCTCAATTTTAGTTTTAAATTTTCTATTTCTTTTTGAAACTTATTTAGGTCTTCTACTTTCCTTTTATCAGCTAAACTCAGTTTTAGCTTTAAATGATCTATTTGTTTGTTTAAATCGGTATTTTCAATCTGCAAATTGTTTTGCTTTTCTACATCCTGATCACTGGGTACAACAAAATCAGGAGGCTGAAAGTTTGGATTATGAAAATTCTTGTGAAACCAAATGCTAATTTCATAAGCATTTTTGAGATTTTCTAAAGCAATATTTTTATCATTGAAAAAATTATGATTAGCCTGATTTCCATACCTACGAATTTTATGAAGTAGATCATGGATTGGTGGAGGTATATTATTTTTATCAAATAACCTATCTATTAAATCTATTTGTTCTTCATTAGGATTAGTTCTGATCCCATTTTTTATTAATATTAACTGAGCCATCCGCTCTCCAAATTGACGTAATTTCATCAAGCTGGTATTTGGATCATTGTTATAATATTTTTCAGCAAGACTTACTAATTTTAGCAATTCTGAATCATGAATTTCTAAAAAATTAAAGTTATTTGATGAACTTAATTCAGTGATTATTGATCTCATGGCTTTAAATTAAGAGTGATAGATTCATCAGAAAAGATTCATTAATACCTCATGATTAGCTGTCCCACCATTTCTTGAGTTATATCTTAGGAGTTTATACCTCACATATTGTTTTGTCAATCAGTGGTATTTCGGAGTTATATTCGTGGTCGTTGTTGTCGTAACCGTCTTCACCGGGGCCAAAACTACTGTAACGCATGGTCACCAATACCTCATGATTAGCTATACTGACTTATAGCCACCCAGAAACAAAATTACGCAAATTCTCAAAAAATTTTTTATCCATTCCAATTTAGAGGTAATCACCTCAATCAGACGCATGATTCTGTCAATCAGTAAAATTACAGAACTTTAATGGGCTTTTCAAGCTCTGGGAGGGTTTGAAGTCTCAAAACAATCCCCGATAGCGAATAAATAACAAAATCACAGCCCAGGAGCCCAGGGCGACCTTAATTCCGACTAAAATATTCAATACAGGAATTACCCCGCCACTGAATAGATCTCCAAATTGTCCCGGGGGTAACTCCAAACCCGCTAAAGTCATCAGAGATAAAACTATAAAGATTAAAACCGAAATTTTCTCCCAGAACGAAGCTCTATATCGTTGATAAATCCCCATCATCCACTCGGGGGAGGAAGTAATTGCAATTAAACCGATGGCAGTTCCCCCAGCGACTCCGGCGGCAAAACCTCCCCCCGGAGTCAAATGCCCCCTAATTGCCAATTCGATCCCGACTAAAGCACTAATTGTCGCTCCCAAACGGGCTAAAATAATTGAGGGTTGATCACTAAACTGATGGATAGTGGCTAAGGGTTTCTCATTGCCGAGGAGAAAATAGACTCCCATGGTCGCGATCGTAAATACCACCACTTCAAAAATCGTATCGTAGAGTCGATTTCTGAGAATAATGGCTGTGACTGCATTAGGAATTCCGCTATCATTCACAATTGATTCCACCCCCGACAAAACTGATGCACTAGATTCAGGATTGGGCAGAATTAAAAACTTAGCATAAATCAGAATTCCAGCGAAAATATAAATCCATTTCATCACTATTTTTCCCCCGATGGTGGTGTCTTGATATAGGTTAAACGAGTTATAGATGCGGAAAGTTGAGGTTCCATGATCTCATATAAACGCTGAATGCGGGTAAGAGTCTCATAGGGTTGAGCGGGTTCGGCTTGAATACAGGTGAGATGAATGTCTTTATCGATTAAAGCCTGTTGTAAACTGTCTTGATCTTGATAGGAAATTAACTCTAACCGCAGATGATATTTGCTGAAAATTTTGCGAAACTCATCTAGGATCGGCTCATTTCCTAGATCTTGGATTACCCCCAAACGCACAACCAAAGAGGAACGCACCGCCACCGCATAGAGGGTAATCGCCAACAGGGTTCCGACTAACCCCTCAGTTAAAGCCACATCTGGCGCACCCAAAACCGTATAGAGTAAGACGGCGATCGCTCCTAATATCCCCCGCACAATCAAAGCCTGATAGGGGTTTGCCTCCAATACCACCATCGCCGCCGCCAAGGGAAGTAAGGCTGTGATAATTTTAATATAGCTATCGTCCATGATCGACCTCGCTACTGGAACAGTAAGCCAAAACATACCCCAAAATAGTATTCCAGATCGCCAGGGAAATTAGGGCGAGAATCAGTAAGGGCCATTCGCGGGGAATTTTCAAGAGTAACCCAGCAATAATAGCCATCGATCCTAGGGTATCGGAGACGGAAAGACTATGGAGTTTGAATAAAATAGATCGGTTTCCCATTAAGGGAATCGTTCCCCAAAACCAAAATAGGAGTCCTATACCGATGAGAAAATAGCCAAATAAATCGATCATTGTTGTTCATTCATCCTTTTTAAAAGGTGAGCTAGTAACATAAATCCGGCGTTGCCAACACTGAGAATAATCACCCCCACAATCCCGATCATCCAGTCATCTCGTAACACCGAGATCACTAAAATCATCACCGATGTTTTAGTGGCAACACTCGCAAAAGCTAACATTTTCTCCCAAACATCATCCTCTTGCCAACAGGCTTCTGATATGGGAATTAATAAGGCAATAATCATGGCAATCAAAACCCAGTTCATCTGGCTCTCCTCCGTCGTACCCAATGGACAGCATACCAACCGTCTTCGTGGTATTTAACAACAATGGTTTTTGGGGTAAAGGTAATCAAAAAGATATCTAAAAAAATCAGTCCCGGTGTCCGCCGAGGTTTGACTTCTTCCCGGGTGATTTCCTCGTAATTATGGGGACGGAAAATCATTTCAAAGGCTTCAGTGTATGCTTGAGGAATGGCGATCACAATTTCATAAAAAACCCATAACCAATCGGTTAAAACCGTTGGCGTTTTACGCAAACCGGGTAAAAGCAAGGCAATTGCCACCCCGATAATAATATTGGTCAGGCTAAAATTGGCTGTTAGTAGAAACCAAATTACTAACCGTAAAATTAGATTCAGATAGCCGATCATGACCACACCATCCAGAATAAAAGAATTAACATCAGACTCATGACCCCCATCAAATGCTCAAATTGTTCGATGACCCGGGGGAGTTTAATTGATAACCGTTGAATCCCGAAAACATAGATTAACCAGCCCAGAATAATCGTGATCAGAGGTTTGATAATATTAGCCAGGGTATAAGCCTGATAGTAGACAATATTGGCGCCTACCAAACCCGCTAGGAGTAGAATTATCCCTGGCCAAAAGCCTTTTCTGACTTTATCCTCTCCCCCAAAAGGTAAAAAGATAAATTTGGCAAAGGAGATGGCCGTTCCCAAAGCGGCTATATTCATGGCGATCACTTGCCAAGGTAAAAGATTTTTCATGGTTAACACCTTTGCCCCAAAACCTGACAATAGGGGGAAACCCGATATGGAAAAACTCGCGATCGCCAACGCGATCCAGAGGTGGGTATTCATCGGTTGATGTTTAAGTTCTGAGAAATTTCGACTCGGTAAAGTCCCTGCTATCAAAAATAAAGCGGATTTAACTAAGCCGTGGGTGAGGGCATAAAATCCTCCCACTTCCGGTGCTGCTAAAACAAACCCTAATTGGGAAATGGTATGAAAAGCCAGCATCCGCTTAGTATCCTTTTCAAACATGGCATAGGACACCCCCAGCAGGGCGGTGCCGACTCCAAAGAAACGGACAATGGGATCGATCTCACTAATCATCAGGGCTAAACGCACCAAGGGAAATACCCCGGCTTTGACCACCACCCCAGACATTAAAGCCGATACGGGGGTTTCTGCTTCCGAGTGGGTTAAGGGTAGCCACAACCCAGAGATAAAGATCCCTCCTTTGATTAGTAGTCCTAAAAAAATCAGGGCGACGGCTTCGGGTGGCACACCCTGTAAACCAGTAAAGGCAAAGGAATGATGGGTTTGATAGACTAATACCGCCCCGACTAAATAAAACAGCAGGGCGACGTTACTCACAAACAAATAGCGCAACCCCACCCAAATTGACCGATCGGATCGGGGATAGACAATTAACAAAAAGGTGGCTATTCCAATTACCTCTAATGCCACATATAAACTCATGAAATCCGCGCAGATAAACGCGGCATTCAGGCTACCGTGTAACAGAGTAACTTGGGTATAAAAAAAACTGGTTTTATTGGTATGCCAGCAGTAGAGGATCACTGCTGCGGTGACTAGCCCATTGGTTAAAATAAAATAGCCACTGAGTTGATCAATAATTAAGCTAACCCCGAAATGATCGAGTAACTGTAGATTCAACGGAGACGGATTCAGTAAGGTTTGTAACCCATATCCGATTGAAATAATCGCCATCCCTAGTGCTAAAACTTTATCCAGTTGGGGGAGAAGATAAATTGTAAAACCCAGAAAAAAGGGCAGTCCAATCCAAACTAGGGTTAGAGTTGTCATCTTTCTTCCCCCTTGGAGACTCCCACTGAACCTGTAATCAAGTCAGTGGCGAGAGGAAAAAGGGGTAGAGGTTTATGTTGCATACAAATAACCATCTTTTCTGTGAATAAGTGAACAATATTTTTGGTTAATACCTTGTATTAATCCACTAGCTGTTGAGACATTGAAACTGCCTGTTGTACGAACAGCAACTCGCCCAACATAAGTTCCAATTTTCTTGCCAGAGGTAACAATTGCTCTAACAATATCGCCTGTTTGAAAACCTTTCAGGACTTACGCAAATTTGGGGCTGTAACCTTAGATGTAGGGGTAATTCATGAATTACCCCTACTATTGATAGCGGTGATGCGTAAGTCCTGTTAATAAGACTTAGGCTGGTAAACTATCGGCTTCTTTCAAAGCCTCCACTGTATTTGTACTCAAATCAGTGGGGGTTGTTTACGGTGTATTGTTTTTCTCGATCTCGTTAGTTTCTAAGGTGGGATTATCCTGGGCGAGTTTCATTACTCCCACTAGCATTAAGGCCTGAATTGAAAGACCGATTACGATTGCTGTTAAAATCACCGCTTGGGGGACGGGATCGGCGTAAGTTGGATTGGGGGTATCTGAAAGAATTGGAGTTAACAAACCATCCCGGGATGCGATCAGCACATAGTAGGCGATCACACCCGTACTCATGACATCCATAGAGATGGTCTTCATCAGCAGGTTTTTTTTCAGAATGATTCCGAAAAATCCACAGAGTATGGTGGCAAACACAAAGGCTTCTAACACGATAATTAACCGGGGGCTAAGGGTTGTTTTTTAAACTTGGCTCTATTAAAGCGAGTCGTTTTTATTTCAACTCTATTAAAATAACACAAATGATTCAGTTTTTAGTCAGGTGAGGACAAATTCAATCATCAATAACTTTTCCCCGCATGGTCTTCAAATGTGAGTGCTTTGTTTTGCTATCCAGACGCCTTCTCTGAGAACTGCGAGTCGGTTTACGAGGTTTACGAGGTTTAGGAAGCGAAATCGCACTTTTAATTAAGTCTTGAAGTCGTTGTAAAGCTTCTTCCCGATTTTGTTCTTGACTACGGTATTCCTGTGCTTTGATAATAATTACCCCTTCTTTACTAATACGTTGATCTTAGAAATTTTTAACATAATTGATCAATAACTTTAGGATAAAATAGCAAAATTAAACACGGTAAGGGAGGATGGCTAAGTCTGTTTTTGGATCGAATAAATGAATTTTTTCCGGTGTTAGCGCTAACCAAATTTTTTCACCCTGTACAAATTCAGTTTCGGCGGGAATTCTGACCTGTAAGGAAAAAGGAAGATTATTTTCTCCGAATAGATGTACCCATAATAATGTTTCATGTCCTAATGCTTCCATCCGATCAACAATTACGGGTAAATTTTTAGTAGCTGGACAACTAACAATTAAATGTTCTGGTCTAATTCCTAAGATTAATTTTTCTTCCTTTTGGCGAGGTAAAACCGTTTGCCAAATATCGGGTAAAGTTAAACGAAATTGAGCATGGGTAATTAATAAAGGAGCGATAAATTTAACCGGGATAAAATTCATTGGAGGAGATCCAATAAACTCGGCTACAAAGCGATTATTAGGACGATTATACAGTTCTAAAGGAGGAGCTACTTGTTGAATTCTGCCTTGATTCATAACAGCAATTCGTGAACCCATTGTCATTGCTTCGACTTGATCATGGGTGACATAAATGGTGGTTGTCCCTAATTTTTTTTGTAATTCTACAATTTGGGCGCGGGTTTCGGTTCTTAATTTTGCATCTAAATTTGATAGGGGTTCATCCATTAAGAAAACCTGGGGATTTCTGGCCATGGCTCGACCTAATGCAACCCGTTGTTTTTGCCCGCCTGATAGTTGTTTGGGATATCGATCTAATAATGATTCAATTTGTAATAATTTGGCAACGGTTAAGACTCTTTCATCTACGGCTTTTTCTCGTTCTGAAAGATAGCGGAAGTTGGAAGGAAGCGATCGCGTTATTCTCACAATAACATCTTCTAACCATAAGGGAGCAAAAATTTGATACTCTCCAAGGGTAAAGGATAATTGTTGATTAGAATGTAAATTAGAGTCTTTTCTGGGAATCATCAAAGGCTGTTTGGGTTCTGTTTCTCGATAGGAACGACGCAACCCAAAGGCTAAGTTATCATAGACTTTTAAGTGAGGATAAAGAGCGTAGTTTTGAAACACCATGGCAATATCTCGCGCTTTCGGGGGTAATTCATTAACTAATTTATCCCCGATATAAATATTACCGCCAGTAATAGTTTCTAAGCCTGCAATTAACCTTAATAGGGTACTTTTTCCACAACCTGACGGCCCCACTAATACCATAAATTCCCCATCAAATATATTCAGATGCACCCGTTTTAAAATAGCTTGACGGGTCAGGGTTGATTCTTGAAGTTCTGATGATTTTGTTTCCTCGGAGGCGGTTTGACGACGAATGGGAAAACTTTTATAAATATTATCTAAAATAACTTCTGCCATTTTAATTTTACCTAATTTTGAATCCAATAAATGATTGTAAATTACAACAATAAACTTTAATTTTACCTGATTTTCCGTAGGAGCGGGTTCTCTCAGATATTGATAACAAACCATTAACTGAATTAAACCCGCCCTTTCTTTAGTGAGTGTGATCCACGCTTACAGACCCTACGACTTGATCGAGATAATTCTCTCATCGGGTTTGAGTTTGAAAATGCGATCACCTGTACTATCTTTTGTGGATAGATTAATTTGATCCGTGGGAACATGAATAATCCGATTATCACTGGTGAACAGATGGATTTGTTGGCGGGGTTTAGCCGGGGCAATTCCTACTAATATATCATTAGGAGATTTAAACTGGATCATGGAAATTCCGATCCCCCCTCGGTTACTTCCCCGCACTAATTCCATCGCAATTCGTTTAATATAACCCTGTTCTGTTACTAATAATAAACTGCCTTTAATTGATAGGGTAACACATCCGATTAAATGTTCTTTTTGTCGTAAGCGAGTGGCTTGGGAACCCTGGGCAACTTTACCCATCGGAGGTAGTTGTTCATCATTAAGATCAAATCGTAAGAGTCGCCCCCCGGAAGTAGCCAAGACTACTTTTTCATCGGCATTAGAAAGGGTAGCAAAAGATAATTCATCGTCATCTTTTAGTTTAACAATGGTACTGCCTCGGTTGGTTAATTCCGCTAATTCTATTAGGGGTAAACGTTTAATTTTCCCCTGTTGAGTTAGGGTAATTAAATCGGTTTTATCGGGAAAAGCTGATAATAGAAATTGAGCAATCATTAAGTCTTGGGGATTAATTGATGTATCTTTATAGGCAGAAGGTGATAATAAGGTAATAATTGGTTTTCCCTTAGACCGATTATTACCCACAGGAATATCCGCTACACTTAAAGGATAAGCTTTTCCAGTTTTCAATACCATGACTAGATTTTGACTGGTTTTAGTATTGTGGGTTTGGGTGATAAAATCATCGGTTTCCTCAATATTAATAGCGGTCTTATTTTCAGTTTGATTCCGTTTGGAATCTGCGGTTTTGGGAGATACTCGCCGAATATAACCGCGATGGGTAATTTCAATTACGGTTTCTTCGTCCACCGGGGGTAAGGGTTGTAATACATCGGGAGGAGATGTCAGTTCTAATATCTTTTCTTTGGATTTTTTAGCGGTTTTATCCTCAGAGGTGATAGTAGTTTGACCTTGGGGATAAATAATTCGAGTGCGTCGTTCATCGCCATATTTTCGTTTGAGCGATCGCAATTCTTTCTTCAAGGATTTTAACAGTTCAGGACGTTCATCTAGTAACCGTCTTAACTGTTCAATATTAGTAGTTAATTGGGTAAATTCTTCCTGTAATTTTTGCCGTTCTAACCCGGTTAATCGACGCATAGGCATGGCTAAAATGGCATCGGATTGAATATCACTAAACCCTAATTGATTTTCTAAGGTTATTTTTGCTGTTGAACCATCGGGGGCATTTCTGAGAATTTCAATCAAACTATCTAAATTTTCTAAAGCTAGTAATAACCCTTCCACTAAATGACAACGCCGTTCGGCGGCTTCTAATTCATGGCGGTATTGACGGGTTAAAGTTTGTTCCCTAAATGATAGAAATTCTTGGAGAATTTGTTTTAAACTTAATTGTCGGGGTTGTCCATTCACGATCGCCAAAAAAATCGCCCCAAACTTGGTCATTAATTCCGTTTGCTGATAGAGATGATGTAACACCACTTCGGGAGAAAATTCCCGTTTTAATTCAATTACAACTCGAATGCCTTCGCGATCACTTTCATCCCTAATATCAGAAATTCCCTCTAATTTTCCCGCATTAACTAACCCGGCAATTTTTTCGATCCAAGCTGCTTTATTCACCTGAAATGGCAATTCCGTGACCACAATAGCATTTTTAGTCCGACGTTTTTGGGCGGTGGGAACTTCTTCCATTTTTGCCACACCCCGCACCACAATACTGCCTTTTCCGTGATGATAAGCTTCAGCAATTCCTTCGGTACTAATAATTTCTCCCCCGGTGGGAAAATCCGGCCCAGGAATCAATTCGATTAATTTTTGTTCGGATAATTCAGGTTGATCAATTAAGGCAATTAGTCCATCGACTACTTCTCCTAAATTATGGGGAGGAATATTCGTCGCCATCCCAACAGCAATTCCCGAAGATCCATTTAACAATAAAAACGGCAGTTGGGCGGGTAAAACCGTGGGTTCCTGTTGAGAATTATCGAAATTACTAATAAAATTAACTGTAGCTTCCCCGACTTGGGAAAGTAACCCTTCATGGCCCACCGCAGCTAAACGGGTTTCGGTGTAACGCATCGCCGCTGGGGGGTCATTATCCACAGACCCGAAGTTGCCATGACCTGCTAATAATGGGTAACGACTAGAAAATTCCTGAACCAGTCTCACCAAGGCATCATAAACCGATTGATCCCCGTGGGGGTGATATTTCCCTAACACATCCCCAACTACCCGCGCACATTTGCGGTAGGGACGGTCGGGAGTTAACCCCAATTCGTGCATCGCGTACAAAATCCGACGATGTACGGGTTTCAACCCATCGCGAACATCGGGTAAAGCTCGGCCAACAATCACACTCATGGCATATTCGAGGTACGATTGTTGCATCTCGGTATGAAGCGATGTGGTGATCACTTGCCCAGAAAAGAGGTTTAACTGTTTAGCCATGAGTTTAGTTGAGTCTACAGCGATAGGGTTCTGATCTTAGATTATGGCGTGATCGGTTGTTTCGATCACGGCTATCTAACAAAGCTCAGGGGATCTGGTTACTTTTTTGAGGATAACCAATTGCGTTCAATTTGACTAAATTCGGTGGGACTAGACATTTTGCCGTTCTCTAAAACCCTGTGTATTGATTATAAGCTCTAGCTTTCAGGTTTCACATATACAGATTTTTGCCGATGTTTTTGCCGATCAGTTCAAAGGGAGATCAATTTCCGCAGCGTTTCTTAGACAAAGGTTTCTGGCATTTACTATCGGGCTATTATTGTCAACCCGTTGAATGGGCGTGGTATGATAACCTTTCGGTACTGGAGAGTGAAAAATAGAGATATTTGGTAAATCTATTTGAATAGTATATCGGGTGGGAGACTCAGATGAAGACCGTTCTGATTGTAGAAGACGATCAGGTTAATGCTCGTGTTTTTTCAAAAATCTTGACAAAACGGGGTGGATTAGCCGTTAAACACACGGAAAACGTGGAAGAAGTGCTGGAGATTGCTCGCACAGGGGAGGCGGACTTGATTTTGATGGATGTTTCCCTGGCGCACAGTGTCTATCAAGGAAAAGCAGTTGATGGAATTAAAATTACACAACTCCTGAAAGCTGACCCCGCTACCGCGAAACTGCCGATTATTTTAGTAACGGCCCATGCCATGGCCGGAGATCGGGAGGATTTTATGGCTCAAAGTGGAGCCGATGACTATATCTCTAAACCTGTGATTGATCATCAAAAGTTCGTGGATAAGATTAAATCCTTGATGCCACCAGAGAAGTGAGCCGCCTTTTTTAACCATACCTGCGGCTTTGTACTCCTAAGATTTTGGGATGATCGAGATCCTTGAGATTATGGACTAGGGGGCGTTGGTTGAGTATCTTTAACTTGAGTTAGCACCTTTTGGATTTGGGGATTGGCTAGAAATTTTTGGGTATCCTTGATTAAGCGATCGCCCCAAAGATTTTCTTTAAGATAATCAGAGTCGGCATAACGGCCATCAAGACGTAAAGCCGTTTCTCCTAAAGATAGGGCCTCTTGAGCCTCTCCTTTAGTGTACAGGGCAACGGCTAAGGCCAATAGGGGTTCGGCGGCTTTGGTATCAATCTTAATCGCCTGTCTCCATTTACTGATGGCGGTATCAATTTCTCCCTGTTCATACTTGACTAAGCCCACATTATTAATGGCTGGCCAAAGACTACTTTCTTGGGCAAAGGCTTGCTCGTATTGTAAAACTGCCTGATCTAACCGCCCCAATTTATAATAGGCATTGCCTAAATCAAATAACGCCCCCGGAACCTTGGGGTCAAGTTTCAAGGCTGCTTCTAGGGATTGAACGGATTTTTGATAGTCCCCTTTTTTGAAGTAGGCTTCCCCTAAAATAAACTGAATCCCCGGGTCTTTGGGTTCTAAGGTTTTGGCTTTTTGTAAGAATTCAATCCCTTTATCGAGTTCGTCTAATTGCAGATATAAACTGCCCAACAAGGCCCAGGCTTGGTAATTATCAGGAGCTAGTTGAGTGGCGAGTTCTGCCCGGGGTAAAGCTAATTGATATTGTTGAAATCGCGTTAACTGAGCCGCTTCTTCGAGCAACCCTAATCCCGTTTGTTGGAGTTGTTCTGAGTCTAGGGTGGGGGTATAGGGAATCAGGGCTTGTCCCATGGCTGATTTAGCGACATTCCACAAACTGAAAGTAAGAATCACGGACAGAATCAGGGTTCGATTTCGCACAGTAAGAGTTAACCTAAATTTTTTAATATTTTGCGAGTTCTATTGATCTTACACGAACTTGAGTCAATTGCTTAAATAAAGGGTAATAAAATCTCAAATTCCTTACCCATTCCTGGCTGCGATCGCAATTTTAATTGTCCGCCATGTTTGGCGGTGACAATATGATAACTCAGGGATAAAACGGTGAAAAACCAACGGGGTGGAAAGCATCTGGAAACAGAATTAGATTAAACCAATTCTGTCCGCAGAATCTCAGCGTCTTCAGACCTGAGAGTGTCAACTATATAAATCCTTGATGTGATTCTACGCCATCACCATTCCCCCATCCACATTAAACACTTGACCCGTAATATAAGCCGCCGCCGGGTCTGCTGCTAAAAACCGAATCATGCCCGCCACTTCTTCCGGTTGACCGTAACGACCCAAGGGAATAAATTTGAGAATTTCTTCCGTATTTTTTAACTCTTTGGTCATATCCGTTGCAATAAATCCAGGCGCCACCGCATTCACCGTTATCCCGCGACTTGCTAATTCTTTTGCCACGGTTTTTGTAAATCCAATTACCCCCGCTTTTGCCGCACTATAATTAGCTTGACCAGGGTTGCCCATTTGTCCTGCAACGGAGGTAATATTAATAATTCGTCCTGACTTTTGTTTGAGCATTATTTTACTAGCCAGACGAGTACAAAGAAACACCCCGGTTAAATTCAAATCAATTACCGCTTGCCAGTCTTCCGGCTTCATTCTTATTAGTAAAGTATCACAAGTAATCCCGGCATTATTCACTAAAATATCAACTTTATTCCAAGTTTCTGTGACTTTGTTAAACAAGATATCAACTTGATCCGCTTTTGATACATCCGCCTGGAGTGCGATCGCTTCACCGCCCGCTTGGATGATTTCAGTCACCACTGCATCCGCCGCCGTTGAAGAACTGGCATAATTAACCACAATCTTTGCGCCTTCGGCAGCTAAGGCTAAGGCCGCAGCGCGACCAATACCCCGTGACCCGCCTGTAATAATTGCTACTCGTCCATTTAAGTGTTGTAAACTTTCAGGTAAACGTTCCATTTTGTAGTTTCTCCAACTATTATTCTCAAAACTCATCATCTCAGATTTGAGCAAATTCAGAGAAACCGAGTTGCTAAAGAATAGTTATAATTGAAGTACAAAACTTTTAGCTTATGAACTATGGCCGTTAAACAAACCTTTAATAACTTTCAAGAACTCCTCACCCATTCTGAAGTTCCGGTGTTAGTAGATTTTTACGCAACTTGGTGTGGCCCTTGCCAAATGATGACACCGATTTTAGAAGAAGTTAATCAAGAAATGAATCAACAAATCCAAATTGTGAAAATTGATAGTGATAAATACCCTGAACTTGCCTCTCAATATAATATTATGGCTTTACCGACATTAATTTTATTTAAAAAAGGTCAACCCGTTGGGCGCCATGAAGGAGTATTGCGATCGCCTGAACTAATTAAATGGGTGTATGGTTTACTTTAATAATATTAACCACAAAGACACAAAGTTTTTCTTAGTGTCTTCGTGTCTTTGTGTTTCTAAATAATTCTGTCTTTGTCCTAACCACCAAGTACGACTGCTATATTAGTCAATCTGAATTGATTGGGGGCCACCAGAATTTCCATTATTATTGTTAGAGTCCGAAGAACTCGATGCCGTAGTTCCGCCCTGTTTCTCGATCCAAGTTTTAATCGGATCATCGTTGAGGCTTAATTTTAATAAACCTGAGACAAACCCTCCCAAAAAGGCAATGGGTTCACGGGTTAATTCTTCTAAAATAGGTTTGAGTTCATCCATAATGAATCAAGATTCTCCTTAACTTGGCGATCGCAATAAATCCTCTTGAATTTTAGCGCGTTTAACAGAATTTGGCTGTTTAATAATTATTGGAACCTTCCGAATATCCACTTTCAGGAGAAGCACCCTCGGAATATCCCTCAGAAGATGTACTCTCGGAATATCCGCCAGAATATCCATCGCCATTACTGTAGGAATTACTATAGGAGTCATTATTTTCTGAATAACCACTATCATAATTTTCGGAATTGCTGGCGTAACTACCATCGTTATTAGCAGCTTGAGCTGGATCACCAGGATCACCATCTTCAATTGCTACTTTTGACCCGGTTTCTATACTATTGGGTTGATGGGCCTTAGCTTTAATACTGCCTTTTCGTCCTTCTAATTCAGGTAGTTTAGGGAACTTTTGAACTGGCATTCCCTCCACAACTTTCCGCATAAATTCCCCCCAACTATAGGCGGCACTACTACTAGCGCCCCAAGTCGGATCATTATTATCATTCCCTAACCAAATTCCGGTTACGGCTTGGGGAATATAACCAATAAACCATAAATCCCTGGCTTCTTCAGAGGTTCCGGTTTTACCCGCCACCTGTCGATCCGATAAAGCAGCCGGGCCTCCGGTTCCCGCATTCACTACCCCTTCTAACATCCAAGTAGTGATGGCGGCACTGTTTTTATCTAAAACGGGTTTGGGTTTAAATTCAGCTTCATAAATAATATTTCCCTGTTTATCTAAAACCCGACGAATACCATGGGCCGGAATATAACTGCCTTGATCGGCTAAGGTTGCATAAGCATTAGTTAACTCTAATAAATTAACTTCATAGGCTCCTAAAGCCATAGCATAGGTTGGTTTTAAGGGAGATTTAATTCCCATATCTTTTGCCATTTTCATAGCGGGTTCAAACCCAACATCTACTAATACTTTAACCGCAATTACATTCACAGAACGGCTTAAAGCATCGGACATCGACATCCATCCAGAATGCTTATTCCCATAATTTCTAGGACGGTAGCCATCAACCTTATAGGGTTCGTCTAAATAGCTATCATAGGGGGAGAAACCCGCCCCAACTGCTGTTGCATAAACTAATCCTTTAAAGGTTGATCCCGGTTGTCTTTGAGCTTGAGTAACACGATTAAATTCGCTATCTTTATATTGATATCCCCCCACCATAGCTTTAACTTCTCCGGTTTTTGGTTCAATGGAAACTAAAGCCGCTTGACCAAAATTTGAACCCGCACCATCAATTTCCACCGCATCTTTAATAGTTTTTTCTGCTGCTTCTTGCCATTTCACATCTAAACTGGTTTCAACTGTTAACCCACCCGCTTCGATGGCTTCTTTAGAAACATATTGGGGGAGTTCTTTTAAAACATAACTCGAAAAATAAGGAGCTTTAACTAATAAACGTTTAGGTTGACTGGGTTTAAGAGTCAGGGGTTCTTGTATCGCCGCTTCCGCTTCGGCTGCGGTAATTACCCCAGCATCCTGCATTCTTTGTAAAACAATATTGCGCCTTTTTTTGGCCGCTTCTGGATTTTCCAAAGGAGAATATTGACTCGGTGCGGGGGGTAAACCCGCTAACATTGCCATTTCCGACAAAGTTAATTCGTTCACGGGTTTACTAAAATAAACAGAAGCCGCATCCGCGACCCCATAAGCACCCGAACCCAGATAAACTAAATTCAAATAGCGTTCTAATATATCATCTTTACTAATTTGATCTTCAATTTTCCAAGATACCATTGCCTCTTTAAGTTTTCTAATTAAGCTATGTTCTTGATTCAAATAAACAATTCTAGCTAACTGTTGGGTGATGGTACTTCCTCCTTCCACCACTCCCCCGGCTAATATATTAGAGCCAACGGCGCGAATAATTCCTTGATAGTCCACCCCATCATGGTCATAGAAACGAATATCTTCAGTGGAAATAAAAGCTTGCGCCAGTTTTTCGGGAATTTGTTTGAGGCGGAGTTTCTCCCTAGTTGCTGGCCCGGTTTGCATTAAAATATCACTGTTATTAGCCTTAATCGTAATTGTACCATCACGATTAAAGGAGGCTATTCCACTAACGGAGACGGGGGGAAGACTTTGATCCACAAGATACCATTGCCAAGCACCATAACCCAAGGCTCCACCGCCCACACTGAGCACTCCAATTCCGATCCATACCTTCGGACGGCGATACCAACGTTTCCCCGCAGGATTTTCATGGGTGAAACCCTGACGCAGTTTAACCCATTTTGAATTGATCCGATTCAGAGCCTGATGATACCAAGTTACAGCTTGGGGGTTTGACTCAGAAGCGGTTTCCGCAGAAACCTGATCGGGTTCTACTTCCGTCGTCATCACGGGTGATGTCAAAACGGATTGGGTTGAAACCACCCCAGAAGTATTTTCCGGGTAGGTTTCTGACTCTAAGGAGTCCGTTTTGGTTATGGATGGTAATTGAGATTCTTCCATTGGTTCGGACAAATGGTTAGTTTAATTGAGCATTCGACAGTATATTCTAGGATAGCCCAGGGTAGGGCCAACTTTCCTGAATAGTTAGCAGTCGAATCGGTGATCTCGCCAAAAATCAAGGTTTTTTCCTTGATCCCCGGCTTCACACCTGGATAGGAAACAGGCGGTTTTGTCGGAAATTAACCTATAATCGCCGCGTGACCTATAGCCAAACCCACAACCAGCATTCCTAAGACTAGAAACGGTTGGGCGCTTGCTTGATATTTAACATCATTTTCTACAGGATTGCGTAGAAAATACATATCTTGGAAGGTGATTTGGGGAATAATCATCAGTAAAAGCACCGTAGCATATAGGTTTTGCTTGATACTAACTAAATAAACCGCCATCCCCGCTTGGAAAATATCAATCATTAAAACACAAATCCAGGCCGCCGTCGTGATCCCAAACATCACTGGCAGGGATTGTAACCCCAATTGGCGATCGCCTTCCACACTTTTAAAGTCATTAACAATGGCAATTCCTAACCCAGCTAAACTATAAAATAGGGTTAATACCATCAAGGTCGGGGTGAGTTCTCCAAATAACGCATGACCCGCCCACCAAGGTAAAGCAATATAACTCGCCCCTAGTGCGTAATTTCCTAACCAGCCATTTTGCTTGAGTTTGAGGGGAGGTGCAGAATAAATATAGGAGACAAACGCCCCACCGAGACATAAAACCGTAATTATGGGAAATTTATGGCCCGCCCAAGTATCTAACAGGTAGGAAATTCCAATTCCTAAGCCTAACAATAGTAAAATTTGGGTGACAACTTGGGGAATGGAAATCACCCCAGAAGGGATCGGGCGATAGGGCTCATTAATGGCGTCCAATTCCCGATCGTAAAAATCATTCATGGTCTGGGTGTAACCCGTCATTAATGGCCCAGACATTAACATACAAGTCACCACCTTTAACACATCTTCCACTGACCAACTAAAGTGTCCCGATGAAGCCGCACCACAAACCACCCCCCAAATTAAAGGTATCCAGGTGATCGGTTTCATCAATTGGAGGCGAATTTTCCAGATAGATGTTTCTCCCGACGACGCTCCTTTCATCCCTAAAAGTTGTCGGGTTTTAGCACTGCGCTCTGAATTCGCTTCTTTTGTTAATTCTTCTGAAGGTTGAGACGATGGAGTATCCGACATGATCCTTTGTACGTTTGTGTTTTGAGTATCTGCAATACAAAAGTTAACATGAATCAGTCGCAAACTAGATTTTTAATCAATAGCAAAGTTGGGTTTTTATTGATTTCACACGGAATTGGTATTACGGCTATTTTAGTTCCCTTGTCGGTTTTTGGCCTTTTGAGACGGGGCTATCAACTCCCTGATTTGATGGTTTCGTTGATGCCCATATTATGAGACAATTAGATGTTAACTCCTAACGGAAAAAGGTTTAACAAAACAATATGGTAGCTAAAATTCAGTTTTCAAGAGGGATTGATGAAGATGTAATTCCTGATGTTCGCTTAACTCGTTCACGGGATGAGAGTCAAGGAACAGCAAAATTTTATTTTCTCAATCCTAAAGCCTTAGCGGATGATTCCACCCAGGAAATTACAGGAATGTACATGATTGATGATGATGGGGAAATTGTCACTCGAGAGGTTAACGCTAAATTTATTAATGGAAAACCTACGGAAATTGAGGCAATTCATTTAATGAAATCTCCTGAAGAATGGGAGCGTTTCATGTTGTTTATGGAACGTTATGCGAAAGCCAAAGGATTAGAATTTAGTAAATCCTAATTCAGTCATCAGTTATCAGTTATCAGTTATCAGTTATCAGTATAAGAGTTAATTGATTAAATCAATTACCCATTACCCATTACCCATTACCCATTACCCATTACCTTATGAATTCAACCGTCCCCCATCCCGATCATTCCGAATTTCGGGTTAGTTGTGCGGTGATTACGGTCAGTGATACTCGCACCCCAGAAACCGATAAAAGTGGTCAACTCATTCACCAATTCCTACAAAATGCTGGGTATCCAATTATCGATTATCAAATTATTAAAGATGAACCGCAAGAGATTACAGAACTCTTAAAAAAACTCTGTCAAATTTCTGAACTGGATGCTTGTATTTTTAATGGAGGAACTGGAATTGCGCCCAGAGATACGACCTATGATGCTCTGGAACAATTATTAGAAAAAACTTTACCTGGATTTGGAGAAATTTTTAGAGCTTTGAGTTATCATGAAATAGGGTCAAGAGCGATCGCTTCCAGGGCTGTAGCTGGAGTTTATCAAGGAAAATTAGTCTTTTCAATTCCTGGGTCTTCTAATGCAGTAAAATTGGCAATGGAAAAATTAATCATACCTGAATTAGCCCATTTAGTTAAATTATCATAGAATGGATAAACTCACATTGAATGGTGAGACTTAGATAAGTTTAATCAAGTTTTGTATAGCAGTTTAACTATGAGTCAAACATCTGAGATCAAGTCCCCTCAACCCTCACAGCCAGAATTAAAACCCCAACTCAAAGCGGTTTTAGGTTATTTGGATGTGCAACTCGAATCAGAATTAACCCGTTATCGGCGTCATCGACGACGCACAAAACAAACCACAACCGACCCCAGTGGACAAACCAACCCGCAGTTTCAACAAGCGACTGATGTTGTAACTGTAGCCATGAATGACACCGCAGCATCGGAGGGAAAGCTGTTTGAGCCCCAAACTCAACCTTCGGGTTGGGAAACCGTAGTTCCAGCAAAATCTGCACCTTTGGCCATTGCGGCTCAACCGTCATCGACAACACCTCCTCAAACCAATGGGGCTGAACCTGCGGTCAGTTTTAGCTTAAAGTCACCCGTCCCAACTGCAACTTCATCGGATGGATATTTAGAATCGACAGAAGCCCTAATTAAAAGTATAGAAGAACGGCGCCCTAACCCCCAGGAAAACCGGGGTTTGATGGCCAGTCTCTTAACGCCCCTGGGCATTGCTTCAATGTTTATGTTTTTGTTATCCTGTACCGCCTTAAGCTATGTAATCTCGTCTCCCTCTGGTCGTACTAGCTTGGGTTTGGATCGGTTTTTTCCTACTCCAACGGCTAACCCTGCTCCTGCTACCCCCCCAACCCTAGCCACAACAGAAACATCTCTCCCTCCGACGGACTCCCTCTCCCCTAATTTAGCGGCCAAGGAATTTGTTAACTTGGATTTGGATACCTTGAGCCATATTAATCCGAATCAGAATCCGGTTCCGCTCCCTTCTGTCCCTGCCCAATTACCCCCAAGTCCAGCCACAACCTTACCTGCACCCTCAAATAACCTAACATCCCCGAATGATCCGGGTTTGAATAATCTGACTCAGGAATTATTACCCAAAAAACCTGTAACTCCTGCTGTTACACCTCCTCCAGTGTCGGGACAGGGAACCAATGCCTCAACGGTTCAACCTGGGGGCGGTGCAGTTCCTAGAGTTGCGACGGCGGCGAGTCCGGCTAGACCGACTGAACCGATAAAATCCGGGGACGGATATTATTATGTTGTGCTGGATTATAGTGGCGATCGCTCCTTTGAACAGGCGAAAGAAGTGGTTCCTGATGCTTATATTGTGGAGTTCAAAACGGGTAAAAAAATTCAATTGGGTGCTTTAACCGACGCCGCTGGGGCTAAACGCCTACGGGAACAGTTGCAAGTTCAAGGAATTGCGGCCTATTACGATGTTCCTAAGCCTTAACTTACCCCTAATTGTTTCAGATTATGGGCTGCATTTTTTAGCTCTTGGGTTTCCAATTTAGTTTGGCTAATTCCAATAACTGTTTGTTGAGCGCCGTTGTTAATAGAATTCATCGCCGATATCACTTCTTCAATGGCAAGAACTTGTTGTTTTGAAGTTAAATAAATTTGTTGGGAACTTAAAGAAACTTGATCCATTGCTACGGTAACTTTACTAAAAATTGCGGTGGTTTCTTCGGTAATTTTTAAATTTTGCTGGACGGTATGTTTGCCATCGACCGCCGCGATCACTGTACTTTTCACTGCTTTTTCAATTTGATCAATTAATTGATTAATTTTTTGGGCAGATTTATGGGTTTCGTCGGCGAGTTTACGAATTTCTAAAGCCACAACATTAAACCCTAAACCATGCTCTCCTGCTCTCACAGCTTCAATCGAGGCATTCAGGGCTAACATATTAGTTTGATTGGCAATATCACCGACTAGGTTGCTAATACTATTAATTTGTTGGGCTTGTTCATTCAGCGTCATAATTTGGCTAGAAATTTCACTCACTTTTTGGTCTAAAGTTACCATCCCTGACATGGTTTTAGAAACAGCATTAGCCCCATCCTGAGATAAACTTAAGACCTGTTTAGTAATTTTGGCTGCGGTTTCAGCTTGTTGGGTTGCTTGACGAGAAGTTTGCCCTAATTCATCCATTGTGGTTGTGGTTTGATTCACAGATGCCGCTTGTAAAGCTACAATTCTTTCCTGTTCTTCAATGGTAGCCGCAATTTCGGAGGAAGAATTGACAACGGTATTGACTAATCCTTTTAGACTTTGACTAATGGGACGGGCGATCGCTATACTTAAAATAATCCCTAAACTTAGGGCTATTAAAGGCCCAAATATCATAGCTAAAACGCTAAAGTTTTGACTGTTTTCAATGGTTTTATCTGCTTGAATTTTAGATGATTCTGCTATATGTTGATTTTCTTGAATCACTTTTGCTAAACTTTGAGATGTGGCGTATAAAATAGGTTGATTAATAGAGCGATCTTGAATATTTAATTTTGATAAAAATAGAGATGCTTGGCGGGCTATTTGCATTTCTGGGGAATTTTGTTGACCTGTTTTCCATAATTTAATTTGAGTTTGATAGGGGTATATAACTCCAATTTTTTGAAATTCATTATAAAGATCCATAAAAACTTTTTGTTGTTTTTCCCATTGCTGCCATCTTAACTTAAATTGCTTCCACAGTTGATCTTCTTTCTCTGTCCGAGGCAGTTTTTCATATTCTAAAAAACCCGTATTGATTAAATTAAAATTTTCTTGAATTTGTGCCAGAGTAATTTCCCTATTGTCACCTCCTATACAGTTATTTAAAAGACAGGATTGTTTAGAATCAATATTTCTTAATCCTTGATCAATCTTTGCTAAACCCAAAATTGAAGGTAATCTGACTACGCTAATTTCATTGAGTTCCTGGCTTAAATTTAATGTTACTTGCCATCCCAGAAAGGCAACAAAAAATACAATTAATCCCATTAAAATAAAGGCATTAATCATTTTTAATTGTAACTCACCTTGTTTAAAAAATTTAATTATTTTTTTCATGATTCATTGTCCTTAAATTCGATTAGTTTTTATTGAAGTTATAAACAAAACTAGAATCAAAAATTTGTTCTATATTAACAGATTTTGTCAGCAATTTATTTTTTTGTAAAAACTGATATATTTTGTCGGCTGCATAGGGTAAAGAGGTAAAATTTTCTCCCCTTTCAAAAGCAGTTAAATTTTCTGATAAGCCTTTTATGGGAATTTTGGACTGATAATCTTTTAGATCTTGAACAGTTAACCCAGCAGTATAACCAATAATTTGCCGAGATAAATCTGGATTTTTTTGAATAAATTCAACGGTATCAAACCAAGTATTGACGAGAGCTTGCACGACTTGAGGATGGGTTTCCATAAATTTACGAGTTACCACTAAATGATCAGAAACAGCCCCAGGGAAATCTTGAGATGTTAATATAATTTGACTTCCAGAACGATTCATAGCTTGCTTAGAAAAAGGAATATAGGTGCTGATAGCATCCACTTCTTCCTCAACAAAAAGGGCAACATTAGTGATTAAATCCTGATTAACCGCTTGAATATCCGATAGCTTTAATCCATACTTTTCTAAGGCTAGTAGGAGTAAAAAACTCCCCACAGATCCCGATTCAAAAGCAACTTTTTTCCCTTTAAATTCCCGAATAGTCTGAATTCCTGGTGCGGCAATAATTTGATCTCCTCCTGTAGACCAGTCTGATAAGGCTACAATCACTTGATCAACTTGTGAATTTGTCCCCATAATATAAATTGTGTCATACAAAGTCTGGCAATTTGCATCTAACTGCCCCGATGCTAAGTTAGTTAATCCGGTGGTATAATCAGAAAATTGTAAGTCAACATCCAGATTGTTTTTCTTGAAAATTTCTTGCTCGTAAGCAATTTGCCAAACGGCACATCCGGGCCAATTATTAAAACCCAGGCGCAGAGTAGAAGCAGGGCTTGATGTTTTTAAGTCGGGCTGTAATACTTGACAGCTTACGATCAAAAATAAACCGATTAAAGCTATACTGAAATAAATTAAATATTGACGTTGTTTCATGGTTTTACTGATATTTCATAAATAAAATAGATAAAACTTTTACTGACAACTATTATATCTAAATCAAGAATAATCCCCGAAAACTTAATATTTTTATCATCAATGAGATTGTTAATGTTTATGATCGACTTCTAATGTTGAGTTCTCCGTCTATGGAGTTCGGGCTAAATTTTGTGGCTTTTTGCTCAAAAATACTACCCATACGATCGCAGATGCGTTACAATTATTAATAGATTGGAACAATATTGACAATTTTCCAAAAATTCAGCTTACTTAGACCTAACTTATGTCTCTCCCCATTCGCAACGTAGCAATTATTGCCCACGTCGATCACGGCAAAACGACCCTTGTGGACGCACTTCTCAGACAATCTGGCATTTTCCGTGAAGGGGAAGAGGTTCCAGATTGCGTTATGGACTCTAATGATATTGAACGGGAACGTGGGATCACGATTTTATCTAAAAATACCGCAGTTCGCTACAAAGAGACCGTTATTAATATTATCGACACCCCTGGTCACGCCGACTTTGGGGGCGAAGTTGAACGGGTTTTAGGGATGGTGGACGGTTGTATTTTAATCGTCGATGCCAACGAAGGGCCCATGCCCCAAACCCGGTTTGTGTTGAAAAAAGCTTTGGAAAAAGGACTGCGCCCGATTGTTGTGATTAACAAAATCGACCGTCATCGCGCCAGCCCCCACACCGCCGTTGATAAAGTCTTAGATTTATTCTTAGAACTCGGCGCCGATGACGACCAATGTGAATTCCCCTATCTATTTGCTTCGGGTTTAGGTGGTTTTGCCAAACGCACCCTAGAGGATGAAAGCTCGGATATGCAGCCGATGTTTGAGTATATCCTGGAATATGTTCCGCCCCCAGTGGGAAACCCGGAAAAATCCTTGCAAATGCAGGTCACAACCCTGGATTATTCTGAATATGTCGGGCGCATTGTGATTGGCAAAATTCACAATGGCGTGATTAAAGCCGGACAACTGGCCTCCTTAATTAAGGAAGATGGCAGTATTGTTAAAAGCAAAATCTCTAAATTAATGGGATTTGAAGGCTTAAAACGGATTGAACTGCAAGAAGCATCGGCGGGAAATATTGTGGCGGTGGCTGGGTTTAGTGATGCCAATATTGGCGAAACTATTACCTGTCCCAACGACCCCCAAGCCTTACCATTAATTAAAGTCGATGAACCGACCTTACAAATGACTTTCTCGGTGAATGACTCGCCCTTTGCTGGACAGGAAGGCAAGTTGGTGACTTCGCGGCAAGTACGCGATCGCTTAATGCGAGAATTGGAAACTAACGTCGCCCTGCGGGTGGAAGAAACCGACTCCCCCGATAAGTTCTTGGTATCGGGACGGGGGGAACTGCACCTGGGGATTTTAATTGAAAATATGCGTCGGGAAGGTTACGAATTCCAGGTATCCCAACCCCAGGTAATTTACCGCGAAGTCAATAGCCAACCCTATGAACCTTTTGAATATCTAGTTTTAGATGTGCCTGAAGATGGCGTGGGTAGCTGTATTGAACGCTTAGGCCAACGGAGGGCAGAAATGCAGGATATGTTGGTTGGGGGTAATGGCCGGACTCAGTTAGATTTTGTTGTGCCTGCCCGGGGTTTAATTGGGTTCCGAGGGGAATTCATGCGGATGACTCGCGGGGAAGGGATTATGAACCATAGTTTCCTGGAATATCGCGCCCTATCTGGAGATATTGAAGCCCGTCGGAATGGGGTGTTAATTTCCTTTGAGGAAGGGGTGAGCACCTTCTATGCGATGAAAAACGCTGAAGACCGAGGGGTGTTTTTTATTACGCCAGGGACTAAGGTTTACAGAGGCATGATTGTGGGGGAAAACAACCGTCCCCAAGATTTGGAACTGAATATCTGCAAAACCAAACAATTGACTAACCATCGTGCCGCTACGGGGGATGAACTGGTGCAGTTACAAGCCCCTATGGAGATGAGTTTGGAACGGGCGTTGGAATATATTGGCAATGATGAATTGGTGGAAGTTACTCCCCAGTCTATTCGTCTACGCAAACTCAGTAAGAAGTTAGTTAAACGTTAATCTTGTCTTAACCTCGTTAAAATGTAGAGACGTGCCACGGCGCGTCTCTTATTGCTTGGAAGGTAAGAAAGATTGCGCTTAAGCGCAACAACTATATACTTTTTTCTTAAATATGTTATAATACCGATAACAAAAATCAATCTTAACCGTTCATCTCCCCCAAATGCTAAATCAAGAGGGACGCATTCCGGTGTTTGAGGAAGACGGAAGTAGGGAATTTTCCCGAAGGAACGCACAAAACTATTTTACCTTGAATTAAGGGTTTGTGGCGATGTTAGTACCTTCTTTGTTTTCTTTAGCAATTTCCGTTGTTGCAGCCTTACTCAGTTTGAGTACCAATGAAGAAATAGTTCAAGTCATGGCTAGGGGAGTTGCTGCTATCAGTTTGGTAGTTAGTTTAGTGTTAGCACCTTGGTTAATGTTGCTGATTTTATCAGTCCCCGTTATCGGTGTTAAATTGGTCAAAAATGCTGAATAAATACCGAAACACCCTGTTTTGTTTTCAGGGTGCAAAAATCCACAACCAACTCAATATTAATCTATTATACCCCGCATCATCACCCAGTAACCAACACGGGATTTTTGTTTGTCTATTCCCCATTCCCGATCACGGATTTAAGCGGATTAACACAGATGAAAATCCGTGAAATCCTCTTAAATCCTCTTAAATCCGTGATCCCTGTTCCCTCAAGAATTAGGAAGATTATATTGTTCAACAATTTGTTTAGCAAAATCAGGAACATGAGTATCTAATTTCTCAGGATAATTCCGTTTAACATACAAATAATTCCGAGTAAAGTGAGAATCTATAGAAAAACGGGCATATTCTAACCCTCTAGGGCCGATTTTGTCAATCACTACTCCCATTAATTTTGCTGCCCACATCGGTAAGGTGACTGCTTTATCGTATGCAGGAATACTCTGCTGCACGGCGGGTTTCCGATTCCCTTGGGTAATTACAGGTTGAGTATCAATTAAATCTCCCACTAAGTCTAACATTTCCTGTCCGGTTTGATTTCTAACTACAATCCATTGCCAGCCAAAAGTTGCCCCCATATATCCTACAACTAAATCCGCCAAAGAGTTAACATAATCAAAACAACTCAAACAAGATGGGGCAAAAATATCCTTTAATTCCTTAGTATTTAACCCAAAAAATGGCACGGTTTCAGTAGAGCCATCCTCATGTTTAAAGTGAACTCGAAAATCCTGCATAAATTCATAATAAACAACAGTATCAGGGGATTTACTGGTGGTTTCCAGAAATTTTTGTAAACCTGCTCGGGTAACATTATCCACGCAGGGAGTTCCCAAAACATAAAGTTTTTCTAATCCTAATTCCTTCTCAACTGCCCTTAATGCTTGGATTTGACAGCCCACCCCAATTACTAACAGACGCTTCATTTTTGACTGTTCAATTTGTTCTAATACCGATAAATTTGGGGATAATGTAGGTTTATTAACCTTAGCTGCTAAAATTTCTTCTGGAGTTCTAGCAATCACGGGTTGAGGTTGAAAACGATCTTCTTTGCTATTCTGAACACAAACCACACCTTCCACTAACCCACGGTTAAGCATTTCAATAGCAATGGTACTTACAATTCCCGTCCATTGGGCGCCCTCGATAGGTTCTTTTTTTCGAGCTTGCATCATATCTTGATGCACCCCAAAATAGACATCATCCCAATTATCTAAATTGCGGCGACGTCCATGAGCTTCTGTTTCTAATTCGGCAATTTGTTGATTCAGAAACGCACAGGCTTCTTTAACATAATGAATATAATAGGTATCGCACAGACCGCACTCGCTACAGAGTTCTTTCGCCGGGCGACGACTACCGGGTTTCATACCTTTAGCTTTGAGATGTTTGGCGGGCTCTTGTAGTGAAGTCATAAGAAAAGGGTGGGAGTGTGGAAACTCAGTGTCTTCAGACCTGAGAGGAAACACGACACAGGGGAATTTATTCTCCTTGAAATATTAGTTTACCAAATGGTGCGGATCTTCAATATATTTTTTAACAGTTTCACTGTAGTTGATTAACATAAAGATGTCAACAAAGTCTTGATGGTCGAGTCAATGACTAAAACAATTAAAAAAATGGGGGTGTAGCAAATTTTACATTGTTTTCGCCATCGGGCAATCCGAACTATTTTAGTCCTATTTTGTTTAGGGGGAATGGTACGATTATTTCCCTATTTTATTCCTATTCATGCAGCAGATATTCAACAAAAAGATGTAGCTTTTGAATTTAGCGATCGCAATAATTTACCATTAGGAACAATTTTAAGTTCCGATCAAAATCATACTGCAATTGTTCCTTTAAGTCAAGTTTCACCCCATTTTATTCAAGGAATTATTGCCGCCGAAGATAAACGCTATTATCAACATGGGGCGGTTGATTCTGTTGCCCTGATTCGTTCTATTTTAGAAGCCTTTCAAGCCAAAAAAATTGTTAGCGGTGCGTCTACTATTACCATGCAATTAGCGAGATTATTAGAACCCGCACCTCGAACATTGTCAAATAAATTTGGCGAAATTTGGTTATCTTGGCGACTCACCGCCGGAATGAATCAACAGGAAATATTAGAAAATTATATTAATCGTTTACCAATGGGAGGTAATTTATATGGCGTTGAAGCAGCAGCAAAAACCTATTTTAATACTTCTGCATCGGAGTTGAATTTAGCCCAAGCAAGTCTATTAGCCGCCCTTCCCAATGACCCCACAGACCTAAATCCTTATTATAATTTATCCTCCTTAAAAAAACGTCAAAATTATGTATTAAAAAGAATGGTTGAAGATGGATATATTACCACTATTCAAGCGGAACGCGCCTATGAAGAAAAGTTACAATTCCAACCCCAACAACAAGGAATTATCGCCGCCCCCCATTTTCTATTTTTGCTAACCGAAAAGTTAACAAATTCCATCCCCCCTTCCCCGATTAATCAGGGGAGTATTTATCCAGAAATAACCCCTAATTCTCCCCCCATTAATAAGGGAGGGCTGGGGGGGGTCAGAGAGTCAACCTATAAAATTAAAACCACAATAGATCGCCCGCTACAACAATTTATTGAAGCCCAAATTCAACAAATTATTATCAGTTTAAAAGATCATAATGTTCATCATGCTGCGGCTTTAGTTATTGATAATCATACCGGGGAAGTATTGGCTTATGTGGGTTCTCCCGATTATTTTAATAACGATAAATTCGGGCGAAATGATGGTGTTCAAGCCTTACGACAACCCGGATCAACCTTGAAACCATTTTTATATGAATTAGCCTTATCAAAAGCCATTATTAAACCCCATACCATATTAGCAGATGTTCCTAGTTATTACGCAATTCCAGGGGCAAAACTCTACAGTCCAACGGACTACAGCGAAACATTTTTAGGCCCGGTGCGGGTACGGGTAGCGTTGGCAAACTCTTTAAATGTTCCCGCAGTCAAAGTATTAGAAAAAGTCACTGTTACCGTATTTTTAGAACGATTAAAACAATTAGGATTTCAACATTTAACTCATACTCCTGATTATTATGGTTTAGGATTAACTTTAGGGAGTGGAGAAGTCAGTTTATGGGAATTAGCCCAGGCTTATTTAATTATGGCAAATCAAGGTAAAATAATCACACCTAATGTGATCATAAATCAAGCTAGAAATATCAAAAATTCTGCACTTTCTATTGATGCTCCTGTCACTTGGCAATTAATCACAAATATGTTAAGTGATGCCCATGCAAGATCCCATTCTTTTGGGATTGATTCTGTCTTGAATTTACCCTTTCCAGTTGCAGTTAAAACCGGAACTTCTTCCAATTATCGAGATACTTGGACAGTGGGTTTTACCACAGATTATACCGTAGCAACTTGGGTAGGAAATTTTGACGGTCAAGGTATGGAAAATGTATCTGGAGTGACGGGTGCTGCACCATTATGGAACCGAATTTTATTGCATTTACACGAAACAAAAGAACCTGCTAATTTTCCCGTCCCAGAAGGGTTAATTCAGTTACCAATTTGTGCAACTACCGGGTTACGTCCGACGAAAGATTGTTCCGGTGGAATAGTATTAGAATATTTTGATCCCAAAGCTATCGCCGAATATGAGAAAAAATCTCCTAAATCAGTTTTAAATTCTGAATATAATGAATGGTTATCTCGACAATCTCATCCTCAGTTAACCCAAAATCAGTTAAAAATTATTTCTCCTCAAGTTGATGATTATTTTGTGATTAATTCGGGAGAAACTGCTAAGTTAGAATTTAAAATTACTGGTAATTCTCAACAGTCGGTGGAATGGTGGTTAAATGGAGAAAAATTAAATTCTCAGTCTGATAATTCTCTGTTTTGGCAATTACAACCTGGACAATGGACATTAACAGTTAAACAAGGTACTCAACAGGATAGTGTTCAATTTCAAGTGCAAAAAGCCGATAAAAAACCCTATCGTCGTGGTTTTTCGATTGTCAATACTAATAAATAGGTTTGGATAATTTATGGCTCTAATTAACTTCTAGCTATATCGGTTAATTGTAGTGAATCATACAGATTTTTTTCTTTACAAAACCTTTATAATCCTATACAGATTCTTTTCCAATCCTTTACCCAATTGTGGATTGAGATTTGTAAAGTATAAAATAGACAACCGAAAAAATACGGTTGTATTGTCCCTCAACAAATTAAAATATGCGTAACTTGATTTCTTCTGTGTTTAACCCTCTCCGTAAATGGTTGGATAGTGTGGATATTCATAACCCTGATTTGGCGTTGTTTGTATATCGGGTAATTCCAGCGCAGTGTCCGTTTGCCAGGGATATTAAACTATTTGGACATACCATTTTACACATTCCTCCCCTGTGCAAATTCAATCCTTTATATGAAGAATTAATGGGTTTGCGGTTTCGGGCAATGTGTTATTTAGTCGATGACTGTGGCATGACCATTTAACCCTTGAAATTATAGCAGTAGTACCGGACTGTTAGGACAAAAACAGATGCTTTGTTGCCTGTTGCGGTTTTTCCTATTCCCTTCTATCCGTATTTTTCAATAGCAGGTCGAACTAAAATAACTGTGCATTGACAGTTTTTAGCGATCGCTTCTGGAATATTACCTTGAATTACTTGTCGTAACATTCCCTCTCTACTTGCCCCTAATACAATCACATCACATTGATCTTTATCCGCTAAATCAATCACCGCTTCCGATACGGAATTAGAACAAACATTACTAAAAATTACCTCCGTATTTAAACGATGACTTAAATTTTCCGAATCTTGGTTAAAATCCTTGATTTCCTCTGTAGAAATCAGAGTTTTAACTACCCGAAAAAGACAAATTTTTGGAGAAAAACTTAACTTAATTAGTGCGGGTAAAAGCTGCACCGAAACTGAATTTGCTAGGGTGTCCCTAACGGGAACTAACCAACGATGCCAAGCCAAAACCGGGCAAGTATTAGGATCGGAATTAGTATTAGTTTGAGGATCGTGAGGTGTTTGATTTTGACCCCATTTTATCAGCATAACTTGGCAGGGAACTAGACGAATAACCGCATCCATCACATTACCAAAAATTCGATCTGGGGCTGATATATCCCCATGCCAACCCATTAATAATAAATCAATATGTTCCTCTTGAGTTGTTTCTAAAATCGCTTGGGCAACATCATGGGCAACTCTAATTTGAGTATGAACAGAAATCTTTGAATTCTGCCCTAAACGTTCAGCTTGTTGTAATAAACGCCGACTTTTTGTTAACCTAACTAAAGTTTCTGAAGGAGATTTACTATAGGGAATAGTAATCACTGTGATACATTCTAATTCATAATTGCGTTCCTGGGCGATCGCCACGGCAACTTTTAATAATGCCGGGGCAGTTTGGGGGTTATATAATGATACTAATAAACGACCATTTCCGGTTTGTGGCCCCCTAGTTTGATAGGCAATATAAGAAGATTCATAATGTCGCCCGACTTGAGTTTTTTCCCCATTAATCTGCCCTAATTCCGCTCGAATAATATCACTGCGAGTAATAATTCCCACTAAATGATGATGTTCTATAACGGGTAAACGACTTAATTTATAATGACCCAATAAATATAAAACATGAGTTAAATTATCATCGGGATTAACAGTAATTGGTTGAGTAGTCATTAACTGATTAATCGGAGTATGATTAGGTAATTGACGATTACTAATTTGGGCTAAATCCGTTTGGGTAATAATTCCGACTAATTTGCCATTTTCAACTACAGGAAATCCGCGATGAGGGGATTTTGCAAAGGCTTCAATCACCTGTTCTAAAGTCAAATTACCTGCTAAGGTTTCGACATTTCTTTGCATAACATTAGCTGCGCGTAAATTCTCCAATGCCCCATCAATTGGGTGATCGGATTTTAGTTCAATTCCACTCAATTTTAATAACTGATCATAGAGAGATTCAGGATCAATTTTTTCCGCAATTAAATATGCTACAACAGAAGAAATCATTAATGGTAAAACCAACCCAAAATCCGTTGTAATTTCAAACACAATTACAACAGCCGTCATCGGTGTTCTCGCCACAGCACAGAAAAAAGCCCCCATTCCCGCAAAGGCAAAAACCATGGGTTGGTCAATTCCTAACATTAATTCAGATTCCCAGGTTCCGACTAAATGACCTAACGCCGAACCCAATACTAAAGAAGGGGCAAATAGTCCCCCAGGTGCGCCGGAACTGGCTGCAATTATAGTTAGAATAAAATGAGCCGTAAATACTAAAGCACTGGTTTCCCAGGACAATTCTCCACTTAAAATTAATTGCCTAATTCCGGTATTATTCCTAAAAGAAAGAGGCAATAATGATACGACTAAACCTGATAATAACCCGGCAACTGCCATGCGTTGAGGTAATCCCCAACGTAATACTCGGCGATTAAATTTTGACCCGGAAATAATACTCCGACTAAAAATTGCTCCCAAAACTCCCGCTAAAATTCCTAATAGAATAAATAACGGAATTTCTCTGGCATAAAGTAATCGATCATGTACGGTTTCTAATATAATAGTTTTTGTGGCGCTATCACTAAATTCTTGACCCCCTAATAAACGGGAAACCACCGCACCAATAAAAGAGGCAATAATCGCCGGGCCGAGGGTAATTCCTGACACATCATGCAGCAGTTCTTCTACTACAAATAACACCCCGGCAATCGGAGCATTAAATCCAGCGGCTAATCCGGCCGCGGCACCACAAGCGATTAATTGACGTCGATAATTCGGAGAAGTGGGAACCCAACGACTAATCCAAGCAGCTAAAGCGGCACCAATTTGGACAGTCGGCCCCTGACGTCCTAAAGTTAACCCAGAACCCATCGTAAACATCGTGCCAATAAGTTTAGCAAATGCCACTCGAAAGTCAAGGGAAATCGGTTCTCCCGCCAATGCTGCTTTTACTTGTGGAATCCCACTTCCGGCGGTTTCTGGTGCTAATCTTTCTACTAAAAAACCCGTTAATAAACCCCCGATTAATCCAATGATGGGAAGCAATATCCAAGCGGGAATCGCAGAATTTAAGGATGTGGAAATTCGTAAAGAACCTAACCAACCCGCACCTTCTTTTAATATAAATGCGGCTAAACCGGAGACTAAACCAATTAAACCCGCTTCAATAATGGCAAAACGTTTCGGGGTCGTGGGTGATAAAATTTTGGAGAACAGAATAGAAACTTCTCTGGGGATAGAGATGCGCCACATAATCAGTCATCAGTTAACAGTGTAAGAGGTATAGCAACCGCCAAGGCAGTTAGGACACCAGACGGATATTGGAACCCAGACGGTGAAGTATTTCCCCCCTGTTCCCTCCCTCCCTAGCCCCCCGTGCACGGGGGGGTGGGGGGGCTGTTCCCTGCTATATCAGTCAACAGTCAACAGTCAACAGTTATCAGTGTAAGAGGTATCAGTCATCAGTTAACAGTAAAGAGTTCATTGTTAATACTTGTAGGCTGAAAACAGTTAACTGTAAACTTCTTAACTGATAACTGTAAACTTCTTAACTGATAACTGTTAACTGTTAACTGATGACTGATTTAACGACCCGTTGAATCACATCATCAATTGTTAAATTATCCGTTTGAATTTCCATCGCATCAGCGGCTTTTCTCAAGGGTGAAATAACTCGATTACTGTCAAGCCGATCGCGCTCGGCAATATCCTGTTCTAATTGTTCCTGAGTAATTTCCGTTTTACCTTGACTGTGCAGTTCTAATAATCTCCGTTTTGCCCGCTCTTGTACAGATGCAGTTAGGAAAATTTTTAATTCGGCATCGGGGAATACTGTTGTGCCAATATCCCTACCTTCAGCAACAATTCCACCTTTATTCCCAAACGCCTGTTGCTGTTTAACTAAAGCCTGACGCACAGCCCATTGAGCCGCGATCGCCGATACCTGAGCCGTCACTTCCAAGGATCGAATCGCTTCAGTCACATCCTGACCATTAATCAGGGTTCTGGGTTGTTCTCCGTCGGGGATCAATTCAATCCGACATTTACTGACAATTTCAGCTATAGCAACTTCATCCTCAACCGCAATTCCAGACTGTAACACCAACCAGGTCACGGCCCGATACATCGCCCCCGTATCCAAATACAACAGGCCCAACGCCTGGGCAATTTTGCGGGTAACGGTAGATTTCCCGGCTCCGGCTGGGCCATCAATGGCGATAATTGCTTGACGACGGTGCAGAATCAGATTATCAATTAAACGAGTGTGACCCACACGAGCCGCGATCGCTAATAACCCCTTGGTTTCCACTGTAGCTAAGGGAATTAACGTCTGGGGTTCCACTAAATCAATATATTCTACCTGTACCTCCGGTTCCGTCTCCAATTCAGTTTGGACAAAGGTTTTAATCTCCGTAGCAGAATTACAACCTTTGTGGAAATATTCTTGGCCACGACGTAGAGCCCGATATAAAACCGTTGCTTGTTGTTGTTCTGATAAAGTTAAATATTGATTCCGAGAACTATAGGCCAATCCCGACGACTCCCGCACAATTGGACAGGGAATAATCTCAATTGGCAAATTCAAATCCTGAACCAGACTTTGAATAATCGCCACCTGTTGAGCATCTTTTTGTCCAAAATAAGCCCGATCTGGTTGAACTAAATTCAATAATTTGGTCACAACCGTCGCCACCCCTGGAAAATGTCCGCGGCGAGATTTTCCGCATAATCCTGACATGATTGATGTAGGAGGAATCACCATCGTCTGCACCGAGGATTGATACATCTCCTCCACCGACGGAGCAAAGATCACATCAACTCCGGCCTGTTCACACTGCTGCAAATCCGTTTCTAACCGCCTAGGATAGTTTTGGAAATCCTCATTCGGCCCAAATTGCAGAGGATTCACAAAAATACTCACCACCACCAAACCATTTTCGGCTTTAGCCCGTTGAATTAAGCTCAGATGTCCCAAATGTAAGCCCCCCATTGTAGGCACTAGACCCACAAAATTTAGGGGGTTTTGAGTTCGGTAGGAACGCAGATAACACCGCAGAGCAGCAACGCTAGTCAACAGACGAACCATAAATCAGTTATCAGTTATCAGTTATCAGTTATCAGTTTAAGAGTTATCAGTGCAAGAGTTGATTGTTAATATTTGTTAACTAAAAACTGGTGAACTGATAACTGTTAACTGATTACTGATGACTGATTTACTAATTAGCAGTCAATACATCAATTTGCACGGGAGCAACTCCACTACCAATCATCCCAATTGCTTGAGCCGCTCCTTTAGATAAATCAAGTACACGACCTCCGGCATAGGGGCCACGATCATTAATCCGCACCACAACGGATTGGCCGTTATCTTTATTTGTGACTCGCACCGTCGTCCCAAAGGGTAAAGAGGGATGGGCCGCGGTTAAATCGTATTGGTTAAAGGTTTCTCCATTAGCCGTTAAGTTTCCATCAAAGCCAGGGCCGTACCAAGAAGCCCAACCCTCAATCCGTTGAAACAAAAATCCTGTCGCTACGTCTGGAATCGAAAGTTTAGGTTGACCTTCAATAGTATTCAAAGGAGGAGCATTCCCAATTTGGCGTCTGAGTCTATTTGTGGCTTGTAGGGCATCCGTTGCCGTGTCATTGGTGGTATCCGGTAGAATCGTTTGCGAGTCGATGCTGACCAGTTCCTGACCGGCTGCTTCAATCAGGTAACGCTGACGTTGTGCATCCCATCGCACTTGAATCGTGCTGGCATCAAAATTATTGCGAATCAGTTGGTTAATTTCGGCTGCAACCGCAGTGGCCCTAGAAACGGGATCGGTGGCGACGGTGGGTTGGGTTGCAGGAGTTGTCGGGTTGGGTAAATAGGCCTGGTCTGAATACGACCCTACTTTGATGCGTTGAAGGGTTGGGGGTGTAATGGCTTTGGGATCGAAATTCGTGTTTTTGATAAAAGTCAGGACGGGAATATTTCTGATATAGAGGGTTGCAGCCTGTTGTTGATTCAGTTCATGGGCCTTGATTTTGGCTACGCTATCGGGTAATAAAGCTGCATTAGCTTGTTGGGATTGATATTCTCCCACTTTAATCACATCAGTAGCTTCAGAACCCGTTAGACTTTTTCCTTGAATGAGTTCAGGATTCGGTTTAGGTGCTGATATTGATTCAGCATGGCCCGAGGAGGTTAAGCTCAAAACAGGCAGAAGAATAACTGCTGTAAGACTGCCCCAAAGTTCATGTTTCATAAAATACACTCTCAAAACTGCTGGTTATCGAGTTGAAGCTTTACCCTGGTTGATATCTCCTGAATTTGGAGCCTTGAAATCAGCTAATAAAATGCTGAAAGTTTCAATCGGTGGGTTTTAAACCCAAATATCAGGTAATTCAATTCGTCAACTCACACTCGTTCCGCATTCACCTTTGTTTGGGGAACTGCAACAGACTAACATGAACTTGGAATTTTGGGGATCACGACAGATCAAGGCTTTACGGTTTTTTTAAAAAACTAAACTGTTCAGTTTCAAGATATAACCCTGATTGATTAAAGGATGTAGAGATTCTGAAGCTATGAAAATTTTCCCAATTGAGTTTTGATTAAATTTTCTTATCAGTTGAATCAATAGCCTGGCCATCAGCACCACGAGAACCGAAAATAATAGTGCCGAAAATTGCTTATAGCAGGGAACACCGGAACAGCCCCCCCAAACCCCCCGTGTGGGGCTAGGGGGGGAGGGAACACCGGAGGAAAAGACTTCACCGTCTAGCTTTGCTGCATCACTCTTTGTCCTAATAGGTCTGGCGACTGCTATAAATATCTTTTAGCTCAATCAGGAAAACAGAAGATGGATTATCGGGAAGCTGGTGTTGATATTCAAGCGGGTCGGGATTTTGTCGATCAGATTCGCAACCTCGTACAGAAAACCTATCGACCGGAAGTTTTAGGGGGACTCGGCGGGTTTGGGGGCTGTTTTGCCCTGCCTTCGGGCTATACCGAACCTGTTTTAGTATCGGGAACCGATGGCGTGGGAACCAAGTTAAAATTAGCCACAATCCTCAACCGCCACGATACCGTAGGGATTGATTTAGTTGCCATGTGCGTGAATGATGTTCTTACCTGTGGGGCCGAACCCTTATTTTTTCTGGACTATTTAGCCACGGGAAAACTTGATCCCGACCAATTAACTCAAGTGGTGGCGGGGGTAGCCCAAGGCTGTCAACAGGCCGGATGTAGTCTCCTGGGAGGAGAAACGGCCGAAATGCCCGGATTTTATCAACCGGGGGAATATGACATGGCGGGTTTTTGTGTGGGAATTGTAGAAAAAAGCCGAATGTTGAATGGCTCTCAAGTCCAAATTGGGGATATTGCGATCGGACTGGCCAGTAGTGGGGTGCATAGTAATGGATTTAGTCTAGTTCGTAAAGTAATTAGCGATATGGGATGGGACTGGAATCAATCCCCTGAAACCTTGGGGGGTCAATCTATCGCTGAGGTTTGTTTAACTCCGACTCAAATTTACGTTAAACCCGTGTTACAAGCCCTGCGTAACGGCCTAGAGATTCATGGCATGGCCCATATTACCGGAGGGGGTTTACCGGAAAACTTACCGCGCTGTCTGAGTTCGGGACAATCAATTAAGATTCATCCCGACAGTTGGCCGATTCTCCCGATTTTTCACTGGTTAGCTCAAGAGGGTGAAATTAGCTCTGTGGCGATGTTTGATACTTTTAATATGGGGATCGGTTTTGTGGTTTTGGTTCCGCCCCAACAAGCTGAAAGTACAAAAGAATGGTTTAAAACCCAAGGAATTGCCGCCTATTCTATTGGGGAAGTGGTGTCAGGAACGGGGGATTTAATCGGATTACCAACCAATTAATTGATAGAATGAAAGCCTGTTTTCTGATTTTCAACCCCTAATTAATTACCCATAATGTCAGTTGCATGGCAAATTGCCAAAACCTACGAAGATATTTTGTATCACAAAGCCGACGGTATCGCTAAAATTACGATTAACCGTCCAGAAAAACGCAATGCTTTTCGACCTAAAACTGTTTTTGAACTCTACGATGCCTTTTTTGATGCCCGGGAAGACCTGAATATTGGTGTGGTATTGTTTACAGGAGCCGGGCCCCATACCGACGGAAAATATGCCTTTTGTTCCGGCGGGGATCAAAGCGTGCGGGGGGATGGAGGATATATTGATGATACGGGTATCCCTCGATTAAACGTTTTAGATTTACAACGGTTAATCCGAAGTATGCCGAAAGTTGTGATTGCTTTGGTAGCAGGATATGCGATCGGGGGCGGTCATGTACTGCATTTAATTTGCGATTTAACTCTAGCTGCGGATAATGCAATTTTTGGACAAACCGGGCCGAAAGTTGGCAGTTTTGATGGGGGATTTGGAGCTAGTTATTTAGCTCGAATTGTCGGTCAAAAGAAAGCCCGAGAAATTTGGTATTTGTGTCGTCAATATAATGCTCAACAAGCCCTAGATATGGGGTTAATTAATCATGTTGTTCCTGTAGAACAATTGGAATTAGAAGGAATAGAATGGGCTCAGGAAATTCTGGAGAAAAGCCCAATTGCGATTCGCTGTTTAAAGGCGGCGTTTAATGCCGATTGTGATGGTCAAGCGGGTCTACAGGAACTCGCCGGAAATGCCACCCTACTATATTATATGACCGAGGAAGGAACGGAAGGGAAACAGGCTTTCTTGGAGAAGCGATCGCCTAATTTCCGTCAATATCCCTGGCTTCCTTAGTCTAGGATATGATTTTTGCGGGGACTAGGAATTCCTAGCCCCCAAATTTTTCAATTAAGCCAATAAGGATTCTACTTCGTCTAGCTCTTGAACCTGATGGGATGGCAACGGGATCACATCCCCCTTGCGAGGCGTTTCTTGGGGGAAGTGGATCAGGTTTTCTAGGGTTTCCCAAGATGGAGCAAAGGCGGGAAGTGCTAATTGACAAGACTTCCAACTGCCTTTGACTGAAACTTGAAGCAACTGACAATGCCCCCCACGATGGCCTTCGGGGGTGTATTTTTGGCAGTTACGGCAGACCGATATCAAGTTCCCAGACTCCATACTTTTAAATTCCCCAAGAAAATTACCTATCTATAATTATCGGGGATCATCAAATTCAGGTTTTTTATCGTCAAACTTCGATTCTGTATGGTTTTGAGTTAAATTTTTATGGACTAAGAACTTAACACTTATTTTATATTTTGTTTAAAATCAGATTCAAAATATTAAGAAATGTAAATTTGATAGACTGTACCTGAAACAAAGTAAAATATATAGGGATCAAGGATTAATTTAGATTAAGGGATTAATAAACTCAGTATAAATCCCGTTTAAAACGAGTTAATAGATCAATTTGTAATTACTCTCCGTTTTGGATTGAACAAAAGCCACAAACTGACCAACGAGACAATTCCCCTGGAGGTGTTGGACAGTGACATTGGGGACATAAGGGGAGAGGTTGTGATCGCTGCTTTAAACGATTAGCCCAACCTTCAAAAGCCGTTAACGGAGTCAGGGAGGAACGCCCGGGTACCTCGTCCACTGCTTTTGGAGTTGGAATCTCAACCCGACTGGGATGTTCTTGCCACATTTGAGAGAACTCATCGGTCGAAAAATCGAGAGAAACCGATTGATCTCCCTGGAGTTGATAGCGCCACCCCGCCGAGGAAAATCTGATATCCTGAACTGGAAATAACAGTTTTTGATGCAATTTATGGATAATTTGCACCCGTCTTAAGGTTAAATCCTGAGACCAAGTGGCACTAGAGGTGGCAACATTCAACACCCCTCGATGCCAAGTGACTGGACGGGTATGACGACTCGCTACAGTCCCCACAATTTCAGACCAACATTGACAGAGATCTTGAAATTGTTGCTGTTCTGGGGTAAGAATCTCAGATTGAAGGCGACCTAAAATACGATGGAGGGATTGCATTAATCACAAACACGGGTTCTAACCGATAGAGATTTTTGGACTAACTTGCCACAATTAAAACATAACAAACACAGTATTCCTGACAGAATCGTAAGCCTGAATTCATCAGTTAGTTAATCATTCTTTTCCTTTTCTGTTACTTATTCAGCAAGCCCTAATTAAATTTAACAAGCGATCGCATCTTCAAAACCCATTGAGAATTTCCTAGTTTTTCAAGGGAATAGTTAAAGGAGAATACGGAATACTAGGCTCTATTCCATCGTTAGGTGCTGAGTTTATCGGGACGGTTTCTTCTGAAAGAATGCGAGATTGTGGTTCTACGGGAATGGTCGGTTCTGTGTAGTAATTAGGAGCAGATTCTTCAGAAACATAACCCCCTCCTTCGGGGGGTGGAACCTGTGGCGGTAGAGTTTCAGCCCCAGATTGAGAGTAATTGGGGTCAGTTGGAATATCGGGTTGAACCGTTGGATCACCAGAATAGCTATTGACAGGGGTAGAAACCGAGTAATCTGTAGTAGGAGTAGGAGGTTCCGATTCTACCTCGGAAGGTGGGAGTAAATATTGATCGATTTTAGATTCATCCGTTGACGGACTTTTTTCCAGGGTTTCAGCAACAACACCAGAATTACTATATTGATCAACGGGGGATTGTTCTTCGGTTTTCGCTTCTAAGTCCGCAGGTTTTGGTATGGAGTAATCTCCATCTTCTAATGGTTCTTCAACCGAACGTTGAGGGGCTACTTCACTCGGAGCTTGAGTTTGAATAGAGGGATTTTCAAACATTGGTTCCGTCGAATCTAAATTAGCAAAGGGATGATTGATCTGAATCTTGGTTTTCTGACTAACAATATATCCATAACGACGGGTCAAATCAAACCCAACCCAACCAAAAAATAAAGAGGTGACTAAGAATAAAATCGGAACTAAAAAACCCAAGGAAGGGTTATATTCTATGGTTTCCAAGTCAGGAATCTGGACAGGAACAGGTTGAATTTTAGGTTGGGGATGGGGCTGGGGAACGGTTACAAATACTGGAGTTTCAACAACAGGTTTCACCGCCACAGGTTTAGGGGGAATAACAACTGGATTAGGTTGAATCAAAGTATTAGGAGATTGAATTACCGTAGTAGTTGTTTCAATCGGTAAAAAAGCGATCCACTGATCAACATTTTGAGGCCGTCGTCCGGGTTCAATTTCTAATCCCCAATAGATCAACCGTTCCACCACGACACTGAGGGTAGGTTGAATTCGTCTTAAATTTGGTTTAGTGGCGTTTAGTAACTCCTGTGTGGCTTCATTGACTCTTAGGGGGGCTTCTAAGGGCGGTTCACCTGTTAATAAATAATAGAGTATGGCTGACAAACCATAAATATCCGTTGCTGGGGTCAATTGTTGATGGGGAAGATAATGTTCTAGGGACGCATAACCCACGGATAAAACGCGGTTACGAATAGGAAACTCCGGGTGATGTTGGATGAAGCCATTGGTTAAGCCAAAATCAACTAGGGTGAGGGTATTTCCGTGGAGTCGGATATTTCTGGGTTGGAGATGACAGTGGAGTAAACCTTGTTGATGGAGTTTCCGCAACGCTGAAGAAATCTGACTAATATAGTTTAGGGCTTGACCCACCGATAGCCTGGGACTCGATTTTAGTGTTTCTTCTAAGGTTTCCCCTGGAATATAATTCATCACCATATAGGGTAAACCCTGTTCTTCAAATAAGTCGAGGACACGCACAATATTTGGATGGTGACACTGACTTAAACCCTGAGCAAAGGTGATAAATTGTCGCTTAATTTTGGGAAAATCAACGGAGGTCATGAATTTCGGATGGAGGGTTTTAATCACCACCGTTTGATTCGTTAGAGGGTGAGTCCCTTGGTAAGTTACACCAAACTCCCCACGACCAAGAACCGCATCAATCCGATATTTGCCGTTCTGGAGAACCATTTCCTGCGTTAGATTCATTGCTTGATCACCAACTCCCCACCGTTTACTTATCTGCCCATACCATAACGAAACTATCGTTTTAGCATAGTCTACCTTTAGTTCCGGGATTGTAGCGCCTCTGTGGGACGAGCGCCAACTCTCCCAACGGTTAGACCTAGAAGTCCTCCACCATCCATTCCGAAGATCTCCCCCCTAAATCCAGGGGAATACTCACAGCTTTTCCTAAACGGGGTTTTTCTCGAGTATTTAGAATATAATGTCTTACCTGTTCCGTACTTCCCCAACTATTTAGATAGTTAGTGATCGCATTCAAATGGGCAATATAATCGGCTTCATTCAGGGGAAAGGATAATTGTTCTAAATATTTCCACATAATTTGCAGAAATATTTTACCCCTTGTCCGTCGCAGTTGAATATCGTAGGACACTCCCCATTTATTTAATAACAATTGACGCAGATCTTCACCAGTCATAGTTACGATTCACTCCCTAGATACGGCTCGATCCATTAACTACCAATTCCTAACCCGGTGGCCAAGGCAGGGGTGAGGGGAAATAGGGTTAAAATCATGAACAAGAAAACCAATAATCCCCAGGCGGCACGGGTATCATTGGGTTCAGTTAATTCATTTAAACTCGGTCGTTCTAAATTCCGTTGTAAAATCAAAATTACTAAAGCCCAATACAGGGCTAACGGATTAGAGAAAGAAGCGATCGCTAAAACAATAAATGTAGCAATGGTGGAACGTCCGGCAATTTTCCGGCCATAAATCGCCTGCATCATCCGTCCCCCATCTAACTGTCCGGCTGGCATTAAATTCAAAGCCGTAATCACTAATCCAAACCAACCGATTAAAGTTAGAAGATGCACGTCAACGCTGGTTTGATGGAGTTGGGAACCTAAAATTAATCGAGATAACATCCCGACTAAAACCGAGCCTTGAAAAAATTCCGTTGGTACTTGAAAAGCACTCCCCTGATGGGATAAAAATAACCCCATAATTAACAGGAATAACGATAATCCGCCAGCAGCTACCGGGCCAGCAAAAGCCACATCAAATAATACCGTCCGGTTAGGTAATACGGATTCAAACCGATTAAATGCTCCAAAACTTCCAATTTGAACCGTTGGGATAAAAAACGGCCAACTAAACTTAATATTATAGTGTTTGGCTATAACTTGATGGGCAATTTCATGGATGAATAAAACCGCTAAAATTCCGAGGGCGATCGGGATAATTTCCGGGTAGCGGGTTAAATTTTCAGAAAAATCGAATCCTAATAATAAACCTCCCGCTTCAAAAATTGTTCCTAGCGTCATTAAAAATAAAATAATCGCTAAAATTTTTTGAGGAATTGAAGTGCTTAAGGGTTCATTATTCTGGGGTAAAACAATAACAACGGGTTTGCCTTCGGGATTATCAACTAAAAATAATCGTAAGCGATCGCCAATGCTTTTTTTTAAATTTGTCGATAATTGTTGATAGGCAATTTCCGGGTCACTGCGAAGATTTCCTTTAAAAATCACCCCATCTTGATAGGGAATGGTTTCCGTGGCAAAAAAGGTATCAATACCAAAAATACCCTGAATAATTTTCAGGTCTTCTGGAGATAACGGAAACCGATCCCAAGTTCAAAACCGGATCGGGGGTTGGGGGAATAATGTTGAGTTCCGGTGGCAGGGGGGGTGGACTTCCTAACAGATCGGGTTTAAGCTCAGAGACCGAATCTTGATTCGCCACTTCCCTGAGTCGTCGGCCAATCATAATATATAATCCCGTCGAAGCCACGAATAAAAATAAAAGACTGACCAAATTTAGGTAAATTCCCGCCGCCGCCAAGCAGAAAAACAGAAATCCTGGAGACATTAAAGCCACGGATTGTAACCAGGACAACAAACCCAGTTTCCCATAGGGTAAAGCACGATAATACCCCCAACCCAGGATACCCAGGGTAATCAGGAGGACGAGAATAGTGGTGTTATCAGATGCAGTAAACATTATAGACCTTAATTTTGAACTAGAAAGGCGATCACCTTGAGAATTCATTGTAGCCCAGTCCATTCCCCCCTAATTCAATCAAGGCATTGTCGGAATGCTATCCAGGTCTTTAGGATGGGTCTTGATATCTGCCTGGGAAATGAAATCGGGATTGGTCGCCAAAATCGCTTTCGCTTCTGCCATATCTCGGCGGGTCGCTTCCCGTAGTTGTTCTCGCAGGGCGGGCATAGCAGCCAAAGCCCTTGTCCAGTCAGGAATTTGAGCCGTGACCGGATTTTGAAAAAATTCTTCACCCGCTTCCGCGATCACTTTTTCAAAGACATCAATGATCGCTTCTTCGTGGTGACGGTCATACTGCATATTATTAAACCGAGCATCGACAAAATATTGGCGGGTAAAATCCTGGGCCTCCCGTTTGAATTTAATTCGTAAGGTATGAATTTGTTCCCGGTTCACCACCACCCGTTCGGTTTCGATTAAGGTACGCAAAATCGACCTAAGAATATCAGCGCACATTTTCCGTAATCCTTCGGTGGGAGATTGACCAATATTTTGATGTTTATGGTCGAAGTTTCCTAAATCAATTTGAGCAATTCTTTGGGGAACAACATTGCGATAAACCTCCGCTAATAAACCAATTTCTAAGCCCCAATTGCTGGGAATTCGAGTATTGAGGGCGATATCATTGGTTAGGGCAAATTCCCCAGATAGGGGATAACGATAGGCACTTAAATAGCGCAGATAATTGTTATAGCCATATAAATCCATCAATGCCACCAGTAACGGGGTGACAAATAGACGCATTACCCGACCATGGAAACTTCTAGGTTCGCCGCCCAATCGGGCATAATAGGCTTTATTAAAGGAAATTCCGAGTTCTTTTTCTAGGAGGGGGAATAATAGTTTCAGGGGATAGGATTTATCGTAGGTAATAATATCGGCATCGTGCAGTGCGATCGCTTCTGCTTGCAGGGATGCTACCCCCAAACCAATCCAAACCGCCCGACCTTTGCCATTGAAGCTCATCAGGTCTAAGCCTTTTTCCCGCAATTTTTCTAAAAGTTGGTTGACTCTTGGGCTATTTTCCCAAATCACCAGGGTCGGTTGGGGTAAAACACTAAAAAAATGAACCGCTTTTGTATATTCCTCAAGGGTCTTTGCATACAGACAGACCACGATGGTATTGACGAAATGACAGTCCTTGAGGCAATCTCGAATCCGGGTTAAAGCGGGTCGTTCCAGTTCCTCGTATAAGGCGGGAATCAAGACAGCCGTGGGGCAAGTTTCACACAGTTGGGTGATTCTGGCTTCTAATAAGTCAAGATCGCAACCAAAGTCATGAATCGTGGTAATTAATTCTTGTTTATAGTCCATTATGGTGACCCAATTCCCAAGATAGCCAGTGCCTTATAGAGTCCATCCATCCTAACACTCAAGGAACAAATTGGACTAGCTCAACTGCTGCACATATATGGCGCTACGCATTACACTTAGGGTACTTCTAAATCCAGCAAACTCATTCACTGCTTACTGTTCCGGTGTTCCCTTGTTCCCTAGTGCGTAGCCCTATAGATCTTGCTGGTACATATAGCAGTTTTTTCTACCAATCAGTGCAGAGATCCCCCTAACAGTTTAGAGATCAATACCTCAAAATTACGCACAGAATTAGCCGATGGCATGATTTCTGGATCAACCATGGGTTCCACCAAAATTGTAAACATTCCCAAACGGTTCCCCGCCAATACATCGGTAAATAAGCGATCGCCCACCATCGCTACTTGTTCTATGGGCAAATTCATCGCTTCAACAGCCCGCTTGAGTTTCCGACGGGAGGGTTTACCCGCGCCGCTAATATAGGGCAAGTTCAAGGTTTCAGCAATATTGCCAATCCGAGTTTGACTAATATTGTTACTCACTAACCATAGACTCAAATGAGGTTTGAGGGTATCAATCCAACCTTTGAGATCTTCGGAAACCGACTTTTCTGTAATCGGAACTAAGGTTTCATCCACATCTAGCACCATTCCCCTAATCTGATGCCGTTGCAATAACTCTGGCGTCAAGTGCAAAACGCAATCCCCAAGGACTAAATCAGGCTGTAAGAGTTTCCCCCAAGACATAATAACCGTAGAATTTTAGCCCTTTTATCTTAACGGAAAACTGGGCAATATAGAGAAATTTTTTCCTGAAATCGTTGGATCACCAAGCAATAGGGGGCAAGGAAATCAGAATACTGCGATCAGAAATTTCCACTTCCGAGCGATTTCTTCCCCACTGTTCCAATCCCACCACAATTGTACTTGAAAGAATAGCATCTTCAGTCAAACGACGCTCAATTTTACCCTCGGCAATTAACCGTTCAAAAATAGCTTTAAAGGGAATATAAACATCCTGAAAAGGTAAATCTTTTAAAGGTAAATTACAATCCGACGATTTATCAACAGTAAACTTTAAATCCTTGGGGGTAACATTCCATGACTTGCCATTAACATGAATTTGAGACAAAGAATATTCAGCCACTTCAGGTTCACGAAATAACTCAGGTAAGGTGGATATTTTGCCCTGATTAATTACATAATCCATTAAATTAACAGAAACTCCAAACCCTTGACGGCTGTTTAAACTATAAAAAGTCATATCCGTATGCACCCTAATTTTCCGGTATAGATCTTCAGTTTTATCCGCAAAACACACCTTAGCCCGAAGTTTTAAACGGACACCCTGCACCCATTCATACAAGGGTGTCATGACTCGATTTCGGTGATCTAACCCGCCATAAGTCCCTGGATAGGTTTTCAGGTTTTCTTGTAGTCCAATATAGAAACTACCATAACCAAAGGGAATTTGTGGCAAGCTGGAACTGTCATTAATCAAATAAGCTGAGGGACTTTCTCCTACACCGTTGTTTTTCCAGTAAAAAAAGTAAGGACAGCGACCCTTTACTGGGGGAGTTCCAACAGGTTCAGAAGGGTGAGATTCCATTAAAACTCGATTATTCGGGGCGTTGGGGTTTTCAGCTTCATTGGGAATACAACTTAATTTTCCGGTTGGCCCTACTTTATCCTTGTAACTAAAAGATCCATAGGCTAGGGTATAAAACCCAGAACGATTCGGAATTGACCCATAACATTTTCCCCCAATTCCATCAGGACAACTCTCAAAATAAACAGGACTTTTAGGATAATAGCCAGCCACTCGGCGAATTTTCAACCCAGAATCCCAACCCCAAGGGATTAGAGAAGATGGGGAAATTGCCGCATGAGAATCAATAGCTGAATGCTCCGAAGATGGTAACGAAATTGAAGAATTTGGGGCCGTTAAGGAAAGATTAGATAGTCCGAACAAAATGGCTAAATACACAGCTTTTGTTTTCGATAAAAGACTGGGTTTTAGACTATAAAAATAATCACTAAAGCGCACGTTCTCTGGTTGTAGATGTAGATACAGGTTCAAAAAGCAATTATTTTCTATTTAGAAGAAAGATTGCGTTCAACTTCAGCAATCGCCGATTGATGTTCCGCTTCCGTCCGGCTAAAAATATGGGTTCCGTCGTATCGCGCCATAAAATACAAATAATCCGTTTTTTCAGGAGTTAAAGTTGCTTTTAAACTGGCTAAACCCGGACTGGCGATCGCCGTTGGAGGTAATCCCACATTAATATAAGTATTGTAGGGAGATGGCGTTTCCACTTGTTTAAAGGTTAGGGGTTGCTCAACAGTTTGACGAATCCCCAAAGCATATTCTACTGTTGGATCAGATCCTAGTTGAATTCCTTGTTGTAAACGGTTATGAAATACCCCAGAAATTCGATTTCTTTCTTCATGAACAACCGCTTCTTTTTCCACAATACTCGCTAATGTTACCCATTCATTTAAACTCAAATTCTTTTGAGATTGAGCTTGTTGATAAATGGGTAAAGCCTGTTCTTGGAATCGATTTAACATCTGACGGACAACCGCCCGGGGAGTAACTTCCGTTGCTTCGACTTGATAGGTGTCGGGAAATAAAAAGCCTTCTAATAAGGGTAAATTCTGCGGAAGCCAAGGATAATCCTGATAGGGAATTTGACGACTAGCCGCGATAAATTCCTCCGCCGAGAAAAATCCCTGTTGCTCAAAATATTCGGCCATCTGTTGAATTGACCAACCTTCAGGAATGGTGAAACTCAGAGTCATTACCTCCCCATTCCAAATGGTAGACGCCACTTGACTCAGGGACTGGGTAGGAGCTAGGGAATAGCTTCCCGCTTTAAAATCTCCTTGGGGGTTTTGGAAGATTAACCACCGCGCCCATAGTCTCCAAGCCAAATCAGAACGAATTAATCCCGCCGCCTTCAAATCTTCACCAATTTGCTGACTGGAAGTTCCGGCTGGAATCAGGATTTTGACGCTGTTTCCCTGACCCTGGGGCGCGGCACTGGCCCAACTCCACCAAGCCCAACCTTGCCATCCTAAGAATCCCCAAATAATCGGCAGAATTAGAAGGTAAAAAAATCCCTTAGAAAACCGTTTCATGGTTTGTTTATTTTGAGGTTTTTTCTGTTTTGTGTTTGCAATTCCCAAGCTAATTCTCCATAATTAAAATTTTAATAAAAACTGAAGTTATGTGAATTAAATTATTAGAAAAGATCTGCTCACAAAAAAGTAGAAACAGATCTAAATCCTTTAATCTAAAGCATCAAAAAGTTGATCTTCAATTAGGGGTAAAAGAGGTTCTAACCTTTTAAATTCTTCGGGGGATAGTTGTTTATATTCTCCTCCTTCATTGGTTTTAGCCAGAATAAAAAATGGATCGGCTGGGGTATAAATACCATATTCCTGTTCCTCATGGTAAAAACTGGCTAACCAGAGCAGTTCCTCATATTCTTGTTCATCGGGTTCAGCAGAATCGAGATCCAGATTCGAGTCTCCATCATCGGGAAAATCCGGTAATTCTCCGGCTGCGGTTAGGGTAATTCCTGTTCGCTTTAGATCCAAATTGTGTTCTGCTAAAACCGCTTTAGCCGTTTTAAAAATACTGTCAATTTCTTCTTCTGATTCCACCGGAACTGCGGATTCATCATCATCCTCATCGTCATTCCAAGTTAGAATTTCGATTGGTGAGTCCACAGGTAGCAGTAATCCATAATCTTGACCTTCTAACTCAATTGAGGATTGTAAGACGCAAACCAGCGATCGCCCCTGTTCATCCGTCAGGGTCACGGTCACTTGTTCTTCCTCAGAACGTCCATTTCCTTCAGAAAATTTAGGTGGGAACATCATTTATATCGTACTATTTTTAACCATATTAAACGTTACTGGTAACAAGTGTCAGTCATCAGTTCATTACCCATTACCCATTACCCATTCCCTTGTCTCCTCTGGTCTAACCATTGTTGCAAAATCAAGGCGGCGGCTTTGCGGTCAATCATGCTTTTATTACGAGAGAGAGAAATATTGTCCGCAATCATTAATTGTTCGGCTTGATAGGAGGTCAGACGTTCATCTACATATTCCAGGGGTAAATTCAAGCCATGGGCTAACCTTTGAGCATAGTTTTGGGTATATTTAGCCTGAGAACCCAAGGAACCGTCGAGATGATAGGGTAAACCTGCCACTAATAACTGTACTTGTCTGTGCTCTACCAGGTCTTGAAATTGAGCGATATCATGGGTAAAAGAACGCCGCAGAATTGTAGTGAGTCCGGTGGCAATTAAGCCCGTACCATCACAACCGGCGACTCCAATGCGTTTGCGACCAATATCTAATCCCAAGGCGGAAATAAACAGGGATTTTCCCATAATTACACAGGATCAGACGGTAAATCTAAGGACTTTTGGGTTGAGTTTTTCGGGTCTAATTCCGGTGTTTCCGAGATCCCCTCCACCGTAGATTTTTGCACGGGAGAAGGCTGTTTTACCGTTGGCCCCAACCAAGAGATATGCGTGGGTACGGGTTTATGGGCGGGTTGCCAACTAGGTAGGACATCGGATAATTGCAACCCTTCCAGGGAAGATTTAGATTCCCGTAATTTATGCCAAACGGAACGGGACATTAATAAGGTATGTTCCACCCGTGCGGCCCCAATTTTTTCTAAATAGGCTTCTCTTTCGGGTTGATAGTCAGCCGATGCTAATTTTAGGGACGCAGGGCCAAATTCCTGGGCTAAATGGGCCATCTGGGATAGCAATTCGGGGTAAAGCCAGGTATAGGCCGGATGCACGGTTAACTCAGCAACATGGGGTTGGCGACCATCACGGGATAACTGGACTTGAAAATAACCAATTGCCGCTTTCCGTTGGGGTTCAAACACATAACCACTAACCTGTTCACTCCGACTAAACCATTGTTTGATCCCATCTACAATTGCCTGAACAAAACTGGTTTTAAAATCTAAAATATGACGGTCAAATACTTGTCGCAACAACGGAGGCATGGAAACCGTATCTAGTTGATATAGTAGTTGAGCATCTGCATTACTAACGGGTAAGAGGTTGGGTAAATCGGGTTGAGAATTCGCCAAGGTTTGTAGCAATTCCGGTTCCACTACCCAATAGGTGATTTGAGCTAAGGGTTGAAACCCATTTTGCCGATAGAGAGCCATCAAACTGCTATCATTAACATTAACTTCTAATAGCCAGGTTCGTGCTTCCCAAAGGGTTTCAAAACAATAACGTAACAGTTGTGAACCGATACTGCTGTGATCATTTAATTGATCTACAAATATTCGATCAATTCGCCAAGTGCTGCGGGTGGTGTTGAAAGGAGACACTTTAATCATCCCTAAAACTTGCCCGAACTGTTCAGCAATATAGGCATTAAATAAATTTTGACAGGGGTTAGGAAACCAACTTAAAAATTTTAGCAACCCATACCACCGACGCAGGTATTCTAACTCCTGGGCTAACACCGTATCATCAGCTTGGTCATATAGCTTTTCAACCGCCTCTAAGTCCCGGTATTGAAACGGGCGAATATTAAACTGGTTTTGATTTTGGGAAAGAAATAAATTCATTGGATGAAGTCGGGTAAAGAATCACCGTTCGCTTATCTTGGTTATCTATAAAGGGCGAATTAGCACCAGTGGGGTTTGCTCATCGGCATTTCCGGCGGGATTACCCCTTAAAGCTTGCTCGATCAAAGCCGTGGAAAGACCGGAGGTTGCCGCTAATATTTTAACCGCTTTTAAATCGTTTACGTCTACAATTGCCGCTCCTAACCCCGTTTCTTTTTGTAGGGTGTTAACCACGTTTTGAGGATCATCTGGCCCTAAGACAATAAATTGATCATAAGGTGGTAAAGTTCCGGTGACATCATCAATCAATCGGGCCTGCTCACCCGCTAATTGATAGAATACCCCTGGTTTCCCTAGAAGTTTGGCTATAGTTCCCACCACAATAGCAAATAATACCCGGACTGATCCGACCTGATTGACTAAGGTTTGCATTCCGCAGGCTGTGGCTAAACTGGAAGTAGGCATGAAGAAATAACAAACCCGTTGGGCTACCCATCCCGGCTTGATTTGGCTAGGATGGTAAAATCGCCCCTGCATTAAAGCGACCGGGGTTTCTCCCAAGGTGACAATATCCCCGGCTTGAGCATGGGGAAGCACATACCTTTTAATCACCTCGACGGGATCATCAATATGGGTTAATAAATGGGTACGAATCGGATAAACTTCGGCAACCCCTTCTACAACTCGTTTATTGGGGATAACTGCCGGATCGGGATATTGTAGAGGTAGGACAAGGTGGCGAACTTTGGGGATACGTCCCTGTGGCCCGTAGGTCATGTACTTAACTTTCACCCAGGCCGATTGTAAGGCTTTTAGATCAGTCCCTTCGATTTCAATTAAAACTTTAATTCTGGTGGTTTTTTGGGCTTTAACAATATAGCCAAACCAATAGTTATCTTCCCTAGCACCTGCATCAATATGGGCGGGAATGACTTTAATTGTATGGTTAATCCCGTCTAAACTCGCTTTAGACAAAAGGGTTAATTGGGCACTGACTTCCGGTATCATGATCTCCAGATTTGATGTCAGATTCTGGAATTCCATTTCTCCCCGCAAGACATAATGGCGGTTGTCGGATAAATCCAGATTCCATTCTCCCCGCGTCAGTTCGAGTTGATTCCCCGGACGCAGACGATATTGAATTTCTAGCCCCAATGTTCCTAAACCCAGTAAAACCAATGCGGCTGTTGTTACCAGGCTCAAACCTCCTGCCATTACACCACTTCCCCTTTTAAATGTGCGTAGTTGATGCAAACCGATATCGGATTTGCACTCCCATCCTACCGCAGCAAGTCTATTCTAAAATTCTTAAGTTAAATTACAAAAACAACCTATAGGTGAACCAAAGTATTAATAAGACTTATCCCATAGGGATATCAGGGGGAGAGTACAACTAATCTAGCACAAAAGGGTATATCCTTATTTAAAGATTTGTAAAATTCACCCAAAACGCTTGACGTATCTTAATACTTTTTCAAGGAGTCCCATGAAGCACGAGTCAATTGCGGAAAGATTTTGCCTCACGGCTCACGTTGTGTCAACCCTATTTGGATTAGCGGGGTTATTGTTTATTCTCCCTAACCCTGAACTGGTCGCTAATTTACCTCCGATGGGGATGAATATTTTCGTCTGGAGTATGGCGACCGGAGGCGTAGCCTATATTGTGTTTGGGGCGGCGACCCTGGCATTATATGGCTATAGGACTTTAGGGTTAGGAACAACCTTAGCCTTTATGATTCCATCCCTATTCTTATCCCTATCCAGTGAACTTTTAGGAACTAGCACCGGATTTCCCTTTGGTCATTATCAATATTTGAGTGGTTTAGGTTATAAAATCGCCGGACTGGTTCCCTTCACCATTCCCTTATCTTGGTTCTATATGGGCTTAACTTGCTATTTGTTAGCCCGGGCAGGTTTAAAATTAAAAATGGGAGATAGTTGGGTACGTCAACTTTCAGCCTTGGCATTAGGGGCTATATTACTAACAGCTTGGGACTTAGTATTAGACCCAGCCATGAGTCAAGCTACTTTTCCTTTTTGGCAATTTCAAGAAGTTGGTGAATTTTTTGGAATGCCCTATCGTAATTTAGCTGGATGGATGGGAACGGGCTTTATTTTTATGAGCGTTGGGGCATTTTTATGGCGCAGAACTCCGATTGCTTTATCTCGCTCCCAATTAACTTTACCCCTAATTGTTTATATCACTAATTTCTTCTTTGGAGCGGCGATTACCGTTGTCGAATTAGATACCCGCTTCCTATTTCCCGTGGCTTTAAGTATTCTATTTGGAGTAGTTCCAGCGATCATTTTCTGGTGGAATGCTAAACCCTCTTTAGATACTATGGAAAGTTTATTATCTAGTGATAATATTACTACTCCCTCAGCCGTTGAAGTGGTTGCAAAGTAAGCATTAAGATTTAAAGAGGATGGGTAAAGCCCATCCTTTTTTATGGGAATATATTTAATTATCCTGCTTTGTGTCTTTGTACCTTTGTGTTTCCTATTCCCTTTTATACTAATTTTAATGTTGAATCTAACTTTATTAACAATTCCTGATTTTTTACAGACTAATTCCTGGGTTATATTATTTTTTGGGGTGATATTACTGTTACAAATCCCCGCCACAATAATTTTATTATCTCGGTTATTAAAAGGAGCGATTCGGGTTCCCCCTCTACAACCACAAAACCCGACTTTAGAACTCTTTGGAACGGTGAGTATTGTGGTTCCTACCTTGAATGAAGCCGTCCGGGTAACGCCCTGTTTAGAAGGGCTAACACGGCAAAGTTATGAAGTCCGAGAAATCTTAATTGTTGATAGTCATTCCCAAGATGGAACCCAGGATATTATTAAACAATTCGCTAAATCAGATCCGAGATTTAGACTGATTTTAGATGATCCTTTACCTCCCGAATGGGTGGGTCGTCCTTGGGCTTTAAATACGGGTTTTTTAAATAGTTCTGAAAAAAGTGAATGGATTTTAGGCATTGATGCGGATACTATACCACAACCGGGTTTAGTGGCGAGTGTGGTGAAAACTGCGATCGCAAATCAATATGATTTATTATCATTATCCTGTAAGTTTATTCTCAAATATCCGGGGGAATTGTGGTTACAACCTGCCCTATTAATGACTTTAGTTTATCGGTTTGGATCACCGGATTTATCGCCACAAAAACCCGAACGGGTGATGGCAAATGGTCAGTGTTTTTTATGTCGGCGTTCAGTATTAGAAAAAGTGGGAGGATATTCTAGTGCTAAAAATTCCTTTTGTGATGATGTAACTTTAGCTAGAAATATTGCTCAACAGGGTTTTAAAGTCGGGTTTTTAGATGGCGCCAATGTGTTAACGGTTAGAATGTATGATGGATTAAAAGATACTTGGGAAGGTTGGGGGCGATCGCTCGATCTCAAAGATGCTTGTTCTAAAACTCAACTCTGGGGAGATTTATTTCTCTTATTAGCAGTTCAGGCTTTACCCTTACCTTTATTACTAATTAATTTAGGCTTTTCCTCTAGTCTATCCTTACCCGGTTTTTTGAGTTCAATGCTATTAGGATTAAACGGTTTTTTAGTGTTTTTACGAATAATATTAACCGCCGCAATTTCTTTATCCTATGATTTGAGTCAAGCTCAAATGCCTTGGGTATTTTGGTTATCTCCCCTAGCTGATCCAGTCGCCGTATTAAGATTATGGATATCAGCAACCCAGACTCAAATTCAATGGCGAGGGAGAACTTATGAAAAGAATTAAAACCCCAAAATTGATGATAAATTCTTGATTATCTGGATTTTTTTCCAAGTCTAATTTTGTGTTTGCAAATAATTGTTAAGTCTTAGAAAACTGTCCTTGCATCGTGTTTCTAAAGTTTTATATTTTGCAGATAAGGAACACTTAGAAAGATATGGGAGACTTATTTTTGGCGATATAGCAGTTGCCGCATCTATTAGGACATTCTTGAAAACTAAAAGCTGCTCATAGTAAGTATTTACAAGAGTGCCCATTGCCTATTCCCTATTGCCTCTTGCTATAGCTATTACGCCATGAAACATGGCCCCGTACCAAGTCGGATTTATGATTTACTGAAATTAGTGCGTGGAGATTTGTCTCCTAGCTTTCAGCCGCCGAGAGAAATATCTGAACAGGTTCTTCATGCTTTCAAGATAGTTGATAAGCATGACATCAAAAAACTAAACAGTGGAAAATATTTTATGTGCAATCTTGTCGCCATACAGCGAATACATAAAAACAGAATTTTAAAATAGGGCGATCGCTAAATATTGAACTTTGGACAAAATTAAAACCATATAAAATTCTCCCCCATTATGAGGAAGAACTTTACTAAATCAGCGCTTGATAATAAACAATCAACGGTCAGCAAACTGCTAGTTAACTCGTTCCAACTGCCAGAGAATTTGATTACCTTCTCGCCGCACTCTGGATACTTCCCAATTGCGCCAGGCCCAGTTATCCCCTCGACTGGTCACAGCACTAGCATTAATATCCATGAGATCGGCCAGTTCGGAAACTACTGATTAAGTAGCCCTTGGTAGCAATTTCATCAGCAATATGCAGGGTTTCGATCAAATTGCGAAGTTGGTTCACCCTAACCTCGCGCGGTAGGTTTTCTAGTGAATCATTAATTAAGTCAGTCATGGCAAGATCTCAGACAGCAAGATTAGAGTCTATCACACAGCCTGTTAAGAAAAGGTTTAGTTCACACGGTTTCCTCAATTAACCCAGGGGGCGGGGTAATTTCAATCCGTTTTTGTTCTAAATCCACAATGGGAACAATCTCTTTAACAAAGGGAATTAAAACCGTAGGTAGGGGTTTAGGTTTACGTTTCTTTTTAGATTTACGATGAATTCCCTCTGGAATTGGTTCAGAAACGAGAGTATCTTGGGTGGAAGTTGGGGAATTTAACTCGACTTCGAGTAAATCATTCCCGGCTGAAATCACATCTATGACTTTTCCAATCACTTCCGCCTTTCTTTGGTCGAAGACTTCCAACCCAATTAAATCTAAAACATAAAATTCGCCTTCCTCTAAATAGGGACGATCTTGATCAGTAATCAACAAGGGACAGCCCTGTAACGCCTCCGCCTGATTTCGATCTTCAATTCCTTCAATTTCCACCACATAAATGCCTTTACTGGGCATTAAATAGCCGCCCAAAAATTCCACGGGTTCAGGTTCAGTTTGTCCGGGATGTAATAACCAGCGCTGTCCAGGTTCAATAAATCGTTCAGGAAAATCCGAATTGGGATAAACCCGTACTTCTCCTGTTAACCCGTGAGCCGCAACAATAGTCCCGATCTCGATCCACTCAGACATGATAATATTTCTTAATTCTTGCTGTTCTTCAATAATTTGATCCTGGGGATCTCCAATTTGGATTTCCTCAATTCACGCTTGGATGATATGAAAAACAAAAACAAATTTGCGCTCACCTTCGCCTTTTGTCGATTTGGGACAGTTGGGAAGTTCACACCTAAGCTATTTGATCAACGGAGCCCGATTGCTACCGTTACCATTTTACTGTTTTTTACCTGTTTATCCCCATATTCCCTAGCTCAAAATTCCCCGTTATCAGAATCTTCTGTCCAAGAACAGGAGATTAAAAATCAAGTGGAAAATCAGGTTGATAATACCTTCCGTCGCTATCTGGCATTATTAAGTTTAATTTTACTATTGTTATTGCTGTTGAATACGATCGCAGCTTGTGGAGTTTGGTTTTTACTGAAAAAATTAGCCCAACAAACGGCATCCGCAGAGCAGGAAATTGAAAGTCTTAAAACCGATACCCTGACGGAAATGGAACGGGTACTCACCGAAGCTAGACAAATTTTATATCAATTGCAAAATAAAAATGATTTAGCCCATGAAACCTTACAAACTCTAACGACTCAAACTCCTTTACCTGTGATTGAAGCGGTTTGGGTGGAACAGCCAGAAAACAATAAATCGGGTTCAGAGATTGGGGAATTATTACCCGAAACCCATGATCAATCTGTAACCGATGAAACAACAATCCCGGTAAATCTGGATCAGGCAGTCTTAGTCCCGATTATATTACCTATTACCACTGAAAACGACAAAAATCAAACTCTGTCTGCGGTTGAAGTTGAAGAAAAATCTTCCGAGACAACGGAAACAGAAACTCCAGCCGCAGAAGTTGAACCGGAAGAACAACTTAGACAAGCGATTAGTTTAGCCAAACAGGGAGATAAATTATTTTTAGAGGGGGATTTAGAATCGGCAGTTCAAAGTTATGATGAGGGGTTAAAATTTAAACCGGATTTGGCAGAAGTTTGGAATAATCGCGGGGTAGCACTGACACGGTTACAACGGTATCATGAGGCGATTGTCTCCTATGAAAGTGCGATTCAATTGCGATATAATTATGCCGATGCTTGGAATAATCGCGGAGTGGCTTTAGGAAAACTCAATCATTATGAAGCTGCGATTTTATCCTACCAACGGGCTATTGATTTAAAGTCTAATTATATGGATGCCTGGAATAATCAGGGCTTTGCTTTAGCTAAACTGCAAAAGTATGATGATGCGATTTCATCATATAATCAAGCTGCAAAAATTCGTCCTGATTTTTACCGAATTTGGTATAATAAAGCCCGATGTTATGCGGTTCAAGGGCAAGTAGAGTTAGCCTTGGAAAATTTAAAACGGGCAATACGGTTGAATCCCGAAGCCTGTAAAAAGTTGGTTAAACGGGAAACGGATTTTGACCCGATTCGAGAGGATAAAAACTTTAAAAAGTTAAATTTTGATTCCTAATTATTGAAATTAAATGAATATAATTGAATTAATTTTGGTTGGTTTTTCTGCTTGTTTTAGTATTTTTTATCCAGATTTATTTGATTATAAATCTTCTAAATATCAAGATTTAATTAGTCAGGATTCTGACAATTTCTTGGCAATATCCTATACTAGCGGCAATGGCGTAGATGCTACCAGGCTGGATCGCATGGTAATTAGAGATTTAGTTCAAACTGAAATTTCTCAGAGTTTCAGGCGGGTTCACCCTTTATTATCAACTTGGATTTTAGTCGCTGTTTTGGTTCCCAGTGCTAGTGTGTTAAGTATTTTAATTTTGTTTTTTAAAATTACGCGAGATAGCCGGAAATTCTCTCAACATTTAGAGACTTTAAAAGATTATTTTATTCCTGAATTTTATGCTAGAATTGGCGAAGCCCAGGATATTGTTTATGATCTCCAAGATTCTTTTCAAGTCACTGAAGAAGCAATTCAAGGAATACAAGCAAGGCTAGACTCTCTTTCAACTCAAGATGATGATTTGGAAGAATATACGGTAGAAGATGATAAAAAAAGACTCAGAAATCGACGAGTTAACTCATCAAAAACTTAAATTTTTATAAATAACGAGAAATGTTTTTTGAAGACCAAAAAGAGTCTATTCTTAAAGGCATAGAAGATGGCAGAATCCTAGGAATTAAGCAAGGAATTATTGAAGGTAAATTATCATTAATTTTACGTCAAATTTCTCGATTATTGGGTGAAATATCATCAGAAACTAAGGCAAGTATCCGACAGTTAAACTCTGACCAATTAGAGAATTTAGCAGAAGCGGTTTTAGACTTTAAAACGGTAGAAGATTTGTTAGTTTGGCTGTCAAAAGTTAGATAAAGAAACTGTTATAGCCCCCCCTAACCCCCCGTGCACGGGGGGCTAGGGGGGGAGGGAATAGGGAATAGGGAATAGCCGCGTCGTGAGCCGTGAGCCTGTCCCTTTTGGTTCTGAGTTAATTAAATAAACACATATTGATCACTGTCTAATGTTGATGAAATATTGCCCTGAACAACTGCTAATAACTGTTGTGACCCATCACCATTCAGTTTGAAAATTGCCACTCCTGCGGGTACATTGGAGGGCAAATTACCAATAGTATATAAATCGGGAGTACCACCTAACAGTAACTTATCTTCATCCCCATTAAAATCCGTAATCAAGGTATAGCCCAAATTATCATTAGAAATGCCCACCAGGGTATCATTACCTCGGTCGCCTAAGAGCAAATCGTTTCCCGTCCCACCAATTAAACTATCATTACCCTGACCGCCATAAATGGAATCATCTCCACCATCACCAAACAGTGTATCCTCGTCGTTATTCCCAAATACGATATCGGGGTCTGGCCCCCCATAAACCGTATCAATTCCGATATCACCAAATAGAGTATCAATTCCTTCACTGCCTATGAGTAAATCATTCCCTTGACCGGAAAATAGAATATCATTTCCATTTTGTCCTTCAAGAAAATCATCCCCCTGGAAACCAATAATAGTGTCATTTCCGTCTCGAGCCGGGATGACATCACGAACATTAGTTCCTTCTAAAATATCATCATTTTTTGTCCCAATCAGCGATGCAGCAGGGGTTAAGGGTGCGATTTGATCTCCATTACGTCGCAAAAAGAAGGAGTCTCCACCTTCACCACCGATGAGGGTATCTACTTCATCGTTAAACACAATTATGGCTGGGGTAGCAGTGTTGGTTTCTCTGGAAACTGGGACAGATACAAATGGAAAGTTTGACATTGTACTTCGGGGTAAACAACAAGCGATGGTGTGAATAAAAAAAACATTTTACACTCAATTCACTATTTTTTATACCTTATAAACTTCTCTATAAATGGTTGTGTTGTTTTTTTGCTCTGCTCCTCTGAATCAATAGACTCCGATTAGTATACAAAATCAGGATTGTTTTTGACAATATTTGGGATAGGGAGTTTAAAGGGGTAAGGGCTGATAGGATCGAGGGATTTAATTATGGTATAGTATAGGACTGAATTAAATTTTCTAGGGTTGTTGTTTCAAAAACCCATTCTAATTCTTGATTGTTGATCGCTTTAATTAAGATAATATCTTGCGGTGAAATTTCCCCTAGGGGAAGTTGATAAGACCAAGAAGATTGAGTATCGGAATCAGTAGGTTTAAAAGCAAATAAACCGTTTTGAATGAACTTACCATTAATTGAAACCAGAATAGAGTCTAATTGACCGTTGGGATTAATTTCTGATAGTCTTCCGGTTAATAAAAGATTTCCCTCTAGGGTTAATTCACACCTTTCTATTTTTCCCTGGGGATGGTGACTAAATTTTAGGGAAGATAGGGGGTTTTGAGGTGTACGAGTAACTAAATATAAATCTTGATAGCCACAAATTCCTTGGGGAATGCGGGAATAAACTGCTTCCCCTTGACTAATGGTTTTTAAACTCTGGGCTACGAAACTTTCACCGACATAACTGGTGCCATATTCATTCACATCTAAACTGCGACTTTCACTATTGGGAATAAATAAAATATCTGAGGTAGAAATATTGAAATGGGGGGGTAATAATTGCCGGTCATGAACACTAAACATTAATATTCCTTGGGGAGATAATAAAGAATAGAGTTTTTGTAACCAAGTTAAAAAGGTGGATTCAGGAAGATGACTAAAAAACGAACAGGCTAAAATACCATCAAAGGATTGTTGGATCGGATAGTCCTGGGGATAGGTGGTAGAGATAATTCCCTGTACGCCGAATTGTTCGATTTGAAACTGCACCGCCTGGGCATAAATATCGGAAATCCAAACATTTTTTGGGGGAATATCCTGAACTAAAAATCGGGTAAAACGACCATAACCACTGGCAAAATCCAAGAAGGACGAAATCCGATCTAATTCTCCAAAATGCCACTGTAAAACCTGTCTGACGGTATCTAAAATTCGATGTCCATTAAAATAATAACGAATACAAGCGCGATCGGTTGTGCCGTGATTTGCCAAGGCAAATAAATACATTTCATCCTGATCACAAATTGCAGCATTAAAGGTATCAGGAAATCGAGTTTGATCTTGAATAAACTGTTTTAGAGCTAAGGATTGAGAAGATAAATTAACAAGCTGCATTGATTGTTTTAAAAAATATAAGTTTTCCGATCTAGTTCATCTTACCTAAGACTGGGAATCGAAACAATCTGATCCCCTTGTCAAAAATTTCCCCCTTTGGCAGTAAAATGGTAAAGCAATAGTGATCACAACTTCATCCAAAGCTATGCGAGTTTATGTACTACTGTTCAACGCCGGAACAGAAAATGAAGGAATTCATACGATTCAAATGGGCGATCGCAATAAGGTGTTAATATTTGAAGACGAGGATGATGCCACCCGTTTTGGCATACTTCTGGAAGCCCAGGATTTCCCCACGGCTACGGTTGAGGCGATTGATAAAGACGAAATCGAAGAATTTTGCGTTTCGGTTGACTATGACTGGGAACTGGTGGGGTCTGGAGAGTTAGCTATTCCTCCCGAAAATAACGTTGATCAAACGGATTGGCAAATCGAGGAAGACCAACCCCCAGAGAAAGAGTCTGATAAAGAGTCTGATTTTGTCTCACCGGAACTTGATGATATTCGCAAACGGCTAGAAGGTTTATTATAGTTGGGTCTAAATAGTACAGATCGCAGGTTGAGTGAAATATGGAACAGTGGGAATCCCGGGGACATTTATTAACTGAACAAATCAACGTCAGCAGTCAGAACCTAGACCAGATGAGTTCCTTGGAGTTGGTGGATTTGTTCAATCGGGAAGATGTCCAAACTTTGTTGGCCATTGCCCGTTCCCGTGAATCCTTGGCTGCAGCCATTGACCTAACCACGGTGGCACTGCGTCAGGGGGGGCGTCTATTTTACGTTGGGGCGGGCACCAGTGGCCGTTTAGGGGTTCTGGATGCGGCCGAATGTCCCCCCACCTTCTGTACCCCTCCAGAACTGGTTCAGGGCATTATTGCCGGGGGTGCGGGGGCTTTAGTCCGCAGTTCGGAAGATTTGGAAGATCGAGCCGAAGATGGGGCTGGGGTGGTGGCCCTGCGTCAAATTACCCATTTAGATGTGGTGGTTGGAATTACGGCCGGAGGGACGACTCCCTTTGTCCAGGGGGCGTTACAAGCGGCTTGTCAACGGGGTGCCAAAACCGTATTTATTGCTTGTGTTCCGGTGGAGCAGGTGGAATTTGAGGCGGATGTGGATATTCGTCTGTTAGTCGGGCCAGAAATATTAGCGGGTTCGACAAGATTAAAGGCCGGAACGGTGACTAAAATGGCGTTAAATATTCTCTCGACTAGCGTTATGGTGAAGTTGGGGAAAGTCTATGGGAATCGGATGATTGATGTGGCGGTGACTAATAAAAAATTACAGGATCGTTCCTTAAGAATATTAATGGATTTGACCGAAATTGATCGAGCAGAGGCGGAAATTTTATTAGAAAAAAGTGGAAAATCTGTTAAGTTAGCTCTATTGATGCAGTGGACGGGACTAGATGCGGTATCCGGTCAAGACTTATTAAATCAGCATCAAGGACAATTAAGACAGGCGGTATTGAGTTGGAATTTGCCATATTAGATATAATTTAGGTATTTCCAAACAAGCCAAAGATGAACTAATCAGTCGGGGTGCAATATTTTAGGATGCTAATTTTAGGCTTTTGCCAGTTTCCTGATAGTGCTGAATATAGGCGTTTAAGGCAAAATTCCAATACCACCTTGCACAGCCAAATGACTTGGCTAATGCCAATTCCTGTTCTGATGTTGGATAGAGCCTGACCTTTGTTGCCTTCAGCACTTTAAATCACCTCCTTTTCAATTATATTAACACTCAAACAATCATAGTCCCTGACCGCAATTCATCCCACGCTGCCCTAGCGGGTCAGACGTGGGGCTTCGGCGCGGAGAAGCTAAATAGGTTGTATTCCCTATTCCCTACAAATTTTTACGCGAGAAAAGAATAAGTGCATCTGCCAAACTAACCAAGACCCCACCCGCCAAGCTCCCATAGAAAGGTTTTCTGTCGATGCTTGGGCAGATAATTCAAACTTCGGGTCATAGTGTAACCATTGGGCAGGTAAGTGTCCCATGGGTGTCATCGGGGACAATTTAAACGTTAGGGCTTCGTAGTCTAACCACTTGCCCTGTTTTCGCCACCCCAGGCGCTCGCCGAGTCTCTTTTCCGTTTCATAATCAACTTGACCTCCCATTTCACTCCAAATTGTTTGCTGAATACTAAAGCCAAAATAACCATAACTATATTGTTCCCAAAGTTGATCAATTGTCTGGAGATCTTGACTAGAAAAGTTATCAATATCTTCCTTATAAACTTCATTCCAATACTTCTTACCCATGACTTTTAGCATTAATTGAGTGGTCTCCATATCAGCTTCTTTCCAGCTATGTTGGGCAAGGAGATCCCGCAATTGGGTATAATCAATATTTCGATCACTGCGAAATTCTTGGGTTAATATAACAGGATGATTACTCAGTCCCATTGATCTTGTTTCTTCAACAGTCGATAGAGGGACTGTTGAAACAAACGTTACTTCTGTAATGCCTAGCATTTTTCTTTGATCAGTTAGTTGGTTAGAGATATAGTTAGAGATTAAATCAATACCCTGGTCTAAAAATATGCCATTTTCACTGCCATCAAAATGATGAATTTGCCAATCTAATAATTGAGATTGGATAAAAGCATCTTTTAATCGAGCTTTTTTCTCATAACTGGTCACCATAAAATCAAGAAAAGTTTCAGAAATCACCCCATTATCTTCAAGGTTTACTGAATTTTCATTATACTTTAAAATATTATCCCCTAAATTTTTAATATCTCCGACCGTTGCATAAAAATATTCATCTACTTTGACAATTTCATCAATTAAAGATTGAAAAGGACTAAAATAATCTTGTAAAGAATTATCAAAATTAATTGCATTATGGGCAATTTTTGCTATTTTTTGACGAATTTTATAGGCTTTGCTTTGATATTCATAAATCTCTTGATAGACTTCTAAATCTTTGACGATTTGCTTAACAATTTCTTTCTGATTTTTGGTGTCTTCTGCAAGTTTTTGGATTCCTTCACTAATCAATCTGATTTTTTCTAACATCAAAAAATAAGCATTGCTCAACAATAAAACTGCTTTGAAGTTTTCTTGTTTTTCCCACTTTAGTCCCCCCAATATTTTCGGGTTATTAGTGTTTTTTAACTCTAATTTTCTTCTCTCGTTTTCCAAGATTTTTATTTCAGAATATTTTTTTTTAAATAATTTTTTTAAGTCATCAGCCAGGGTGACTAAAAATTTATAATAACTATCCCTATATTTTTCTAATAAATCAATAATATGACTATAATTCTGAATAAATAATTGAATTTCATTAAAAATTTCTCCTTGGCTAATTTCTTCTTTTCGCTTAATGATTCCTCCCAAATAATAATGATATCGAACTCCCTCTTTAATTAATTTTTGATGTGTTCTAATTTTTTTCTGAACTGCTTTTACACCTTGATTTTTGAGAACGGGTAATCTATAGGTTTGTTCATAAATTAAGATAGTTTCGTAAGTAATGAGTTGTCTTTGCTGTTTAGTTAACATGATCTTAATTTTTATAGTTATACTGATTAGTGGAATCCATTTTAGCCCCTCGTGACGCTCCTTAGATGCACAGTGAAATTATAGCTACCATACAATTGTGCTATTATGACGAAGAAATTCGTCGGATTGCCTGCAAACTGATTGCTAATAACTAATTATTAAAATCAATGGATGAAATCGCAAAGAAAATCGCTGGCCTCGGTCTTCCCGGTATAGTTCTCCTGATTATAGCAGTCTCATCAGCCGGAAGTAATACCGCCATTGCTGCTGCTCTCACCGCCATGGGAGGGCCTTTTGGCATCGTTGGTGGCATAGGAATACTGGGTCTAATGACGGTGTTAGGAGATACTGTCTCAGGATATGGAATTGAAGCTGTTCTTCATGCTGTCTATGCGGAACGGAGTAAAACCGAATCTGTCATATATCTCCTCAAAGAAATCCAAGATTTACCCATTTCAGACGAGCTCAAACTCAAACTCACAAATCACCTTAGCTCAGAATCAAGCTATGGTGCTGAAGTATCTGAAGCACCAAGGACAGTTGAAATTATGGAAGATTAATTTCCTCTCAACTTCAACTAGATTTTAGAGTGAATGGCCCCAACTATACGATTCCCTAAGTTGTAAATTTTTTCAACCTCTAAAAAATTCTGAGCAGAGTCTTTCTTTGCTCAGAAATCTCTGAAAATCTGGAATATTTACAAAATCATCTAATCCCAGAATTCCTCTCTCTCCTAAAAAACCTTAAATCCAGCCTAAATGCTCTTTAACTGCATTCATGGCTATTCTAACGTTACTGGCAGTATAGGATATTTTATAGGGATTATTCGGCTTTTTCGGGTTAGGATCAATTGTAATCACATTTCCTTGCCAAAGTTCACTTTCCCTTGACCAGTCGATGGCTGCTAATTCCGAGACTTTTTCTAAATCAAAGGTATGGCTATATTGATCATAAGTTAGATGTAGTAACCGCCCTAAAATTTCTAAGCCCATACTTACCCCTAGGATATATTTATCTTTAAAATTATCAATTTCCTCAATAGTTAATTCTTCTTTAGGAGTTTGGGCAATATATTCAGTCGCAGGACATTCCTCAAAAAACTGATTTAAACAACTGGCTAATTGTTCGGATGCCATATCAACATCATAGTCGATTAATTCATCACTGGGATCATCTGTAAATACACAACTGACAAACTTGACAATAAAATTCATCGTGTAAATTAATTTCTGTTTACTCGCAGGAGTGCCTTTAATTTTCTCGGTTTTATCTTTAAATATGAATACAGAATCAACTAAATTCTTAGTAATCCCAATTCTGCCCGAAAACTCTCCAAAAGAGATTAATAAAGATTTATCTAGTTGTCTAGTTTGTGCCATATCTCTAAAGTCGGTTTGACATTGATTAAAACTACTTTCTAATACTAAAGTAATCGGAAAATCATGGTCGGCAATTAATTCGGCTGTTGATATATCTTCGATTAATTCATGAATCGCCCGTTTGCGATGTTGACCATCAGTAATATCTAGTTTAGTAGTGCGGGGAATAATTACAAAACAAACCCCTCGACCTAAATCTATGAATTCAATTTTTCCTGGGTCAACATTAGCAGTTAAAGTTCCCATAATCCAGGGTTTATCTTGACTAACTCGTTTTGTAATATAGTCTTTAATTTCTTCGGCATGACCTTTAACTTCCGGGCGATTTTTACCGGAATCGGGGTTATTATCTAAGGAAGGTTTGGCTTGTAATAATGTGGGCAAATCATAGGCAGGGACGTTAATTTGAATCATTTTCCGTTTGCCTTGTTGCAACAGTAAGCCAATATAGCACTTTTGACGGTGATTTTGAGTAAAAAGGGGTTCTAATAGAGAATCAATTTTCAGGCTTAATTCTGAAAGGCTATTATTATTTGTATTCATTTTCAGGCAACTATAAAAAAGGTTAATGAGCTTATTTTAAACTTTTTTCTGACATTTGGACAAAATAATTTGCTATTTTATTTTTCTGGAAATAGTTGTTTCTTTTAAATCAATTCTTTTTAATATTCTCCGAATATTTACGGAGTTAATTATTGTCACCGGAATCAGTTTTAAGTGTTGACTAAAAAATCAAGAGTATGGGCGTGTTACCCCTTACAATATTGTCTCCCCGACGGCGGGTTTTGTCAACCCCCTTTCCCAGAAAAATCGAAATTTTTGGGAATTTAAACAATTTTTGAGGCTGGAAAATATTATCGTAGGCACAAAGAGGTTATAAAATTTCCGGTAAACCGACTTCTTTGGGTTTAACGAATTTACCGTCAAAACTGACGGCTTTATTTTCAAATGTCCTAGCATCGGCTAAGGCTTTGCGTAACTCGGCGCATTCCATGGGTTGCTGCATTCCCCCTAATAAATAGATGAGTAATTTGGCGGCTAAGTCTTTTCCGGCGACTCTGACCCGGCGTTTATTGGGGTCATATAATATTCCATACCAGAGGGAGTCGGGATATTCCATGCCACTAAACCCCCCAGACTCATCAAAATTTTGTAATTTCTCGAAAATCTCTGCTAGGGGTTGTTGTTGATAAAAAACTAACACTCCCAAGGCGGCGGCTACGGCTACTTGTCCGACGGGACGAAATAATATATTTCCTTCCCCTGGGGGTTTCTCAAAACTAAACCTTCGCAGGTCGGGGGTTTCCCAACTATCTTCTAAACGTTGATAACTGGGTAAACTTGCCAGGGCATCAAAAAGTTGTTGTAATTCCTGAATACCTGTTTCTAACTCTTGGGTTGTGGGGCGTCGGGGGACTAACCCGGGTTTGGCGGCTTTCCAGTGGGGAAATTTGGGGGTTAAATACCGTTGACCCATATCTGTTACGGCTTGCAGGGTGGTTAATACCGTTGACTTGGAGGCGACGGTGGCACTATCCCAATTAATTCTAGGGTGGCGTCCAGGTTTATCGCAAAATAAAGGATGGGAAACCACGACCTGGCGAGTAACAATAGAAAACCCATCATCTTCATCTAATAGGGCTAACTGGCCTTTACTGAGTTTAACGGCCATTAAGTTAACGTGAACAAAAATAGACCTCACCCGTTGTCTGGCTTGGGCGCGGGTTTCTCCTTTGACAACGGCGGGAATAAATTCTACTCCGATGGTTTCTTGGGATAACTGTTGTAACTGTTGGGGTGTGATACCGAATTTTTGGGTTAACTCTTTAACGGTAATAGCATCGCCGACGGGTTTTTTCTGTTTGCTATAGGGTTGTAAACGCCCTGTCCGTAGGAGTTGCATTAACCCTTGTATCCCCATGAGGCGATGTTGTCCATCAAGGGCAAATACGGATATATCTGTTGACATCTGCAAGAGTCCGAGTTTTCCTTGACTATCCAGGGGTAAAAAGTCAATAGCGGACTGGGTGGCTTGGCCCTGTTTATCCCATTCAGATGCTTGGGGGTCATCGACCCAGGGGGGACTGAGGACTACTAACACCGCCGGAAATTTATGGTCTTTGTGGTTGGTGAGATATTGGGTTAGGGTGGCTTGTCGTGACCAGTCGAGGGGACGTTGCAGGATATCGTCAACGGTTTCGGTGTCTCTTTCGACGTTTCCTGTGGGGTCTAAATGGGGTTGAAATAGGGGCAGTTGGGAGGCGAAACCGACTTTGGCCGCTATCCATTCTAGGGTGACGGAGGTGATAAAGGTTTCGGTTTCGGCCATTTGGGTTTTGTGGGCCAGGATGCGATCGTCTTGTTGTAGATGGCGTTTGAGGAGATCGGCGATCGCTTCTAAGTCTTGTTTGAGTTGGGCGGGGGTGTTATTTTCCATTCTGGTTGCCAAGGAGTGCAATAGGCGTTAAACTGTTCTAAAACGGTTTTTAAAAACTTATTATTAATTTTTAAAAACTTATTCCTAGTCCTATTTTACCTAATTAGTGGGGTTTAGGGAATATTTTTTATGGCTGAAGGGGGCACAATGACTACAGGGGGACAACCAGAAACTAGAAATCTAGCTTACTATATTAATTGTTTTTCTCAAATTCAGGTCTATAAAAATAACAAAAAAGGTGGCGAAGCTCTCAATCAACCTATTTTATTATTATCTGTAATTGATGCAATTTCACAAGGTTTAATTACAGAAAACCGTATTTTTATCTCTGATGACTTGATTGATACATTTAAAAAATATTGGTCTGTTTTAGCTTGTGACCCATTTAAAGGTAGTGATTTCGCCCTCCCATTTTTTCATCTCAAAAATGGTAAGTATAAGTTTTGGCATCTTCAATTTAGTTCAGAATATGACGGAGGAAGACCCCAAACAATTCCCAAAATCAGAAAAGACGTTGATTATGCTTATTTAGATCAGGAGCTTTTTTACTTTATTCAAGATACGAATAGTAGAAAGCAATTGATCGATAGTTTAATCAATGCTTGGTTTACTTCTAGCCAAAAAGCTATAGAAGAAATATTGAAAATTAACCAAGATTTAGAAAATTTTGGCTCAGATGATTTAGAAACAACTTCTGAATCTGATAATACAGAGAAAAAAAAAATAAAGTTTTACCTTAAAAAGTCAGTTGTTAGAGAGGCATTTTTCCGTAAAGCTGTTGTACATCTTTATGATTATAGATGTGCTTTCTGTAGATTACGGGTAACTCGCTCTTTAAGTCAAAGCCTTGTAGATGGCGCACACATTAAACCCTTTGCTAAATTTTATGATAGCAATATAAAAAATGGAATTTCACTTTGTAAAAATCATCATTGGGCTTTCGATCAAGGTTGGTTTACAATAGATAATAATTACAAAATTATAATCGCTCAAGATTTAGATGAAGATTCACCCTATAATAGAGATATGAAAGAATTTAATGGGGAATTAATTTTTTTACCTAATTCTGAATTAAATTTTCCTCGAATGGATTCACTAATATGGCATCGCCAGAATATATTTAGAGCATAATTCAAGGTTTATTATTAAAACAGAGGTATTAAAATGACAGAAACTCTAATCGGCATTGAATCTAAAAACACAGTTGAACAATTCATTGATGCTGTTGAAATATTAACTCAAGAAATCCAAGATTTATACTTACAAGAAGAATGCCCTTTAATTATAGGATGGAGTGGTGGAAAAGATAGCACTTCTGTACTTCAGATTATTTGGAACTCTATTGCAGCATTACCCGTTGAACAAAGGACAAAAACAATTCATGTTATTACCAATGATACATTAGTTGAGAACCCAATAATTTCTACTTGGGTGAAAAGATCTTTAGAAAAAATGCAATTGGCAGCTAAAGAACAGAAAATGCCTATAGAAACACATCTAACTTATCCAGCCATTCAAGATACATTTTGGGTGTGTTTAATTGGTAAAGGTTATCCGACCCCTAGACAACGATTTAGATGGTGTACAGATCGCCTAAAAATCCAGCCCGCAGATTCATTTATTCAAGAAGTCCTTAAAACTAATCGTGAAGCTATCTTAGTTTTAGGAACACGCAAAACCGAAAGTATTCAAAGATCAATGAATATGGCAAAGCATCGAAAACGGAGAGTTCGCGATCGCTTAAATACAAATCCTCGTCGTCCTGATTGCTTAGTTTATTCTCCTATTGAAGATTGGCGAACTGATGAAGTTTGGATGTATTTAATGCAATGGGAAAACCCTTGGGGTCTGGATAATAAGGAATTATTAGCGATGTATCGAGGTGCAACGGCCGATAATGACTGTCCGCTTGTTGTGGATACTTCTACCCCTAGTTGTGGAAGTTCTCGGTTTGGATGTTGGGTTTGTACTTTGGTAACTAAAGATAAATCAATGGAGGCAATGATTATTAATGATGAAGCTAAAGAATGGATGCAACCCTTATTAAATCTCCGTAATGAACTAGATCCTACAAATGATCGAGATAAACGAGATTTTAGGCGAATATTTGGAAAAGTTCAACTATTTGAACGGAATATTGATGGAGAAATATCCGTTGAACCTATTCCTGGGCCCTATACTAAAAAATGGCGAGAACATTGGTTAAGACGGGTATTAGAAGCGCAACAACAAATTAGACAAACAGCGCCCGAAGAATATCGAGATATAACCTTAATTACGATAGGAGAACTTAGCGAAATCAGGCGAATATGGTTAGAAGAAAAACACGAATTTGATGATAGTGTACCTAAAATCTATCAGGAAGTTATGGGAGAAACCTTTGAAGACCCCCGTTTGGGTGCAGGAAATACCGTCCTCGGTGCAGATGAATGGGAATTATTAGAAGAACTCAGTCAAGGAGATACAATGTATATGGAATTAATGGCAAAACTGATTGATACAGAACGTCAATATAAAACCATGGCGAGACGAAATGGTATCTATGATGACTTAGAAAAGTGTTTAGAAACCAGTTCTCGACCTCAAGAACAAGCTATTAATAACGCTCATTATGAACGCAACTTAAAAGAAGCCGCCAAAACCGGAAATGTTGAACAAGTCAAGCACGCCATAGAAGACAAAAACCCCGAACCTCCGCAACAGTTAAGTTGGGGAAGTTTAAAATTTCAAAACCCTACCTAACCCTCGTTTAAACTTTTAATTTTATGATTTTCCTAGAATTAACCTTAGAAAACTTTGGCCCCTATCGAGGGAAACAAGTAATTGATTTACGCCCTAAAATTAATGATAATGTGATTAGTCCCATTATCTTATTTGGAGGTATGAATGGAGGCGGAAAAACTACCTTAATGGATGCGATGCGCCTCGCACTTTATGGACAACGCGCCCAATGTTCTACCCGGGGAAATTTAAGTTATCCCGACTTTCTTAAACAAGCAGTTAATAAACAGACCTTAGCCCATGAAGAAACCAGTGTAGAATTATTATTTGAACATATTGTTAAAAATATGCAAGTAGAATTTCGGGTCAAACGTCGCTGGACAAAAAACCCGAAAAATGGTAAGGATATTTTAGGCATATTAATTGATGATTGGCCGGACTCCGCTTGGGTAGAAACCTGGGATGAACGCATTGAAGATTTTTTCCCGATAGGAATTTCTAACTTGTTTTTATTTGATGGTGAACAGGTCAAAGAATTAGCAGATTTAGACAGTCCTCCTAATGTTGTGGTACAAGCAATTCAATCTTTATTAGGATTAGAATTATCAGAACGTTTAGCCGTAGATTTAGATATTCTAGCTAACCGCAAACGTAAGCAGTTAGCCGACTCAAAAGAGTTAGCGTATTTAGAAGAAATTGAAACCAAATTAAATCAGTATAAATCCGAAAAAGATGCGGCGGAAATAGCGGTAGAAGAATTAAAAATCAAGGCTGGAATTGCTAAAAAAAAGTTAAATCAAGCTAAGGAAAAATTTAAACTAGAAGGGGGTAAAATAGCCGGAGAACGGAGTCAATTAGAAAAAAAATTAGAAGATGAGAAAGAAAAAGCCAAACAACAACGGGAACGTCTTTGTGAATTAGCGTCCGAAGGTTTGCCTTTAAACTTAATTCAACCTTTATTAATTCAAGCGCAAAACCAGGGAAAGCAGGAGTTAAATTGGGAAAAAGCTAAGATAGCCCAGGATTTTATTAAAGATAGAGATCAACGATTATTTCAATATTTAGAAAAACTTAATATTGCCAAAAAACAGTTAGAAAGTGTTAAAATATATCTGGAAACCGATTATCAAAATTTAACTGAAAATCATCCTAATCAAGAAAAGATATTTTTAGAAATTGATGATAAAATATTCAGTCAATTAGGAACATTTTTAGACCATCAACTTCCCAGTCAAATTCAACAATCTCAGGACGTTTTAGAAGCCCTAATAATAATTGAAGATACCCTATCTAGTCTGGATAGACAATTGGCTATTGCTGCACCTCCAGAGGTCTATGAACAACTGTTAGAAACGGTATCCCAAGCCCAAACAGAATACACCAAAATTGAAACTGCTATTGAAGACGCAGAACAGCGATCTAAAAAGTGTTATACTGAATATGAAAAAGCTAAAAAAGACTTAGAAAAATATAGTCAAAATACCATTGATCGAAAAAATGCTAATCATATTATTGAGACTATTAGTAAAGTTCAAGACTCCTTAAAAATATTTAAAGAAAAATTAACTCTGAAAAAATTGAATAAATTAGAAGTAGAAGTGACCGAATGTTTCCGCTATTTATTACACAAATCAGACTTAGTGCATCGAGTGGTAATTGCTACCGAAGACTTTAGTTTATCCCTGTACGATCCCCAAGGACAACCCGTGGAGAAACATCGCCTATCTGCGGGAGAAAAACAACTCTTAGCGATCGCTTTTTTATGGGGTTTAGCCAGGGTTTCAGGACTAAACTTACCCATCGCCATTGATACTCCCCTAGGTCGTTTAGACTCCTCCCACCGTCAAAACCTAATTGAACGGTATTTTCCCGCAGCTAGTCATCAAGTTATTTTACTCTCAACCGATACGGAAATTGCGGAAAAGGAAATTAATAGTTTACGAGAACAAGATGCGATCGCCCGTGAATACCTACTCAAATATGATCCCAAACAACGCCAAACCAGGATAGCACTAGGTTACTTCTTTTAACAACAACTTCCATATTTCTTTGTGTCTTCGTGGTTAAATTAAACCTCAAAAAAAAATTAATCTGGAAAAAAATTTCGTTTTTTGGCTAGGGGGGTTGACAAAACCCGCCGTCTGGGAGACAATATCGTAAGTGGAAACACGCCCATACTCTTGACTAATTAGTCAACAAATTCTCACAGGACTTGATTTACCGCAGCAGCGCCTTCGTGTCTTTGTGCCTTTGTGGTTAAACCAGGAACATTTCTTTACCAAAATGTAATAAAAGTAGGTTATTTATGAAGATTTTGTAAAAAAGTCTTAACACTGGGAGCAATTCCTAAGTATTTAGGTATAAAATGTTTAATATATCAATCTGAAATCCACTGATAACGGATCACGGATCACTGGTCACTGAACAAATGGAACCCCCCGTAGAGCGAATTCGCCTATCCCAAACAGCGAAGGAGCAACTAACCAAACTCAAACGAATTACCAAAATAGAAAACTGGAATGTTCTGTGTCGTTGGGCGTTGTGCCGTTCCCTAGCCGAGTCAACTATTCCCTCCCCGGTTCCCATCCCCGCCGATAGCAACGTGGAAATGACTTGGCAAGTCTTTGGGGGAGAAGTGGGTGATTTATTCACCCTTGCCCTGAAGCAACGTTGCCATAACGACCATTTAGGAACCGATCCAGAAACCCTCGCCACCCAGTTTCGCCTACACCTGCACCGAGGAATTAGTTACCTAGCAGGTGATCCCAATCTCAAACAGATTGAAGATTTCATCGCCCTCACCCCCGCCCAAAACCCAGTTACCGCGTAAATGGTAGAGGAAAGCACTGTCACGCTCTCCCCCTAGAAAATCTAGGGGAACTCACCGCGCCGAACAAAATTGTTAAACCAGAAACTAGAGGATAATCTCCGTGATCACACTGAATGAAGAATCTGGAACGGTGAATACTATGACTATAGATTCTAAGCGCAGATATCATAATGTGATGGAAGACTTAGTTGCCCAGGAAGTCAAGATTCAATTAGCTACCCTAGCTCCTCGACTCTGCCAATACATTAAACGGTTTGAAGTCGAAACCTACGCCCTAAACCGTTTACCGCCCCTTTATGCTTCTTCCAAAGAAGGTTGGATGCAGCAACTCAAAAGGGGAAGGGATGAATTTTATACCCCGATTAAAACCGCCGTCCGACAGGCGATCGCAGCCGTTCAAAGGGACTTACTGCGGCACTCAACCCCATTATCCCCAGAAGAATCAACCCCTGTGAAGGAGGAGAGTCCAAAACCAGAGGCTGCACAGCAAATGTTACCCCGTCATGCTGCTGAGCCCTCTGTGCCTCCTCCCCCTGGGCTGGATCAGAAAGTTGTCAACCGTCACCGAGCTTTTGCCGATAATTACTCCCGCAAGGAAGGCTCAATTCGGGATGGATGGAACGGTTAACGGTTGGGAGGACGTCGCCGCCGTAAGAAGTCAGGAATATCGGGTTGTTGACCAGGATTAGCCGGGGTTGGGGGTTGGTTGGGGTTAGCTGGAGCCGGAATAACTGGAATATTACCCTGGGGTACGCCAGTATTCCGGGCCACGGGGATACCACTTTTGTTTTCTCCTGAGAACCCGGTGGCAATCACAGTAATTTTCACCTCTCCCTGCATCCGTTCATCAATTACCGCCCCAAAAATAATATTGGCATTGGGATCAACCACTTCATAGATAGTTTCGGCTGCCGCGTTCACTTCATGTAAGGTTAAATCCGTGCCTCCGGTAATATTAAATACAACACCCTTGGCTCCATCAATAGAAGATTCTAATAAAGGAGAGGCGATCGCAGCCACGGCGGCTTCTCTAGCCCGGGATTTTCCCGAAGCAATCCCAATCCCTAATAAGGCAGACCCAGCATCAGCCATCACCGCCCGCACGTCGGCAAAATCGACGTTTACTAACCCCGGAATCGTAATAATATCCGAAATCCCCTGTACCCCTTGACGGAGAACATCATCGGCATAACGAAAGGCTTCCTGTACGGGGGTTTGTTCAGCAATCACCTCTAATAACTTATTATTCGGAATCACAATTAAGGTATCAACCCGGGATTGTAATGCCAGGATTCCATCATCGGCTTGGGAAATTCGCCGTCTACCTTCAAAGTGGAAGGGACGAGTCACCACCCCAATAGTTAAAGCTCCGAGTTCCTTCGCCACCTCCGCCACAACAGGCGCTCCACCTGTCCCGGTTCCGCCTCCTAGTCCGGCGGTAATAAAAACTAAATCAGCCCCTTCCAAGGCTTTCTGAATTTCTTCCCGGGATTCCTCGGCGGCTTTTTGACCGATGGCAGGGTTTCCACCGGCTCCTAACCCCTTAGTTAATTTCTGACCCACTTGTAGACGTTTCTGGGCTTTGGATAGGGTTAAAGCCTGGGCATCGGTATTCATTGACCAAAACTCAATTCCGGCAACCTGGCTATCAATCATGCGGTTAACGGCATTACCGCCACTGCCACCCACACCAATCACCTTGATCTTTGCAGCATTGCTCGGAATAATATCGCTACTCCAAGAATCTTCACGGGGCATATCTTTAGAATCGTTATTAGGGTTAACTATTAGTTCTTTTCTACGGAATGGATTGGCTGAATCGTCTGTCAACCAGGGATTCGCTTTTCCTTCAGCATCAGAATTGCCAAGGGCAGACCCCAGATTATTCTTAACTGTCATTTTAATAGGGGGAGTAGATGAATAACGGTTCTATCACTTTAAACCAAATAAACACAAATACTATAGGGTAAGTTGGATTAGAAACCAAGTCCTTGAGGAGAGTGATTCTTCCTACAGCGATCCGTCTGTTAGTTCGAGGTAGACTCGTCCTCGGATAATCTGCTTTTATCCGTACTTTCCGGTTGCATTTGGAGTAAGGGTTGGTTGGGATTTTTCAGATCAAAATACATCATCTGAGTCCGATCTACCTGTTCTGGGATATTCCTCATTCGATCAATCACCCGCAACTGTTCCGGGAATTTGGAGGTATAGGCGCCCAAATGAACTGTACCAATTTCCGTCTCCAGAATCAGATTATTCGGATCTTCCCAATTAATTTGGGAGATTTTCACCGGACTGTGACTGATGGCTTGATAAACTGAGGGCCAGTAAGAATGATACTGCTTGAAGTTGCCAATCACCTTGAGGGTCGGGAGTTTCTGGGATTTTTCTAATTCCGTATAGTTTTCTAACGGCATCCAGTCCCCGGTAGCATCTAACCATCCGATGGCGTTATTGGCTTCAACAGGCGAAGGTGTGGCGGCGGGATGAGCGATCGCTACGGGCTGTCGTTCTCGAATATTCACCGTTAAACTGGGGGGGAATAACTCACGGGTGACGGAGGCAGAGGCAATCTGACCCCGTGATTCTAGGCTCGAGGCTAAGACCTGGGGCTGAATTTTCCATAAAGACTGAGGATAGGATAGCGGTAGTAAGGAACGAACCGCTTGATCGGATAATAGCTGATTGCCTTCGACTTTGATTTGTTCAGGTTCGCGAATCAACCAGAAGGGTTGGTTAATCAGCCAAAACAGACCTCCTGTCAAAGTCCCCAGTGCTATTGTTTGCCATAACAGTTGAACTAACTTTAGACGACGTTGACGTCGTAACTGCTGGCGGCGACGTCCTAATTGACGGGTTGAAAGAGAGTCAATATTGGTCAGATTGCCCATACGCGACAGGATTTTCCTCCTCACCACTGGTCACCGCCAACAATTTAGCATATTCTGTATCCCCCTATTTCTAATTGCTTTAGGGATTTTTTTACTGATAACTGATAACTGATAATTGATAACTGATAACTGATTATTCCCCCCTATCCCCGATACCCCCCATCCTGAAACTCAGCTTCCGCAGATAGAATAATACCCAGATTATCTATCCATTCAATTGATACAGAGGTTAAGAGTCTAATTGTGATCGAGCTTAACTTAAGCAGATTTTATAAAGCCTGTAACCCCAGTAAAACTATCGACATGGCGAACCCGGAAGATCGAAAGTATTATATCGATTTTTCTTCCGTCCGGGGTAGCGATATTATTCGAGAATTGAGTCGCACCATTACTTTACTGTCCCATGATGAACCCACCTGTCAATTATTTAGTGGTCATATAGGCTGTGGGAAATCGACTGAATTATTTCGTCTCAAAGATTTATTAGAACATCAAGGATATCATGTCGTTTACTTTGAATCCTCCCAAAACCTGGATATGGCGGATGTGGATATTAGTGATGTTTTATTAATGATTGCTCGTCAGGTAAGTGAAAGTTTAGAAGCGGATCAAATTCGTCTCAAACCCGGATATTTTTCTAACTTATTTACTGAAATTTCTGAGTTAATGCAAACCCCCATCCAACTCGCAGCCGAAGCCGAATTATCCGTAGGAATTGCTAAAATTACAGCCAAAACCAAGGATTCTCCCAAATTACGTTCCCAGTTACGACAATATTTAGAACCGCGTACCAGTAATATTTTAGATGCCATTAATGATGAAATATTGGGACGGGCTAATACTGCGTTACAATCCAAAGGAAAAAAGGGCATTGTCGTAATTGTCGATAACTTAGATCGGATTGATAACTCTCCTAAACCCTGGGGAAGAACTCAACCGGAATATCTATTTGTCGATCGCGGTGAACAACTCAAACGCCTCAATTGTCATGTAGTTTTTACTATTCCCTTGACCCTGATGTTTTCTAATGATTATGATCGGCTATCAAGTCGATTTGGAGTCAAACCCAAAGTTTTACCTATGGTTCCAGTCTGCCTGCGTGATGGCACAGAAAACCCATCGGGGATGCTAAAATTACAACAAATGGTATTAGCCCGAGCCTTTCCTGATCTCCCTCCCGAAGATCGTTTTCAGTTGATATCCACTTTATTTGATAGTCCCGAAACCTTGGATCGTTTGTGTTTAATTAGTGGTGGCCATATTCGACGTTTATTAATGTTGATGTACAGTTGTTTACAACAAGAAGATCCACCATTTACCCGGGCTTGTTTGGATCAGGTGATTCAAGAATATCGAGATGATCTTTTGGGGGCAATTAGTCAGGAAGAATGGGAGTTATTGTTACGAGTAGTTAAAACACAAAAAGTTACCGGGGAAGATGAATGTCAAACCCTACTCCGCAGTATGTTTGTATTTGAATATCGGGATCAAGAGGGTCGTTGGTTTGGAATTAATCCGGCCTTGACTGAGAGTAGTCAATACAAACTATTGGTCAATTCCCTGAGTAAAAATATTTAACAGGAGCAGGGGGAGCAGGGGATGTAATTTTTTTGTTTATTTTCTTGTCAATTATAACCTGATGAGTTAGATTTATATAAGGGGAATAAAAGATATAAAGATATTAAAGATATTAAAGATTTAATATCTTCTAGGCACTCAACTACTTTTGGAAGTGTTCAAATTTTTTCTGGGATCAGATGCCCAATTTCTTAAATCTGAAATATTGGCTTTTGGGAACAGAAGCGAATGAGAGTATTTATGCTCGAAAACACTTATTACAATTATCATTAGTGTGCCGTTTTCCTATGGATAAACTTGTTGACCCCAAAATAGTAGCCTCTGTGAATGAACGAAGTTTGAATCGCTTGTTACGCGGTGTATCCTTGTCCCAAGGTCAGTTTTCCTTAGTGTTAGTTCGCTGTAATTCCAGTCAACTCAGACAAAAAGTTCTACAGGCCCTACAGGTTGATTCAGAAATCAAGATTGAGTCTTTAATTTTATCTCCTTATACCAAAACTCTCTATACAACCCTATTAGAAAACGTCGAGAAAAATTCTCCTTCAGCACTAATGATTTTAGGGTTAGAAACTTTGGAAAATCTGGATATTATTCTGAGTTCAACTAATCAGGTTCGGGATGAATTTAGAAAACAATTTAATTTTCCGATTATTATATGGATTACCGATGATATCGTTACGGGTCTAATTCGTTTAGCCCCTGACTTTAAAAGTTGGGCCGCCGCCACAATTAAATTTGAATTAACCACCACTGAATTATTAGATTACTTAAAATTACAAGCCAATACCCTATTTACCCTAGCAGAATTAAAAATTAAAGTCTGGGAACCCAAAACACAACGACCGTTTAAATCGACCGTATCCCGTAGTTTTCCATCTGATTTTGGTATGGGTTGCAACCGACGGCGGGAATTAGAACTGCATTGGCAGGATTTACAAAATCGAGGTTATGAGTTAGACCCCGCTTTAGAAGCCAGTCGTCAGTTTATTTTCGGTCAAGATGGCGATGCCCATGACCAGATCGAAATTGCCCGCCAACATTATCAACAGAGTTTAGCCCTCCTCCAACACGAGGCGGGTTTACGAGGCTATACCGCCCAAGGTGAACTCCCAGGTCAAGTCTCCAGTGTCGATGTGATGACTCCCCCCACTTCGGGCCCCCTTGTATTTTGTTTAAGAGAACGTCAGGGAATTGTATTGTTTCATATTGCTTTAACCTATTGTATTCAAGCCACTCGAAATCCCAACTTAGTTCAGATTTTATTAACAGAAGCCAAACGCTATTTTGAGCAAAGTCAGCAAATTTTTCAACAAGCTGGACGCCCTGATTTAGTTGCAGGAGTGATTTCCCCTTTAGGTGAAGTATTGCAACGCTTACAATTATGGGAAATGTTGCAAGAATTAGCCCTGGGGGGCGTAAAAATGCACTTGGTTTATGGCACATCAAGTCAATTAGCTCAAGATTATGTATTTATGGCGGAAGTGGCTCTAAAACGTTCGGAATGGCGTCGGGCTCTGATGTTAGCAAAATTAGCTTTAACTATTTTACCAGAGTCAAAACCAACGGTTAGTCAAGCACAGTGTTTATTATTATTAGCCCGATGTTATCAATATCAGGGAGAATGGCAACAAGCAAAGCAGAAATTAGAATTAGCTCTGACCCAAATACAACCCCAATATAATCCTCAGTTATATCTGAATATTTTGGAAGAATTACGCGATATTGACTATCAGCAAGGTCAGTATCGTCAAGCCTTTAGAATTAAGAAAAAACAACGGGAAATTGAGCATCAATATGGGTTGCGAGCCTTTATTGGAGCAGCCCAACTGCAACCTCCAAAACAAGCAATTAATCCCTCTAGTAACCAAGGCGAAAATATGGTTACAATTGCGGAAGAAATGATGGCATCCTGTCGCCAACATGATATTCAGAATTTGCTGCATCGCTTGAGTCGTGATGATCATAAATTAATTATTATTCATGGCCGTTCTGGGGTCGGTAAAAGTTCTTTAGTGAATGCGGGTTTAGTTCCAGCTTTAAAGAATACGGCAATTAGTGCGCGGGATTGTTTGCCCGTAGTGATTCAATCTTATATGGATTGGACTCGGGAATTAGAACAGAGTTTAGCGAGTGCATTATTAAATTGTGCTTCCTTGAAATATCCCGATGAGTCAATCAAAAAACTTTGGTATAAAGTGATTGCTCAATCCTCTATTCAAGATTGGAATAATCGCAATCCCAATCAAAGTTATGAAGAAATTCCGGTAGATTGTATTCTAAATTCGTCCTCTTTTGTGTTGAAACAACTCACCCAAAATGCCGAACAAAATTTACTCACAGTTTTAATTTTTGATCAGTTTGAGGAATTCTTTTTTATCTCCCATTGTCATCAAGAAAAGCGCAAAATATTTTATGATTTTCTAAAAATTTGCCTGGATTTACCCTTTGTAAAAATAGTTTTCTCTCTGAGGGAAGATTATTTGCATCATCTCTTAGAATGGGATCATTTATTGAACCTAGATGCCATTAATAATAATATTCTCGATAAAAAAATTCGCTATCATTTGCGAGATTTTACTTTAGCAGAAGCAAAAACGGTGATTGAACGTTTAACCCAACGGTCTAAACTCCAATTAGAGCCAGGTTTAATTGATGCTTTAGTAACAGATTTAGCCGATGAACGGCAGGAAGTTCGTCCAATTGAATTGCAAGTTGTCGGGGCGCAACTTCAGGAAGAAGGAGAACATGGAATTACCACCTTAACGGCCTATAAACAATTAGGAATTAATCCCAAAACTGAATTAATTAAACATTCCATTGAACAGGTTATTAAAGATTGTGGGAATATCAATGAAGATGCAGCTTGGGAAGTTTTATTTACCCTAACGGATGAAAAATTTACTCGTCCGATTAAAACTAAAGCGGAATTAATTACGGCGGCAAGGAGAGCAGGGGGAGTAGGAGAGGCAGGGGAGGTAAACTCTTTCTGTTACCCATTACCCAAAACCCATTACCCAAAACCCATTACCCAAAACCCATTACCCAAAACCCATTACCCATTACCCAAAGGAGGAGAGGAAGCGGAGGCTTTTATTGATATCATTTTAGAATCAGGATTACTATTAAGAAGACGGGAAGAACCCGAAGATCGATATCAACTGTTACATGATTATTTAGTTTTGCCAATTCGACAGCGCTACGGACTACAGGAAAAACAGCGCCAGCATGATATTAAGCAACGTTTACAGAAAGCCCAATCTGAAAAATCAAAAGCAGAAGCAGCCTTAAAAAAAATGAGTCGAGAGCAACTTTTGCAGCGTAATCAACGGTTAAAACAGTTGTTAGGGTTGTCGATAATTGTTGCCCTGTTATTGGGTTTCACCACAAAACTAGCCACCTATCAACAACGACGGGCCGACGGACAAAAGCAAATCGCCGATTTAGCCACCTTAACTGCCGCTTCCGATGCTTTATTCTTCTCCCAATATAAATTTGATGCTCTCCTCGAAAGTTTAAGGGCGGCTCGACAATTTCAACGGTTAAAAGCGACGACCCCAGATGGGTCGGAACTCAAAACCATGGAAACTAGAATTGCAGCCACCTTGCAACAGGCAGTATATGGGACAACTGAACATAACCGTTTAGAAGGACATCAGGATGTAGTTTGGGATGTTTCCTTTAGTCCCGACGGCAATTATATTGTTTCTGGGAGTGTGGATAAAACGGTGAAATTGTGGACACCCGAAGGTCAACTACTGCGAACCTTAGTCGGTCATCGGGGAAGTGTCACCAGTGTAAGTTTCAGTCCCGATAGTCAGATGATCGCGTCATCTTCTCAAGATGGGACGATTAAACTTTGGCCCGTCGCAGCCTTGTCTACAATAAAACGGCTGGTCACTCCCGTTACTATCCAAGCCCATCGCCAGGGTGTTTCCGCAGTCACTTTTTCACCCAATGGCCGTTTGATCGCTTCGGTGTCCGATGATCGTCGATTAAAATTATGGAGTCGAGAGGGGACTTTATTGCGAACTGTCTATCGGGCTATGGCTCCTTTAACCTGGGTGGCTTTTAGCCCCGATGGTCAGATTTTAGCGATCGCGGTGGCCGATGGGACGGTAAAACTGCTAAAACTAGATGGAACAATACTCCACACCTTGGATCACACTGCTAATCCGAATAAAACGGTTTATAAGGTGAGTTTTTCTCCCAATGGTCAACTAATTGCTACGGTGGGACAAGATCAAACGGTGAAATTGTGGACTCCTCAATGTCAACTTTTAAAAACTTTAAAAGCGGATCGTTCTAATATATATGGGGTGAATTTTTCTCCTGATAGTAAACTGTTGGCAACTTCTACGGACAATAAAAATATCTATTTATGGACGGTGGATGGAACTCTATTAAAGCAGTGGCAAGGACATGGGGATAAGGTGACAAATATTCAATTTTCCCCCGACGGCAAGACTTTAGTATCCTCAAGTTATGACAAAACAGTAAAACTTTGGAGTTCAGATTTAATTCCTCTAAAAACCCTAACGGGGCATCAACATCGGGTCTTAGGGGTGAATTTTAGCCCCAATGGTGAGATGTTTGCCTCGGCGAGTCAGGACAAAACGGTGAAACTTTGGAGCCGTACAGGGGCATTATTGACGACCTTAGCGGGGTATAAAGACCGGGTGACGACGGTGAGTTTTAGTACCGATGGAGAATTTTTAGCGACGGCGGGCTATGACCGGACGGTGAAATTGTGGAAACTGAGTCCTGATTTAGAAAGCTCAGAAAAATCCCAGGGGAGTTTGTTTAAATTGCCTGATCATTTTAGCCTTTGGGGTGTAGCAAAATTAAAATCAGCTTTGCCCTTAACAAAAAACCGGGTTTCGGTGGAATCTATTCAACTGCTTCAAAGTTGGATTGGTCATGACGATAGTATTCTGAATATTGCTTTTAGTCCTAATGCTGAACAAATTGCTACGGCGAGTAAGGATAAAACGGTGAAATTATGGAGTCGCCAGGGTCAATTATTGCATACTTTAATCGGACATGATTCCTGGGTTAATAGTGTTACCTTTAGTCCGAATGGGGAGATGATTGTAACTTCTAGTGATGATGGGACGATTAAACTTTGGGATGATCAAGGAAAGTTATTAAAGACAATTATCGCTGATCAGGGTTATGTTCTGAGTATCAGTTTTAGTCCCGATGGTAAATTTATTGCTTCTGCTGGCTATGATAATACGGTTAAACTTTGGGATAGTCGAGGGAACTATCTGAAGACGCTGTTAAAGGGATCTAGTGATAGTGTAACCAGTGTGGTGTTTAGTCCTGACAGTCAGTTAATTGCTTCGGCTAGTTACGATAGTACGGTGAAGTTATGGAGTCGTGATGACGGCACTTTGCTCAAAACCTTGGTGGGACATCGGGATAGTGTGATGGGGATTAGTTTTAGTCCCGATGGTCGGGTTTTGGTTTCTGCTAGTCGGGATCATACTTTAATTATGTGGAATCTGGATTTAGATAATTTGATTGATCGCGCTTGTGATTGGGTTCACGATTATTTACGAACTAATCCTAAAGTTCAAACGAGCGATCGCGATCTTTGTAATCAGTAAACAGTAATCAGTTATCAGCTATTTGACTTGACACAGAGCCAAAAATTAGTGTATTATCCTTGCTCTTTTTTGTTCCATTTCTTTAAAGCTCGAAACTTTTTAGCTTCTTGTGGAGATTGATAGATGGTTTCCCATTTGAGTACAGAAGCCGACACTGTACTTGGTACTCTAAGTCAGTGTGGGTAGTTCACTCTTTCGTCTGCAATCACCGCATCTATTTTTCCGTAATCCTAACTATTAATGAACTTAGTAGGAAGATCGTTTTTTATCCGTGAGCTTAGGAAGGGGAGAACGGGCAGAACTTGGGGGAAGAGCATATTCTGGGGCAGTTTCAGCTTGTTGTAGTTTAGACTTTTGCCACATCCACCACCGCAAAACCAAGATTACCCCAACGCTGGAAAGGCCAAAACTTAATAAGGATACACTGGAACTAACTCCACCAATCACAGCATCTACGGTTCCAACCGTTACCACAAAACTAACAATAGGTTCTCGACGATAGGCAGACCTGAGAACACGGGGCCATAAAGCATTCATCACAATTTTACTCTAAATTTTTAAGGGTTAACTTAAGTACAATCTTTCGGATTGGGAGCCGATAGCATTATCTTATAATCTTCTTCACTTGAAAGTTTATCTAATCCTAATTTAACCTAATTTATCGGGATTGACTGGATTTTGGTGATTGGTCATCCCTTCGATAGAGGGAAAACTTAGGATTGTGTTTAGCCCGGATTTGAGTTAATCATAAAAACTACTGCTAAACCCTGGAAATCCTAAATTACCCCTCACTCCTAAACGGAAGACTGATCACCAATAATCAATCAATTTGGTAAGATTAACTCAGCCCTAGCCAGGATAATAAACCTTGTCCGCTAAAATATTCAATTGCCAAGGTGATCAAAAAACCAATCATGGCGGCTCGACCATTTAATCGTTCAGTATATTGATTGAATCCAAATTTGGGTTCGTTGAGGTTGGGGGTTGTCGTAGGTTGTGGTTGGCTCATATTTGAATTCCTAGGATTTTTTCGGCTTTCCCATTTGATTTTAACCCCTGATTGTTTAAAAAATGTCCTATCTACCTGACCAATCACCAATTCCGAATTCGGTTCAACAAGTTGCCTCTGCCCTTCGTACCACAGGCTGGATTTGCTTTTGGATACAACTGGTTTTAGGGGTGATTTCGGCTGTGATTCAGCTTTTTGCCATTTTAGTCTTTAGTCGTGGGACGACAGGAACAACGGCCCCATCATCGGGAATTGGTGGGGGTTTGGTCTTTGCCCTCATCGGACTGGGGATTTTGGGATTTAGTATTTTTCAGGCTTTTGGTTATACTCGTTTGGCCCGTAGACTTAAAGCACCGGGCATTACCCGTCCCAGTCGAGGAGAAACCTTCAAACGTATCCGTACAGGCTTAACCAGTAATTTAACTGGAATGACGGTGACTTTAATAGCTTCGGAAGCAATTAATGGGATTCTCTTGGCAAAAGCCATCTCTCAGCCCCGTGGTTTGTTTAATGCTCCTGGCAACCTACAGGATTTTGTCCAACCCCTTGATTTTTTTGTAGTTCTGGCTAATACCCATACAATTGTGGCCCATTTTGTTGGGATCGCAGGTGGTTTGTGGCTGATCAATCGAATTTATAAGAATTAGGGAACACCGGAACACCGGAACAGGAAACAGAAAGAATGTACTTATAGACAAGGGTTTTGGGTTTTTGTCAATCTTTCTTAACAAAAAGTTGCAAACTTCTGGAAACTGTGTTAACTTTTATGTAGTTAGCTCAAGCAAGCAGGAGATTTTTTGATTATGGAAAGCAAAGATACCAAGTTTGGGTTTACAGAATTCGCGGAGACTTGGAATGGCCGTTTAGCCATGTTAGGTTTCACCATCGGTTTAGCCACGGAACTTCTAACCGGTCAAGGGATTCTGTCTCAATTAGGTTTAATGTAATTTTTCCGGTTGTTTTCAACGCATTCAAGGGTTCTAGGACTTAACCTGAGAACCCCATTTACCCCCTAAATAGTAAAAAATCCCTCAAATTCGTAGTGTTTGGGGGATTTTTGTGATTAGAAATAGGGCTTGCTGAAAAAGTAACAGAATTAGACGAGTAATGTATTATTGCGATCGCTATTCCTGTATTCTTTATAGCAACCAAACGCGATCGCAGATTCAGACCGATCAACAGTTTCCCAGTGTCGGTAGTCAGACTAAAGGGCTTTTGGTTAATGCCGATGGTTCTGTGGATATCTATTTCGGCCCGAAACCGCCTGCTGGCAAGGAGAATAATTGGGTACAAACAATTCCTGAAACGGGTTGGAACACGATTCTTCGGCTTTATAGCCCGCTTGAGCCTTGGTTTGACAAGACTTGGCGACCAGGGGAAATCGAGTTACTGAAATAGCCCTATCCAGAATATTTCTTGATCCTCGATCTGTAGATTGAATTGAGGTGATAAAATCAAACATTACCTTTTTTCTCGCTAATAAAATCGGAGTTCTCACTTCGTCAGAGAGAGAGATTGCAGTAACTCGACAATGAGGTTATCATTTCTCATAGTTGGGTTGCGTTCCTTAACCCAACCTACAAGATCAGCGATCGCACTCAATTGGATCAGCATTTAGCGGAACGGACTTGGTTAGAATTAGGACATCCCACGATCGCCGATGTAGCCGTGTTTCCCTATGTCGCTTTAGCAGGTGATGGGCAGATTGATCTCAGTCCCTATGCCAATGTTTTAAGCTGGATTGAACGGGTGAAAAAATTGCCTGGTTTTGTCGGCATGATCGGCATCAAAGAACTGGTTACAGCTTAGGAGAAAATTATGCCCCGAAAATTTGGTGAGATTGCTTTTACCCCCGAAGTCCAAGCCGCCCAAAGCGATCGGGGTTCACGACAAACCTATGAACGCTATATTGCCAATGGCGATAGTGGCGACACAATTACGCCCAAAATTGCCGATTTTATTGCCCAATTAGACGGTTTTTATCTGGGAACAGTGGGTTCTAACGGCTATCCCTATATTCAATTTCGGGGTGGCCCCGTAGGCTTTCTTAAGGTGTTGGATGAAAAAAACCTGGGCTTTGCGGATTTCTCTGGCAATGTGCAGTACATCTCTGTTGGTAATCTGTCGGGCAATGACAAAGCCTTTTTATTTTTGATGGATTATCGTCACCGTAAACGCATTAAAATTTGGGGGCGTGCCAGTTATCTTGAAGGCGAATCGGAACTACTCGAAAAATTGCGGGTGAAAGATTATCCTGCACCGATAGAAAGGGCCATGTTATTTCAAGTTGAAGCGATTAGTGAAAATTGTCCCCAACATATTCCTATTCGTTATTCTGAAGCGGAAGTTGCGGCCATGATTGCACCCTTGCAGGCTCGTATTGCTGAGTTAGAAAAATCTGAAATGGTTTGAAAACGCGATCACATTCTCATTTTACTAAAGTGGTAAACGGCGATCACATTGATCTATTACTGTCTCACCTATTTTATAGACATTGTTACAAGCTGTTAATATCGATATCTGTAAAAGGATGGGCAAGATACATTCCAATTCCAGATTCTAAACTTTTTGAAGCGTCTCTACCTTGTCGTTGCATATGTGCATTGAAGCATGAATTTGAAACACAACCTACAAACCAAGTGATCTGGTCAACCGCTTCATTTGAATTTAACCTTTGCCATGTTCTTGTTTCTTTATCTGGTTTTAATCCAATTTTCCAAAATCCTTTTCCTATAATGCAAATCATTGAAACAATTCCAGAAAGAGGATCTATTCCAAGTTCTTTCATAACTTCAACTAAACGTTTAAGCTCGAAATTTTCATTTTTATTATCTAAATCAGCATCACTTTTAAATGCAAAAAATAAATTAAAAGCTCCAGAATAGTTAGACGAAAAATTGCTCCCAACAGTAAACTTTAATTTTGAAAGCTCAAGGGATGTAGAGCAAAAATCCTTCATAAAACTTCTCGTCACAGTTGATTTCACTTCAACTCTTGCTAATACGCTGTTAAAAAGAAAAATTCCTTCCTTGGTGCTACTTGAACCGAGTATTGGTGGAGCTAATGTTTTATCAAATAGAATTATATCATCTTGAGTTGATTCTCTTGTTAAATTTTCAGCTTCAATAATTGTCCCTGTACCACTTAAAACATATGGAGGTAGCCAAGGTGTCAGAACATTATCAATTAAAAGTTCTCTAAGCCGCCCCCTTAATCCAGTGTGTTGTACTTTTTCTTCATTCGTGGATAAATGAATTAAATGTTGACTATCAGCTCTCAACTTGTCGAGTATGTAGTTGTTCATTTTTTCTTAGTATACATAACTATTGATTATACCGATGCTTTCCGTCTTGTCAACATCTAGGTCACAAAAAACCGTTGAACCTGAACATGAAACGTATCACGGGCAGAACCCGACAACAAAATCGCAAATAAAGAGGGTTGTTCTCCCCCTTCATATAGTTCCAACAGGCGATCCGCCCATGTGCTATATTCCTATTCGCTATTCTGAAGCAGAAGTTGCGGCCATGATTGCACCATTACAGGCTTGTATTGCCGAGTTAGAAAAATCTGAAATAGTTTGAAAAGGCGATCGCTTTTTTCTGATTTACAAAAGGGAGATCATCAATCTGAAAAAGATGGCCTAAAATTTAATGATAATTTTTTCAGCCCTAATGAGAAAAGGAATACCAAACCATGTCAGTGCGATCGCCGATCTTGTAGGTTGGGTTGAGGTTACGAAACCCAACATTGCTTTTTCCCAAATTACCACCCAATATCTGAGTTATAATCAATACTATCAATTTTACCCCTTAATCAAATAATTTAACTTATGTCTGCTACAATTCGTGAAGAACTTCACCAACAGATTGACCGATTACCTGATGACATTGTTGAAAAAATTGCCAACTTTACCCGATTAATTTCCCCTGATCCAAATAACATTTCAGAATATACTAATTGGCAAGATGAAGACTGGCAAAAATTTTCATTAGAGCAATTTTTCAAAGAAGAAGATGAAATTGAATATTCCCTAGCAGATGCTCAAGAAATTTATCAACCATGAAACCTGGTGATATTGTTCTAATTCGTTTTCCTCAAGCAGACTTGAAATCAGGAAAACTACGTCCAGCCTTAATTATTGCTATTTCACCAAGTCGCCATCGTGATTTATTACTTGCTTTAATTTCTTCTCGTCTCCATCAAGCTACTCTAGGATTTGACGAAATCATTAATACCTCAGATTCCGACTATATTAATACTGGACTTAAAGTGGCTTCTTTAATTCGGCTAGGACGATTAACAAGTGTCGAATCATCTGTAATCAATGCACGTTTAGGAAATATCTCACCAGAAAGACTAATACGCATTAAAAATCTTTTAATCAATTGGCTAAGAAAATAAAATTAGTGAGATCGCCGTCATCTTGTTGATTAAACTTTAAAATTTCGATCATTTTGGCTTTTGAAAGTGCGATTACTTTGGCTGTTTAAGGTGCGATCACGGTATAATAAGGGAAATACTCTTTAAACACCTTAACCGATGAAAATCAAAGTCATTGTTCACACAGAAGAAACGGGTTATTGGGCTGAAGTTCCTGCTCTTCCTGGCTGTGCTACCCAAGGTAATACCTTTGAAGAACTCTTACAAAACTTATATGAAGCGGTTGAAGGTTGTTTGTTAGTAGATACGGAACAGCTACAACTTGATGAATCTTCCCAAATTTTAGAAATTGCCGTATGAAGTCTATTTCAGGCAAAGAGTTTGCAAAAATATTAGAACAAAATGGTTGGCAACTACTACGCATAAATGGTAGCCATCATATCTATGGGAAACCAAATAATCCAGCCCGAATTTCCGTACCGATTCATGGCAATCAAGCCCTAAAACCTGGATTATTAAGATATTTTCTAAAAGTTGCTAATCTCACTGATAATGATTTGTAACTTTTGGCGGCGATCGCCGATCTTGTTGATTAAGGCTTAAAAACGTGATCGCTTTAGCTTCTGAAAGTGCGATCGCTTTTATTGTCATCAGTGCGATCGCTGATCTTGTAGGGTGCGTTAATGAAATATAACGCACATTATTTGTTCGAGATTTGTTGTACAATAGGTAAATGAAGACTTTAGGGGTAATCAAAATGTTAAGTATTGATACTATTAATGAAAATATTGCTCAATCTTCTTTGCCTTCATTACAAGAAATTGCTCAACTTTCTCTATCAGAAAGATATAAACTTTTACGTCCTCTTATTCAAGAAATAGCTGAAGATGTCAATAATGATCCTGAACTAGATTTCTTTTCAGAAATTGAGGGAGAAGGATTAGAAAACGATGACGATTAACCAAAAACGCGGCGAAATCTGGCAAGTTAACCTTGAGCCAACCATTTGAAATTGCTTTTGACAAGCAATCTATTGGTAATATTAAAATTAACCCAAGTTAACTTCTTCAGGCATATAAACTTTATATAAACGCCACAACCCCAGTACAATCAGAATTTGAAGGCTCCAGTGGGCGAAGGCAAACCCCCAGACTAAGCAGATGAGTCCAATCACTCCAGCTAACACGAAGGGAATATCATTAGAGGTTTGTGTATAGATCCAGATAGAACCCAGGGCAAAAGTCAGAAGCATAAGATAGACTGAGGGCATAATCTCCACCTCCTAGGTGAGTTGCGTTGAGTCTTGCTGCAAGTGCAGTGGACTACACTATTCAGGATAGGAGGGAAATATGAAGATTCTGTGAAGAAAAGAAAAATAGTGATAGAAATTCGTTTTTTTTACAAAACTTTATATTATTGAAAATCAATATCTTCTGCAACTTCCGATGCTACAGGTAAACGCACAAAAAAGGTGCTTCCCTGGCCTAATTGACTTTCTGCCCAAATGTGACCCCCATGTTGCTGCACAATACTGCGACAAATAGCTAGTCCCAGTCCAGTCCCTCCTTTCTGGCGGGAGTCGGAGGCGTCCACCTGTTGAAAACGACCAAAAATGGTTTCTAGTTTATCGGTGGGAATTCCCCGTCCTTGGTCTTGGAGGGTAATCAAAACTTCTAAGCAGGAACGGGATAGACTGGAATGGTGGAGTGTGGCATCAAACCAAATGCAACTATCAACATCAGAAAATCTGATCGCATTACTTAATAAATTAGTGAATACTTGAATAATTCGGTCTGGGGCGACCCAAAGATGAACTTCTAGGGGTTTTATTGATAAATTTACACCGGATTTTTCCGCCATTCCGATCATTTCATTATTGGCTTGAACCATTAAATCGGCTAAATTACAGTATTTTTTATCGAGGGTAATTTGCCCGGCTTGCATCCGTTCTAAATCAAGAATATCGTTAATCAAACGGACTAAACGGGTTGTATTGGTAACGGCAATTTCAAACATTCGTTTAGCGCGTTCGGGTTGGGTATCTAATAATCCACTGGCTAATAATCCTAAAGCACCATGAATTGAGGTTAAAGGAGTCCTAAGTTCATGACTGACAACGGAGATAAATTCATCTTTCATTTTTTCCATGGCTTGCCTTTCGGTAATATCTTTAAAGATGACCACAGCCCCAATAATTTCCCCTTGATTTTGAATGGGAGTGCTAACATATTCGACGGGAAAATAAGACCCATTTCGATGCCAAAAAACTTCGTTATCAACATGACGAACTAAACCATTTTTTAGGGTAGAAAAAATTTGGGAACTTTGTTGATTAGTTAATGATTGATAACCAGAATAGACGTTTTTTTTGGGGAGAGTCTCGGACGCAGAAACAGCGATAACTTCTGCGGTGATTTTTTGCCAATTACTCATCAGTAATTCTCGGACAGTGTATCCGGTGATTCTGGCGGCGGCCGGATTAGCAAAAGTGATTTTTCCCTCTTGGTTTAAACCACAAATTCCTTCTCCGGCTGAATCTAAAATTAATTCATTTTGATGACGGAGTTGTTCTAGGGTTTTTTCGATTCTTTTTTGATAACTAATATCCCTAGAAATTGTAGAAATTCCCGTAATATTTCCCAGTTCATCTTTCATCGGAGAAATGGTTAAAGAAACATCAATATGTTGTCCATCTTTGCGAATATGAACGGTTTCATAATGATCAATACTGCCCCCGGATTGAATACTGGCTAAAATTTGAGGAACTTCGCTGGCTCTTTCAGGTAAGGTTAATAAACCAAAGGGAAAGTCTTTAACTTCAGTTTCGGAGTAACCATAAATTTGTTCCGCCCCTTTATTCCAGCTAATAATTTTTCCTTCTAAGGTTTTGCCAATAATTCCATCTTCGGAAGATTCTACAATGGCAGCTAATTGTTTATAAGCATTTTCAGCTTTTTGGTGTTCGGTAATATCTCTCCCCAATATAACTAATCCTTTACGTTCGCCATTGGGATGAAATAAAGGAACTTTAATCAGATCAAAAATTCTGGGGTTGCCATTAACATCGGGAATAATTTCTTGTTGTTGGGAAGGTTGTTGATTTTCCCAAACTTCTTGATCGGATTTTTGAAAATTAATTAAGGCATTTCTATAGAAATTTTTACCATGAATCTGTCCTACTAATTCTACTAATTCAGGATCGGATTTTCCTTGATAATCTAAAGTCTGGATTTGAAATAGTTCTAAGGTTGCTTGATTGGCTTCTAACCAACGTCCTGAAGCGTCTTTAAAGCAGACTAAATCCGGCATGGCATTAATTAAGGTTTTCAACCTTTCTGAACTCTCTCGCAATGCTTCTTCTACCCGTTGTCGTTCTTGCATTTCTTGAATTAATCGTTGATTAATTGCTTGTAGGGAAGCAATCAATTGAGTTTCAGTTTCGGAATTTTGATTAATCATTTAAGCTACGGTTTTGACTAAAGGTATCGATCATGAGTTTAATCATTTGTTCTGAAGTGATGGGTTTTTCCAAGAATCCTTGGCGTCCCAATTGAGCAACTTTTACCCGTTGATTTGGGTTCTTTTGTTGAGTTATAACAATCACAGGAATTGGCGGGGTCTGTTGAGTAAGTTTGGTTAATAAATCGTAGGAGGAATATAAGTCAAAATCTAAAAATACTAGGGGAGAATATTGTTGTTTTTTGGATGATAATTTGAGTTCTGTAATTAATGATAAATCCGTGAGAATTTTGGTTTCAACTCCCAAACTTAAACTCGCTTTTTGTCCAGCTTCAATTAATAATTTATCTTGACTGATTATCCAAACTTGATGGTCGGATTTAATCGAGGTCGGTTGAGGGTTTTGTATTGTGGAAGGGGGAGAATATTGTTCAACTTCTTTTCTAAGTTTAAAGACTAATTCTTGCAATAGGGTAATTTCTGCTAAATTTAAGGTTTGATTTTGACAGAGTTGTTCGATTTCTTTAGCGATAATCGAGCCTCCTCCTAGGCCAAATGTTCCTAAAGATCCGGCAAGTTTATGAGCTTCTTGTTGAGCTTTTTGTTTGATATTTTGATCGGGTTTTCCCTGTTGGTTGGCGAGAGAAAATTCTTCTAAAATGGTAATGCGATCGCAAATTTTGCCTTGATATCTATGCCAAATTTCAACAATAGCTTGATCCAGTTTGTTTTGATCGAGTTCGGGTTTTTTACTGGTTTTTTTAGGTTCAATTTTAGGGTGAGATTGCTGTTTAAGACGATAACCTAAGCCATATACTGTTTCAATCAAATCTGCGTGGGCACCGGCATTTTTAAGTTTATTTCTTAATCCTTTAATATGCGCCCGGACAGTATTTTCCGTTGGTGGGTCTTCAAATGTCCAGAGTTGCTCTAGGATTAGGTCTAAACTAAAAATTTGTTGATGATGTTTGAGAAATAGTTCTAATAATCCATACTCTTTAGGGGTTAAATTGAGGAGCATTTCCCGATACATAACTTCACAGGTTTTCGTATTCAAATGCAGATCTTCCCATTCCAAAAGAATTGAAACCGTGGGTTGACGTCGGCGAAATATAGCCCGAATTCTGGCTAATAATTCCTGCACATCAAAGGGTTTAACCACATAATCATCCGCGCCCGCATCCAAGCCTTTAACTTTATCTTCTTGATGATTGTAAGCGGTTAATAAAATAATCGGATTTGTAATATTTTGCGATCGCAGTTTTTTACATAAATTTATCCCATCTAATTGAGGTAATTCCACCTCTAAAATCATCAAATCGTAGGTCAATTTTTGTGCTTTTTCCCACCCGGCTATGCCATCTGTCACCCTGTCAACAGTATACCCTTGGTGAACTAAAGCCACCACCAAAGTCTCAGCCAGATCCTGATCATCTTCTACCAATAAAACACGCATGGAGGGGACGGAATTTAGGGAAGGGGAAAAGAAAGTTAAATCCAGTCCAAAGTTGATAATTTTTAATTATTAAACTTTGGACAATCTGTTAGGAAAAAAATCCCCTAAGCAACGGATTGAACTTCGGAAATTTCAGGAATTCTTTCGCGCAAACGGCGTTCAATTCCCATTTTTAAGGTCATCGTAGAACTAGGACAAGAACCACAGGCTCCTTGTAGTCGGACTCGAACAATCGGGCCATCGAGTTCAACGATTTCTACATTTCCCCCATCCGACATTAGATAAGGACGGAGTTCATCTAAAACAATCTCTACGTTTTTTTCAGTTAGTGCTAGTGTATCCATAATTTACCTTGATTTGAGAGTACAGAAATCGAGTTGGGATAGTTTCATCCTAACGTTATTTTTGGATCAATTCATCCCCCTTTAGGCGTCACTGATTGCGATTAAACCGCAACGGGCTCAAGAAGTTTGACTTGGGAATAGTTAAACTCCGTGATCATCACTTTATCGGCTTCTTTAGAATGAACTACTTGGTGAGTCATAATGTAATAGTTGCCAAATTTTTCAAAGGTATCTTCAAACTCAAGTTCTTTAATAATTTCTTGAGTTTGAGGGTTACGGAATACCGCATCATAACGGGCTGCTGCGTAACCTTTTCCGGTGTCCAAACTTTCATGGGTATTAATCACAAATGCCATCCGACCCATGACGCGGCTAACCCGAGAAATTTGATCGCCACGCACGGAATAATTTGATCCCATGGCATCACCTTCGACTAGGATTTGTAAAGCCCCGGTATCGTCAATTTCTCCTAAACTAAATTTATTTTTTCCATGGGCTTGTTCAAAAGAACTGCGTTTACGGTGGGTAACTACATCCCGCAGTTGGGTATAGACGCTTTGCTTGACTTCTTCGTCAGCAATTTGGCTAACTTCCACCGTCAAGTCTGGGTTAATTTGAATCTGTCCGGTGTAGACTTCATCCCCCTGTTTAAGTTCAATCTCAGCCTGATAACCGGGGAAGTTAGAGTCCCAGGTATAACGATTTTCATAGGCATTCCGAAATAAATCTAAAGCGTTTTTTGATTCGGTCATAAAATAGCTAGGGATGAACAGCACTATAATCTCTATTATAGAATATTAAGGGGTTCCTGAGTTCAGTCTCGAAAAAAATAGACTAAACTTAAGGATTAGAGATTAAAACTCACCTATTTTTATTGGCAATAATTATGTCTAAACGTCCAATTTATCTGGATTGTAACGCTACAACCCCCGTTGATCCCTTGGTTTTAGAAGCAATGTCACCCTATTTTACGGAATATTTTGGTAATGCCGCCAGTATTAATCATATTTATGGGTGGGAGGCTGAAGCCGCTGTTAAACAGGCTAGAGAAATTATTGCTAATGGAATTAACTGCTCTCCCGAAGAAATTATTTTCACCAGTGGAGCTACGGAATCTAATAATTTAGCCTTAAAAGGAGTAGCTGAAGCCTATTTTAATAAAGGTAGACATATTATTACTGTCATAACCGAACATAATGCTGTTCTTGATCCTTGTCATTATTTAGAATCTTTGGGGTTTGAAGTTACTTATCTGGGGGTAAAATCCGATGGACTGATTGATTTATCTGACCTAAAAATAGCCCTGCGTCCCGATACTATTTTAGTTTCGATTATGGCAGCTAATAATGAAATTGGAGTGCTGCAACCCTTAGCTGAAATTGGAGAACTTTGTCATAATCATGAGGTTTTATTTCATACTGATGCCGCCCAAGCTATTGGTAAAATCCCTCTGGATGTTCAGCAATTAAATATTGATTTAATTTCTTTAACCGCCCATAAAATTTATGGCCCTAAAGGAATCGGAGTATTATATGTACGGCGGAGAAATCCTAGGGTGAAATTAGCACCTCAACTTCATGGTGGGGGCCATGAACGTGGAATGCGTTCAGGAACTTTATGTACCCCCCAAATTGTCGGATTTGCTAAAGCAATTGAAATTGCCTTATCCCAAAGGTTAATTGAAACTCAAAGGTTAATTCAACTCAGAGAAAACCTCTGGAATAAATTATCAACCCTAGAAGGAATTTATTTGAATGGTCATCCAACCCAACGGTTAGCTGGAAATTTAAACATTAGTATTGACGGCGTTGATGGTCAAGCATTACTATTAGGATTACAAACTATGATGGCGGTATCTTCTGGTTCTGCTTGTACCTCGACAAAAATTGAACCCTCCCACGTTTTAAAAGCATTGGGTCATTCGGATAATTTAGCCTATGCTTCGATTCGTTTTGGTTTGGGTCGATTCACTACAGAATCAGAAATTAACCAAGTAGCAGAGCATACGATAAACACTATTCAAGCCTTGAGAAAAGTCGCATCTCGCTCAACAAATATTTCAATTTTGCCTAATTAGAATTCTGTTTTTCCAGCCAACTTAAAACATCTTCCTCCGAGTGTAAATCATAGGTTAGACCACTTTTGGGATCATAAATATGCCATTGGGCGGAACCTAACAAATTAGAACTTTTCCAAACATAAGGTTCTGATTTTGTTGAGAGATTAGAGAATTGAATGGGTTGATTTAAAATCAGCCAAAGGGTTCGGAATAAATGAAATCTTTTTGTTGAATTAGGATCGGAAAAATCGAGTTTAAAACAGTCCTCGATATGGTTAAGTGTTTGTTGCTCTGATAAATTTTTGGCACAAAAAATTACCCAATAATGCCATATTTTACCTTGATAAAATCCCGATATTCCCTGTTCATTTGAAGGAAATAAAACCGTATCAGGAATTAATTCTAATTTGCGATAAATTTCCCATTGAGTTTTCATAATAAACACTCCTTTTTAAAAAAGTTTAGGTGCTACAAAAGACCCTGAATTTTTGAGTCGGAGTATCAAGTCTTTTATAGCAGGGAACAGCCCCCCAAACCCCCCGTGCACAGGGGGCTAGGGGGGGAGGGAACAGGGGGGAAAATACTTCACCGTCTGGGTTTTAAGATCCGTCTGGTGTCTTAATGTATTTATTGTTACAGAAATTTCTGAACTTATCAAGGAAATGTCAAGGTTTCTTGAATAATTCTGGGCTACCGACTGCTACCGGGAAGGTAACCTCCCTCCTCAAACACTGGTATCGTCACTGGATTACTGGATTGTCACTGGATTGTCACTTTTTAGATTTATCCCCAAGTTTAGATAAAAATGGCTTTAAATAATCCTGAAGCTTTGGCATTTCAAAAATGCGATCGCACTATTTTAGTAGAGGATGTGTAATTAATTTTGTTTAGGTACTTATAAGCTATTGTCCCTAAATCAATAGGACAACCCAAAATATCCTCTTACCACCGAACCTGGTTTCTTCGTGTAAAATTGTAAAATCACCCTTTCTCCCTATGATTAACCTTCTATGAAAAGCGCATTTTTAGACCGTCTGCATAGTCCTGAACGTCCCGTTATCGTGTTTGATGGGGGAATGGGAACTAACCTACAAACCCAAAATCTCACCGCCGAAGACTTTGGCGGGAAAGACTACGAAGGTTGTAATGAATATTTAATATATACCAAACCCGAAGCCGTTGCTAATGTTCATCGAGGCTTTTTAGAAGCGGGTGCAGATGTTATTGAAACCGATACTTTTGGCGCCACTTCTATTGTTTTAGCTGAATATGATTTAGCTGATAAAGCTTATGATTTAAACAAAACCGCCGCCGAATTAGCTAAAGGTTTAACAGCAGAATATTCTACACCAGAAAAACCCCGATTTGTTGCGGGTTCAATTGGGCCAGGAACAAAATTACCTACCCTCGGACATATTGATTTTGACACCTTACATCATGCTTTTGCAGAACAAGCGGAGGGATTATTTGATGGAGGTGTGGATTTATTCATCGTTGAAACTTGCCAAGATGTGCTGCAAATTAAAGCCGCATTAAACGGAATTGAAGACGTTTTTACTAAAAAAGGAGAACGTCGTCCGATTATGGTTTCCGTCACAATGGAAGCCTTTGGAACCATGTTAGTCGGGTCAGAAATGAGCGCGGCATTAACAATTTTAGCCCCCTATAATATTGATATTTTAGGTTTGAATTGTGCCACTGGCCCCGATTTAATGAAAGAACATATTCGTTATTTATCGGAAAATTCCCCGTTTATTGTTTCCTGTATTCCTAATGCTGGTTTACCGGAAAATGTTGGTGGAAAAGCCCATTATAAACTTACGCCACTTGAACTAAAAATGGCGTTAATGCACTTCGTTGAAGATTTGGGAGTTCAGGTGATTGGCGGCTGTTGTGGAACCCGTTATGAGCATATTCAAGCCTTAGCTGAAATTTCTCAAACCCTGAAACCCAAACAACGGGAACCGCAATTTATTCCCTCGGCGGCTTCAATTTATAGTCCCCAAAGTTATGAACAAGAAAACTCGTTTTTAATTATTGGTGAACGTCTCAATGCTAGTGGGTCTAAAAAATGCCGAGATTTACTTAATTTAGAAGACTGGGATGGGTTAGTTTCCTTAGCAAAATCCCAGATAAAAGAAGGGGCGCAAATTTTAGATGTTAACGTCGATTATGTCGGGCGAGATGGCGTGCGAGACATGAAAGAATTAGTCTCTCGCGTTGTGACTAATGTTAATTTACCCTTGATGTTAGACTCGACAGAATGGCAAAAAATGGAAGCGGGGTTAAAGGTATCTGGGGGAAAATGTTTACTCAATTCTACTAACTATGAAGATGGGGAAGAACGCTTTTATAAAGTGTTAGAAATTGCTAAAAAATATGGTGCTGCTATTGTGGTGGGAACCATCGATGAGGAAGGAATGGGAAGAACCGCCGAGAAGAAATTTGAAATTGCTCAACGGGCTTATAATGCGGCCGTTAATTATGGTATTCCTGCTTATGAAATCTTTTTTGACCCCTTAGCATTACCGATTTCTACGGGTATTGAAGAAGACCGAAATAATGGCAAAGCCACGATAGATTCTATTCGTCAAATTCGTCAAGAATTGCCCGGATGTCATATTGTTTTAGGGGTTTCTAATATTTCCTTTGGTTTAAATCCGGTGGCGCGGCAAGTCTTAAATTCGGTGTTTCTGCATGAAGCTATGCAAGTGGGGTTAGATGCGGCTATTGTTAGCGCCAATAAGATTTTACCCTTGGCAAAAATTGACCCCGAACATCAAGAAGTTTGTCGCAAATTAATTTATGACCAGCGAGGATTTGATGGGGATGTTTGTGTTTATGACCCATTAGGAGAACTGACCAATTTATTTCAGGGTAAAACCACAAAACGAGATCGTTCTGGAGATATTAACCTTCCGATAGAAGAACGTTTAAAACGTCATATTATTGATGGAGAAAGAATTGGATTAGATGATGCTTTAGCCGCAGGTTTAAAACAATATCCTCCCCTAGAGATTATTAATAATATTCTTTTGGATGGGATGAAAGTGGTGGGAGAATTGTTCGGGTCTGGACAAATGCAGTTACCTTTTGTATTACAATCAGCCCAAACTATGAAAGCCGCCGTTGCCTATTTGGAACCGTATATGGAGAAGTCAGAAACGGGGAATAATGGCAAAGGAATGTTTTTAATTGCTACCGTTAAAGGGGATGTGCATGATATTGGTAAAAATTTAGTTGATATTATTTTATCAAATAATGGCTATCGGGTGCTTAATTTAGGGATTAAACAACCAGTGGAAAATATTATCAATGCTTACAAAGAACATGGCGCGGACTGTATTGCCATGAGTGGATTATTAGTTAAATCCACTGCTTTTATGAAGGAAAATTTGGAAGCATTCAACAAAGAAGGTATTACAGTTCCGGTGATTTTAGGCGGTGCAGCATTAACTCCGAAATTTGTCTATGAAGATTGTCAAAATGCCTATCAAGGTCAAGTTATTTATGGCAAAGATGCTTTTTCTGACTTGAATTTTATGGATAAATTAATGCTTGCAAAAATAGCGGGAAAATGGGATGATTCCCAGGGATTTTTAGGGGAATATGCAGAAGTCAAGAAAATTAAAGTTAAGTCAGAAACAGTTAAAAATGCTTCAGAAAATCCTGAAGAAATTGTGATTGATACCAGACCTTCTGAAGCCGTTGATGTTAATATTGAACGTCCCACCCCTCCTTTTTGGGGAACGAAAATTTTACAACCGCAAGATATTCCTATAGAGGATATTTGGTGGTATTTAGATATACAAGCGTTAGTTGTAGGTCAATGGCAATTTCGCAAACCCAGGGAACAATCAAAGGAAGAATATAATCAATTTTTAGCTGAAAAAGTCTATCCGGTTTTAGACGAATGGAAAATCAAGATTTTAGCGGAAAATTTATTACATCCTACGGTGATTTATGGATATTTCCCCTGTCAGTCGGAGGGAAATTCGCTATTAATTTTTGACCCAGAAAATCATCAAAAACAGGTTGCCCGATTTGAATTTCCTCGACAAAAATCAGGAAAACGCTTGTGTATTGCGGACTTTTTTGCCTCTAAAGAAAGTGGCAAAATTGATGTTTTCCCGATGCAAGCGGTAACTGTTGGAGAAATTGCTACGGAATACGCGCAAAAATTGTTTGCTGAGAATGACTATAAGAATTATTTGTATTTCCATGGAATGGCGGTGCAAACGGCTGAAGCGTTGGCAGAATGGACTCATGCAAAAATTCGTCGGGAGTTAGGATTTGGAAATGAAGAACCGGATAATGTGCGGGATGTTTTAGCCCAACGTCATCGGGGTTCTCGCTATAGTTTTGGATATCCGGCTTGTCCGAATATTCAAGACCAATATAAGCAGGTGGAGTTATTACAAACTGACCGAATTAAGATGTATATGGATGAAAGTGAACAGATTTATCCAGAACAGTCTACAACGGCTTTTATTACCTATCATCCTGTTTCTAAATATTTCAATCTTTAACCCCATCTTTCATTTTTACTAACCCATTATGGGTTAGATGTGTTAAGATGAGTGTAGAGTGTCCCTGAGAAGGTAGATTTATTTTTAAGTTCTACCTTTTCGGAGTATTCATTTGACCATCAATTTACAATATCTTTCGCCCTTTTTGGAGGCAAAAAAAGATTCCTTATGAAAACTACAGTAATTGATGTAACTGGACTCAGCGACAAGCAAATTGCTCTTGTCGAAGAAATTGTAACAGCACTTCGGTCTGTTCCTGACAATCAACAAATTAATCAAGGAGGTAATGATGACGTAACCGTAACTCCAGAAGATGATGAACTCAGGCAACTTCATGAAGAATTTAGTTGGCTGATTGCCAATATTGGCGTTAAAGAACCCATCAACAGATCAAACATATGTGACACAGGATAAAATGCAAAAAAGCTTCCTAGATACAAATATATGGGTCTATTCTGTAGACACCCAGAGTGGGGATAAACACAGAGCATCATTAAAGGTTTTAAGACCCAGTGAACAGGAAATATTGTGCGTTTCAGATCAAATTCTTGCAGAATTTTATTCTGTTATGACCAGTAGTAGCCAAGTCAAAAAACCCCTTACACCAGTAGACACAATATGGAGAATAAAAAGACTGATTCAAATGCCCAATATCCAACTGTTACCAAAACCATCAAACTTGACTAATTGTTGGCTGGAATTGTTAGAAAATCATCCGGTAACTGGTGCAACCGTTTTTGATGTTATGCACGTTGCTACAATGATGTCACACGGAATCAGGCGAATATATACTTTTAATGTTGATGATTTTGCTTGGTGTAGAGACATGGATATTGAAGTGATTGTCCCAGAGTAACTAATGTATTCCTGATGACTAGGTTGAACCTAGTCATCAGACGACGATGCTCTGCCTCATCGTTATATTGAAAAACTAGAGATGGAATTTCACTCGTCTAAAGGGGGTGTTGTATCCTTAATTTTTTGACCTTGTTTTTCTTCAATAATTTGTTTAAATCTTTCAATTTGCTCTTGTTTTTCCTGCTGATTTTTAGCAGGATAGAATGTTAAATCTTGGGCATAGGGTTTCCGACGGCGGAATAACACGCGCAACGCTTCAACATCTTCCTCGCCACGATGTTCTAAAGCATAAGCTTTGAGTTCAGCATTGGTCATTTTTTCAAAATCTGATATCATAAAAACTCCCAAATTCCAGTGCTTAAAACAATAATTTCTATGTCCTCACCTGCTAGAATATAAACTTCTCCAGTTTGGGATTATGACATAAATACTATACTAAAGATTAAGCCCTTCAGGGCTTACTACGGGTTTAGTTTTTTAGGCGTTTTCCTTCTCCTTGAATGCGTAAATATTCGCCAAATAATGCTAAGAATCCAGATGCTAAAATTAGGATGACGCTCAAGGCATTAATATCGGGTTTGACTCCAGTTCTAATTCGACTAAATATTTCCATGGGTAGGGTATTTGCCCCACTTCCGGCGGTGAAACTAGCGATTAAAAAATCATCCATACTTAATACAAAAGCTAGTAAACAACCTGATATAATTCCGGGCATTAATTGGGGTAATAAGACTTGAATAAAAGCCTCTATGGGTGTTGCTCCGAGATCTAAGGCGGCTTCTTCTAAATGGGGGTCTAAATCGGCTAAACGGGTGGAAACAACTAAGGCAACGTAGGCTAAACAAAAGACAACATGGGCGGATACAATTGTCCATAAACTGAGGGGAATGGCAACGGCGGCTAAAAATACTAGGGTTGCCACCGCCATGGCAATATCAGGAATAATTAATGGTAAATAGGACGCTCCTTGATATAATCCTTTTCCTGGGAAATGATAACGGGCTAATCCTACGGCCATTAATGTACCAATAATCGCGGCAATTCCTACCGCACAAATTCCCACGATTAAACTATTATTTAAAGCGGTTAAAATTCTGGTATCTTGGAATAATTTGACATACCATTCTAATGTAAATCCTTCCCAGCCTGCACTATATCGAGATTTATTAAAACTAAAAAATGTTAATACAAAAATCGGCAGGTACATATAAAAAAACATCAAACAGACAAAAACTACCTGCCAAGAAATTCTAAACTTTGGTTTAGCAGCCATATCAAGGATCTCCTCTGGTTGTTGTTGGATTTCTTCCATAAATTTTTCCTAATTTATTTTAATTAACGAGACGGTTTAGGATCTCCATATTTAATTAAAAGTGCGATCGCAATACTCACCCCCAAAATTAATACCATACTCAAGGCTGAACCAAAACCCCAATTTTGAGTCGAGCCTAAAAATTGGTTATAAATTAATCGAGAAACCGTCATACTTGAGGCTCCTCCTAATAGTTCAGGATCGACAAAATCCCCCATTGAACTAATAAAAACTAGCAGAGATCCGGCGGCAATTCCGGGCAATGTTTGGGGGACGGTGACTTTCCAAAATGTTTCTACAGGTCTCGCTCCTAGGTCGGCGGAGGCTTCTAATAATCGTCGATCTAATTTTTCTAAAGACGCATATAAAACCGTGACCATATAGGGTAAATAACTATAGGCCATGCCAATTAAAACCGCCGGAGTTCGATTTAATAGTTCTAAGGCGGGTAATCCAATTAATCCTAAAACGGAGTTTAATACTCCGGTTGGTCTTAATATAGTAATCCAAGCATAGGTTCTTAATAAAGAAGATGTCCACAGGGGTAAAATAAAGGCTAATAGTATTATATTTCGCCACTGTTTCGGGGCTAATTGAGCAATCCAATAGGCGACGGGAAATCCGAGAAGTAAACAAATTGTGGTAGTCCCAAAGGCATAAAATAGCGATCGCCAAATCACTAATAAATTAATCGGTTCAAATACTCTTAAATAATTATAAATGCCATTGGGAATTACCAAATCCCCAGGGCGAATATCCTTAACTAAACTGAGTTGAAAAATCAATAAAGTTGGTAGGATTAATAAGAGTAATAACCATAAACCCGACGGCCCTAATAATGCCAGTGGGCCAATTAATTGAGAACCCAGTTGTCGCCAGCCTTTTTTAATCGGGGGTGGAGAAGAAGTTATCGGAGTTTTTGTTGAAATAGTCATAGATCAGGGAATTACGAATTACGAATTAAGAATGAGGAAAAAAATCATTTTTCTCTGAGAGTTTGACCCTGGTTGAATATTCTAATTACCTTAACAATTGCTATAGATTAGTTAAGGGTTAGCAGTTAACAATTAACTGGTTAGCCGTGTCCAATACCGTTCATAAATTTCATTGGCTTCACCCAAATCATGAATCATTTCACTGCGAGCTAGGATTGATTCTGGAGGAAATAAAGTTGGATCATTTCTCAAAACATCGGGTAATTTTTCATAAGCTAATCTCGAAGGAGTGGCAAATTTTAACCGATCTACTAAGGTGGCGGCGACATCGGGTCGCAACATAAAATCAATCCATTTATAGGCACCTTCGGGGTTAGGAGCACTTTTAGGAATGACCATTGTATCAATCCATACAGATGATCCACTATCAGGAGTAATATATCTTAAATCCTCATTTTCCTCCCGAATTTCCGCCGCATCGGAGGAATAACACATTGCTATTGATAAATCCCCGACAATCATTTGAGGTCGCCAAGAATCCGTGGTAAAAGAAGCGATTTTTGGTCGTAATTCTACTAATTTCTCATAGGCTTGTCGAATTTGATTGGGGTCAGTAGAATTATAGGAATAGCCTAACATAATTAACGCTGCTCCCATGACTTCCCGCACATCATTAAGTAACGTGAACCGCTTTGATAACTTATCTTTATTTTCCCATAAATAACTCCAATCTTTCGGGAGAGTTTCTAATTTATTCGGGTTATAAATTAACCCCGTTGTTCCCCAACTAATTGGCACACTATGAAGACCGCCCGGATCATAAATCGGGTTTTGAAATTGGGGAAATAAATCCTCTAATCCCACTAATAAAGAGTGATCGAGTTGCGCCAATAACCCTATTTGGATCATTTTTTCTACCATATATCCCGAAGGATAGATGACACTATAAGCACCTGCTCCTCCGGCTTGGAGTCGGGCTAACATGGCTTCATTAGAATCGAAGACATCCGCCACAACTTTTAACCCAGTTTCCTCTCTAAAATGATCTAACAAATCTTGATCCGTGTAGCCAGACCAAGTGTAAATGTACAGAGTATCGGAGGAAATCTGAGTGTTTGGGGTGGTTTTGACCTCAGCTAATGTCCAACCACAGCTTGATAGGGACGATGCTACCATCGCAGTAACGGAAGTTTGCAAAAACTGACGTCGTGTTTGAGCAACCCTAAAATTCCGATGTTTTTGTGGATAAGTCGGAGACACTGTTTTTTCTCAGTGGAAGTTTAACAAATTCAACAATTGATGTAATTTTCCCATAGGATAGGGAAAAAATGTACATCAATTGAGAATAATATCCCGCAACTGGGCTAACTCATACAACCAAATTAACTGAGCTTCTGAATTTGATCTAGGAAATAAAACCTAGACTTGAGCTTCAGAAACCCGTTTTCTCAAAAGACTGAGTTTCTCAGTTATGGCGTCACACTTGATAGTTGACGTAGACTTTCTACTTGTTGTTCTTTGAGTTGCTGTTCAATTTGATCCTTAACAATTTGGCGGTATTCATAGAAATGTTCTACCTGTCCACAAACCACTAAATAATGATCTAAAACCCTGGGTTTGTGTCGTAAAATATTCCATAAATATCGCCAAAACGTCGAGCGAGTTTCCCGCACAACCCCTTGATACCAACATAAAATAAAGAGCGCTCGCATTGTTTTCATATCCACTAATTTCCGTCCGATAGAATTAGTTTTTGGCTCTCCAATCATCATAAAATGACGGTAAGTGCGATCTAAATATCGTTGAGGATCATATAATTCATAAAATCCATTGACATATTCTAGGGCGATTTCTTCAATTGGTCGAGTGGGCAGAAAATTCATTAAGGTAGTTTGATTCGCATTCCCAGTTTCCTTAATTAATCGTCCTTCTTTTTCTAAACGATGCCAAAGGGCGGTATTAGGTAAAACCTGCAACATACTAAACATAGCAATGGGAATGGTGGTTTTTTCCACAAACCGGACAATTCGATCGCCCGCCCCGGTTTCTTCCCCATCAAAACCAATAATAAATCCCGCCATCACCCGTAACCCAGATCGGATAATTTTTTCCACGGAATCACTCAAAGATCCGCGAGTATTTTGGAATTTTTTAGTTAAATTTAAGCTATCTTCATCGGGAGTTTCAATTCCCAAAAAGACAGCCCGAAAATTACACTCAACCATCAAATCCATTAATTCTTGATCCTGGGCTAAATCAATGGAAGCCTCCGTGGTTAAACGGAAAGGATAATTATTATCCTTCATCCAAACTTTTAATTCATGCAGCAATAACTTAACGTTGCGTTTATTGCCGATAAAATTATCATCCACTAAGAAAACACCCTGACTAAAATTTAACTCTTTTAACCGATCCAATTCTGCTAAAAGTTGAGCCGGAGTTTTAGTTCGAGATTTCCGTCCATATAATACAATAATATCGCAAAACTCACACTGAAACGGACAGCCGCGGGAGTATTGCAAAGAAATCATATCGTATGCTTCTTTCTCCAATAAATCAAAGCGAGGGATAGGAGATGTCGTAACATCGGGTTTGTCTCCTTCTATGCGAAAAACCCCTTTTTCATCCCCTCTTTCAATCGCTTCTACTAATAACGGTAAAGTAATTTCTCCTTCATCTAAAACCAAATAATCCGCCCCGGCAATTTCTGCCGATTCGGGTGTGGATGTGGGATAGGGGCCCCCTACAGCCACTTTTTTACCCCGTCGTTTTGCCTCGCGAATTTGCTCCAAAAAATCATCTTTTTGGACAATCATGGCCGAAACCATCACCAATTCTGCCCAATTCCATTCGGCTTCGGTGATCTCTCGAACATTACGGTCTACTAATTTAAACTCCCATTTTTGGGGTAAAATAGCCGCTACCGTAATTAAACCTAAAGGCGGAAGTAAGGCTTTTCGGTTGACTAAGGCAAGGGCTTTTTCAAATGACCAGAAACTTTGGGGGAAAATGGGATAAATTAAAAGAACACGCATTATAATTAACCCTGTAAAAGATCAGACTCCTAAGTTTAAAAACTCTATGAAAATCATTGATTTTCCTATAGTTTTGCCACTTCTTCAGCAAGAGTATCTACAGTATAACGAATTTGTTCTTCCCTGTGGTTACAAGTAATAAAAAATCGCAAACGCGCCGCGTTTTTAGGCACTGAGGGATAAAACATAAAAGGTACATTAATTCCCCGCTTGAACAAATTTTGAGAGAGTTGTACTGATTTCCAAGAATCTCCAACAATAATAGGAATCACGGGAGAATCTTGACTTAACCCGGTATTTAAGCCTTGATCTTTCGCTAAAGTTAAAAATAATTTAGCTCTTTGATGTAACTTTTCTACCCGTTGAGGTTCATTTTTTAATACCTGAATTGCCGCGATCACAGAAGCCGCATTAGGTGGAGAAATTCCCACACTAAAAACAAATCCGGGGGCGGTATATTTCAGATATTCAACTAATGATTTAGATCCGGCAATATATCCTCCACAACTGGCAAAGGATTTGCTTAAAGTTCCCATCCATAAATCTACATCATGGGGATTAATTTCAAAATGTTCTCCAATTCCCCGACCGTGTTTTCCTAATACCCCTATAGAGTGGGCTTCATCCACCATTAAAAAGGCTTTATGATGTTTTTTAATCTGAATAAATTCGGGTAAATTGGGAATATCTCCATCGGTACTATAGACCCCTTCGACAATAATTAAAACCCGTTGATAACGAGGGCGCCGTTCTCGTAATATTTGATCTAAAGCTTGCCAATTATTATGGGGAAAGGCGATCGCCGTAGCCCCAGATAATAAAGCTCCTTGCAATAAACTATTATGACTCAGGGCATCATGTAAAATCAGATCATGTTGTCCGAATAAATGCCCCACGGTGGTCACATTAGTCGCATGACCGCCAACAAAAACAATACTATCTTCTACCCCAACAAAATCAGCGATCGCCCGTTCTAATTCTTGGTGAATTACCTTTTCACCCGATAATAAACGACTGGCACAGGCTGAGGTTCCATAGCGATCAATTGCCTCTTTTACAAACTGAGAAATAATCGGATCACCACACATTCCTAAATAATTATAGGTGGCATAATTAATATAGTCTTGACCGCGAATTCTAGCCCGATCATTGGCAATTCCCTCCTGGGGTGTAAAAAAGGGATTTCCTAATCCTAAATCTGCCAGTTCTTGCTGTTGTTGTTTCAGATGTAGATATTCAGGAAAGTATTCAATTTGATAATATTCGGCTGGAATTTCAGGCAGAGGGGCAGATTTCGCTTTTTTTTCCAGTAATTCTGCGAGAAGCGATCGCTTTTCTTGACAAGATAACTGACTAACAGAAGGTAATAAACTAATCATTGATTTCTTCCTGTTCTGATAATAAAATATTTAATAACGTATCGACATCCGTATCCGACAATTGATCTAAATGTTGTAAAAGATGTTCCGCATCTTTCGGGGAAATCCCGTTTTGATATTGGGTAATATCCAAGGTGTTGTGATCGGCTAAATATTTAGCCAAAGTACAAATATTGGGATAATCCCATAACAGGGTGGGGGGAAGTCGGCGTCCCAAAATCGTTTCCAAGTCTCCAGAGAGGTTAATTGCTTCAATAGAGTTGAGGCCATAATTAGTAAAATCCTCCTCTAAATCAATCTCTAAAGCTTCTAACTCTAACCGTTCCGCGAGTTGACTGACTAACCACCCCTCAATTGTGGCGACAGACTCGAAAGACTCAATGCCCTTCACCAATGATTCTGGATGATGCACCGTTACCGATGGTTGTTGGGGTTTTGTCCCATTCATAGACGCATTTAACACTTGCATGAATCACTCCTCCATCACCCTAAAACTTTAGCATCCCAAGATAGCAGAATCCTGTTTTACTTACCAATTCCCCATTCGTAATTCGTAATTCGTAATTTGTAATTCCCTATTCCCCCAATTTGCCCGCTATAAAACTAGCACGACAGGCATGGCGTTGAATTTTACCACTGGAGGTTTTAGGTAAAGTTCCGGGTTTTAGTAACACCGTTTTATAAACCTGTAAATCATGGTTTTGAGACACGGAGCGACGGATGGACTGAAGAATCACCTGTTCAGGGGAGGTTTTGGCAGAACCGTTATGATTATCCCAGGTGCGGATTTGTTGCCAATATTGACGTTCTACTTCCACTGCAACGACTAACCGTTCTTCCCCCTTGATATCAATAGAAAATCCCGCAACTCCACTGGGTCTAATTAGGGGGTGACTTTGTTCAACTGTCCATTCAATATCTTGGGGATAATGATTCCGACCATTAATAATAATAATATCTTTAATTCTTCCGGTAATAAATAGTTCTTGATCGTCTAAAAATCCCAAATCCTCTGTCCTTAAAAACGGCCCTTCTCCCGTTGTTAAGTAGGCGTTAAACAGAGTTTCTGTTTCTTGATGTTTATTCCAATATCCCTGTCCCACACTCGGCCCAGAAACCCAAATTTCGCCGACTTTTCCCGGTTCACAAATATTCAAGGTTTCAGGATTAATAACTAATACCTTTTGATCTGATAAACACTGACCGCAACCGACTAATATTTTGGTATTGGCTGTTAAATTAGTAGTCACTTCATCAACTTCTACAATCTGATGATTTTCTAAAGCAATACCATCAACGGTTTTAAAAATTGGTGATGCTGTTTTTAAACCTCCCGTAATAATTAAAGTTGCTTCAGCCATACCATAACAGGGATAAAAAGCCTTTCGCCTAAATCCGTAGGGGGCAAAAGTTTGAATAAATTTTTCTATAACTTCGTGATAAATGGGTTCAGCCCCATTAAATGCAACTTCCCAACTACTTAAATCTAAATTTTCTAATTTTTGGGATGAATTTATCCCCCCATTTCTTAATACTTTTCTTACACATAAATCATAAGCAAAATTCGGCCCCCCACTGGTTGTTCCCCGATATTTGGAAATAGTTTGTAACCAGCGTAAGGGATTTTGAACAAACATTAAAGGAGACATTAAAACCACCGGAAATCCCCCGAATAAAGGTTCTAAAACCCCACCAATTAATCCCATATCATGATAAGGAGGCAACCAAATTACCCCCGTACTTTCCGGGGAATGACCAAAACAATCATAAATTGCTGTTAAATTATGTAATAGATTTTGATGGGAAATCATTACCCCTTTAGGGGTAGCAGTAGAACCGGAAGTATATTGTAAAAAGGCAAGAGTTTGACTATTAATAATAGGAGGTTGCCAAGTCTTTCCAATTTCATGATCTAAGATATCTGTTGCAAACCAATTCAACGGCGCAATATCAGACATAGTTGGAAAAAATCGCTGTAAACCCGATAATGTGGCTTCAGTGGTTAAGGCAACCGTGGCATTTGTATCAGTAATAATCGCTTGTAAACGAGGCAAAGATCGATCGGGTCGAGGGGGATAGGCGGGAACGGCAATCACTCCGGCATATAAACAACCGAAAAATGCGCTAATATAATCTAACCCCGGTTGATATAGTAATAAAACTCGATCTTGAGGTTGACAAATAGCTTGTAATTTACTCGCAATAGTTTGAGCTTTTTGGTTTAATTGTTGATAAGTTAATGTAACCGTTTCCGATTCTCCATCAACTAAAAATGTATAAGCAATCTGATTCGGTTGCTGGATTGCCCGATGTTGTAAAAGTTCAATTAAAGTGGTGGCTTTTAAAAAATCAAATGAATCAGTCATGAAAAAAAATAGGTAATGTTTTGTGATCTATCCTATCATTTATAGGGTTTTTTTCCCTCCATCCGTAGTTCGTCATTATTCAAGAATTAAGGATTTTCTTAACTCTTAAATCTTGAATGAATGAGCGATTGTTGATCACGGATCATGGGTTACGGACAGGGACATTTTGCTTCTAGGGTGAGGTAATACTGTCCTTCTGGGCAGCAAAGATTTGTTCTAAGCGAACATCCCATTTCCGTTGATTCGTGTAGCCATCTTGAACAAAGGGAGATATTGTAATTAATTTGAGAAACAGTTCATTAATAATCGACAGAGGGAAGCGTAAAGGACGCATAATATCTAAGAATAAAACGACTCTCACGCCATCGGTTTCGTTCCAAGCTTCATGGGGAAAAGAATCATCAAAAATCATACATTTTCCTTCTTGCCAATGGCGGGTTTCTTCTCCGACTCGAATTCGGCATTTTTCGCGGGGTTCAGGGATTTTTAATCCTAATAAACAACGAATCACTCCTTTATAGGGCCCTCGATGTTCAGGAATATGTTTTCCAGGTAACAAAATTGAAAAAAATGCCGTTTTCATCCCTGGAATTTGTTCTATTAAACGGGTGGTTTCTGGACAGCGTTGGCAATTTTTATCGACTTTAATTCCATAGCCATAGAAAAAATAGGTTTTCCATAAATTATCCTGAGTGGTGCTATAGCCTTGATCGGGGGAAATATCTTGAAAATTGGGTAGTTGTTCTTGAACTTTCAGAATTTGCTCTAATTCTTGCTGAATTAAATGCCAATTGGTTTCTAACTCTTTTGACCACTGAAATTGAGTAGAGTCAAAAAAAGCTGTATTCCCAATTAATGAATATTCAGGAATTAATTTTTCAAATGTCCATAATATTTTTACTCCGACTTTATACAATAGAAAATACCTGATTTTTTCTGATATTTTTTCTTGTTTCATGTTGATTGTAATGATAGGAAATCAAAGGTTTTTGGTGGGTGCGTAGGGGCGGGAGAACCCCGCCCCTACGCACCCTACGGTTGACTTTTAAGAACGATTGGCTAATTCTGACAATTGACTGGTTTCTGTGTCTAATCTCCATTGTCCAACACTATCTAAACTCCCTTCTAAAAATTTAGTCCGACAAGCACGACGTTGAATTTTACCACTGGTGGTTTTAGGAATAGTTGTGGTTTTTAATAATACAATTGCAAAGACATCCACGGTATTCTGTTCGGCGATCGCCTGACGAATAGCATTGACGACTTCCTCAACGTTCAAGTTTCGTAAATACCGCCGTTCGATTTCTGCGGCAATAATTAACTGTTCTCCGAGTTCCGTTTCCACCGAAAACGCCGCACTATGTCCAGCACGAATAGCCGGGTGACAGGTATCTAGGGTAGCTTCAATTTCCTGGGGATAACGATTTCTTCCCCACAAAATCATCATGTCCTTGATCCGTCCCGTAATATACAATTCCCCGTCCTGTAAAAATCCTAAATCTCCCGTGCGTAAATAGGGCCCCCGTCCCTCGACATAAACCCGAAAGGTGGTTTCCGTGTCTTCGGGTTTATCCCAATATCCCAAACCCACACCTTTCCCCGATACCAAGATTTCACCCACTTGATCCGCGTCCCGGGACGTTAACTCTTGCGGATCAACAATCATCACCTCATCTGCCAACCAGGGGAAGCCACAACTGACTAGCGATCGAGTTTTTCTGGACTGTGGGTTATTAGCCAGTGATGTTTCCTGTGTTTGGATGACTTGATTGTGTTCTAGGGCGACGGGATCAACCCAGAGAATATTAGGGGTTTGGTGTTTGTGTCCACCGGAAATAAATAGGGTAGTTTCGGCCATTCCGTAGCAGGGATAAAACGCCTCCGGTTTGAACCCACAGGGGCCAAAAATTTCTGCAAACCGTTTAAGGGTGTCCCAGCGTACAGGTTCAGCCCCGGAAAAGGCCACATCCCAGGAACTTAAATCTAACTGTTCTAACTTTTCAGGCGTCGCTGTCCTACAGACTAAATCATAAGCAAAATTTGGCCCGCCACTGGTGGTAGCCTGATATTCAGAAATCGCTTCTAACCAACGAAAGGGTTTTTGGACTAAAGCAACTGGGGACATCAAAGTAACGGGAAATGATCCATATAAAGGTTGAACAACTCCCCCAATTAATCCCATATCGTGAAATAGGGGAAGCCAAATTAACCCCTTACTATTATTGTGATGGCCAAAAGCCTTATAAATAATTGCCGAATTATGCAAAACATTTCCATGGGTAACAATTACCCCTTTTGGGGTTCCGGTGGAACCAGAGGTATATTGTAAAAAAGCGACGGTATCCCCGTTAATTGGCGGTTTTTGCCAGTCTATAGCGAGGTTTTGATCCAAAAGGTCATCGGTCGCCACCCACCGTAGAGACGTGCCACGGCGCGTCTCCTCCTCTTTCTCCACAGAAAATTGTATTTTTAACTGTTCAATTAATGCTTTTGTGCTTAAAATTGCCCGACATTGAGAAGATTCTAAACGGGTTTGTAGCTTAACAATTGCTTGGGGGGAGACTGGAGGGTTATCGGTAACGGCGATCGCACCCGCATATAAACAGCCAAAAAACGCCGCAATAAATTCTAATCCCGCACTATAGGGATAAACGACTAAAACCCGATCACCTGGGGATAAAAATGATTGTAAATAAGATGCAATTTGGACAGCTTGTTGATGTAACTGTAGATAGGTCAGGGTTTGCTGACTCGTTTCTCCGTCGGCTAAAAACCGATAGGCGAGTTGATCTGGTTTATGTTCAGCGCGATCGCGCAATAAATCGACTAAATTAGAAAAACTGCTCATACCTTAATATAGAGTCCTAAAGGACTCACTACATAGAGTCCTAAAGGACTCACTACGATCAAGGTACAGTTTAGTATGAAAATTGCCATTATTTCCTCTGGTTTTTTCCCCGTGATTGATGGGGTTACGGTTAGTGCGATGATGCGACTCCAGAAGTTAAGTCAATGGGGACATGAGGTTTTATTTTTTTGTCCCGACTATAGCACCATTGAAAGTGTTTATCCCAATTGGCGAGAATATAGCGGCAATATTTTACCAGGTGTGCGAGTTTATAATTTACCTAGTACGCCATTTTTAGGATTAGATTTTGAACGTAACCCTTCTATTAAATCCTATTCTATTTTATTAAAAGAATTAGAAAAATTTCAGCCCGATTTAGTTCATGTTGATGAACCAGAAAGGCTATTTTTTGGATTTTTTAGACGGGCTGGAATAGACTATGCTAAAAAAGCAAATATTCCCTGTATTGCGTTTTTTAGAACTTGGTTTTTATCCTACGCTGAAGATTATATTCCCTTACCTAAATTTGCGGTAGAAATCATTAGAGAAATTTTTAGAAGGATTTTTGCTTGGATTTATAATGGCTATGATGTCACCTTATTTACCAGTAAAATCACCTATCAACTCGCCCCCCAAATGTCAATTCATAATGCGGTTTATGAGAATTTAGCCGGATTTGATGCCCAACGCTTTAACCCTAATTTAAAAGAAGAAGATTTTTTTAAAAAATATTATAATTTACCCGAATTAGATCGTTTAACTAAATTGATTTTTGTCGGTCGTCTAACCCCCGATAAAGGTTGGAATTTTACTTTAAAAACCATGGCAAAAGTTGCAGAAAAAATTGATTTAGAAAAAGTCGGTTTTATTATTATTGGGGATGGACAAATGCAGGACGAAATCATCGCAGGTTTAACAAAATTTACCCGTCATGTCTATTTCCTGGGTCGGGTAGCCTATGACCAAGTTCCGGCGGTTTATGCTAATAGTGATATTCATATTACCACCTCGGAACGGGAATCGAGAGGATTAACCGTATTAGAGGCTTTTGCGTCCGGTATTCCCGTATTAGCTCCCCGGGCGGGAGGGTTAGTTGAAAATGTTATAGATGGGGAAAATGGATTTTTATATACTCCTCAAGATCCAGAAGATTTTACACACAAATTAAAGCAATTAATCGAAGATCCTCTATTAAGAAAAACCCTAGGAAATCAAGGAATGAAATCCGTCGGTAATTATAGTTGGGATGTAGTAATTAAAAATTTAGTTGATATTTGGGAACAAAAAATTTCAGAATAGTTAACTGTTTGAATCCGAATCATTGGGGGAATTAAGAATTAAGAATTAAGAATTACTAGAGTCAATCAACAAACTGATATAGCAGGGAACAGGCTGCGTCGTGAGCTTGTCGAACGAGAACAGGGAACACCGGAACAGGGGGAAACACTTTACCGTCTGGGTTCCAAGATCCGTCTGGTGTCTTAACTGCCTTGGCGGTTGCTATAACTGATTACTGATGACTGATGACTGATGACTGTTAACTGATACTAGAGCGATCTGTTAAAATTTCATAGCCGGTTTCGGTGACTAAAACCGTATGTTCAAATTGAGCAGATAAGGCATTATCAATGGTTACGGCTGTCCATTTATCCGATAAAATTTTAGTAAATCGAGAACCTGCATTCAGAATCGGTTCAATGGCTAAAGTCATTCCCGCTTTCAATTTAACATTGGGTAAAGAATGGGTACGAGCATTAAAAACCGAGGGTTCTTCGTGTAGATTTCTTCCCACTCCATGACCTGTAAATTCTTCTACGATTTTATAACCATTGGCTTCTGTATAGTCTTGAACCGCCCCAGCAATATCGAGTAAATAAGCTCCCGCTTTGACCTGTTCAATGCCTTTATATAAGGCTTCTTCAGCCACTTTAATTAATTTTTTTGCCTCTGGAGAAACTTCACCCACCCCAATTGTAATACAAGAATCCCCATGAAATTCTTGATAATAAGCCCCGGTATCAACTTTTAAAACATCCCCGGTACGAATCACCTTGCGACGGTTAGGAATACCATGAACCACTTCATTATTAATCGAAGCACAAATAGAAGCCGGAAATCCATGATATCCTTTAAAACTTGGGGTTGCTCCCATTTCCCGAATCCGTTTTTCTGCATAAGCATCTAAATCCGCCGTAGTCATCCCTGGTTGAACCCGTTGGGAAATTTCTTTTAATACCGTAGCCACAATTTTTGCAGCTTGTCGCATAGTTTCTATTTCTTGAGGTGATTTAATATAGATTCCTCTGCCACTTTTTTTAACTTGAGGGGAATTAGTTTGAGTCGGTTTAGATAGAAAATCAGCAAGAATATTCATCGTGTTCGGAGTTAAGTGTGTTCAGAGAAAATACCTTTAATAAATTACCCTAAAATTTCAAGTTTTGGGTTACAGTTCCAGACTAAAACTCCAACCCTGCTGTTTAAACCCTAAAGACTTATAGAATTGATGGGCGTTAGTCCGTTTTAAATTAGACGAAAGCATGGCTTTATAGCATCCCGCCTCGCGGCTGAGTTTGAGGGCTTCGTGCATCATGGCTTTACCTATTCCTTGATTTCTATAACCACAAGTGACAATCACGGCATCAATAACCGCAGATTTGCTGTGATGCAAAATCATGGGAATAAATAATAAGCTGAATGTACCGACTGGTTCATTGTTTAGCCATGCAATATAAATATTGTAGTTGGGAACTTGCTGAATTTGCTCAAAAATTTGTTCAACCTCCAATAGAGACATAGGCAATTCTCCATCCATTTCTGTATATAATTGGTTTAATAAATCTAAATCGCTAGATGTTACCCGTTTAATTTCTAATCGTATTGACACAATTCTCCTCGATCTTCAAAGAGAAAAAAAGAGACGTGCAAAGGCGCGTCTCTGGGGGCGGTAATGATATTTAGTTCGTGAACCCGTCTAAATTGAAGACCTTTTCTTCAGAACTACTCCCTAAATCTGTGTTTTCGTTTTCAGTTAAATTAGGATTTTCTTCTGTTAAACGAGTGGGCGTTTCGGGAAGCGACGATTCACTATTTAAAGCTGTCCAAGTTGTTTGATTAACTTGATTACTGGTTTCTAAGCCTTGGGCAATTTGAAATTCATGCAGTGCGGCCAGGGTGCGAGAACCCAAAATCCCATCAATTCGGCCAGGATTATATCCTTTCGCCTCCAAACGTTCCTGTAATATACGAACGTCCGTTCCCCGGGAACCTCTGGATAAAACAGTATCCTCTTTAACTGTAACCGAACTAGCAACTTGAGGCTCCGCCGATAAAGCTTGCCAGGTGTCGCGGTCTACAACCCCGGTCACTTCTAATCCTTTAGCCTGCTGAAACGCCTGCACCGATGCCGTTGTCCGAGGGCCAAAAACACTATCAATTTTACCTGGGGTGAACCCATGGGCTTTTAAGCGTTGTTGTAACCCCGTGACTTGGGAGCCTTGAGTGCCTTGGGATAATACCCGTTCCCGATGGCGAGGGGGTTGAGTTTCAGGTTGATAAAAGGGTTGAGAAAACAGTTCCCGTCTGGCTGTTTCTGCGTCTGTAACGCTTGAGTTTACCCCGGAATTACCGTTTTCCTGCCAGGATTCTGTGATTCCTGAACCAGAATTCGATGTTGCGAAAGCAACGGGAACAAATACAGGAAGAACTAAAGAAAACAAGCCGGCAATAATAGCAGTTTTAATCCCCATGGCTTTTACCCTATTTTTATAAAGTTTAACTTTACTAAATTCAAGTTTCTGAATTGAATCTTAGCATCAGGAGGCGATGAAGAAAAGAGTAAGTTGTTAAATTTTTACATAAAATTAGCCCTCTCGATCATCAAGGGGGGTAATAATATAGAAAAATCCGATCAAACTCAGATTAATGAAATCCAATTATAGATGCTACAGATTATCCCTCTACCCACGGTGTAGAGACGTTGCATTCAACGTCTCTACGGGAGGAATCTGTAGCCAACATTTCATGATGGAATATTAGACTGTTGCTAACTCAGGAGTAGGGCGTTTACTATGGCGAATTCCTTCAATAGCTTTAGCATAATCAGGAGCATTGAACACCGCAGAACCCGCAACAATGGCGTTAGCCCCGGCTTCCAACACTTGCCAAGTATTATCCCCTTTCAGACCGCCATCAACTTCAATCCAAGGATTTAAACCCCGTTCGTCGCACATTTGACGTAAGGCGCGAATTTTCGGCACAATTCCGGGGATAAACTTCTGTCCGCCAAAACCAGGGTTAACACTCATAATTAACACCAAGTCACAAAGCTCTAAGACATATTCAATTAATTCTAAGGGAGTAGAAGGATTCAAAACCACACCCGCTTGTTTACCCAGTTCTCGAATTTGGCCAAGGGTTCGATGTAAGTGGGGAGAAGCATTGTGTTCGGCGTGAACCGAAATAATATCAGCGCCAGCTTTAGCAAAACCTTCGACATATTTTTCCGGTTCCACAATCATTAAGTGGACATCCAGAGGTTTTTTTGTCACCGGACGAATAGCTTCCACAATTAATGGCCCAATAGTAATATTGGGAACGAAGCGACCATCCATCACATCAACATGAATCCAATCGGCGCCAGCTTCATCCACTGCCCGAATTTCTTCACCAAGACGACTAAAATCTGCTGATAATATAGAGGGGGAAATAACAATCGGTTTCTGGGTTGCGGTCATGGGATAATCTGTTCTCCTGCATCTCAAGTTGTCACCATTGTATCAGAATTGGGGTATTGAGTTGGCTGGTTTTAGAGGTTGAGAAAATATTTTCTGTTTTCGGTGCTTACTTTATTTTTTTCCTATGAAAACCAATCACATCTATGAGAATCCTGAACATGAAAGGTTACAGTTGTTTGTTTATTTAATTCCGATATTGGGTTTCTTCCCGGCATTGTGGACATTATATCGACGGTCAGGCACAAAACAACAACAAGCCGCCAGTCGATTAGTGATTGTGTTAGCGTTCAGTTGGTTAACAGCACTGATATTGTTAGAAACTGGAGCCAATAGTGCGGAATCGATCGCCTTGCCGATGTTATTAACCAGTAGTCTATTGACAACCAGTTATTTTATTGTCAGTTTAGGCTTAATGATTAAAGTCTGGAAACGTCAACCGATATGGCTTCCTGGGATTAGCCAAATTGCTGAACAAGGATTAGGCAAACATCTGCCATAATAGGTTGGTTCTAAAAGCATCCCCGGTTTTACCATCAGTGTATTATCTCTAAAAATTATTTATTAAGTGTGTGAGGAAGTCCGTGTCAGCACCAAGATATCAGAGTCAAAAACCATTGCCAAACCCGTCCAAACCCAATCTCAGGAAATTAGCTCAATCTAGTCCCGGACGATGGTTAGGACTGGGTTTAGGTTTAGCTGGAGTCGCCATGATTTCGGCCACCGCCGGAGCTTTATTAGCCGTGTCTCTATCGACAACACCCCTATTACAGCAAAAATTAACCCCCGAAGAAGCGGCGGTTTTTTCTCAAGGTCAAATGGCTACTACCAACATGAGACTGCCAGAATTAACCCGCCCGGTGAATATTCTGGTGATGGGGGTGAAGGTTTTAACCTCAGATTTAGAAGATGATTCCCACCCGGAAGTCGGATACCATGCTTTGGTGGATTCCTTTAAGGGGTTATCGGATACAATGCTATTGATCCGTTTTGATCCGGCTAATAAACAGTTAAAAGTATTATCCATTCCCCGTGACACTCGGACGTATGTAGAGGGTCGGGGAATGACTAAAATTAATGATGCCAATTATTATGGCGGCCCGGCGTTAAGTGCAAAAGCCACCAGTGAATTATTAGGCGGTGTGGGAATAGACCGTTATGTGCGAGTGAATGTCCAAGGGGTAGAAAAATTAATTGATGCGATGGGAGGCGTGAGTATTTACGTCCCCAAAGATATGAAATATCAAGATGATAGCCAACATCTCTATATTAATTTAAAACAAGGGGAACAACACCTAAATGGAGCGCAAGCCTTACAGTTTTTACGGTTTCGTTATGATGCTTTAGGTGATATCGGACGGGTACAACGTCAACAAATGCTAATTCGGGCGTTCATGGAACAGTCATTAAATGTGAGTACCATTTCCAAACTGCCTCAAGTTATGTCAATTGTTCAATCTCATATTGATACTAATTTAAGTTTGGAAGAATTAGTTGCCTTGGTTGATTTTGCCACTAATATTAAACGGGAAAATGTACAAATGTTGATGGTTCCTGGTCAATTTAGTGACCCGAAAGAATATCGAGCCAGCTATTGGTTACCCGATGCAGCCCGCTTAGAAAATGTAGTAGCTCAACATTTTGATTTTGGTCAGGATGTTTGGAAATTTGAGAATATTGATCCCAAAGATTTAAGAATTGCTATTCAAGATAGTAATGATAGTTCTGAGGCTATTGATAAATTAGTGGGCACTTTAAATGATGGGGGTTTTTGGAACGTAAAAATTTCTAAACCTTGGACAGAACCCTTAGAAGAAACTAAAATTGTTGCTCAGGATGGTGATATTAAGAGCGCTGAATCTTTACAAAAATCCCTGGGTTTTGGTAAGGTTGTCGTCGAAAGTACGGGATTTTTAGAATCTGACTTAACAATTCAAGTGGGGAAAGATTGGTTAAAAAAATACAGTCAACCTAGTCCTGTTGCCTCTCCAGGGCTTGAATTAACTCCTAATTCAACAAAAAAATGATTATAGGGGTTTGGTCTGCAAACCCTCTTAATGGTTTCAAAATTACGCTCAAGAAACCGGGTTTCTAATTAAGATTGATTGGATTAAATCAATATTTGTTAAGAAACCCGGTTTCTAACGAGGGGTAATTTTAATTGTATGAAAACAGCGATCTAACTTTTTCTGAAGGGAAGCAGATGTTTCTTCAAAAAAGTCCTGAGCTTCACGATTAATAACAATTTCATACATAAAATTAATATTTCCGTTTTAGTTTATCAACAGAAATCAATCTATCTTCTAAAACATCTTCCTTGCCTTTTTCAAAAGATTCTTTAAACCCAGAAATTTTAAGTAATTCTTCTGTTGCTTCTTGACTTTCTCGTTCTGCTAAATACGATAAAAAATCCGCAGCTACCACGAGTTTTTCTGGAGATAGCTGATCAACATACTGTTTAACTTGATTGCGAATATCAGTAACATTCATAAAGTGCTTTTGAATTAGCTTATTATCTATTATATAATTTTTTTGAAGAATGCGATCGCACTAATTTTCATTATTCACCCAATTTGTCATATCTACAGAATCATGTTCATCATATTTTTCAGGCGAATAAAATTTTTTACTAATTTCTTTCATCTCTTGATCACTGACATCAGGAATTAAAACTTGCATTAACGAGAGACGTTCTTCTCTAAGAACTTCTCGAATGCTTTCTTTTATCAGTTGTTTTAATATTTCCATTTACATAAGTTTAGAAAAGCGATCGCTCTTATAATTTAAGCATCTGAATTGTTGCTGATTCGGCTAATATAATCAAGGATTTTTCCTAAATTATTGCGGATTTTTATAAGTTTTTGCAACCCAGTATTAGAAGCTGCTATCGCCTCTTGTTGGTCTTGGCGGGCTTGAGCTATTTTCTTGTCAATTTCTTCATAAACTTCCTGCTCAAAATCCTTCTCTTGCTGCAAGATTTGATCTTCTAAATCTTTAGCAATGACTTGAAACTGGCTCGTAATATTTCTGCGACTATCAGCCATTTGTTGTTGACGTTGATTCTCTTTTTGCATTTCTACCAAGTCAACACCAACAGAAACAACTGCAAGAATAGGGCCTAAAAAACTAGCAACATTTCCAATATCTTTAGCAATTCCCACTGCTTGCCAAGGTTTAAACTTAAATCCGACAAATTTGCCAACTTCTAAAACAGCTTGATGCAAACTACTACCCGCTACATCTATAGAATGTAAAAAGCCTTGTCCTCCAGTTTTTAGTAAATTGTTGGTAGCCAGTTTAGAAACTTCTACTCCTGCGGTTTCGCCAATCGCTTTAATCCAGGTGACTTGACCTTTTAAACGTTCCATATCTATGCCTGCACTAACATTATTAGCCGAAACTGTTTGATTTTTGTCGAGGCAAGCAACAAAAGACTGAACTAAATTATCCTGAAAAATGGCTTCAAATTCTTGACGAACATCCTCTACCGCAGCATTAATAACATTTTGTAATTCGGCTTCGGCTGTTTCATAATGTTTTTTAACATTCAGTTCACTTTGTTGATTTAAGAGAGCAAAATCTTCATCTGTTCCTACCGCATTTGCTAAAACGGTTCCTTGTTTGACAATTTGTGAGGACATTTTCAAAGCAATATTTTTAACTTTCGTTTGTAAACGACTGCGTTCTTTACGAAGAACACGGGAAAGACGAGTTAAAATCTCTAAAAAAGCATTATCTTCAGGAGAATTTCGAGTAAAAATTAATTCCGCTTCATCAACAAAACCTAAAGCAATCCGAATGGGAGTATCGAATTTAACAAAAGCAGAGCGTTTTTGAACAAATTTATTTAAAGCATTAATAAAAGTTTGAAAGCGACTAATCTCTATCAGGAAATCTTCTTTTTCATCAATCCCTTCACAATAATCTTTTGCATCAATAAAACAAACTGGAAATTCATCAAGACTGTAGGGTTTTAGTGCTTGAGCTAAACTTTCACGATAATTAGCAATCAGTTCTTCTTCCTCTCCGGCTCCATCTGACATTTTATTAACAACTAACATCATTTTCCAGCGATAACCTTTGTTATAGGCTAAGTTTTTGAAATTCTCAACTGTGATAGAGTCAAACAGCATATAAGTTAGACAAAATACCAGTAAGTCAGCTTTATTAATTGCCTCGTATGTAATTTGATCATGATCTTGGCGTTCAGTAAATAACCCTGGCGTGTCAATAATTTTAATCCCATTCCAGTTATAAGCGGTTGTTCTATCTGTCGCAATATCCGCATCAATTTTAATATCTCTGTTTCCGGTTAATGCAGAAATTATGGTTGATTTACCTGAGCTATATTGCCCAATAAAAGCAACACTTAAAACCCCATCTTCTCGATATTCCTTTAACTCCTCTCGCAGCTTTTCTCGAATTTTTGTTAGTTCTAGGAGATTGCCGTCAGCGAGTGATTTATCAAAATAATCCAAAATTTTATTAAATTTTTCACCCACTAAAGCCGATTTAAAGGTAGAGTTTTGATCAGTCATTGTTTTTGCTCCTAAGTTTAAGGGTTACGAGATTTTAGGCTCATTGATGATCAGATCCTCTTGAAGTACCATTTTAAGTTCTTCTGAGGATTTATTGATCGAAATCTTAACTTTTGTCTGGATAAAAATTTTCTGACCAAAATTTCTCTCAACTTTTTTAATGCTGTTATTGATATTTTGAGGATTTAATTCTTCATCTCGATCATTCAGCCAGTCAATAATTCGTTTGGCATAACCACGATTAAGCCAGTTAGAATTATCCTTAAGTTTATTATTTGCCTTATCTAACTGTTTAGCAATATCATGTAATCCTTCGATTAAATTATTAAAATAAACCTCGATTGCTGTGATAATACTTTGACAAGATTGAATGAAATTCTCATCGGCTTGCTTAAGATATTTGCGTTTCTCCTGGTTAAGCTGTGTATATAATTCCTCAGAGATTTTTTGAACGGCTTCTCGTCTTTTTTGCTCCTTAGACTTAAACAAGTTTTTAGCAAAACCTACCAGTCCACCTACAATGCTAACAACTAAAGCTATAGGGGGAGAAACAAACGCTAAAATAGCAGAAGCTATCAGTAAAATACTACCACTGATTCTAAAAATATCGCGAAAATTAATAGAGCCTTGTTCCTTAAAACTAAATTTATATTGTCCAATTTGGGCGACAAGCTCTAGCTCACGACCGACTTCCTCTAATATTTCTTGAACTTCTTTATTAAAGGTTTTACTGGATTCTTCATAACTCCCTCTTAACCGTTGCTCAAATTGTAAGGAGTTAAGAGTTTTCTCCCATCCTAATGTTAATTCCAGTTCATTGGACTGCCAATGATTTTCTGCAAAAGTCGGAACTGCATTAATTGCATCTTGAAAAATTGTCTCAATTTGCTGCAATAAAAAAGCTTGGGTATCTTTTTGGGTTTTCTGAACCTTGTTGGAAATTCCCCCTTGTTTACTATTAAGAGTATCGCTAAGTTGATGATAAATTTTTGATTGTTCTTGAACCCATTGTAAGGGTGCTTTTTCAGTAGTTGTTAAGTTAGGATTATCAATTGAGCCAACGGTAGAACCGAGTAGAGTTTGCGATCTTCTAATTTTTCCATGTTTCATTAGAGAAGATCGAATTGAGTCTAAAAAGTTTTGGATTCTGCTGGCTTTAAAAAGTTGATCTTGATGATGCTGATGTTCAGGTTCACGCGACATTTGAGCCGCCAATAACATTACAGGAATAATATCAAAGTAATCATTGGCATAATATTCTTGAGCATAACGTTGAATTCGATCAATATGTCCTCTTAAACCACTTTGACCTTCCATGGCAAACAGTTTATTAGGATCTTTGAGAAATTTATCTAATTCATAAGGGCCACGTTTTGAGTCTTTAAAGTTTTTGTGAACGTTCAATAGAATAATTAAAGGCTTGGCTTTTTCTTTTAAAAGTCGTAAAAAATGAAATTCGCTTTCTTGAATACTATCATCGGTAACAACATAACAAATAATATCTGATTCATCAATAATACTTTCAGCAATTTCTTCATCGCTTTTCCCTCCAGGCGCACCAATTCCAGGGGTATCAATAATTCTGATATTTTTCCATTCATAAACACGATTAAATCGGGTGGTTCGTTGTTTTCCGACCCCGATCGCATCCCACCCATCATTAGTAATAATAGCGTGAAGTGTCGTTTTTCCGGTTTTAGTTCGACCCATAAACGCAATACTAAAGTAATTCAATGCCTGTCTTTTAGAACGCAGTGAATCTTGTATACTTTCTAGTTGTTGAATAATTTGTCCAGTCAGTACTTCTTCAGTTGCTTTAAGCTGTTTTACGACTTCCTGAGTCGTTAGGTTTGCTTGAGCGTTCCCTGTTTTTTTGTCTTCAATAGATTGAACCGTTAATTTAATGCTTTTCTGTAAATTTTTTAAAGCCGAGTCAGTTTTCACGAATGCCAAATACGCATATTGATAATCTTCTTCTGCAATAGCAGCACATTGACGGATTGCTTGATCATATTCTGGGCCGGATAATAAAATTTCCTGTCGTAGTTGCTCAACTTTTTCGGTTTTCCCTACAAATTTAGCTAAATTATCAATGAGTGATTGGGATAGAAAAGTACCCGCTTTTTTCAGTAAACGCGCTCCCATTGAAAGTTCTTGCTTCTCACTACCAATAATTGAATGAGTATCGGAAAATGCACCCGCTTCGATTAATTGTTTCTGAACTTCTCCCTCTGGCCAATTCCAAAGTTGAGCGACCTGTTGCGCCATTTTTCGCTCCAACACAGAACAAAATCCATCGACATAAGCGAGCGCTAAAATTTGGTTCATCGCTTCTTGTTGCTGACCGGGTAGGATCTGCTTTGCGATCTCCTCAACCGATAGCTGATCGTCCTCTTGACCTAATATTTTTTCCATTTCTGCGATCGTGCGTTCTCCGATCTGAACTTCAACCGCAAGTTCATGAAGTGTTTTGGATTCTTCACTGTGAATCTGTTGATCAGCACAGACCATGTGAGTCACCAGCAAAAACTGATAGTCGAGGGACGGGTCAACGACTGGGGAATAATTAGACATAATTTAGGTTAGGACTGGACGAATGGAAAAGCGCAGAAGATGTGGAGCAGTCTTAACGTTTTGAATTATACAACAGAAAGAAAATTTTTCAAATCCTTACCTTAATGGGCTGCGGGAGCTTTTGCACCTTTACCTCCCTTACCTAAAAAGAATAATAAAGAATTAAAATGAGATTAGCGATCGCATAATTCCTGACCCACCCCCGAACTTGCTTAACTATCCGTTAGGACATATCCGCCTGAGAGGATCAAAATCAAGGGCCTACCCAAGTCAAAGTTCGCAATCCTGTATCGATCCGAGGGAGCAATGGCAACCCCATATCAAAATTACGGGTGTCCTCACTGCACATTTACCGCAATAACGTTACATTAGGTTGTAGTATCTCAATAAAAATTTACATCGGGACATTAAAACCTATCATCGTCCCCCACCAGGGATGACAACCCCATAAAAATAAACGTCATAAGGGAGTGAGCATAAAAAATGTTTGAATACTTCTCGGATAAGGCAATTAAGGCGGTGATGTTAGCTCAGGAAGAAGCCCGACGCCTGGGACATAACTTTGTAGGAACAGAACAAATTCTTGTGGGCTTGATGAGTGAAGGAACCAGTGTTGCTGCCAAAACCTTGAAGGCGCAAGGGTTAGCCCTCCGTGAAGTCCAAAAAGAAGTTGAGGCAATTATTGGTCGTGGGTCAGGTTTCCTGCCCGTGGAAATTCCCTTTACCCCCAGGGCCAAACGCATCTTTGAAACCGCGATGAAAGAAGCGCGACAAATGGGCAATAACTATATCGGCCCCGAACATATCTTACTCGGATTACTCCAAGACAACGAAGGAGTGGCATCAAAAGTCCTAGAAAATCTGGGGGTTGACCGTTCTCAAGTGCGGACTGAGGTAATTCGATCCCTGGGAGAAGAAGCCACCGTCGCCCCGGGGGGAGGAAGTCGCAGCAAGTCCACCAAAACCGCCACCCTGGACGAATTTGGCACAAACCTCACCCAACTGGCCGCCGAAGGCAAACTTGACCCGATGATCGGTCGTCAACGGGAAATTGAGCGGGTAATTCAAATTCTGGGACGCCGCACCAAAAATAACCCCGTGTTGGTGGGTGAACCCGGCGTCGGAAAAACCGCCATTGCGGAAGGCTTAGCCCAACGCATTGTTAATAACGATGTTCCCGATGTCCTGGAAAACAAACAAGTGATCAGCTTGAGCATGGGAACTTTAATTGCTGGAACTCGTTTTCGGGGGGAATTTGAAGAACGCCTAAAAACCATTGTCGAAGAAATTCGTACCGCCGGAAATATCATTTTAGTGATTGATGAAATTCATACCATTGTGGGTGCGGGTTCCATTGAAGGGACTATGGACGCCTCCAATATGCTCAAACCCGCCCTCGCCCGGGGTGAGTTGCAATGCTTAGGGGCGACGACCCTGGATGAATACCGCAAATATATTGAACGGGATGCGGCCCTGGAACGGCGGTTCCAACCCGTGATGGTCGGTGAACCCACAGTGGAAGAAACCGTGGAAATTCTGTTCGGGCTGCGTCGAGCTTATGAACAACACCATCAATTAACGATTTCCGATCAGGCATTATACGCGGCGGCGACCCTATCCGATCGTTATATTAGCGATCGCTTTTTACCCGATAAAGCCATTGATTTAATTGATGAAGCGGGTTCGCGAGTTCGGGTGATGAATTCCAAAGTTCCCCCCGAATTACGGGAATTAAAACGGGAATTAACTAAAGTTATTGGCGAAAAAGAAACGGCGGTCAAACTCCAAGATTTCGATCAAGCTAGTGAACTGCGCGATCGCGAATTGGAAATCAAAGATAGACTGGAAACCCCCACTGAAAAAACCAATATAGCGGGTACGGGTTTAGTTGTAACTGAAGACGATATTGCCGAAATTTTAGCGGCTTGGACAGGTATTAATGTCAATAAATTAACCGAATCGGAATCGGTAAAATTATTGAAATTGGAAGATATCTTACATGAACGTTTAATTGGTCAAAATGAAGCGGTTGGCGCCGTTTCTCGTGCTATTCGTCGCGCCCGGGTGGGATTAAAAAATCCCGATCGCCCCATTGCCAGTTTCATTTTTTCTGGCCCCACGGGAGTCGGAAAAACCGAATTAACTAAAGCCCTAGCCACCTATTTCTTTGGGGCAGAAGAAGCGATGATTCGCTTAGATATGTCGGAATATATGGAACGACATACGGTGTCTAAATTAATCGGTTCTCCCCCAGGATTTGTTGGCTATGAAGAAGGAGGGCAATTAACTGAAGCTGTCCGTCGTCGTCCCTATACGGTGGTGCTATTTGACGAAATTGAAAAAGCCCATCCCGATGTCTTCAATTTGTTATTACAAATCTTAGAAGATGGTCGTTTAACCGACGCTAAAGGTCGCACAGTCAGTTTCAAAAATACCTTAATTATTATGACCTCAAACGTGGGTTCTAAGGTAATTGAAAAAGGCGGCGGTGGTTTAGGATTTGAATGGGGTGCTGCTTCTGAAGCAGATCAGCAATATAACCGGATTAAAAATTTAGTCCATGAGGAACTCAAGCAATATTTCCGACCGGAATTTCTTAACCGTTTGGATGAAATTATTGTCTTCCGTCAATTGGAAAAATCCGAAGTTAAACAAATTGCCGAAATCTTACTCCGAGATCTGTTAGCCAGGTTAACAGAAAGGGATATTACTTTAACCGTTAGTGAAGGGTTTAAAGATCATTTAGTTAATGTGGGTTTTGATCCTAAATATGGGGCCAGACCCTTACGTCGAGCCTTAATGAATCTGTTAGAAGATGCCTTAGCTGAAGCCTTATTAGCTGGAACAATTAAGGATGGCGATCGGGCATTTATTGATGTGGATCAACAGGGAAAAGTCACGATTTCACCCGGAGATCATGCCCCGAATTCTATTAATGAATACGCCGTTACCAATTCCTAATTCACTTTAATTCTTATCTAACCCGTCTTACTCCGGTAGGGCGGGTTTTGTATATTAAGTTCACTGTCTTAGTTGAAGATCAATAATTGAGCCCTGAAGGACTCACTACGATTTACGACTTGAAGATCAATAATTGAGCCCTTCAGGGCTCACTACGGTGTTAAGATACAATACAAATCAATTAACAAGAATCATTCAGGATACTGTTGTGACAGAAGCCAAATCCTATAAAGATAGCGTCAACTTGCCCCAAACAAAATTTGATATGCGGGCAAATGCCGTGAAGCGAGAACCGGAAATCCAAGCCTTTTGGGCTGAACAGGAAATTTATCAACGCCTATCACAAAATAACCCCGGCGAATTATTTATTTTACATGATGGGCCCCCCTATGCGAACGGGACGCTGCATATTGGTCATGCTCTAAATAAAATTCTTAAAGATATTATTAATCGCTATCAAATTTTACAGGGTCGTAAAGTTCGTTATGTTCCCGGGTGGGACTGTCATGGTTTACCCATTGAATTGAAAGTATTACAAAACATGAAAGCTGGGGAAAGGGAACAATTAACCCCCTTAACTTTGCGTCACAAAGCCAGGGATTTCGCCTTACAAGCCGTTGAACAACAGAAAACCGGTTTCAAACGCTATGGGGTTTGGGGAGACTGGGAACACCCCTATTTAACCTTAAAACCCGAATATGAAGCCGCCCAAATTGGTGTATTTGGGAAGATGGTTTTAGAGGGATATATTTACCGAGGACATAAACCCGTACACTGGAGTCCGAGTTCTAAAACCGCCTTAGCGGAAGCGGAATTAGAATATCCAGAAGGTCACATTTCCCGCAGTTTATTTGCCGCTTTTAAACTGTTAACCGTATCTGAACCTTTGCGGGAATTATTAACGCCATTTCTATCAGAATTAGGGGTAGCAATTTGGACAACAACTCCTTGGACAATTCCAGGTAATTTAGCCGTTGCAGTTAACCCGGCTTTAAATTATGCCGTTGTGGAAGTTGGGGAAAGTGACAAACCTGTGGGTTTTAAATATTTAATTGTGGCAGAAGATTTGGCTGAACAATTATCAGGAACCTTGGGTTATTCCTTAACAGTTAAAGCCACGTTTAAAGGGCAGGATTTAGAAAATTGTACCTACAAACATCCCCTATTTAATCGGAAAAGTCCGATAGTTATTGGTGGGGATTATATTACCACCGAATCCGGTACGGGATTAGTTCATACCGCCCCCGGTCATGGTCAAGAAGACTATATTGTCGGTCAAAAATATGGTTTACCGATTTTATCCCCTGTGGATGATCAAGGAAACTTTACCGATGAAGCTGGAAAATTTGAAGGATTAAATGTTTTAGGTGAGGGAAATGGGGCTATTATTGATGCTTTAACAGAAGTTAATTCCCTATTAAAAGAAGAACCCTATCAACATAAATATCCCTACGATTGGCGCACAAAAAAACCGACAATTTTTCGGGCTACAGAACAATGGTTTGCCTCCGTTGAAGGGTTCCGAGATGCAGCTTTAAAAGCAATTTCTGAGGTTAAATGGATTCCCGCCCAAGGGGAAAATCGGATTACTTCTATGGTAAGCGATCGCAGTGATTGGTGTATTTCTCGACAACGGAGTTGGGGGGTTCCCATTCCGGTTTTTTATGATGAAGAAACCAACGAACCCCTATTAAATGAAACCACAATTAATCACGTTCAAACTATTATTGCGGAAAGGGGTTCGGATGCTTGGTGGGAGTTATCAATTGAGGAATTATTACCCCCAGAATACCGCAATAATGGCAAGAATTACCGCAAGGGAACCGACACCATGGATGTGTGGTTTGATTCGGGGTCTTCCTGGGCAGCGGTGGCGAATCAACGCCCAGAATTAAAGTATCCGGCGGATATGTATTTAGAAGGTTCTGATCAACATCGGGGCTGGTTTCAATCGAGTTTATTAACCAGTGTAGCTAACTATGGTCATGCTCCCTATAAAACCGTATTAACCCATGGATTTGTCCTCGATGAAAAGGGGATGAAAATGAGTAAATCCATAGGAAATGTCGTTGATCCTGCAATTGTAATTGAAGGGGGGAAAAATCAACAGCAAGAACCGCCCTATGGGGCTGATATTCTGCGGTTGTGGGTGTCCTCGGTAGATTATTCTTCGGATGTTCCTTTGGGGAAAAATATCCTCAAACAGATGGCAGATGTTTACCGCAAAATTAGAAATACCGCCCGATTTTTATTGGGGAATTTGCACGATTTTGATCCGATAAAAGATACGGTTAAATACGAAGAATTGCCGGATTTAGATCAATATATGTTACACCGGATTACGGAGGTTTTTACTGAGGTAACAGAATCCTTTGAAAGTTATCAATTCTTTCGATTCTTCCAGGTGATTCAGAATTTCTGTGTGGTGGATTTGTCTAATTTCTATTTAGATGTTGCCAAAGATCGGTTATATATTAGTGGGGCTGATGGGTTTCGGCGTCGGAGTTGTCAAACGGTTTTAGCGGTGGCGTTAGAAAATTTGGTAAAAGCGATCGCCCCCGTATTATGTCATACAGCCGAGGATATTTGGCAAAATATTCCCTATTCTACACCCCAGACTTCTGTGTTTGAAGCGGGTTGGGTAAGGTTAGAAAAACACTGGGAAAAGCCAGAATTAGGGACGTTATGGCAACAGTTACGACAAATTAGAAGTGATGTTAATGTTGTCATGGAAAAAGCCCGTCAGGATAAAATGATTGGTGCATCCTTAGAGGCTAAAGTGTTGTTATATATTGCGGATGAGGATTTGCGTCAACAGATGCAACAAATGAACCCCGAAACCATCGAATTAAAAGCAAATAATGGGGTGGATGAATTGCGTTATTTGTTGATTTGTTCCCAGGTTGAACTATTAGATACCCCTGAACCTTTAAACGGTTTACAGTATAACCAACAGTTTGAAGATTTGGGAATTGGTGTGGTGAAAGCAGATGGGGAAAAATGCGATCGCTGTTGGAATTATTCCGTCCATGTTGGAGAATCAAAAGAAGATCCTACAATTTGTGAACGTTGTATTGAGGCGTTAGCAGGAACCTTTTAAAACCTAGAAATACCAGAAACCCGGTTTCTCAAAGAAACCGGGTTTCTAATCACAACTTAATTAAAAATTAAGTCGAACAGAGTCTCACTAATTCTTGGGTTGCATTAATTAGAGATTCATGTTATAATATAATCAATGTATCGCCTAAAGTAAAGCCAGTAATGTATGGAAACAAACTCGGCTGATAATTTAGCTCGATTATATGGCGAACTTTTTGTCCTACTTCAGCAAGAAGAAAAACTTCGTCAAGAAACAGAGCGCAAATTGGAAAAAGCTAAAGCAGTTATTGATCCTAGAAAACAGTTTAATAACTGGCTAAAAACCAATTCAGGTCAGACTTGGAAGCGTAAGCAATTTGAACTTCAAGGAAGTATGTGTGCAGATTGTAAAACCTCACTCCGGTTTGAAGATGCAGTTGTACATCATGTTCTTCCACTAAAAGATTTTGGATCTGCTGCTAACAAACCTGAAAATTTTAAGCTATTACATCCGGGTTGCAATTTAGCAATTGGCACAAAAATTGTTGATTTTTAAAAGAGGTTGTCATTATGCCGAGTAAAGAAGAATTAATCAAACAACTGGCTAACGAGTTTAACTGGACACAAGCAGATATGAGAAGGGCGCTTGATGCTTCTCAAGAGAATGTAAACACAAGGGAAGAAGCTATTTTGTGTATGATGCGCTATGCTGGCCAAGATTTAAAAAAACGTAATTATGAAGTGGGCGCTCAAAAAAGAATCAATAATCAACAGAAACAGCAAATTAGTGGCCTAGTGGAACAATTAACTAAGATTCAGAATTTTTATGCTAATCAATTAGTTCCATCATTAAGATCAACAATTCAAGAACAAGCCAATTATATTAGCGATCTTCTTAAACAATTTGGTCAAGATCAAGGAGGTAAAAATGGGTAGTAATTTAAACACAATTACTAAACTTCATCTTCAATCTTTTGGTTTTTCTGAATACTATATCAAAAAGCTAGTCAGAGAATTGAAAGCGGTATCAACAAACGGAGGTTTAAAAGAATATTCTGCATCAGATATACAATTATCTGTTGAAAATAGGCTCTCAAATTCAAAAATTAAAGCAGAAAATCGAGAAAAACTTCAGCGATTTTTGACCTGGTTAAAGGGTGAGTCTAATGTTATTGCAGTAGACTTCCTTAAAGGCTTATCTCCTGAAAAAAGGATAGAAGTTTTGATGGGTCGTCTTCAAGAATTAGAAAAACAGGAGCAAACTTTAAAAGAAGAAACAGCATCAATTATTATGAAAGCTCGACAAATGGTTGCCACTCAGTAAATACATCCCATTAACTATCATAAACCCGTTCTCTATACTGATTCAATAAAAATTCATCCCTTGAAACCCGGTTTCCGAATCTTGTGAAGCCGGGGGATACTTTGGGTTAAAATGGGAAAACCACTGTATGTTAAGTGTGCCTAGATGGACAAAATTGGTGATTCTGATTCCTAAAAAATGTCCGATCGGGTGAACAGCAATAGCAACGTCAATAAAGGATGCGATTCTCAAAAATATTAATTGCCAATCGAGGGGAAATAGCTTTACGGATTCTTCGCACCTGCGAGGAAATGGGTATTGCGACGGTTGCTGTTCATTCAACGGTGGATCGCCACGCCCTTCATGTCCAACTAGCCGATGAAGCCGTTTGTATCGGGGAACCCAGCAGCAGTAAAAGCTATTTGAATATTCCCAATATTATCGCCGCCGCCCTGACTCGTAACGCCACGGCCATTCATCCCGGCTATGGATTTTTAGCCGAAAACGCCCGATTTGCCGAAATTTGTGCCGATCATGATATTGCCTTCATTGGCCCCACACCCCACGCTATGCGGTCAATGGGAGACAAATCAACGGCCAAGGAAACCATGCAACGGGTCGGAGTTCCTACTGTACCGGGCAGTGATGGACTCCTGAGTGATGACAAAGAAGCCCTACAACTGGCCTGCAAAATCGGTTATCCGGTGATTATTAAAGCCACCGCAGGGGGGGGAGGTCGGGGAATGCGGTTAGTTAGGGAAGATTCGGAACTCCCCAAACTCTTTGCCGCCGCCCAAGGGGAAGCGGAAGCCGCCTTTGGTAACCCGGGGGTTTATTTGGAGAAGTTTATTGAACGTCCTCGCCATATTGAAATTCAGATTTTAGCTGATAATTATGGCAATGTAATTTACTTAGGAGAACGGGATTGTTCGATTCAAAGACGTCACCAAAAACTATTAGAAGAAGCACCAAGTTCTTTTATTACTCCTAAACTGCGTCAAAAGATGGGAACGGCGGCGGTAAAAGCGGCTAAATCTATTAATTATACCGGGGCAGGAACCGTTGAATTTCTAGTTGATCAGTCGGGCAATTTCTATTTTATGGAAATGAATACCCGGATTCAAGTTGAACATCCGGTAACGGAAATGATCACCGGATTAGATTTAATTGCTGAACAAATTCGCATCGCCCAAGGGGAAAAGTTATTATTAACTCAAAATCAAGTAATTTTGCGCGGTCATTCCATCGAATGTCGGATTAATGCCGAAGATCCTGAACATAATTTCCGCCCCCACCCCGGACGAATTAGTGGTTATTTACCTCCTGGGGGAAATGGGGTGAGAATTGATTCCCATGTCTATACGGATTATGAAATTCCTCCCTATTATGATTCTTTAATTGGGAAATTAATTGTTTGGGGGCCAGATCGTCCGACGGCGATTTTAAGAATGAAACGGGCGTTACGGGAATTTGCGATTACGGGAGTTCCGACAACGATCGGATTTCATCAAAAAATATTAGAAAATCCCGAATTTCTCCGAGGGGAAATTTATACAAATTTTGTGGAAAAAATGATGAAGAAAGGAGAATAGAAAACCCGGCAATTATGGGATAATGGAAGCAAGGTTAACTCGCCCCCATAACCTAAAATCTAACTCAGACCCTAGGTATCGGGAGTAAGTGAGGTGAAAATAATCAATATCCAATCCTTTCTAGGACATGAAAAACCGCCGGTGGTGGAGGTCGTTTGTGGCATTTTGTTTCAGGATCTACAATTGCTACTAACGCCTCACATTGGCTTGCTGTGGCAGAAATTTAAACACGAGTACCCCGAATGCGAGGAACTTCCTCCTTTATTTTACTCACAAAGATAATATTTTTTGAGCTAGAATTAAGCGACAAGTAAGAACAACAAACATCTGCTTATAAATTTTACCCCACGATTCTAGCAGATCGCAGTTTTGCACATTTTTTTAGAGACTGTGAAAATCAAGTTTATTGTAGGCGTTTATAAACTTGTGAAACCAACCAGTTTGACACAAACTGTTTAAAATCATTATCATTCATATAACGGGCAAAAATAGCTTCATTTTGATCGACACGCTCGATAAATAAAGACTCAACTATTTTATTGAATAGTAAAGTAAACTTATCAGGTGAGTTGACTTGTGCTGCTTGTTGCAATTCTTCGCTATTTGCCGCCGCTTCAACGATTTGATCAAAGAAAAGTTGATCGGCTTGGTTAAAGTCAGTTCCAAAACGACTATTTAACAGATCAATTAACTGTGATAGTTTAACAGAATTTTCACGCAAAATTGCTGTCCCTACGGCTTTTGGGCCATCTAGGGGAGATTTTTTCGCTTTTTCTAAATGAATTGAACCTTCACTAATTTTCTGAAGGCGATAATATTCAAGCTGAATATCACTATCAAAATCGTATTGATCTTCATTAGAATGACGCAATAATTTAGGAGATAAATGACGTAAAAAAATATAAATTTGTTCTAAATCAGAATCTTGATAAGGAATAATTTGACTCAAAAAACTATAGAGGTTGCGAAAGGCTGTTAATTTTCTCCGCCAGAGTTCTGCTTCTTCAATATTCTGCTCGTATAAAGCTCGAAATCTATCAACGGCTGGATCTAATACAGCATTCATGCCTTGATGATCGGCGGGACTTTGGCGCTGTTTTGGCTTAAAATAAATCGCACAAAACCGCTTAATTTCTTCACTCAAATAGATTCCTGATGCGTCTAATTGACTTTTTAACTGGTAAAGTTGTGCGGGTTCGGCTTCCTGCCCTAATTCTGCCCCTTCATAAAACTGCTGAAATGCTTCTCGAATCTCCTCCGGTTGATTGACAAAATCAAGGATAAATGTATCTTCTTTTTGAGGGTGAGTGCGATTAAGACGAGATAGGGTTTGCACTGCTTGAATACCTGCTAAACGCTTATCAACATACATCGTATGTAGCAAGGGTTGATCGAAACCTGTTTGATATTTCTCGGCAACTAACAACACTTGATAGTCATTAGTAGCAAATTTTTCTGGTAATTCCTTCTCCCTAATTCCCTGATTCATTTCTTCTTCTGTATAGGTTTTCTCGGAAATTTTATCGTCGGTAACAATTCCTGAAAATGCCACTAAAGTTTTGATGGGATAGCCTTTTTCTTTAATATATTTGTCAAAACTCTGTTTATAACGAACTGCTTCTAGGCGAGAACCAGTTACCACCATTGCTTTTGCCTTGCCACCGATTTTATGCCGTGTAAAATGATTAAAATGTTCCACCATAATTTCAGTCTTTTGGGCAATATTATGGGGGTGGAGGCGCATAAAACGAGCTAAAGCTTTGGCTGCTTTCTTGCGTTCAACATGAGGATCATCTGAACAGTCTTTAATCAGTTTGAAGTAAGCTTTATAGGTGGTGTAGTGCTTCAATACGTCCATAATAAAGCATTCTTCAATGGCTTGACGCATGGTATAACGATGGAAGGGTTCACCTTGACGACCAAAGAATTTCAGGGTTTTGTGTTTGGGTGTAGCCGTAAAAGCAAAGAAGCTGAGATTATCTTGGTGAGAGCGTTTTGCCATGCTCAGGAACATTTCTTCTAAATGTTCTAATCCTTCTTCTTCTGCCATTTCACGGGCTTTCTGGTACAGTGCTTCACCACCGAGTACCCCTTTCAATTCTGTCGCAGTATCCCCAGATTGAGAACTGTGGGCCTCATCAATAATCACCGCACAGCGACGAGTTGGTAATAGTCCGCGTCCCTGTTCGTTCCGTTCTTCAGCGAGTTTAAGTAATTGTCGCGTTACAAAGGGAAATTTCTGTAGGGTTGTAATAATAATTGGAACAGCACTTTCTAGGGCTTGCGCTAACTGCTTAGAATCTTTATCTATTTTTTGAATAACGCCTTGACGGTGTTCAAATTGATAGATTGTATCTTGTAATTGTTGATCAAGAATGCGGCGATCGCTAATCACAATTACACTATCAAAAATCCGTTGATTTTGCTCGTTATGCAGGGAAGATAAACGATGAGTTAACCAAGCAATGGTATTACTTTTACCACTTCCGGCGGAATGTTCGATTAGATAATTCTGGCCGATTCCTTCCCGTTGGGTAGCATCAATTAATTGACGGACGGCTTGTAATTGATGGTAACGGGGAAAGATCATGCTCTCTTTTTTGAATTTTCGCCCTTGATCATCATATTTTTCTTCTATTTGTAAATGGAGAAACTGGGCTAGGAGTTCTAATAAACTATCTCGTTGTAAAACTTCTTCCCAAAAATAGGCGGTGCGATAGGTTTGTCCTTGGGGGTCGGGAGGGTTTCCAGACCCGTTATTATCACCTTGATTAAAGGGTAAAAAATGGGTAGCTTTTCCGGCAAGTCTTGTGGTCATCCAGACTTCTTCGGTATCAACGGTAAAATGAACTAAGGTTCGCCGTTTAAACTCAAAAATAATTTCGTGAGGATCGCGATCTTGACGATATTGTTGTTTACCTTGTTCTACGGTTTGTCCAGTTAAAGGATTTTTCAGTTCAATGGTGACAAGGGGAATACCGTTAAGACTGAGGGTAATATCAAGTTCATTATGATTGCGATCGCTATATTGAAGTTGACGGGTAATTCCTAATTGATTGGTATTATAGCGGGTTTCTAGGTCAGTATTGAGGCTATGGGCGGCTTTGAAATAGGCTATACGCAGGGTACGTCCATAGCATTTGAAACCATGACGCAGGGTGTGGAGTGACCCATAGGTATCCATCCATTTACACAGATCAGTAATGATTTGATTTGCGGTGTTTTCCCCGTGTAATGCTTCTAATTTTGCCCATTCTTTGGGTTGGGTTTGGCGGATAAAGTTAATCGCAATTTCAGAAAAAATGGCACGAGTTTTGTCAAATTTGGTTATGGTTTTAACATACCCGTGAGTTAGAAGATAGTCTTCTATCACTTGCTCAAAGGCAGTTTCGCTTCTGGGGGAAACAAGGTTACTAAAACTCATAGGTTAGTAGTTCTTTAGATACAGTGCAAGGTCTTTTAGTTTTAATTTAGTAAAAAATAAATAGGTTATTTATATCAGTTGTTTTGCAATTTGTTCAATAACAAAGCAAAATTGAGAAAATTTTCCGTCTTGATCCTTCTGGGAATATAAGCCATTAGCAATTGTCCTGATATCTGATATATCTAATTCAATATCGTCAGGGAATAATGCCTCCTTAATGGCTGCTTTCCTTAAATTTATTAATCGCTGATGATCTAACACTAATTTTTCAATCGTTTCTTTTGTCGCAGTGTCTTGCTCATCTTGAGCTTCGACTTTACCATCATCATAAAACTTAAATCTGTCTTCACAATCTGGCTCTAAGGGTGTTACAAAATCGTCCTGTTCATACCACTCATCTTTAGCGTGCGCTCCAAAAGGGCATTTCTTACTCTTATTTTTCTTTTTTTTCCTCGGTTGATTAACTTCATCATCTTTAGACTTATAATTTCTACCTGGATAAGCAGTTACAAGATTAAAATAGTTGACATCTTCATAATTTTTCTCATCTCGACATATATGATAAGGCTTGAGATGTTCAATGTGGGAAGTGTTTGCATTAATCAAGATGCCTGTATAGCAACATAGAAAGCCTTGCTCTCTTAGTAAATGATCTTTTAAATCCCTTTTAATATCGCCTGGCAAGTCAGAGTAGTCGCAACCAAGGCGATTTCCTTCTTCATCATATTGATTGTTAAACCAGGAACGTAATTTTTCAGGTTCTTGTTCTTTTTGGATGTACTTCATCTATTTACCTAATCGGCTGATCCGATCAATGCGAGTTTGCAGGCGTACCAATTCAGGAAATTGTCATAATTCACGGAGACTATTGATTTTTTCAGTAGCTTCTGGAAAATTCCTCTGAGCAATCAATGATTCAATATCCTCTAGTGTTTTTTGGGTGTTAATATCACGCTCAGGAGTTTCCATAAGAAAGCGTAAAATCCAATTACTATCCATACCCAAGGATTGGTCAGGAATATAGGGTTGTTTATCTTTGTCCAGAATAATAACATTTTCTGGTGCTACTTCTCCAATGATTTGTGGTGAATGAGTGGTTGCAATAAATTGGCAATTTGGAAAGATATCTGTTAACTTTTGTACAACCATACGTTGCCAACGTGGATGTAAATGTAAATCCAATTCATCAATCAACACGAGAGCTTTCCCGTCCTGTAGAGGGTCTTCGAGATCAGGGTTTGCTTGTAAAAGTCGTTGTACTAAGTCAAGTATTAAGGCTAAAATACCGCGCTCACCGTCTGAAAGCTGATTAATATTTAATGTTACCCCATCTTTATCAAGTAATAATGTTGTTTTTTTCGATTTCCCTGATATCCTATTAACACGCAGATCGGTAAACCAATCAAAAAAGCAGGAGACTGCACCATTTAAAGCATCAATGCGACGTTGTGCTAACTTAGAGTTCTCGCCTAAAAGTTCCTCTTGAACTAACCACCAATCAGTAAACTCACGAAGACGTAGCATTCTAGGAATGAGTGCGTCAGCAAAAGCCGCAGATTGATTGCCTAAACTTCGATTTGGATTTAATCCTGCTTCCGTAAGGATTGATCGCCGAGTTGAAAAATAAACTACAATGGGTTGATTTTCAGCCGTCTTTATGGGTTGTAAAATCTGCGGACTGTCAGGTTTAATTGCTACTTCATGGCTTTTTTCTACGCGGACATTGCAGATAAAAGGTATTTCTGAAGCCTGAAAATTAACTTCAACAGCTAATTGATCATGCCCAATCATAATATCATCAGTGCTGAAATTAAGGCGTTTCTCTATACAAGCGGTAAATTCAGGTAGTACCCTTGATAGTGCAATACGCAAAGCATCAAGTACGGTAGATTTACCGACACCATTGATACCAACGATTAGGTTCATTCCAGGCTGAAAGTCAAATTCTGCCTGTTCAAAAGCTCGAAAATTAGTAAGCGTAAGGCGGTTAATTTGCATGGTTACTCCTTGATTTTAAGTTGTCCGGTGACTGCGGCTGTAATTAAGGCAGTTCTACGTTCTTGTAGTAAGTCAATAGTTTTTTTTGTAGCTATACCTAGATTATCTAACTTTTGAGTTTCTTCCACCAAATATTTTGCAATTTCTTCTTGTTCCTCAAAAAGAGGAACAGGTAATAAGATTTGGAAAAATTCTTCAGGATAGAGACGTAAGCGCGATATCCAAACACCTTTTGAATAACGAATTGCTTCTTCAGCAAAAATAGGAATCCGTACCAAATAATCTAAATAAACTGGATGATATTTCCCCATAGGGCGATAAACATGATAAGAAGGGCTGACAATACCAGGTTTAAAAGATACTCCCATTGCACCCATCCAAGCCCAGAGAGTATTAATTACTAAGTCACCCGATTGACAGACTTTATACCCTTCCATACTTTCAGCCATAAACATATTTACATCTTTTTCTGATCGGGGAGTGACTCCTGTTATATGAGAAACTGTCAACAATTCTTCCTGCCCTGTAATAGAACGATCATCTATTTGTTTAAATAACCATTTAGCGAACTCTACTCCCCAATGTTTAGGAACTTCCCCTATCCACTCAACACCAGAATCACGCATAGGAACATCAGGATTTAACCCACGAGTAACAGCATGGGTAATGAGGGCGCGACGTTTTTCGTCTAATAATTCTAATAATCGTTTTTTAGCTTTAATTAGTTCATCTATTTTGGCTGTTTGTCGATCGAGGTAACGCGCGATCGCTTTTTGTTCAGACAATGGAGGAATAAAAACTTCTTTGCCATAAGCATCATCTCGATTAAGCCCTGGAACTGCTGTCTCATCTGTGCCTTGATCTAAATTGAGCGTTTGCAATACATAAAATAACCACCTCAAGTGATGGTGTGTAGTTGTTACGTCAATAAAGAAAGTAGTATCAGAGGCAAAACATGACTCATCTGACCAATTTACTTTGCCATAAGAGCCTTTGCGTCCTACTATGATTGCAGGTGCTTGAGTATTTGCCTGAGAACATTTATCATATACTCCATTAGAACCGAAAACTTTAACGAAACCTTCTCTATATTCATCTTTGGGAAGGGCATCACCATAAGCAAAACGTGCAATATATTTTAGTTTTATTTTTCGCCAATTCATGCTATTATCTCCCGCAATAATCTAATTCTCTCTTCCTCTATTTGTTTAATATCCGCATCAATTTCCGCTAACGGACGAGGGGGATTGTACTTATAAAAATAGCGATTAAAATTAATCTCATAAGCACTTCTAATATTCTCCCCATCTGCCCAAGCATCAGAAACATGGGGTTCAACTTCTTCAAGGAAATAACGGACAATCTCATCCTGTAAATTAACATTTTCAGCATCTCGTAACTTTGAGTCTGCCTCATACATCCGTTCTATTTTTTTGCCCGAAACAGGAAACCAACCCCAAACACGAGCATTCGGTTCACCTGTTGCCTTACGTTCCTTCAAAATAACAGGTTTTGCCTCTGGTTCTCGTTCTGTAAAAACATCTCTAAATAGCTTTTGTTCAGCCTTTTTCCAACGACTACTCCGGCGTTTTAATAAATCCGTCATTAACTCATCAAATTCACTCCAATCAGGACGAGGTTCGCGCCCTAATTCTCGATCAATTGCCTGAACATCATCTAATAAATGGGGAACTGCATCAAGAAAACGGCTTTTTCGATCCAAATCCATTTGATACAATAAACGCAAAGGTCGTTCAATGGGAACACGGTTATAACCAAAATCCTCATTATCAAAAATCTTGCTGGTTTCAGTTTCGACAAATTTCCCATATTCACGCACCACAATAGCGATATCTTCTTCACCCATAAAACGGCGTTTATCTCCTAAACTCCGTCGCATCGGTTGCCAAAGTTGACGAGCATCAATCAGTTGAATTTTGCCTTGACGGTGTTTCTGCTTGCGGTTAGTGACAATCCAAATATAAGTGCCAATTCCTGTGTTATAAAACATCTGTTCCGGTAGGGCAATAATCGCCTCTAACCAATCACTTTCGATAATCCATTTACGAATTTCGCTTTCACCACTGCCCGCACCTCCTGTAAATAAAGGTGAACCATTAAATACAATAGCGAGACGCGAACCATTTTTATTGTTTTCAGGTTGATAGAGTTCAAATTTGCTAATTTGATGCTGTAAAAACAACAGGGAACCATCATTAACTCTGGGCAATCCTGCCCCAAAACGTCTAGCAAAACCTAGCTTTTCATGTTCTAGTTTTACTTCCTTTTGTTGTTTCTTCCAGTCTACACCAAAAGGGGGATTTGCCAGAAAATAATCAAAGGTTTCGTCCTCGTATTTATCATCAATTAAAGAGTCTCCAAACTGAATAGAACTTTTTTCATTTTCTTTCATTAATAAGTCTGAAGCCGCGATCGCATAGGCACGGGGATTAAAATCTTGACCAAAAACCCAGAGTTGTGCTTCTTTATTATTTTCTCGTAAATAATTTTGAGCTTCTGCTAACATTCCACCCGTACCACAAGTTGGGTCAAGGAGTTTACAAATTACGGATTTAGTCAGAATATTATCATCAGGATCGAATAAAATATCAACCATTAAGCGGATGACTTCTCGTGGCGTAAAGTGATCCCCTGCGGTTTCGTTAGCAGTTTCATTAAAACGACGAATTAAGTCTTCAAAAACCAAACCCATTGCAATGTTATCTACCTTGTTAGGGTGTAAATCAACATCGCAAAATTTCGAGACCACCAGATAGAGGATATTCGCCTCATTCATCTTTTCAATTTCTGCCGTAAACTCGAAATGTTCAAAAATATCCCGTACATTTTTTGAGAAACCATTGATATATTCCCATAAATGCTTATCAATATTATTCGGATCGTCTTTGAGCTTTTCAAAGGTGAGTTCAGAACGATTATGAAAGCGAAAGCCGTCTCCTGCGGCTTTATTCAGCGTGGAGTCGAGAGCTTCATCTATTATATTTTTGTTATTCTCCAATCGCCGAGACTCTGCTAGTACCTTGTCTTTAGTGGGTGCAAGTACACAGTCAAAACGGCGTAACACTGTCATTGGCAGCATGACCCGTTCATATTGCGGAGGTCGATAGGAGCCACGCAACAGATCGGCAATTTGCCAGATAAAATTAGAAAGTTGGTGATGATCTACTATTGGTTTTTTTTCTTGTATCATCACTCTAACCTCGCTGATCATTTTAAATATACTACATTTGTTGACTCCTGATATGGCTCAATCGAAACATATCTATAAACGATAAGAATCTGTTTGGGATGACCAATAATCCGTTAATTTTCAGAAGAAGTGCGCCCTACTGGGATCGAACCAGTCTGAAGGCGAATTATGAGTTCGCTGCCTCCCCAATCGGCCAAGGGCCCTCACAATATTACAATACCATGTTCTTATGATGTGCTGGGGCGATTGTTCTCAGTGCTATTTTTAATTAGGGCTTGCTGAATAAGTAACAGAAAAGAAAAGGTTTTTTGGCTATTTTACACTAATTTCTTGCACCATTATCCCTTTCTGCCCTCTCCTCCTCCCGACTCTCTCGGCTTTTCGTTTTTTTTCAGCAAGCCCTAAGTAAGTATCGGGAGTAAGTGAGGTGAAAATAATCAATATCTAACCCTTATAATTATTCAACTTTTTGTAAAGATTTATGAATAAAGTTTAGATTTTGCAAAGGTTTCGGGTTCAAATTTAAAGATTGAGTGAAATTAAGACTGATCAGATGCTGAATTGATATTTCATGAGGGTGATTAGAGTATATTAGAGAATATTAAGGGTATTATCAGCACGTTCTCTGATGCGGAAGCGGGTTTTTAGCCAAGATCAGTCACAAATCGGACTAACAATTAGCTCTGCATTCGAGGAGTAAACCAATACCCCACAAACCATAGGGGGTAGACTATGACAGGATTAGAATTAGCAATTTTTATTGTAGGGCCGTTAGTGTCATTTTTATTTGCGATCGCCCTAACACCTAACAAAGCTGAAATTATTTCCGATCAAGAACATTCTCATATTTAGTCAAGATCTACGGGACTTAGGGGGAAAGTCTCGTAGTCTATAGTCAGATTATCTTGACGCTTAAAATTAATGATAGGTTCCCGAAATATTAAACGGTTTTCACAGATTCTACTTGGTGGTATCAGTGGAATATTTATGGTGAGTTTTAATCACGGACAAGTGGCTGTTTCCTTGCCTATTGTTGGACTGCAAGCTGAAAATTCGGTGATCACACAACCGATTTATTCTGCTGAAAATGGGATGGAAGATCCGACAATTCCCCCATTAGGAAAACCAGACTCTTTTATTCCTAGAAAACCTTTTCCACCACCAAATTTAAAGAAACCAGAAAAACCCTATTATTCTTTAATTCCAGAACGCTATAAAGGCAAAACTGTTCATAATGTTTCCCCTCGAAATCAAGAAAAAGTTATTGCCTTAACATTTGATGATGGCCCCTGGCCGGAAACACCCAAGGTCTTAACTATTTTAAGACAGTTTAATGTTAAAGCTACCTTCTTTATTTTAGGTCAAAACTTACTGTTATATCCTGACATTATCGAACAAGTAGTTCAAGAAGGTCATGGGGTTGGGAATCATACTTGGACGCATTCTTATCCAAAAATGGAACCGCAAAAAGCTAAAGCTGAAATTGAAAATACATCGGCAAAATTAGAGTTAATGACGGGGTTAAAAACCCGGTTATTTCGGCCTCCTGGGGGAATTTTAGATAATGGTGTTGCCGACTATGCCCGCAGTAAAAATTATGCGGTTATTATGTGGTCTATTGATACGAAAGACTTCCAAAAACCAACGGCGACCGTATTAGCAAATCGGGTTTTAAATCAAGCCCGTCCAGGGGATATTGTGTTAATGCACGATGGTGGCGGAAATCGTTCTGAAACCATAGCATCGTTAAAAATTATAATTCCTGAATTACAAAAACGCGGCTATCGGTTTGTAACAGTTTCCGAATTATTATCATTATCAGAATAAAAATTTTGCTATAACAGGGAACACCGGAATAGCCCCCCCAAACCTCCCGTGCACGGGGGGCTAGGACAGGGCTGTTTCATTTTCCATTGCCAACCCCTAAGACCTAACCCCCCAACCCCCTTCCCTAGTAGGGAAGGGGGAGTAATAAATAATTTTTTATGTTTAATAGTAATAATTAGTCCCCCCTCTCCCCTCAAAAGGGGTTGGGGGAGAGGTGACACAGTTTTTCCTAGAGAATGAAACAGCCCTCGGGGGGCTAGGGGGGGGAGGGAACACCGGGGGAAAACACTTTACCGTCTGGGTTCCAAGATCCTTCTGGTGTCTTAACTACCTTGGCGGTTGCTATATAATAAATGAGGGACTAAATTAGAGGCTAAGAACTCATGATGGTGGAAACCGTTACTAAAACCTATAGCTTTGAAGACTATCTCAATTATAAAGATGATACCGATCTCAAGTCTGAACTATTTAATGGAGAATTAATTCAGATGACTCCTGCAAGTGGATGGCATTCGGATATTGTTGATTTTATACAAGAACAATTCAAAATAGAGATCCGTCGCTTAACATTAGATTGGGTAGTGCGACCTGGAACTGTGGGAGTCAGAACCGGAATCAGAAAATCACGCATTCCTGATATATTAGTAATGACAGAAACTCATCGCCAAATTCTCAGAACATTATCCTCAGCTATTCTGGAAGAACCTCCTTTATTAGTCGTTGAAATTGTTAGTCCGAATAACCCCGATGATGACTACCGTTATAAACGTTCAGAATATGCCGCATTAGGGATTTCTGAATATTGGATTATTGACCCCCAAGCATTAAAAATATCAATTTTAACCTTAGTTTCGGGTTTATATGAAGTTATAGAAATAATAGAAAAAGATCCTATAAATTCTATAACTTTTCCTGAATTAAAATTAACTGTTGAACAAATTTTAAATCCTTTTTAGACTTGTTCCCCCTCGTTTCTAGGTTCTACCTAGAAATGACAAAAAGGCTCCGTCTCCTATTATAATATATAATAAGATTAGAGGCAGAGCATAGGAACGAGGAAAACCGTAGTAAGCCCTTTAGGGCTGAGTCCTGAAGGACTCACTACGAGGTTAAGATTAGAGGCAGAGCATAGGAACGAGGAACTAATCAATTAAACGGATAAATTTCTTCTTCCCAACTTGCAGAACTTTACCCTTTAATTCATCAATAGAATTAAAGATTATATCAACTTCAGAAATGCGATCGCCATCTAATTTAACCGCCCCTCCTTGAATTTCGCGCCGCGCTTCACTGCTGCCTTTACATAACTTACTCGCACTGAGAATATAAAATAACTTCGCCGGAAATTGAATCTCAGCCAAGGAAAACTCCGGGACAGCTTCTGCTGTTTTAGCATCCCCTTGAACTAAGGTTAAAGACGCTTTTTGAGCTTCTAATGCTGCTTCTTTTCCATGAAATTGAGAAGCGATTTCTAACCCCAATAACTTTTGTTTTTCCCTGGGATTTTCTGGTAATTTATCTAGGGGAAGATTAGTTAATAGTTCAAAATATTGGTTTAAAAGATTATCTTGCACTTTCTCCAATTTAGAATACATGGCTAACGGATCTTCCGATAACGCCACATAATTTTCCAGGGACTTCGACATTTTTTGTACCCCATCCGTCCCAATTAAAATCGGCATTAATAACCCAAATTGAGGTTTTTGTCCAAAATGTCTTTGTAAATCCCGTCCCACGGCTAAATTAAACTTTTGATCTGTGCCACCGATTTCAATATCCGCTTCCACCGCGACGGAATCATAACCCTGCATTAATGGATAGAGAAATTCATGCAAATAGATCGGATTTTCCTGTTCAAACCGCAGGGAAAAACCCTCTTTGGCTAACATTTGTCCGACGGTCATGGTTGCCAATAATTCTAATATTTTAGGTAAATCTAATTTTGATAACCATTCCGAATTGTAGCGAATTTCCAACCCTCCGGGGGTATCAAAATCTAAAATCGGACGCAGTTGCTCTAAATAGGTTTGAGCATTTTTCTGTACATCTTCCGAGGTTAATTGACGGCGAACTTCCGATTTTCCGGTAGGGTCGCCAATTCTAGCAGTAAAATCCCCAATGATTAATACAGCGATATGGCCCGCATCTTGAAAAGCGCGTAACTTGCGAATCGGGATACTATGACCCAAATGAATATCCGACGCCGTGGGGTCAATGCCAAATTTAACTCTTAGGGGTCGATTGGTTGTCAATAATCGTTGACCTAAATTCTCGTCGGGGTTGTGAGAATTGATAATTTCAGGGAAAATTTCAGTAATCCCTCGGCGAAGGGTGGGAAAATTTTGTAGAGACGCCGCCAATTCGATTGGTACAGACGAGGGACTAATAGCCATGATCTTAAAATTCTTTTGCCAATTTGGGGTAAAATCCGTTAACCTTGATCCCGGATAGGAAATTTTTTTGATTTATTATGTAGGTACTTCACCTGCACAATGTCAATCTTATATGCTATCACTCGAAGCTAAAAAAAGTTATATTTCTGTTACCAGCCCTAGATGTTGTGTAGCCCTGTTTTCATTGAGGGAGTAAATTAAAGTGTCATCAACTAATGCAATCCCACGCGATGTTAGGGTCAACAACCCCTCAACGTTGTTTGACTTTGTGCAGTCGGTCAGCAAAGTAACGGCCGGAACCTTACTCGGCGTTACGATGTTAACCAGTTCGGTCGTGGCTGGAGGGTTAGTCGGTTTGGCGGTCAGTTTCCGCAATCTTCCTGATGTGCGGGTCTTACAGAACTATGTGCCCACGGAAACCACCCATATCTATGATATTAAGGGGGTTCCTCTGGCCAGCCTCCATGATGAAGCCAACCGTGAAGTAGTCTCCCTCAACGAGATATCTCCCCATCTGAAACGGGCTGTGATTGCAATTGAAGATAGCAATTTCTTCTATCACAAAGGCATTAACCCCACGGGGATTGTACGGGCATTTATCGCTAACTTTGAACGGGGTTCCACTGTGGAAGGGGGTTCTACCCTGACCATGCAGTTGGTGAAGAACCTATTTTTATCCCCGAATCGTACCATGAGCCGAAAAGCCGCGGAAGCGGTGATGGCGATTCGTTTAGAGCAGATTTTATCAAAAGACGAAATTTTAGAACTCTATCTGAATCAGGTCTATTGGGGTCATAACCTTTATGGGGTAGAAACCGCGGCCCGCAGTTATTTTAATAAATCGGCGAAGGACTTAACCCTGGCGGAATCGGCAATGATGGCGGGTATGATTCCAGCACCGGAGGATTATAGTCCCTTTGCGAATTACAAAAAAGCCAAACAAAGACAGTTAACGGTTTTGAAGCGGATGCGGGAACTTCAGTGGATTACCCCCCAAGAAGAAGCCGCGGCCAAAAAACAAACCTTACTGGTGGGCAAAATCACCTCCTTTAGCAGTAGCCGTCTTCCCTATGTGACGGAAGCAGTTGTCCAAGAGCTTTCTGAACGTTTTGGTCGGGAAGCGGTGATCAAGGGCGGAATGCGGATTCAAACCACCATTGATATGAATTTTCAACGGATGGCGGAGAAAACCGTCAGTGAGTGGCATCAGAACTTATACTATCAAGGGGTTTATAACAATTTACAAAATGGTCAAATTGCCCTGGTAGCCATTGACCCCCGCACCCATTTTGTTAAGGCTATGGTGGGGGGGGCTGATTATAAAACCAGTCAGTATAATCGGGCGATTCAAGCCCTGCGTCAACCCGGCTCTGCCTTCAAACCCTTTGTTTATTATGCTGCCTTTGCCAGTGGCAAATATGGCCCGGATTCCACGGTTTATGATAATCCGGTCAGTTATCCCGATGGCTATGGCTATTATTCTCCCCAAAACTACGGGGGTGGTTTCTCCGGGGCCGTGAGTGTGCGCTCGGCTTTAGAAAATTCCTTGAATATTCCGGCGGTCAAACTGGGTCAGGAGGTGGGACTAAATCAGGTAATTGAGGTTTGTCGAGTCCTGGGAATTAAGAGTCCCATTGAGCCTGTCGTTTCCCTACCCTTGGGGTCGGTGGATTTAACCCCGATGGAAATGGCCGGAGCTTATGCCACTTTTGCCAATGATGGCTGGCACTCTGAACCCACGTTTATTGTCCAAGTTACTGATAGTCAGGGCAATATTCTACTGGATAATACCCCTAAACCTCGATTAGTCTTGGATCAATGGGCCGTGGCATCCCTGAATAGTGTGTTACAAGGAGTAATTAATCGGGGAACAGCAACTCGCGCCCAAATTGGACGTCCGGCGGCGGGAAAAACTGGAACGACGTCTTCTGAACGGGATATCTGGTTTGCCGGATATACTCCTGATTTAGCAACGGCTGTTTGGGTGGGAAATGATGATTATACTCCCCTAACCTATGGATCAACCGGAGGAACAATTGTGGCTCCGATCTGGCGTGACTTTATGTTACAAGCCTTAGATGGAAAACCTGAAACTTCTTTTAAACCATCTTCTGCCTATACCAAACCTTAATTCTGAATCGGGTTCTCACCCGGGTGAACAATTTTTCCCTAGAGGAGAGTAGAATCAGAGTAGAACCACTTGCGAAGTATGCCTGTGTCTGGCTCCATGAGAATCGGCTGAAAAGTTATTCTTTGAGTTTTTGATATATGGGAATTTGCTGTAGTCGCTATTCCTTATTTGTTGGGAATTTTTTTTATACGTTAGGATCTAACTTGTTATGGAAAAAAATACATTTTCTTCGCCAAATGTGACTCAGAAAGTAGAAGTTTCAATTCACATTGATTCTGAGTTACTCGATCAAATTAAACATCTCACTAATGACCCCAGCAAGGTGATTGAGACAGCCCTACGCCAATGGCTTAGAGGAGAGCGTCCAGAGGATGAACTGGCTTTGACACTGCAACGAAACCCTCCGGTTCCGCCTCGGGGGGAATGGAACGATTAAATCAGTGATGACTGGTAGAGACGTGCCATGGCGCATCTCTACCAGTTATAAGTAAAGAAGTGAATACCTCCAAAAAACTCGCCATATTGATTATAAAATCCATTTTAATATCTTTTAAACTTGTTTTTTTCAATCAGCAAGCGAACAGAGACAGATTCAGATTAACCCGACCTCCCCAGAATGACGGATTTCCGAACTAGCACTCGAAACCCTTGAGTGCTAAAGTGACTTATTGGTGATTAATGATATTGTAAGATGGCTAAAATTGTTTCGTTTGGTGAAGAATCCCGTAGAGCCTTAGAAAAAGGTGTAAATGCCCTAGCCGATGCGGTGCGAGTCACCCTTGGCCCCAAAGGTCGGAATGTCTTATTAGAGAAGAAATTTGGCGCTCCCGAAATCGTCAATGATGGTATTACCGTCGCTAAAGAAATTCAACTGTCCGACCCCCTGGAAAATACTGGCGCCCGACTGATGCAGGAAGTCGCCTCCAAAACCAATGAAGTCGCCGGAGATGGGACAACCACCGCCGCCATTTTAGCCCAAGCCATGATTCGTGAAGGGTTAAAAAATGTCGCAGCCGGGGCTAATCCTGTGGCCCTGAGACGGGGAATGGACAAAATTACTCAGATTTTGGTCGAAGAAATTCAAGCCATTGCTAAACCCGTGGAAGGGGATGCAATTGCTCAAGTCGCAACGATTTCGGCGGGAAATGACCCAGAAATTGGTCGGATGATCTCCCTGGCGATGGACAAGGTAACGAAAGACGGGGTAATTACCGTTGAAGAATCCAAATCCATCACTACAGAATTAGATGTAGTCGAAGGAATGCAACTCGACCGGGGATATATTTCTCCCTATTTTATCACCGATAATGAACGGATGGTGGTGGAATTTTCTAACGCTAGAATTCTAATTACCGATAAAAAAATTAGTTCCATTCAAGACTTAGTTGCGGTCTTAGAAAAAATTGCCCGTTCGGGTCAACCTCTGTTAATTATTGCTGAAGATATTGATGGGGAAGCCTTAGCAACTTTGGTGGTGAATAAAGCCAGAGGCGTGTTAAATGTGGCGGCAATTAAAGCCCCTAGTTTTGGTGAACGTCGTAAAGCTTTATTACAGGATATTGCGGTTTTGACAGGCGGACAATTAATTTCTGAAGAAGTGGGATTAAGTTTAGATACCGTTTCTTTGGATATGTTAGGAACTGCCAACACAATCACCATTGAAAAAGACAATACAATTATTGTTACGGATAGCAAAACTCAATCCGATGTGAAAAAACGGGTTGAACAAATTCGTCGTCAACTGGAAGAAACCGACTCTGAATATGATGCGGAAAAACTCCAAGAGCGAATTGCAAAATTAGCCGGAGGGGTGGCTGTAATCAAAGTGGGGGCTGCCACCGAAACGGAAATGAAATCTCGGAAACTGCGGATTGAAGATGCCTTAAATGCCACTAAAGCCGCCGTAGAAGAAGGGATTGTTCCTGGGGGCGGGACTACTTTAATTCATCTGGCGAAAAAAGTTGATGAACTGAAAGCTCAACTGAGTGATGAGGAAAAAATTGGGGCGGGAATTATTGCCAAAGCCCTAGAAGCTCCTTTATTTTATATTGCCAGTAATGCTGGGGCTGAAGGCGCTGTGGTGGTGGAAAATGTCCGCAATACCGAGTTTAATATTGGTTATAATGCCTTAACTGGAACCTATGAAGATTTAATTGCTTCTGGGATTATTGACCCGGCAAAAGTGGTACGTTCGGCGTTGCAAAATGCCTCCTCAATTTCAGGATTAGTATTAACAACTGAAGCCTTAGTTGTGGAAAAACCTGAGAAGAAATCCGCCGATATGGATGCCATGGGCGGCATGGGTGGCATGGGCGGTATGGGCGGCATGGGCGGCATGGGTGGCATGGGTGGCATGGGCATGATGTAACCTATCCCTGGCGATTGGAAATCGCGGCTAAACAGATAAAACCCACCTTTGTGGGTTTAAAAACCTGAATTTTCTCTTAGTCCACGCAGGTGGACTTCGTTTGTGTAGTAGCGAATTATATTCGCCGAATACTATCTGGAGATTGCAAATCGCGGCTACACAGACAAAACCCACCTGGGTGGGTTAAATTTTGGATTAGTAATAGATGATTAATTCTGCCTATCAAATTGGGGGAAGTTTAGCTCAAGATGCTCCGACTTATGTAGTCAGAAAAGCGGATTTCGATCTGTATTCTCAATTACAACAGGGGCATTTTTGTTATGTTTTAAATTCTCGGCAAATGGGGAAATCTTCTCTGTTAGTTAAAACTCGTTATCGTTTACAACAAGAAGGTTTTCAGTGTGCGACCTTGGATATGACTCGCATTGGTAGCGAAATGGTGACGGAACAACAATGGTATAAAGGAATAGTTACTGAATTATGGCGCGGATTTAATCTTTTAGGTAAATTTAATTTAAAAAATTGGTGGAAAGAACAATCGGAAGTTTCTGTGATTCAACGTATTAGTAATTTTATAGAAGATATTTTATTGGTTGAATTTCCTGGTCAAAAATTAATTATTTTTGTTGATGAAATTGATAGTATTTTAAGTTTAAATTTTAAAGTAGATGATTTTTTTGCTTTAATTCGTTTTTGTTATAATCAACGGGCAATTAATCCTGAATATAACCGGATTAGCTTTGCCTTATTTGGAGTTGCTACCCCTTCAGCTTTAATTTCCGATCGCACTCGTACCCCCTTTAATATCGGAAAAGCCATTGAATTATCGGGTTTTACCCTGAATGAAGTTCAACCTTTAATTGAAGGTTTGGAGCCAAAAATTACTAATGCTAAAGCCATTATGCAAGAAATTATCGCTTGGACAGGAGGACAACCTTTTTTAACACAAAAAATATGTCAATTGGTGATAAATTTTACCGAAAAAACAATTAATCAAATATTAATTATTCCCCCCGGAACCGAAGGATTTTGGGTAGAATCATTGGTGCGATCGCAGATTATTTATAAATGGGAATCTCAAGATGAACCCGAACATTTAAAAACCATTCGTAACCGAATTCAAAATAACCCCGATCATATCGGCAGAATTTTAGGAATCTATCAAGATATTCTGCGAAATTTAGAAGTTTTAACCGATGATAGTAACGAACAATCAGAACTAATATTATCCGGTTTAGTGATCAAATATACCGGGTTTCTGCGGGTAAAAAATCGGATTTATCAAGAAGTCTTTGATTTAGATTGGGTTAACCAACAATTGAGGAACCTGCGACCCTATTCTCAAGGCTTTGATGCTTGGATAGAATCTCAACAACAAGATAGTTCTCGACTATTACGGGGACAGGCCTTAAAAGAAGCCCAAAATTGGTCAAGTGGTCGCAGTATTAGTGATTTAGATTATCAATTTTTAGCTAAAAGTGAAGAATTAGATCGGCAAGAAGTTCAAAAATCCTTAGAAGCTGCCAGAATGCTGGAAGTAGAAGCCCGACTAACCGAAGAAAAAAAGACCGCAAAACTGCAAAGATTTTTACTTATATCTGTTAGTAGTGCCCTAGTTATTACCATTATATTAGGTCTAATCTCAGGGTTTCAATATCATCAAGCTAGGGTGAATGAACACCAGGCAAAAATCAACGAAGTTAAAGCTATAAATCAATCATCTGAGTCCTTATTTGCTTTAAATCAAAGGTTTGAAGCCTTAATTCAATCCATGATAGCCTATCGAAAATTGCAAACCCTATCGGATGTGGATACAAAAATTCACCAGAATGTACAATTGACATTGCAAAAAGCGGTTTATGGGATTCAAGAATATAACCAACTGTTGGGGCATACCAGTATTATTCATGCGGTAGAATTTAGCCCCAAAGGAGATTTAATTGCTTCTGGGAGTCAGGATAAAACCATTAAACTTTGGAAACCAGATGGCACACTATTGAAAACTCTGATCGGACATCAGGATGGAGTTCTTAACGTTGCCTTCAGTCCCCGTCAACCCCTTCTCGCCTCAACCAGTTACGATAAAACTATTAAACTCTGGAATACCAATGGTTTATTAGTTAAAACCCTGACCGGACATCGGGATGCGGTCATGGCGGTAAGTTTCAGCCCGACTGAGGATAAACTCGTTTCTTCCAGTTTTGATCAAACCATTAAATTATGGACAACAGAGGGAAAACTCTTAAAAACCATCGCCGCCCATCCCAACAAAATTAAAACCGTTGTCTTTAGTCCCGATGGTCAGAGATTTGCCTCTGGGAGTGCCGATAATACGGTTAAAATTTGGACATCCGATGGCACACTATTAAAAACCCTGACCGGACATCAAGATGAAATTATGTCGGTGGCTTGGAGTCCCGATGGTGAAACCCTGGCCTCCGCTAGTCGAGATAAAACGGTTAAATTGTGGAGTCGGGAAGGGCTGTTAGTCAATACATTAGGCCCCTTTTATGATGCAGTTTGGACTCTAGCATTTAGTCCCAATCAGAAATTTTTAGCGGCGGGAATACGAAATAAAGAAGTACGACTCTGGCGAAAAGATGTCAAGACTTCTGTTTATACTCCTTATAAAACTTTATTAGGACATAATGGAGAAATAAGTGATATTGTCTTTAGTCCCAATAGTCAAATGATCGCTTCAGCAAGTTGGGATAACAGTATTAAACTTTGGAAAGTCAAAGATTATTTAGTCACTCGGTTAATCGATCATCAAGAAGGCATTTGGGGAATCGCCTTTAGTCCCGATGGTCAAACCATTGCTTCATCATCCTTAGATAAGACAATTAAACTCTGGACAAAACAGGGGAAATTATTACAAACCCTTACAGGACAAGACTCGTGGGTTAATCAGGTTGAGTTTAGTTCCAATGGTCAATGGTTAGCCTCAGCCTACTTAAATGGGACGATTCAACTTTGGAAAAAAGCTGAAAATGGAACCTTTATTACCCATCCCAATCAAACCCTATTAGGACATCAACAGGGGGTTTGGGGGATAAAATTTACCCCCGATAATCAATCAATTATTTCTGGAAGTTGGGATAAAACCGCTAGAATTTGGGGAATTGATGGAACACTCCGCCAAACTTTTAAGGGTCATAATGGTCAAGTTTGGAGCATTGCCATTCAGCCAGAGGGTAAATGGATTGCTTCAAGTTCCGATGATAATACGATAAAACTCTGGAAATTCAACGGTCAACTGCTACAAACATTAACTGGTCATCAAGATGGGATTTGGGGACTAGCTTTGAGTCCTGATGGACAAATTTTAGCCTCCGCCAGTCGAGACGAAACCATAAAATTATGGCGTTGGAGCCCTAGGATTAAATCCTTTATTTATGAAAATACCTTGAAGGGACACACCGCAACCGTGATGGCCGTCGCCTTCAGTCCTGACCAAAAATTATTAGCATCAGCCAGTCAGGATAAAACGATTAAACTTTGGAAACTCGATGGCACTTTAGTTAAAACTTTGAATGGTCATAATAATGAAGTTTATAATCTTAAATTTAGTCCCGATGGTAAAACTTTGGCTTCCGTTAGTGAAAATAAAACGGTGATATTATGGAATTTAGATCGAGTTTTAAATTTGAATGAATTCGCCTATGCTTGTAACTGGATAAAGGATTATTTAAAAACTAATTCCCAACTAAGTCCCGAAGATCGAATATTATGTCAGTAGTCAGGGAATAGGGAATGGGTAATAGGTAATAGGTAATGGGTAATGGGAATAAGCACTTAACCGTCAACAAACAATAACAAGGTAAAAATCATGATCAAATTATTAGGATTTTTGGCTATTGCAGGAACGTTTCTGAATGTTGCACCTCAGATAAATTCTTTAGCCTCCTTTGTACCCAATTCTTCCATACAATTAGCTCAAAATTCTAGCCCCGCTTCCTCCATTCAAGGCTATTGTTTTTCTATTGCTGATGATAATATGGACTCCATCGCCCGAATTTATCTTGATGGAAATAAAGTCACGGGTCGGGTTGAAGCTACGATTCATAATCAAAAAGCATCCTACTATACGTCCTATACCCAAATATTACAAGGAACGAAAAATGGCAATAAATTAAACTTGAATATTACCACAAAAATTGAGTTAGATACTCAAAAAACTAAGGAAACTTGGACGTTAAATGCAGACTCTTTAAATACGGGACGAATAGTTTATAAAAAACAACCCTGTTTAGTCTCTCAAATTCGTTTTGCACCTGGGAAAAATTCAGCAACTATGAGTCAGTCGGTGGTGCGAGGAACTCGCAATATCTATTTATTAAAAGCCAACCAAGGTCAAAGAATGGATCTTAAAATTACCGCTTTAGAAAATAACGCTGTTTTTGATGTAATTGCCCCCAATGGGCAGGTTTTGAAAACCGAAGCTACCCAGTCTAGTTTGAAATTACCCGCCACCGGAAATTATGAGATTATCGTCGGTGGAACCCGAGGGAATGCTAGTTATCAATTAACTGTTAAAATTCAATAATTCCAGGAAAAAAAACGGGTTTTTGCCGTAGGTAGGGGGTAATTCATGAATTACCCCTACTACCATAAATCATTTAGGATACAAACCCGGTTTCTGGTTTATAGTTAATCAACGGTTTTGTCAGCTTTCCAACCTGATTGATAATAGACTTTTGACCCGTTATCAGGAACAAAATGACAAGACCAGTAGGATTGAATAAAACTTTTCCAAATCGGTTCATCAGAACAATGATAATAGTCACCCAGTAGGGGTTTAATTGCTTCCGTTGCTGTTTTTAAATGATAGTGGGGCATATTCAAGAAAATGTGATGAGCAACGTGAGTTCCGATATTATGATGAATGGGATTAATAAAGCCATAATCTCGGTCAATAGTTGATAAAGCCCCTTTCAGGAAATACCAATCTTCTCCTCGATACCAGGGAATATCAGCCTCAGTATGATGTAAGTAAGTAACTAAATCTAGCCACATCACAAACACGAAATAGGGCATGAAATAGTATTTTAGAAAGAACAACCATCCAAACTGATAGGTTATAAACCCTAAAAAGCCTACCATCACGATCATCAAAGATGTACTGGTAATAACATCCCATTTTTCTGACTTTTTAAACATAGGGCTACTCGGTAAAAAGTGAGAGCCTTTACGAAGGGGAGAAGAACTACGGAACAGATAAACCGGATAGGCGACTAAGGGGATATAAAAGGGCAACAGCTTTTCATACCAAACCATCTGATTGAACTTACTTTCCGTCACCGGATGCCAACTTTCATCGGTATCAATATTTCCGGTATTGGCGTGATGGGTTCTATGGCTGATGCGCCAACCGTGATAGGGAACTAGAATCGGAATATGGGACAAATGGCCAATTAAGTTATTTAGCCATTTGATTTTGGAGAAAGACCCATGACCGCAATCATGGCCCACAACAAATAACGCCCAAAACATCGTTCCTTGCATCACCCAAAAAATGGGGAAAAACAGCCAAGAATCGAGTTTATAGGCGATAAAATACAGACCTGCGATGATCGAAATATCAATAAAGAAGTAACTCAGAGATTTCCAGACCGAGGGTTCAAAACACTGGGCAGGAATTGCCGCCCTGATATCTTGGAGAGTAAAGGGTAACTCTGATTTCTTGGTTGCTGATGAGGCACTAATCGTGGCTTGGTTAGACTTATTGGATGATTGCACAGATATTGTGATTGAATCTGAGTGAGTAGTCCCCAGTTGTGTTTTTACCCCAAACTGAATCGCAAACATCAGGGTTTGGGATGCTAACCTAAACTGCGGTTCTGAACGGCTTTTATTTTACCTTGATTAGATGTTAATTTTCGCAACAAATCTTAAATGATCGAAATTATTTAGCCAATCTCGGCCAGGGGTGGGTCTTCCATACCTTCAGATTTGTTGTTGGGCTTTAGCCCTCTCCGGAGGGCTAAAGCCCAACAACGTTTTATATTTGGGAATTATTATGACCAATTAGGGTAACTCCCCAAATTGTTCTCGATATTTTGCTAATAGTGTTTCTGCTGCTATTGCTGCTTCTTCGGGAGTGGGGAGGAGTTGACCGTCTGAGGTGAAAAAACGCAATTGGGAGTTATAAACACCTAAAAATAATTCTAATTGTTGACTCCATAACCATCCTTGAGAATTAGGTTCAAGGGGTTGATATTTACCCTCAACTAAATGAAATCCGGCTAATTCTAAGGTATCAGGATCAAACCAAAAATAATCAAAGGTGCGAAAGTTATCTTGATAGAGTTGTTTTTTTAATCCTTTATCAATTTCTGCCGTGGATGGAGATAAAAGTTCAATAATAATATTAGGATATTTGCCTTCTTCCCAAATCATCCAACTGCGTCTGGGTTTGCGTTCTGTGTCTAAAACTACAAAGAAATCTGGCCCTCTAAAATCCTGTGATTTTTTTTGATTCGGGTTAAAATAGATAGTTAAATTTCCAGAAACATAAAAATCTTGACGGTTTCGCCACCACCACTCTAAAAGATGAATCAGGAGATCAATTTGTCTGCGGTGTAAATCACTTTCCACGGGAGGTTCCTCACTCCATAAATCACTAGGTGGAAATATAATATCATCAAACTCTTCTGGTTGTTCTAATCTTTGAAGGTTAGCGGGTTCGTGATCAACAATAAACATAAACAGGTTAACCCAATTAGGATAAATATAGTTTAGCGTAACTTTGAATCATTTGTCGAATAGATTGATATTAAATCGACAAAGATTGTTTTTATTGAGGAGGAGTTATTTTTGATAAGGGTTGAATGGCATTTTTTAAAGTTTCCTTGTTTAACTCAAGTTTGGGCTTAGGAACAGAACTAATATTAGTTAGGGGTAAACGAGCTAATGCCAATTCTGAAGTTGATGTTTTTTCAAAATCGTTATTAATTAAAATAGCACTATTCAGAATTTCTAACTGAGCATCAACAATATCATCATAGTTTTCATACCAACTAGCGATCGCAATTGACAATGTTTCAATATCATCGGGTAAGGGTTCAATTAACTCGATTAATTCTTGACGGTGTGAGTCAATAAATAATTGAGGCTGTTCTTCTAGTAATTTCAAAAAAGCCTCTAGGTTTTGATGGTAAAAAGACATAGACTAATCCTCCAACTTAATATAAAATTGATTATATCAAATTCAAGGTTAATTTTGTAACCCGACCTCAAAAAAACCGTTTTTTTCAGAAACTGGGTTTATGTACTGTTATACTAAGAGAACATCCTAAACCGCAGGATATAATAATTGAGGTAAAATCACCGATGACATACCTAGAAGAAATTACAATTAAAGTTCCTGTTGATATTGCTGAAAGTTACCGCCAGGCTAACGAACAAGAAAAACAACAGATAGAAACTAGAATTGCCTTTTTATTGAAAAGTCAAACGATATCTCGAAAAATGGCTATTAATAAATTGCGACAAACGATGAGTGAAATCGGTCAAAAAGCCGTTGCGAAAGGATTAAGTCCTGAGATTTTAGAAGATATATTAAAAGATCATGAAGGATAAACTGTTTGTTTTTGATGCGAATATTATTATCAGTGCAGTTTTAATCCCTCAAAGTAAGCCAGATTTAGCTATCCGTAAAGCTCAAGATTCAGGAAGTATTTTAATGTCTCCTGAAATTTGGGCGGAATTAGAACAAGTTTTAGCACGACCAAAATTTGATCGATATATTTCTTCGGAAGATCGAAGCAAGTTTTTAGGAGATTTTTTAGATACAGTTATTCTGGTTATGGAAATAACAGAAAAAATTCAAGAATGCCGTGATCCCAAGGATAATAAATATTTGGAATTAGCTGTTAATGGTCAAGCTGATTGTCTTATAACTGGAGATGCCGATTTATTGATTTTAAACCCATTTCGAGAAAAACCTGTGATCACTGTATCTGATTTTTTAAATTTAAAATCAGTTTAATTAAAAGTTTTCATTAACTTCAGAAATACAGCCCTAACTGGTGTGACCTCTCCCCCTTACCTTACAACTGATGGGTTTGGGGGTTGGGTCATACATTTACAAGGAATAATTAAACAGCCTTGAAGGGCTTAAAAAGACGGATTGACGAATATTAGATCTAATGACCCCCCACACTAAAAACAGCCCGTTTGTAGGCTTCATCAAGCACTTCTGAAAGGGTAGGATGGGTATGAACTGAGAAGACTAAATCATGGACAGATTGACGGTGATACATAGCATTTGCCGCTTCTTGAATTAAATCAGAAGCATGAAGACCAAAGATATGAACTCCTAAAATTTCCCCCGTATCTTTCCGATAAATCACTTTAGCCATACCTTCGGTTTCTCCCTCCGCAATTGCTTTAGAATTACCCTTAAAATAGGTTTTTACCGTTGCAATTTCAAACCCTTCTGTTTGTCCTAATTCCTTTGCAGCAGGTTCAGTTAAACCCACATAACTAATTTCAGGATGGGTAAAAGCAGCCGCCGGAATACTACGATAATCTACGGCGCGAGGACGTCCGCAAATAGTCTCTACAACGGCTACTCCCTGGGCGGATGCGGTATGGGCTAACATCATTTTACCCGTCGCATCTCCAATCGCCCATAAATGGGGAACAGGTTCGCCTCCAGACAATACCTCTAAATGATCATTTGTAGGAATAAAACCGCCCCGAATAGGTTCAACATTCACCGATTCTAAACCTAAATTTTTACTCACCGGAATCCGCCCGGTAGCAACCAAACAAGCATCCACTTCTAGTACTTCTTCTACTTCTTTAGTTTTGGTATCGGCTAACTCAATAATAACCGGAGAACCAGGCGTTACTTTTAAGGCTAATTTTCCGACTTTAGTTTCAATATCCCTGGGATTAATTAAAACCCGTTGAGCTAATTTAGCAATATCAGGATCAAAAGTTGGCATTAATTGATCTAAGGCTTCAATCATGGTAACTTCACAACCTAAAGCCGTATAAATATCAGAAAATTCTAATCCGATATAGCCACTTCCAATAATCGCAATCCATTGGGGTAGGGATGCTAATTTAACCGCATCATCACTGGTAAAAACTGTTTGATGATCAATCGTAATTCCTGGGGGAACAAAAGGCACAGAACCCGGTGCTAAAATAATATCTTTAGCGGTAATTGTTTTTTCTCCGTTAGTAGTTTCAACGGTAACTTTATTCGCCCCGGCAATTTTACCCCAACCTTGAATTACATCAACCCCTAACCGCTTCAAACTATTAGTCAAGTCACCCCGAAGTTTAGTGACAATATTATCAGCATGGTTAGCAATTTGTTCACGATCAAAACTGACTTGTCCTAACTGAATCCCTAAATTTTTTAAGTGATGGGTATTATGTAATTCTCTGACCCGTCCCGACGCCGCTAATAACGCTTTAGAGGGAATACAGCCTCGGTTAACACAAGTTCCCCCCATGTCCGCCGCCTCAATAATTGCGGTTTTCAAGCCACAACCGACGGCGTGGATAGCAGCACCATGTCCGCCCACTCCCGCACCAATAATCACTAAATCGTAATCCATATTCTGTTACTACTCTATTGGGATTAAAAAATATTACCGTTTTCCCTGTCCCTTGCCAACTCAATAACCTTTACAAACCTAAAATTAGTTTGGTCTGCCCCCGGCTTTTTGCGGTAAGCTAGACTCGATTACTGTGTTTATCACCCTGATCATAACATGAAAACCAAACTTGCGACTATTACATTAAGTCTGATTTTATCGGTACTTTTCCCTTTACAAAGTTTTGCGGGAACCGTTTTAGAAGACATTAAAAGAACCGGAGTTTTAAAAGCAGGAGTCCGACAAGATGCACCCCCATTAGGATTTGTTACATCCGATGGAAAGTGGGAAGGATATTGTATTGAATTAATGGATTTATTAGGAGAAAGATTGCAAAAACAGTTAAAATTAAGTAAACCCATAGAGGTACAATTAATTCCTTCAAATTTACAAAATCGCGAACAATTAGTCAGGGAAGGAAAAGTTCATTTAGAATGTGGCCCTAATACAATTTTGAGGAATCCAGAACCAGGTATTACTTATTCTGATCGGTTTTTAGCCACGGGAGTTCACTTATTAGTTAGACCGGATAATCAATCTTATATTCAACCATCGGGAGCTTTAGAAGCTATTTCCATTGGAGTTTTACCTGCATCCTTAACCCAACAGTTTATTAGCAGTCGCTATTCCTTAGCAAAAGTTGTAGAATACCCAGGAGTTGATGGTCGAAAAAATGCCGCCGAAGATGTAGTTCAAGGTCGTTTAAATGCCTTCGCTAGTGATGGATTATTATTAATTGGAGAAGTGCTCAGAAATCCAGAAATAAAACCTCAAGATTACGCTTTAATTCCCAAAGAACCCTTAACCTGTGAATTTTATGGAATGATTCTCCCCGCCGGAGATATGTCTTGGATTAATACGGTAAATTCCTTGATCTTAGTCGAAGAAACAGTTAATATTTTAACGGGATTATACGGAAAAGATTCAGACTATGTAAAAACCCTCGAAGCGGCTCATAATAAATGTTTACAATAAACCGGGAAAATTGCTAAGTCAGCCAACCACAAGGTTTAATCTTTAAACGGGTATCCTTGAAAATATCCAGGGATACCTCGATATATCCCCGATGATCGATATCAACTTACCCATGATTATTTAGTCGCTTTGATTCGTGAACAAAAAGGAGAACGATTAATTGCTAAATTAGAACTAGAACGAGATCAAGCTCAACGCAAAATTATTGAGGAGAAACCCAATAGTTTTGTCAACCGGGCGATCGCTTCTGTATTTCGTTGGATTAATGCTGATTAGTATGGACAATAAACCTCAAACAGAACAGGAAAAAATGCTGGCGGGAGAATTATATCTCGGCAACGATCCAGAGTTAGTTTTAGGACGGAAACGTGCTTCCAAACTCACTCGTTTATATAATAGTACCACAGAAGATGAGTTAGAAACTCGTCAATTAATTCTCTTGGAATTATTCGATAAAATCGGAAATAATCTGTTCATCACTCCCCCATTTTATTGTGATTATGGCTGTTATATTAAACTGGGGAATAATGTTTACATGAACTTTAACTGTATTATCTTAGACTGCAATTATGTTGAAATTGGGGATAATGTTTTATTAGCGCCTAACGTTCAAATTTATGCCGCCTATCATCCAATTGATCCCGCATTACGCCTAACCGGAAAAGAATTAGCAGCACCGATTAAAATAGGTGATAATGTTTGGATTGGCGGCGGTGCAATTATCTGTCCAGGCGTAGAAATTGGTGATAATACCACCATTGGCGCAGGAAGTGTGGTGGTTGATAATATTCCTCCTAGAGTTCTAGCAGCCGGGAATCCTTGTCGGGTGATTCGGAATTTATAGGGAACGCCGGATCTGGGAACAGCCCCCCAAACCTCCGTGCACGGGGGGCTAGGGCGGGAGGGAACGCCGGATCTGGGGGAAAGAGTTTATCCCTCGATTCCTTGGATTAATCGGCTAATTTCTGGATAGGTTCCCAGTGTTGAATGTCCTGTAACAACGCCTCATATCCAGCAACATTGGGGTGTAAACCATCAGAACATAACCGAGATTTCCACCAATGTTCCCCTCGATCTGTCCAAATTTCTAATAAATCTAAATAGGGAATATTGCGATCTAAACAGGCGAGACGAGTGGCATCTTTGTAGCGAAATTGATCGGCTAAAGTATAATATAAACAGCCCTGAAAGGGCATTTTACTTTCATCAACTGGAACCATTCCCACAAACACAACCTGACACATTTTTTCAGCTTGATCTAATAAATGATTTAGGGTAGTTTCAAAATGATCAAATTCCGTGTAATTGCGACCTTGAAACGATTGTACCCGCGCCGAATCATTTAATCCCACAGAAAAAATACTCACATCCGGTAAACGGTTGCGTAATTCTCCGCGATGGCGCAATTCTTGGTCAAGGCGATCGCAAACTTGAATCACCCGATTTCCCCGTACCCCCAAATTGTAGAGAATCGGGCCAACGCTCTCCGGTGACATCCATTGACGCCGCAGTCGTTCCACCCAGCCGCCCCCTTCAGGATCACCAAATCCATAGACGAGACTATCTCCTAACACCACGACTTTCAGAGGCTGACGTTGGGGCACAATAGACAAATTAGCTAGGGTGGGATTGATCGCTGCTTGCATTTTGCTGGAAAATCCTGATGGATGGACAGTTTACCCGGTCAGAATCGCAATTGGTTTCTACAGGGGGTTTATAAAAGTTAACATCTCAAGGAGCTTTTCACTAGATTCCCTACCTAAATATTTCGCAAATTTTTGCACTGATTGACCATAAGTTACTTGCAACTGGTATGCTCAATGTGAGTTCTGTCTTCTGACAGCCCATCGGCTTTACGACAGCACCGGGAGCATCTTCGCTCTATGACTTCAACCGAAAGATAACTAGCCGTGGAATCTTGGCTAAAAGCTGTTTGGATGTCCCAGGGGAATATTCCCTGCTATATATAAACTGAAACTGATTTGCAGGAGGCAACTTGCTAAATGCAAGGCTCTTTAAACGAAATTGATATTCGTAGTATTTTACAACTGATTGAGCTTGGCCAGAGGACAGGGGAACTCATGGTAGAAGCTTACAGTTCATCCCAGACGACGATGGAAATGGAACGCCATCCCATTCGTCTCACGGGACAGTGTTGGCTGGTTTTTTCTTGGAATGGTCGAATTATCTATGCCGGCCAAAGCGAAGGCAGTCTCCAGAGATTACGGGATTATTTACGGCGCTATCAAGCTGAAACCGTCCTTTCGGAGTTGGAAATTCCTTCGATCACATCGGTCAATGCACCGGAATACGGATATTTATGGGCGTTGTTAGAAAATCAAGTGATTACCCCAGAAATTGCCCGTAATATTATTCATTGTATGGTTCAAGAAACCCTATTTGATTTGCTAAGTTTACATCAAGGTGCTTTTATTTTTGAAATGGGATCGGGATTAGCACCCCAGTTAACCACCTTAGAAATTAGTCCCTTATTAGCCAATACTTTCAAACAAGTTCAAGAATGGAAAAAATTCCATCCCCATATTACTTCCCCAAACCAATGTCCTTTGATTACCGATCAGTCAAAATTACAAAAAACAGTCCGACCTAAAGTGTTTGAAAGCCTGAATCATTGGGCGGATGGTCAAACCTCAATTCGTCAAATATCCCGTTACTTACACCGAGATATTGTCACGGTGGCAAAGGCTATTTATCCCTTTGTACAACAGGGACTTGTACAATTGTTGGCTCTCCATCCTGAAAACGTTTTTAACGAGCCAGAACCTTTTACTGATAGGACTAGAACTCCGAGAATTGTTTGTATTGATGATGATCTAGTAATTCGAGAAAGCGTTGAAATTATTTTAAGAGAACAAGGCTATGAAGCCACAGCAATTGGCAACCCTTTAAAAGCATTGAGTTTAGTTTTTCAGCTTAAACCCGATTTAATTCTTTGTGATATTGCCATGCCCGAATTAAATGGGTATGAAATCTGTGCCATGTTAAGAAATTCTACCGCTTTCCGTCAAACTCCGATTGTTATGTTAACAGGAATTGATGGATTTATTGATCGACTCAAAGCTCGTATGGTCAGGGCAACAAATTATTTAACAAAACCCTTTGGAGATGCCGAATTATTAACATTAGTCGAAACCTATATTGGGCCAGGAAAAACAATAGATGCTTCTATTAATACAGATTTAGAAGATGAATTTATGACAGAGTTAGAAACCCTTTGACCTAATATAGCAATCCTAAATAGGTTGTAACATTTTAATGCTGATATGAAACAGCCAGAAGTATTATCTGGTGTTCCCTGTTACCTGTTACCTATTCCCTGTTACCTATTCGGCTATCAAGCTCCCGTACTATTGACGTATAATCGAAATAGAATCACATCTTTTGAGATACTTAGGTTTTCTTACACTCTACGATAAATTTGTAATGCAGCATAAACCTCGTTCCACTTGGACTCAAACCGCCAACCTGACTACAGGTAATTTGGGAGTTTCTAATGGAGAAGAAAAATGAATACAGTTATGGTTGTCGAAGATAGTGTCACTCAACGGGAGATGATTTGTGGTCTTCTCAAGGAAAATGGGTTACAAGTCAGTATCGCCACCGACGGTGTGGAAGCACTTGAAGAAGTGCAAAAAAACCCCCCCGATTTAATGGTGCTAGATATTGTTATGCCCAGGATGAACGGCTATGAACTCTGTCGTCGCCTAAAATCCGATCCCAAAACCCGAGATATTGCCATTGTCATGTGTTCTTCTAAGGGGGAAGAATTTGACCGCTATTGGGGGATGAAACAGGGGGCAGATGCTTATATTGCTAAACCCTTTCAACCCAGTGAACTCATCGGAACCGTTAAACAGTTACTTAGATAATAGGTGAAAAATAACCATGGTTGGGAATTCTGATTTTTTAACCGGGCAAGGAACAGACAGTCCAGAATTTCAAGAACTGGCAACCCCCGAAGGCGAACCCCATCTTCGCTTTTTCGTCCCTTCACGGAATGAATTTGCCATTCCCGCCATCGGGATTCGGGAGGTACTCTTTCAATCGCCAGATCGGATGACCCCGATTCCTAATGTTTCCCCCCTGTTGCTGGGAACCTTCAATCTCAGGGGTCGAGTGATTTGGGTCGCTGATTTAGGGCAATTTTTAGGGGATGCAACCCCCTTAAATACGGATCGAACAGAGATCCATGTTATTGCCGTTGAAGATCAAGACATTATATTAGGATTAGCTGTTGATGAAGTCAATGACATGGCATGGCTTGACCCTGATAAAATGCAAATGCCCACCCAAGTCAGTGATAGTATGACTCCTTTTATCAAAGGAGAGTGGCAAGTTGGAACTGAAGGCAGCGTCCTGCGACTTTTAGACCAAATTGCAATTCTGCGATCGGCTCGTTGGGCAACGTGACCAGCCATCAATCGGGTTTATCCCATAACCATTGAGGAAACCGACTATCAATTGATTATAAAACTGTTTAAGCTAAAGCTTTTAACTTGGGAAACCCAAAACCCCCACCAGAGGTTTTGTCATCCTAATGTTAAATCTCCAATCCTCACTCACCCAGCCCAGGGTAGGGATTATTAGAAAATCTACTACAGACCGGATTACATCCTTATAATCCGTGTTTCTACATCGAAATCTTAACTATTAAGCACGAGCAAAACTAAACTTGAAAGTCAAAAGGGGAATCGCTCATGGCAACAAGCACAGACTTCCTACAAGAGTATCAGCAAACCGAGGAAGCATACTGTCAGGGGAATTATGAACAGGCGGCGGCGCTGGTTTATCAACTGGTAGAAGATTATCCAGAAGATCCATCTGCCCGTCTTCTCTGTGGTCATATCTATGGCTACGGGTTGCAACAGTATGATGTCGCCCGTGAGCAGTATGTCGCCTTTAATGATTTGCAGGATGATAACTTTGATTTCCAAGACTTAGACGATGCTGACTTGGATTTATCCACTTCTGATCTGAATGCTTCCATCGGTTTGGGGTTCAATAATTTAGAGGATGAACCCGATTATGTAAAATCCAATGGTAGTCAATCTCCCCTAAGTTTCACCGAAGATAATCCTTTTGCTTCGGGGGGCGACTTAGAGGAAGGCACAGAAATTTTAAACCCCCTAGACCCGGAAAATTCTTTCACTGAATTAGAAGCCGATCCGTTTACACTGGAAGAAGATGAATCCCTGTCGGTGCCAAACTTTGCCACCGATGAATCTAGCACCAGTGATATTGAACAGTTAAGTGGGGATTTATTCTCTCCCGAGGATGAGTTAGATTGGCTCGATTCCCCAACCGAAAACCCCGAAGACGAATCGGATTCAGTCCACTCACCGGAAACTCTGAATGGGTCATCCCCGGATTATTTATCTCAACCGACTCAATTCCTCGAATTCGATAGCTTCGATGACGATGAATTGGGGGGCTTAAACAATCCAGAGGCCTATGAATCTCATCCGGCAGATCAAAGAGAACTCAACGGTGCTAATCATGAGTCCTCTAGCCCATCCCGTGCCGTGGGTACAGCTTCCTCAAGTTTTGAGGCAGAACTTGACGATATTTTTGCCCCTTTAGAAGATGCAGCCGATTCAGATGGATCGTTGTCACCAGATGAACACCCACCCCAAAATGGTTTCGTCTCGGTCAAGGAAACTTCACCCTTTCAGGAAGATGAATTTGACCCTGATTTAGATTCAGCTTTTAGTTTTTCAGATGAACTCTTCGTTAATGATGCCGATGATTCTGTTTCTCTACCCCCGAACACTACTAATATGAAGGCTAACTATAAGGTTCTGGATGCTGAAGAAAGCAACGAAGAAGAAACACTATTAACCAATAATAATGCGGTCAATGATTCCTACTTGTCCGATCCCGACGACTCTGGCCCCTCAAGGAGTGTGAATGGTGCTTTCAGTTCCAATTATGCTGATGCGGAAGAAGATGAAGAACCAGATGATCTGGTTTTTGATTCGGCAGATATTCCCAATAGTTTTGATCTCGATCCCGATGAAGATACCTTTGGAAATTCCTTTGATGTCACGGTTGAGGCCAATGATACCAATGGCCGTTCCCAAAATGGCAAGGTGGTGGCTCAGACCCCCAATGATTTCTTAGAGGATTTTGAAGAATTTGATGATATTGGGGATTTTGTCATCACCGACAGTGGGGATAATGACCTGTACGTTGATTCAGATTTCAGCAGCGTAGATAGTAAATTTGGTAATACCACCAACAATAGCACCCTCGATAGTGATAGTTCAGCGATTCAGGATGATGAGATTTTTAATACTGCCTACGCTGCATCGGCTGTAACCACCCTAAGCCCGGATTTGGGGGAAGCGGTACAAATGACCGTGGCGGGGATTCTGAAAATTCGAGAAACCGTAGCAGAAACTAGCCGAGAAGTCAAGCGTTTGGGGGAATCTTCTCAGGAAATTTCTAAAATTGTCGGGCTTATTTCTCAAATTGCCTCCCGAACTAACTTACTGGCTTTAAACGCTAGTATTGAGGCAGCTAGGGCAGGAGAAGCGGGTAAGGGATTTGCGATTGTTGCGGATGAAGTCCGACAGTTGGCAGATAAGTCGGCTAAATCCTTAAAGGATATCGAACAAATCGTGATGCAAATTCAAAGCCAAACCAATACGGTGATGATGGCGATGTCCCAAGGTCATCAACAAGTGATTGAGGGGACTCGCCTCGCGGAACAAGCTAAACGAGCACTCGATGACATTATTCAAGTGACCAACCGGATTGATGTTCTCGTCCGTTCGATTACGGCGGATACCGTTGAACAGAATGAAACTGCCCGCGCCGTCGCCCAGGTGATGCGAGCGGTGGAACATAGTGCCCAAGAAACTTCCACTGAAGCCCAAAAGGTATCCAGTGCCTTAACTAAACTCGTGGGTGTGGCACGAGACTTGCTGACATCGGTAGAACGCTTCCGTGTCGATTCCTCGGAGAAAGCTTAGGGAGCAGGGGAAGCGGTTTTGATAACTAATGACTAATAACTAACTGATGACTGATAACTGATAACTGATAACTGATAACTGATTACTGATATGCAACTCGAACAGCAACAACGGATTATGGGCTATTTTATTGAGGAGGCGAAAGACCACCTCAATACGATTGAACAGGGATTGCTCAATCTGCAAGCGACGATTGAAGATCCAGAATTGCTCAATGAAGTTTTCCGAGCGGCTCACTCGGTCAAGGGTGGGGCGGCGATGTTGGGACTTAATAGCATTCAACAAACGGCTCACCGTTTAGAAGATAGTTTTAAAATTCTTAAAGAAAACCGTCTTCCGACTCAATTTATTGATCAACAATTAGAATCATTATTTTTACAGGTTTTTGATACATTACAAGCCTTAATTGATCAGTTATCAGGGCCCTATGGCTTAACGGAAGAAGCAGCCAGTGCTATTTTGAAGGATGTCGAGCCTGTTTTTGAAGCTTTAAATTATCATATAAAAGTGGTTCAACAACAGGGGACAAAGCGATCGCCCGAAGTGGAAACCGGAGCCCCGTCCTCTGTATCTAATCGCCCTATTCCTACGACCGTTATATCTAAAGAATCTCCTAGTAGTGCGAAGGATTTGGTATTTCGTAGTGATATTCCCGAACGTCTGAGGGAAATGTTGCAACAGTTCAAACAGTCAGAAACCCAAAAAACTCGTCAAGGGTTAATCGAAACCTGTCGGAGTTTAGCTCGGGCTGGGGAACTCTTTGAGTTGCCCAATTGGGTTAAGTTTATCGAGATCCTAGAAAAAGTGATTGCCAATCCTGATAATCACTATCGGAGTCTAGCACCGATAGTGATTAAATCAATTAAAGAAGCCCAAGAACTGGTTTTAGTGAATCGAGAGGGAGAAATTGTTGTAACAGAAGGAATTACAAAACTTTTGCCTAAAACGGTTATCTCTGCAAAAACAGATAAAAAAACTAAATCGTCGCCTCCATCCACGTCCGCATCTAAAACATTTCCAAGTCAATCTAAACCCTCTAAAACTACGACGGAGACAGCCACAAAACCGGGTCAATCGAAACCGGAGAATGGTAAGAAGAAACCCCCTAAATCCGCAACACCGAATAACTCTTTCTCCGATGTGAACTGGTCAGATTCAGCAACAAACCCTAGTAATACCCCACCCCGTTTACAGAATGGCCCAGAAATTACTACCGAAGAATATAACAGTCTCAGAGACTTATTTGAAGGTTTAGATCAATGGGAAAATGAGGTGAATGAAGAAGTCCCCACGTCAACGTCCCCATCCTTGGCAACCGAAACAGAATCAATGTCAGGGGACTTTTTTGATTTGTTGGGAGACGAAAAACCTGAGTTCAATCGGCCAGAAACGTCGAGCCATATACCCCAAATTCAACCAGGGAAAACCCAACAAAATCCAGGTTTAGTGACTTCTGGAGCCGATGATGATCTGGCAAGTTTCTTTGATCACCTTAGTGATGGGGACTCCGCCATCTCAGAAACGGGAACCACAACCAAGCCGACATCGGTAGAAACCAAACAGCATGACCTTGTAGATAGTTTTGGGGATTTATTCGATGAGTTGTTAATTAATCCCCAAGAGGGGATGCCATCTGCCCGTTCTGCCGACCTTTCCCCGACTCAAATTAAGGAGTTATTGGAAGATGCAGAAAATTTAGATGATCTATTCGATCGGTTTGACCCCCAAATTCAAACCAGTCAAGAAAGCGACAGCAGCACATCGGGTCAGATCAATGCCCAGGAAGATTGGTTTGAAGAACTTTTACAAGGGGAACTCGAAGAAGCCCCAGATATGGTCTGGGATCAGCCAAGTACCCCTGAACTCCCCAAAACGTCCCCAAAATTAGAACCAGTAGCCACGGTGCAGACCACCCTAGAACTGCCGGAGGATGATTTTGCCAGTTTGGATGCCTTACTCAATTTAGGAGGGGCAGAGAGTCAATCAGAGGAACAGGGAACAGGGAACAGGCTGCGTCGTGAGCTTGTCGAACGAGAACAGGGAACAGAGAACGATGAGGATTTCTTGGATTTAGATGAACTGCTCCATACCCCCGTGGCTGAACCCCTAACACCTAATCCTCCTAAAAATATTAAGTCTCAGACCGCCCGCAAAGCCGTAAATACAGAATCACAACTTTCGGAGGAGGATTCGGAATTTAATGATTTAATCCGATTAATTGAAGATGCTCCTCCTCGATCTCGTTCCACAACTCCTCCTAGGGGGACGTTTGCCAAACCCATTACTGAACAAATTGTTAAGGTTCCGGTCAAACAACTTGATGGCCTTAGTAACTTGATGGGGGAACTGGTAGTTAACCGGAATAGTTTGGAACAAGACCAAGAACGGATGCGACAGTTTTTAGATAACTTGCTGCATCAGGTTTCTTTGTTAGGAGATGTGGGTCAACGGATGCAGGATTTCTATGAGCGATCGCTCTTGGAAATTTCCTTACTGTCCCATCGTCGCAAACCCTTTTGGTTTTCTGACAGTGCCTCGATTCATGATGATGATCCCAATAATGATTTGGACTCAACAGAACTGGATCGGTTTACGCCCTTCCATACCCTGTCCCAAGAGATTATTGAGTTAATTGTGCGGGTACGGGAGTCGAGTGCAGATATTGGATTTTTAGTCGAAGAAGCCGACCAAGTAACTCGGGAGTTGCGACGGATTACAACAGCCTTGCAAGAAGGCCTAAATCGCGCCCGGATGGAACCCTTTGGCAGTGAGGCGGATGCCCTGAAACGCCCGGTGCGGGATATTTCAATTAAGTGTGGGAAACAGGCGGAGTTATTTGTTGATGGTCGAGATACCTTAATTGACAAAATGTTATTGGGTAAGCTCCATGACCCCTTGATTCATTTAGTTAATAATGCCATTACCCACGGGATTGAACCGGCGGATGTGCGGACGGCGGCGGGGAAATCTGCCGTGGGTCGGATCTCGATTCGGGTATTTCACCAAGGAAACCAAACGATTATTGCGGTTTCCGATGATGGGGGCGGTATTGACGTGAATCGGGTTAAAGATAAAGCCATTCAGAAAGGCATCATTACCGCCGAGGATGCTGAAAGTATGAGTAACCCAGAAATTTATGATCTGTTATTCCTACCCAACTTTAGTACCAAGGATGTGGCGGATGAATTCGCGGGTCGAGGGGTGGGGATGGATGTGGTGCGAACCAGTTTAACCGATATTCGGGGCGTGATTACAACGGATTCTAACTTGGGACGCGGGACGACGTTCACGATTCGTTTACCCTTGAATATGAGTATTTCTCGGGCGTTGTGCTGTGTGAGCGATCGGGTTCGGATTGCTTTCCCGATGGACGGGGTAGAAGATATGATTGACGTTCCTCGGGAACAAATCCGCGTCGAGTCCGATGGAAGTAAGGTGTTGGAATGGCGGGGTACAATTTTGCCCCTGCGTCATTTGCGGGAACTGTTGACCTATCATCGCCATTTGGGTCGGGGGAATGTCTATGGTGCCAGCACTGAAGAAGACATGATTTCGGTGATTATCCTGCGGTCTTCTAATAGTTATTTGGCGGTACAGGTGGATCAAGTGTTGATTGAACAGGAAATCGTGATCAAACCCTTGGAAGGGCCAGTGCCGAAACCGATTGGGATTGCTGGGGCGACGGTGTTAGGGGATGGTCAAATTGTAGCGATCGCCGATGTCCTAGAACTGATTGATTTGGCCATGGGTCGGATTCGTCGGGATGCTTCGGGCAAAATTTGGCAAATGGGCAGTGCCACGGCTGAACCTGTGGTTCAGAAGTCGGAACCGACGGTATTAATTGTGGATGATTCGATTACGGTGCGATCGCTGCTCTCGCTTACTTTTGAAAAATCCGGTTATCGAGTCGAAGAAGCCCGGGATGGTAAGGAAGCTTGGGAAAAACTAAAATCGGGTTTACCCTGCGATATTGTCTTCTGCGATATTGAAATGCCCCGGATGGATGGGCTGGAATTATTATCTCGGATGCAAAAAGATCCGGCACTAACGAATTTACCTATTGCGATGTTAACGTCTCGCGGTGCGGATCGTCACCGTCAAATGGCTTTTAATTTGGGAGCGAGAGGTTACTTTACGAAGCCTTATTTGGAGGAACAATTATTGGAAGCAGCCGGACGAATGTTACAGGGTGAAGTGGTGGGAAATACCGTCGTTGCTGCGGGGTAAAACCTTGTCGCATGGGTAATAATTTATTACAAAATATTAAGCTGTATTGCAAAGCGTCACAACTACCGAGGGAAAAATGGTTTCCAGGTGGGGGTTTGTGATACCATCACTCATGAATAAAAAGACAAGATAGATTGGGGGAAGACCGTTGACACTACGGGTTGCTGTTGTTGGTTCTGGCCCTGCGGGTGCTTCCGCGGCCGAGACGCTAGTTAAAGCAGGTATTGAAACCTACCTGTTTGAACGCAAGCTGGATAACGCCAAACCCTGTGGTGGGGCGATCCCGCTTTGTATGATCAGTGAGTTTGACTTACCGGCTTACGTCATTGATCGGCGGGTGAGAAAGATGAAAATGATCTCTCCCTCAAACCGTGAGGTTGATATCTTCATTCAAAAAGAAGACGAATATATTGGAATGTGCCGTCGGGAAATTCTCGATGGTTTTATGCGTGATCGCGCTGTCTCTCTGGGGGCGATTTTAATAAATGGTACTGTTCATCAATTAAAAATTCCTCAAACTAATTCCGCACCTTATGTGCTCCATTACCATGATCACAGCACGGCTGAGGGTGGAGTGGGTACACCGAAAACCCTAGAGGTGGATGTAGTCATTGGGGCGGATGGGGCTAACTCCCGCATTGCTAAAGCCATTGATGCTGGGGATTATAATTATGCGATCGCTTTCCAAGAGCGCATTCGGATTCCCGAAGATAAAATGGCCTATTACGAAGATCTGGCGGAAATGTACGTCGGTAACGATGTTTCCCCCGACTTCTACGCTTGGGTATTCCCCAAACATGATCACGTTGCTGTGGGCACGGGGACAATGAAACCCAACCAAGCCATGATCAAACAATTGCAAGCGGGAATTCGCGCCCGGGCTGCTCACCGGATCGAAGGCGGTAAGATTATTAAGGTGGAGGCTCACCCCATTCCCGAACATCCCCGTCCCCGTCGGGTTGTGGGACGAGTGGCTTTAGTCGGAGATGCCGCCGGGACAGTTACCAAGTCCTCTGGAGAAGGCATCTATTTCGCCGCTAAGTCTGGCCGGATGTGTGCGGAAACTATTGTGGAACGCAGTAATGGCGGTCAACGCATTCCGACGGAAGCGGATCTGAAGGACTATATTAGACTCTGGGATAAGAAATATGGGATTACTTATCTGGTGTTAGATATTCTGCAACGAGTCTTTTATCGGACGGATGCGACCCGTGAAGCCTTTGTGGAGATGTGTTCGGATAAGGATGTGCAGAAGTTAACTTTTGATAGCTATTTGTACAAAACCGTTGTTCCGGCTAACCCTTTAACACAGATGAAAATTACCGCCAAAACCCTAGCGAGTTTATTACGCGGCAATGCGTTAGCACCCTAATTAGTTATCATTGATCATTGTAGAGGCGTGCCATGGTACGTCTCTACAAGTTAGTAGTTAACCGATCAATTTTTTTCTTGACTGATAACTAATTATACGGAGAAATTAAGTATGAGTTCAACAAATCCGTCTGAAAACCAACTGAATGCCACGGAGATTTTACAATTAGTACAACAGGAAAAAACAGCAACCTTGAGTCATTTAGTTTCAAGTGTTGTTCATGAAATTAATAATCCCTTGGGGTGTATTGCTGGAAATATTACTTATATTAAAGATTATGTTAAGGATTTATTGAATTTAATTGAATTATATCAAGAACATTATCCTAATCCGGTGGATGAAATCACCGATGAAATTGATTCTATTGATTTAGAATATTTAATCGAAGATGTGCCGAAATTGTTATCTGCGATGGAAAATGGGGCAGAACGGTTACATCAAATTAGTAATTCTTTACGGACATTTGGAAGATTTGAAGGCGATCGCCAAGTGTTATTTAATATTCATGATGGCATTAATAGTGTGTTATTAATGTTAAAAAGTCGCTGCAAAGGCACTAAAATTAGGTCTCCGATTGAAGTTGTTAAAAATTATGGGAATATTCCTGAAATTAATTGTTACCCAGGGCATTTTAATCAAGCTATATCTTATTTAATTAATTATGGGATTAATTCCCTAGATAAAAAAGCAGAAGCTCACCCTGGCGATCCTGAATTTAAACCTACAATTACTATTAAAACCGACTTAAACCAAGATTCTGTACTTTTATCAATTCAAGATAATAGTTTAGGAATATCTGATGACGTTCAAAATGCAATTTTTGAGGATTTATTAATTACAAAACCTGTATTACAAGGCAGTGGGATTGGTTTATCGGTGAGTCGTCAAATCATTGAAGATCGGCATCAAGGCAAAATTATCTGTCGGTCATTGGTGGGAACTGGAACAGAATTTATCATTGAACTTCCTCTGTCTTCATGAGTTAATAAAACTCAATCTATCCCTGGGATTGGAGATATAACCGAGGAGGAAATAGCCACAGAAATAGAAGCTTATAGGAAGTGAAAAATTAAGACAGTTTTGTTGGAAAAACTTTAGGTAAAACCCCGATCTTAAAATCCGTGTAAATCCCATTAATCCGTTAAATCCGTGTTCGGAATTTGTGTAAGTTAAGCGGTTGCTATATGATCGAATTTTATAGGGTTTAATTGTTAAGATTAAAAATAGGATTTAAGTCTAAAATAAAACCCTTTAAAATATTTTCTCCTGATAATTGAGCATGGTTTTGTAGGATTTCAACAGGTTGATTGATTCGATATATTTCTACTTTTTTTTGAATGGGATCAATTAGCCATCCTAATCCTACCCCATTTTGTTGATATTCTTTCATTGTTCAAAAAATTGTTCATCGGTTAAAGTGTGAATAGAGGGTAAATTCAGAGTTAATATTTCCACCATAAAAGTTACCCTTTTGGGGACTATTAAAAGATGATTCAATTATAACTGTTTTTAGTGGAATTACCAATAGTATTATCAACAACTCCCCAAATTCCTGATAAAATTATCCAACTCAAGGTATTTACTCTAAAATCAAATAAACTGACATCAAAACAGTTAAACAAAATTAATCCTAAAAATGTGATTAAATAGCTATAATAAACTAATCGCTCTGAAGGATTAGTTAAGCTATTTGTTAACAATAAAAATCCTTGACTTAAAATCCAACATATTATTACCATAAAAAATAGTGCTGTGGGGATTCCAATTTCAGCAAACATCATTAAAAATAAATTATGGGGATGACCTAACCAAACGTTCATTTTAGCTTCATATAAGGGCGTAAAATTTCTTAATCCCCATCCGGTTAAAGGTCGAGTTTGGGCTAAATTTAAGGCAAATTTCCATTGGGTAATTCTTAGAGTTTCTACCGGACGCACAAAATTTTCATCGGTAATTCTTTGCCAAAAATAAGCGGGGATAATCATTCTTAACCCGTCTTTAATCGGAGAAGGTGCAAAAGCTGACCCTAAAACGGCCGTTACTCCCGTAGTCACTAATAAGATTAACCACCACCATCCTAAATATAAAGCATAAGCTAAACTTGATAAAACTGCTAATCCCCAAGCATTACGAGAATTAGTTAAAATTAAGTCAATTGCTGTTAACAATAGTGTAATAATTAATAGTGTTATTTTCTGGTTTTTATTCAGAATATAACCATCATTATTCTCGGCTTTATTTTGCCATTCTTCAATTAATAATCCTAGGGTTAATGTGAAAATAATTATTAAATATGCTGCCAAAATATTAGCATACATAAATACCGATGACATTCGACCCACCGGGTTACCATTTAGTTGTAAACTCCAACCTAAAATTCCCTGTAAAATATCAATTCCCGACCAGCTTAAATACTGTTGTCCTAGTCCCAAAATTATCACGGGAATAGCACCAAATATCATTAACCACGATAACTGTCGCAATTGACTAGGGGTTTGGATAATTTCACTTAACCCCGCAAACATAATAAAATAGGGAATAAAATTAAATAAACCCAGAAAAGACTCCAGGGAATTATTCGCTAAAATAGAAATAATAACTAATAAAATACTTAAAATAGCTAACCCTTGGTTAACGGGATTTTTCCGAATTGATTTGAACTGATGTCTATAACTGAGAATCATTCCTAAAAAAATAGAAATGCTGCCAAATATTGGTAAAATAGGTAATAAAAATACCCCCCATTGTAAACAATTCCAAGGTAAATGTAACCGTCGTTCTGGGTGGGGTAAAAGTATTGATTGCATGGGTTAAAATCAGTCAAAAAACCTTAAATCAGTATTAAGAATAAGCCCAATCTGAACGGGTTAAACGAATTTGTGCTAAAGTAAATATGGTGGGAATAATCCGGGCATAATTAGTAGAAATTGCTCGCCATCCTAAGTCAGCAACTAACCACGTCCATAATAACGGCCCCAGGAAAGAAAATACACTGCGAGTTACGCCATATTTTGTCGCAGTAACCGCCATTCCTCGGTTTGCTGTTTGAATAGCAACATAATTTTGAAATTGAGTTGCTGCGGTTGCGCCTCCTGTGATTAAGGCTTCTTTTGCTACTTGATATTTAGCAAAATGTAAAGCAAATTGACTGGCTATTTGTCCTAAAATTATCGGTCGGATAACAGAATTAACTGCTACCAAACTTCCCGCTTTAAATAACCATCCTAACGGATCTTTTTGGGCAGAAATTGGTAAGGGTTGTAAAGGTTTTGTTTCGGTTAATGCTTTTTGAACTTTTTGGGTGAGGTTGGTTTGTTCTGACTGAGGTAAACGTTTCCAAGCTTGACCTAAAAGGTGTAAAAAAACTTCCGCTTCTAAGTCAGCCGTTGACAGGTTTTTTGAATAGGGAATTTTCAAATAACGACAGACTTGAATTAACGCTTGGCGGTAAGTCACCTGTTGAGTTTTTCCCCGTAAAACCGTTACCCCATCGGCGGCGAGATAGCGAAAACGCTGTTCTAAGGCGTCTAACCAGGCTTCCCGGTCTCGACTTTGAACGTCGATGGGGGTGGGAGTTTGTACATAGTCTAAAGGGTTCAAACCCCGACTAAACAAGAGTTTTGTTAACTGTTCTAACTCATCTTCTGTTGCCAGTTCTAATCCAGATCTAAGTTCGTCCAAGGTTGATATCCTCCTCAATTGGGAGTTTTTCCGTTTCCTATTTTACTACTTTTTGGGAAAATTTGTTATTTTTGAAGTTATCCATAATCCGTTTATTTTAAGCGTAATATCTGAATCAACAAGGAATTAACAATACCCATGAATTCAATCATATTTGATGTCGCCGTTATTGGTGCTGGAGTTTCGGGTTTAATCTGCGCTCAAAAATTACAAAAAGCCGGATATAACGTTATTGTTTTAGATAAATCAAGGGGTGTGGGAGGGCGGATGGCGACTCGACGAGTATCAGGAACTCGTGCAGATCATGGCGTGCGTTATTTGGAACCCAAGGGGGAACTATTACAACAGTTAATTCAAGATTTACAAACTCAGGAACCCTTAGAAAATAAATTACAACTTTGGACAAATACCCTCTATGAGTTTAAACAAAATCAACTCCAACCTCAAACTATTTATCAACCCTATTATATTATGCCTTCTGGTATGAATACCGTGGGAAAAATTATGGCTGAGGGCTTAAATATTCAGGTTAATAGTCGAGTTGAATCTGTAACAATTACAACCGAAATTAATTGGCAATGTCATATAGAATTAATTGATAAAAATAATCCAGAATTGCCTGAAATAGTGACAGCAAAATCTCTGGTTATTGCCATTCCTGCCCCCCAAGCATTGATGTTATTAGAATCTTCTAACATTGAGTTTGAATCTATTTTTTTAAATCAGATCAAATCCGTTGAATACGATCCTTGTATTACGGTAATAGCAGGTTATTCTCAAGAACATAATCCAGATATTCCAGATTGGAAAGCGGTGAATTTCTCCGATGATTCCATATTAGCTTGGGTAGGAATAGATAGCAGTAAACGATTAAATTCTACCAAGCCTGTTTTTGTAATTCAAAGTAATAGTAATTTTGCTCAACAATATTTAGAAGAAACTGATTTAAACGCCGTTGGACAAAAATTAATTGACCAAGCTGCAAATACCTTATTACCCTGGTTAGATACTCCTGAATGGATACAAATTCATCGCTGGCGTTATGCCTTTTGTCGAACACCTTTAAGCGTTTCCTGTTTAACAAATACAACTCCATTACCCCTAGTTTTTGCGGGGGACTGGTGTGGCCGAAATCAAATTGAAGGAGCGTTAAAATCGGGAATAGATGCCGCCAATTGGTTACAAAATCAACCTATTTAAAGGGAACAGGGAACAGGGAACAGGGAATAGGCTGCGCCGTGAGCGTTGGTCTTAAACAATATGGTCAGGCTCCAGGGGACAAGGATACTGCTGATCTCCGGTTTCCACTTGTAGGGTAGGATGGTCGATGTCAAAGTGATGATGCAATTCCTCGCTGATATGGGTTAAAAAGCTATCCCCTGGGCAGCCTTCGGGCATCACCAAATGGGCTGTCAGGGCTGTTTCTGTGGTACTCATGCCCCAAATATGAAGATCATGGACTTGTGCCACCCCGGGTAACTCTTGCAGAAAAGTCCGTACTGCCAGGGGTTCGATGTGCTTGGGTACTCGATCCAAAATTAATCCTAGGGCATCCCGCAGTAGGTTCCAAGTCCCTACCACAATTACTACCACAATCACTAAACTGATAGCAGGATCAAACCATAGCCACCCCGTTAACAGAATGGCTATGCCCGCGAACACCACCCCCAGAGAAACCAGGGCATCGGCCGCCATGTGCAGAAACGCACCCCGAATATTAATATCTTTCTTACCCCCAGAGAAAAATAATAGGGCGGTCAGGGTATTGATCACGACCCCCACCCCAGCCACCCAAATTAGGGTCATACCCGGCACGGGAGTGGGTTCTTGGAGTCGGCGCAGGGCTTCCCAGGTAATGCCTCCCATCGCCAGTAGGAGCAGAATTCCATTGAGTAGGGCGGCTAAAATTGATGATCGCCGCCAACCATAGGTATAGGTTTGATTGGGCGGAAGCTGCCCCAGGTAACTAGCACCCCAGGCCAGTAACAGCCCCAGCACATCACTTAGGTTGTGTCCGGCATCGGCTAGTAGTGCCAGGGATTGGGTAATTAATCCAAAGGCAACCTCAATCAACACAAAGCCTATATTTAAACCAATACCGATTTGAAAAGCCCGGTTATAGGTTTTTGGAACATGACTATGGGAGTGATGATCAACCACAACAGATATCCTCAATAACTATTTATTCATAATATTAACCCTGGGAAGTCGATGTTTGAATCCACAAAGGATTTCCCATGAAATTGTACCAATGGTATTCGCCCAATCATCGGCAGAAATCGAATATTCTCCATCTTCACCTAATAATGTAACAACTTCCCCAACTTGTAAATCAGGAATTTCACTCACATCCAACATGATTTGATCCATGGTAATTGTGCCGATTTGATTCACCCATTGACCCCGAATTAAGACTTTTATTTTATTAGAAAGATTCCGAGGAATGCCATCGGCATAACCAATGCCAATCACGGCAATTTTAGTTTGTTTTTTGGCAATAAATTGATAACCATAACTGACTCCAGTTCCGGCTTCAATGGTTTTAACTTGTGTTACCCGGGCTTTAATTTGCATAGCGGGTTTTAAAGTAACTACAGAGGTTAAATGAGTGGCAGGATAAAGACCATAAACACTTAATCCAATTCGCACCATATCATAATGTAAATTCCGATCTGCTAATGTTGCTGCGGAGTTGGCAATATGTAATAATGGAAATTGGGGATCAGCATCCGATTGCCAATGATCGCGGATTTCATTAATTACATTTTCATAGCGATAATGTTGTTGTCGCATCACCGTGGGATCCCTACTGTCGGCCGTGGCAAAGTGGGAATAAATTCCGGCTAATTCTAAATTAGGTAATCGTTGAACTAATTTAAAAAATTCTAACCCTTGTTGCCAGGGAGTTCCTAACCGTGACATTCCGGTATCAATCTTAATTTGAACTGCTAAAGATTGATCTAATTGATTTAAAGTTTCAGAAAATAATAATGCTTGTTGGGGTGTGCATAAAGTGGGTTGCAGTTGCCAATGGGCGATCGCTTGCACTTCTTCGGCCGTATGGATCGCCCCCAATAGTAATATCGGTTGCTTAATACCCGCCTCTCGCAATTCTATCCCTTCTGGGAGGGTGGCAACGGCTAACCACTCAGCCCCCGCCTGAAAAACGGTTTTAGCAACGGAAACCGCCCCATGTCCATAGGCGTCGGCTTTGACCACCGCCATTAATTTTGTTTGGGGAGATAATAAACCCTTAATCTGGCGGATATTTTCAGCGATCGCATCTAAATCCACTTCCACCCACGCCCGTTGACGAATCCCAACGTCTATTTCCGAATTGAGCAAAGTCGTGTTTTTAATAGAAATAGATTTTCCACTCAGCATATTTTTGTCGTTTAACCCCTGAAGGCGTTAAGCTGTGTTAATATCGGTCAAATCTTATCGCAAAATCTAGCCAATGGGTAGTGTTTTGGTATTGAACGCCTCCTATGAGCCTCTCAATATTACGACTTGGCGACGGGCGGTTGTCTTATTACTCAAAGAAAAAGCCGAGCAGGTTGAGCATAATGGAAAATTCCTTCTTCCCGATTTTCCCTTGCCCACCGTGATTAGGCTGCGACACTATGTTCGAGTTCCCTATAAAGATATTCCCCTTACCCGAAGGAATATACTGCACCGAGATAGCCACTCTTGTCAATACTGTGGTCATACCGGAGAGGATTTAACCCTAGATCATGTTATTCCCAGGTCTCGTGGGGGCGGGGATACCTGGGAAAATTTAGTTTCAGCCTGTGTTTGCTGTAATATCAGAAAGGGCAGCCGCACCCCCAAAGAAGCCGGAATGATTTTGCGGATAACACCGCGTAAACCCCATAGCAGCCTCTATTTTGAGGTGACTCGGCACGTTAAAAGCGGTATGAACAAAGAATGGCAAAAATATGTAATTGGTCTTTAATTTTGCATTCAGTTGAATGGGGAGTAGGGGGAGTAGGGGAGGCAGGGGAGGCAGGGGGAGCAGGGGCAGGGCTGTTTCATTCTCTAGGAAAAACTGTGTGACATCCCCCCCAACCCCTCTCCTGCGAGGAGAGGGGGGACTAATTATTACTATTAAACATAAAAAATTATTTATTACTCCCCCTTCCCTAGTAGGGAAGGGGGTTGGGGGGTTAGGTCTTAGGGGTTGGCAATGGAACATGAAACAGCCCTGGGAGCAGGGGGAGCAGGGGGAGCAGGGGGAGCAGGGGGAGCAGGGGAGGTAAACTTTTGCTATTACCCATTCGTAATTCGTAATTCGTAATTCCTTCAGCAATTTAAAATCGTTCTGTTTCTGACCTACCGGGGGTTTGAATGCTTCCGGGTTGATTAATAAACAGGTTAGCTGCACCATCATTTTGATAAATACAGTTAATGGTGGGATTACTTTCTAATTCCCCCGTAAATCCAAAGGTATTCATTCGTTGTCTACAATCTCGCTCTTGTTCATTATTTAACAGATTCCGTTGTTTTAAAATTGCCCAGTTACTGGTACGCAGAACACATCCGGGTTGGAGTTTGGGCTGTGTTACATACACATTGAAGGGGTTAAGGGTGACAAAGACACGCAAATCCGTGACCATTGCACTCGCGCCAAATTTAATACAGGTTTCGGTATTCGGTGCATTTTGGTCAATAAATTGGCTAGAGGCCACGTTAGATGGATTTAAGGTGGTGGTGGAAACTAATTGCAATTCCAATCCCAATTCCTAAAATCAGTACCCCGCCAATTACTGCTAAAGCCGTGTAATTAAATAGCGAAGATTTAGCAGGTGCCATTTTGGTTCTACGTCTCATATTAACTCAACAGGGTTGAAACACTCAAACTAGAGTAGAGTATATTCCTTCTGATATGTTATCGCGTTTGGCCGTTGGTTGTGAGTTTTTAGCGTTGTTGGTTAGTGTTGTTGGTTGTTAGCGAGCGAGGACGCTCGCACTACTGGCTCCGTAACTTTCAACCGCCAATATTCAGTAACCTTGTCGCCATCGCAATGATTCATTAAACTATGTACAGTCTAATAATTCATAAATTCTGTTAACCCTCAACCCTTTGATTTTTTCAAAAAGGAGAAAAAGCCGTGTCTGTTGAGACAGTACAAAAGAGTGCCACCGTTAGAAAAATTGCCCCCCGTTATCGGGTTTTGCTACATAACGATGATTATAATTCCATGGAGTATGTTGTCCAAGTGTTGATGACAACGGTTCCCAGTTTGACTCAACCCCAGGCGGTGAGTATTATGATGGAAGCCCATACTAATAATCTTGCCTTGGTGATTACTTGTGCTCAAGAACACGCAGAATTTTACTGCGAAACCTTAAAAAATCATGGACTCATTAGCACTATTGAACCCGATGAATAAACCATCTTAACTATAGGATAATGGGTTTGAAATACGATCTTGAATTTCTAAGAGAATATCCTGCTTTTCTGAGAATTGTTATTTTTCTCCTGGTTTTGGTGTTGCTTTGGCTTCCCCTGGCGGCACCTTTTTATTTGTTTGTTAGCGATCGCAATTTTGTTAGTATTATTACGTTAATTTTCCTTTATGTCGAGTTTATTATATTAATTCACTTCTGGGCAAAAATAATTTATCGTGAATCTCACCCACTAACTCGCTATGGTTTAGTTTTTAATCCTAAAAATTATCAAAATTATCTCAAAGGATTATTATTAGGATTATTCAGTTTAATGGGATTATTTATCATAGAATCCCTGTTCGGTTGGGTAATATGGCAACCTGCAAACCCTAATTTTTTAAGCATTATTTTAGAAGGGTTTTTAGTTGCCCTGGGAATTGGGTTTGCTGAAGAATTATTTTTTAGGGGATGGTTACTAGATGAACTAAAACGAGATTGTAACCCTAAAATTGCTTGGGGAATTAATAGTATAATTTTTGCGGGTTTACATTTTATTAAACCCTTGGCAGAAATTCAAAGAACTGCTTTACAATTTCCTGGTTTAGTGTTATTAGGATTAATATTAGTTGTCTCAAAACTAGCTTGGTTTCCCGCTTCTTCTAATAGTTTGCAGTTAAGTCCCTCCGGTTGGTTGGGTTTGCCGATGGGGTTGCATGGGGGTTTAGTTTGGGGTTATTATATAATTAATGTTGGGCAATTAATTAATTATTCTGATACGGTTTCTGAGGCTATTACCGGAATTGATAAAAACCCCTTAGCGGGGGTGATGGGGTTGTTTTGTTTGGGGGCAATTGGAATTTTTATCTGGTATAAATCGTTATTTAGAAAATTAAAATAGGGAACACCGGAACAGCCCCCCCAAACCCCAGGGCTATTTCATTGAATAATTTATCAGGAAAATTACCATTTTAAAAAATCTTTCAATTTTGCCCCACTCAATTTGACATTATTCAGGTCTAGTCCACTAAAATCAATTTCTTCTAAATCTAATCCATTCAGAAATGCACCATTCAAGGTGACTCCGTTTAACTGTGCCCCTCTTAAATTCGCCCCACTTAATCTAGCTCCGGTTAAATTTGTCCAGTTTAAATTGGCTTTTTCTAAATTAGCAGACCGGAGATTAATTCCCTTTAAGTTCGCGCCACATAAATTCACTCCGGTTAAATTGGCACGAAATAAATTTACACAAAATAGAATCGCACCACTCAGTTTTGCATTAGTCAAATTGACGCCATTTAATTGGGCACCTTGGAGGTTAGCTTTAGTTAAATCGGCTTCAATTAATTGGCTGCCTTTCATTATTAGTCAGTATACAACAACAATTGGAATTTAATGGTTTATAAATTTTTGTAAACTTTTTGAAAGACTTAAACATCTCAATTCTTAGATTTTCCCTGGTTTGGGAAAGGGGGAAATGGACAGTAACCCGTCTATGCTCAAAAATAGCATGGCTAGTTTCCACCCTAGAAATTATAGGTAATTTTACTATCTGTAGATTCAGAATTTATTGTCTGGAAGACTGAGGAAATCAGAAAAATAAGATAGCGATCGCGCCTTTTTTGGTACAATGGCGGTAATTTGTTTGGTGCAACTAACAGCGACTATTAACCGTGAGTAAAGATTTATTTGCCCGTGAAGCCTTAACTCAAATTCCTAAAATTTTAACGTTATTGGATAGAAATCCCCATAGTCCAACCTATGGCTGTTTTGATCGAAATTTTTGGCATTATAAAACTAAAGATTTTGCCAATGGTAGAATGCAAGAATTAGTATTACCTCTGGCTTTAGTTTATGATCTACCTATTTCTGATAATCCCTATTATCAACAACCTGCGATTAAAACCTGGGTAGAATCGGGTATTATTTACCAGACTAATAACGTTTATAATGATGGTTTTTGTGATCAAAATTTTCCATTAGAACATTCTACGAACGCCACGGCTTTTTCCCTATTTGCAGGTTTAGAAAGTTATCATTTATTGGGGTTAATGAATTATGAAGCCCTACAATGTTTTGAACATCAAGCCCAGGGGTTAGCCCATCGTAAATTTAGTCAGAGTGCGAGTCAAGAAGCGTTAATTCTTCTGTGTTTAGAGCGTTTGGGTCAAATGTTACAAACCTCTAAATGGCATCGAATTAAAGCCTCTCGTTTAGAACGGTTATTATCTTTACAAAGTCAGGAAGGATGGTTTAAAGAAAGTGATACGTTTGATCCAGGTTATCATAGCTTAACCATTTCTTTTTTAGCTCAATTAGATGATTTGAGATCGGATTTACGGTTAAAAGAGTCCTTAATTAAAGCCGTAGAATTAGCTGCCTATTTTATTCATCCCGATGGGTCGCATGGTGGGGAATATGGCAGTTTGAATACCTATCAATTTTTTCCCTATGGGTTTGAATTGGTGGGGGAATGGCTACCGGATGCGCTACGAATTAATGACCGATTTTTACAAGGAATTAAAAATGGTTTATCCGCTTGTTATGGGGATGATTATTCGTTAGGAAATCAGGTTTGGAATTATTTACTGACTTGGCGCGATTTTGTCCCTGGAAGACCCCAACCTTTAGCGCGAGATGTAGCAAGTATTTGGTTAAAGGAAGCGGAAATTCTAATTAAACGTCGTCCCCATGTTGAATTATATGTAGCTTTAAATAAAGGCGGAGTTTTTAAACTATTTCGGGAAAATAAACTGCTATTATCAGATACTCATTTTTCCCTTAAGGTTCGTCAGGGTCGTCAAATTAAAAATGCTGTAGCCCATTTAATGAGTGCTTATACAATTCATGTTGAACAGGATGATATTTTAATTGAAGGAGGATTAAGTTGGGTTAAATCTAATCAATTATCTTCGTTTAAATTAGTTTTAATGCGAGTTTTAATGTTAATATTAGGTAGGTTTTTCTCAAAGCAAATTCAGAGGTTAAATAGTTCTAAAATTGTTCTAGGAAAACAAGATACACCCTTTAGATTTACCCGGCGATTTCGTTGGGAAAAAAATCAATGGCAGATTATTGATGAATTATATGCTGATTCTTGGCGAGGGGTGATTTCCGCCGGAATAGGTTGTGATCAAACTTCGATGGATATTCCCCTAAGTCGCACATTTCAACGGGGACAATTACAACCCTGGTTAGATGTAACCGATGAGATTAGAAAGTTAACTCCAGGTCAATGTTTGAAATTAGAAAGACGGTTTTAAGAAATAATTTGTTTTTATCATGGGTTTACTTTGTGTGAGGATTATTTTCAGTGATTAAAATAATGAATAACCGATGGTTTCATCCTGCTTTACTATTATTTTGGGTAGGACTAGGAATTTTATTGCGCTTTCTGGGTTTAGGAAATAAGTCAGCATCTAGTATTGAAATTTCCACTTTAGTATTTAGTTTGGGTCACGGTCTAAAAACTATTCCTTTAGATCAAATTATTTCAGCAGATATTTTATTATCGCCTTTGCGGTTTGAAACTGCTAGTCAACCGGCGGATATTCTTAATCATTTATTGAGTGAAAGTAATCATCCCCCCTTATATTTTTTAATCAATCATTTCTGGATGAATTTATTTTCCAATCAGGGAGAATTAGTTTCTTTAACGGTGGCGCGTGCTCTCAGTTCTATTTTAGGGGTTTTATCAATTCCGGCTATTTTTATTTTAAGTTATTTTGCCTTTAGGTCGCTGATTTTTGCTCAAATTACCGCCGGATTAACGGCGGTTTCTCCCTACGGAATTTATTTATCACAGGAAGCCAGACATTATACATTAACCATACTTTTTATCATCGCATCTTTAGGCTATTTAGTCAAGGCAATTAGAAGTTTAGAGGGAGAAAAATCTTTATCTATGATTCAAGTCATAGGTTGGATTATTGTGAATGGATTAGGAATAGCCAGTCACTATTTTTTTATAGTTTTTTTAGGGTCATCAGGGTTAGTTATAGGGGGATTTTGGTTAAAGGATTGGCGAAATAAATTAGGCATATTTAGACCATCTTGGCTGAGGATTTATGGAGTAATTTTAGGAACATTAATCAGTGGATTAGTTTGGATTCCAATTTTACAAAGTATTCCCAATGATCAACTCACAGACTGGATAGAAACTCAATTTAAGGGATTAGGATTTATAGAGCCTTTATTTCGGTTATTTGCTTGGTTAATTACCCAAATATTTTTATTACCCGTCGAAGCAACACCAATAATTATAACTATAATTTCAGCCGTGATTTTATTAACGGTTTTCCTTTGGATTAGTCCGGGTATAATTCAAGGAATTAGGTTAAATTTTCAATCCTCCGAAACTCAACTAGAGACTAAAATTTTTTCTGGTGTGTTTATTAGTATTATTTTACTGTTTTTAATTTTAATCTATGGACTCCAAAAGGATGTATCCCTGGCGGCTAGATATCAATTTGTTAGCTTTCCTGTGTTTATTTTAATTTTGGGTTCCGCATTGGGTATAATTTGGAAAAATCCCACACTTGCTAATTATTCTTGGGTTTCACTTCCGCCTATTTTGCAAGCGAATGGCAAAAAAATTGTGATTGTCACCTTAATCATGGGATGTTTGGGTGCTTTAACGGTTGCGGGAAATTATGGGTTTCAAAAATCCCAAAGATCGGATCTTTTAGCAAGTTATATTATTAATCAAGCTAAAACATCTGTGATTATTGCTACAACCCAACAAACCCACGCAGAAACTCGATCTTTGATGGGATTAGGATTAGAATTTAAGCGTCAGCAGGCTAAAAATTTACCTGAATTTATGTTAGTGAAAAAAACAGATACTCCTTCCCCTACTTTTACAAATGCTTTAACTAAAGTTCAACGTCCCTTTGAGTTATGGGCGGTGAATTTAAAAGATAATACGGATTTTAGTCAATTCCGGTGTCAACAAGATCCCCGTCCTCAACCTAAATTTAATGGATATAGATATCGACGATATTATTGTCGATAGTTGGGTTATGATTTGAGGTTGATCAAATAGGATAAGTTCAAATGCAATTATCTCTAACCCTGTCTCCGATAAAATTAGCTAAACGCCTAACAATGGGAGTAGGATTTTTTACTTTCACCAGTATTCTGATACAAATTGGTAGGTTTGGATTTAACTATCGAAAAGATTGGACAGCGATGTTTAATGTTGATCGAGAAATGAATTTACCCACTTGGTTTAGTGCATTTATGTTAGCGTTTTGTGCTTGGTTATTGGGGGCGATCGCCTCTGCAAAACAAGCTGAACTTGAACAACAAAACAGCTTAACTGATCCTAATGATAATTCTTCGGTAAAATATCGTTATTTCCAACAATGGAAATGGTTATCAATTATTTTTTGGTTATTCGCTATTGATGAAGTAGCTACCATTCATGAAATTCTAATTATTCCTGATATTGCTAAAGGGTTAAATTTACCACCTTTTTTACGTTCAATGTGGGTAATTCCAGGCATAATTTTAGTCATAGTTTTTCTGCGTAAATACTGGAAATTTTGGTTACATCTTCCCCGAAAAACCCGTGATCATTTTATTTTAGCAGCATCTTTATATATTGGCGGAGCTTTATTTATGGAAATGGTTGGGAGTGTGGTGGCGTTTTATTACCATCAACAAAGTCTAATTTATTCATTAGTAGCCATTGTCGAGGAAATCATGGAAATGATGGGAGTAATTGTTTTTATGTATGGACTGTTAGCTTATATTCGAGAATGGCAAGAAAAAATTAATCTTGAGATTAAAATTTTGCCACAATAGGCTATATAATAAAAGGATATGATTTAAGTGGGAGCATAATATGGTTATGCAAGTGAAACCTCTCCTCTATTCTCCAGAAGAGTATTTCAAACTCGAAGAAACCGCAGAATTTAAACATGAATATCGAGATGGAGACATTATTCCCATGAGTGGAGGTACAACAAATCATAATCAAATTATAGTGAATCTTTGCGCTCATTTATATTTTGCTCTAAGAAAACAAAATTATCGGGTATTTACCAGCGATGTCCGTCTATGGATGGCCGAACATCGGTTATACACCTATCCTGATTTAATGGTGATTAAAGGGGATGTTATTTATCACGAAAATCGCACGGATACGGTTTTAAACCCCTTAGTAATTATAGAAATTTTATCTGAATCAACGGGAAGTTATGATCGCGGAGATAAATTTAAGTATTATCGTTCTATTCCCGAATTTCAAGAATATATTTTAATCGATCAATATCAATATTCCGTCGAACAATTTGTAAAAACAGAAACGGGAAAATGGCAAGTTAATTTTTATGAGTCGGCGGATTCTATTTTAACATTAAGCACCCTTGACTTTTCCATCAATTTAACCGATCTCTATGAGCAAGTTAACTTTGAAACCTCAGAAGCATAAAATTCTAACGTCCCATATTCCGTTTCAAATCTTCTAATTCTTCATCCATTTCCCATTGTTTGAATTTCCGCTCTAAGGAATCATTAAAAGAATTAGAACTACCAGAGGATTTACTCTGATTCCAACCCTGGGTTTCCCTGGAATTTTGAGGGTTTTCTTGAGCTTTTGATTTGCTACGGTTAGCTTCAACTTCTGCGGCTTTAACCTTAACTTCTTTGTGACGTTGTTGAACTTGATAATAGACTTCTTTAGATTTTTGAATCCGGTCTTTAACTCCTTGCATTTGTCCCCAAAGTTGATTCCCTTGACGCAAAAATCCCGCCTCTCGCTCTTGAGCCGCCGCCACTAAATCTAAACGATTGGCTGCTTGTGCTTTTTGTACCCATTTATGCCATTTTTGGACATCTTGAGCCACTTCTAAAATTTCCGCTTGTAGCTTTTTTTCCTTTCGGTTCAACTCAGCAATTAATTTTAAGGTATCCTCCTCCTGTTCCCGCAACTGTTCTTCTAAAGCTTGCAATTCTAAATGAGGATTATCCTTGAGAAACTCCTCTAACCGAGTCTCTAAAAAATTACTAAAATCTTCAAATAAACCCATAATTAAATATTAAATAGAAAAGAACAGTAGAGACGTGCCACGGCGCGTCTCTCTCCCAGGATTAACTGAATTAACCCATTTAGAATTGTTGTCCCACAAAAATTGTTTTAACCTCCCCATTCCGACGAATAACGGCTTGCTGGTTTACCACTTCCACCAGTGACCAACCACTCGCACCAATGGTTTCACCGACATAAATCCGACGGGCTACTCCATTAATTTCAAACAGGGCCGCCGAACGATCGCCCAATTCCAGAGTTCCCACCAAGGTATGGGCCGTTATTGGGGCAGGGTTCGCTGCCGTTGGCTCTTGTGCTGGCGTTTCCGTTACCCCAGGTGAGGGGGGTAATGGAATAGTTGCCGCCGGGACTTCCTGCCGAACTTGAGGAGTTGTGGGAGTAACTTGGGTCGGTGTAGCGGGTTTAGCCTGGGTTGTGGGGGTTGAAGCTCCTGTTTTTGCAGGAGCTACGGGAGCAGCACCCGAACCTTGTCCACCTGGAACCGCAACAGAAGCAGGTGCGGGGGGCTGGGTTTGTTGTCCCTTAGCCAAGTTTTTCATCACCTGTTGAGACAGAGATGCGGTTTGATTAGAGGCATCTTGAATCGCCCCAGCCACTCGGTTAATAGCTGCGACGAGGTTATTGGTATCCACCACGGGAGCCACGGGAGCCACGGGCGGAGTCCCAGGAACGGGCAGGGTCGGTAGGGTGGCATTGGCCACGGGAGGAGGTAATAGGGGCAAGCCTAACCTTGTTTGTTGATTCTGTTGTTCAATATTGGTTAGCGATCGCTCAATATAATTGGAAAATTGAATATCCGCTTTGGTCTTGGCATCTAATACGGGTTCGGGGGCAACCGCCACAGGTTCCGGGGCAAATAAACGCCCTAGCCCTCCCCTGGTCGCCAACCATAATAATAGTGTGATAAATAGCGATGAAAACGCCGCAATTAATAGAATCCGATCCAACGAGGTAGAGGGCTTTTTAACACTCGCATCGCGTAATTTGTCTTTGTCTTCTTCTTCCTCCCGTGGCATCGGGGGTAGAATAATTTGAGGGACTTTAATCGATTTTAGGGAGACAAATTCTGATTTGACCGCTTCCTTGGGCAGCCGAGATTTTCCCTCGATCGCCCGATCAACATCAGAAAAAAGGTCATCCATCAGTTCATCGGCCCATGCTTCTACCGATATTGGTGCTTTGGCAATTGGCACTTGGGAGAATTCCAACCGGGTTTTACTCATTGTTTCTTGAGGCATTGATCGCTCCTGTTATCTGTAAATCCTTAACCTCGATTTATTGATGATACAGCTATTTTATTGATATTTTTATATCATTTCCGACATTTAGCCCATTGTTGAACTAAAAATTAGACTTTATTTCTGGGCTAGGATAGCTTTTGCTTGTTACCAGAGGGCGTCTAAATTCCTCTAAACTGTATTCCGATAAAGGGCGACCGCAATATTCCTCAACCTTGGATAACCTTTTAATAAAACGATGATTAGTTTCCTGTAACCCAATATGGGGATCTAAATCATACCAACGGGCTAAATTAATTAAGACAAATAAAATATCCCCTAATTCTGCTGTTTATCCTCAAAAGATAATTGGTCAATTTTTTCGGCAAATTCACGAACTTCTAAAGATGGCATAATAACTTACCACAAATAAATATTGATAAATTTCTCCTATTATAGCATTATTTTGAATGTTATGCTAAAATAGGTTAAAAAAGTACAGAGTCAGATAGCTATTATTATATACTTGAATCCAGTTTTAATCATGCAAAATTTAACTTTACCCAAACTTGAAACTTTACCTGAAAATTTTTCCTTAGAAGGGATAATTAGCATTACCTTAATAGAAGGAATTACTATCTTTCGTGCTTCTGAAAAGATTCAAAGTAGAATTGAAACTTTACTTGAGAGACAAAAGAAAGCAGTATTAACTCTTGAAGAAGAAAAAGAATTAGATGCTTATGAAGAATTAGATGATTATTTAAGTTTGGTAAATCGGACGATTCGCAATCTTTATTCAACTCAGATTTAACGAAAAATATTATTTTTAATTTATGGATAAAAATACTCCTAAAGAAGTTCGTAAACGAGCAAAATATTTGTGTGAATATTGTCACGCTTCAGAAAAATGGCAATATGTTCAATTTACGATTGATCATATTATTCCCCTTGATCAAAGTGGGGCAAATTCTCCTGATAATTTAGCTTTAGCTTGTTTTCATTGTAATCGTAAAAAATCTAATAAAATTACGGCTACCGATCCAGAATCAAATTTAGAAGTTTCTTTATTTAACCCCCGTTTACATGATTGGAAAAATCACTTTATTTGGTCAAAAGATAAACTCTACATTATTGGCTTAACCTCTATAGGACGCGCTACTGTACAATTGTTAGAATTAAATAGAAATAGAATTATTGATATTCGTGCTGCTGATTTAATTGCAGAAAGACATCCACCCAGTGACGATCCAATTTTAGCTAATGAAATGTCATCAGAATAATTATTACACAGATCAGTAATTATTAGATTTTTCTCCTATTGTTCTCACATACTCCCGAAAAAGACAAGATAAATTAAACAAAATGGTATCGCCTTTGATTTTAGCAACTAAATACCGTTGTTGTAAAGATTTTAAACCATTAATTAAGTCCATTGAGGACAAGTCTAAATGTTGTCTTAAATCTTCTCTGGAAACAGGTTGCTCAAATTGACTCAATACTAAAACAATTTCCTGTTCAATAGGTGATAATCTATTAAATAGCTGGTTAAAGTGCGATCGCATTTCTTTAGTAATTACTAAACTATCCTCAGCTAAAAATTCAGCCACATCCCATCAAAAACATCTTTAATTAAAAGAGCAATATCTTTCAAATACATCGGATTTCCTTGATATTTTTCAATCAATTTTAACCCGCTATCCTGATCTTGTTTTAATCCTATCCCTGACAAAATTTCTCCATCCTCTAAACCGGATAATTTTAAAGATTTAATCGGATATAATTCCTCCTCCAAACATTCCATTTCCGCACATTGTTCTTGACTAATTAAAATTAGATGACTTTGATGTTCAACTTCTGTTACCATTTTAAAAAAATTTTGATAATCTTGATAAACACCTTGATATTGTCCAGAAAATTCACCCTGGGTAAAAATATTATGAACGTCATCAAGGATAATCAAACATTTTTTATCCGTGAAAACATCAAATAATTGCTTTAAATTATCATCTATAGTTGCTTTTAATTCTTGCTTAACAGCATTTAATAAATCATTCATAAGTAATTCTAAAGGTTTGGGATATTTTAAACTTTTCCAGATAATCACCTCAAATTTATCTAAGTTTAAGTCCACAAATCTTTTAACTAGAGTCGTTTTCCCTATCCCAGATAATCCTAAAACTGAAATCAAACGAATATTATTATCTAATATCCAACTAGAAAGGGTTTTAAGTTCAGACTTTCTATTATAAAAATTTATTATTTGGGGAGCTAAGGTTAAATCGAAATTAGTTGATTTAACCTTATTATTAGTTAATGTTTGGTGATTATCTTGCTTAGAATTATATAGTATTGATGTATAATTAAAACTATGATTACTACCACTTACATGACAAATAGGCTGATTTGGAGATGATAAAATATTTAACCGATTAAAAGTAGAACGAAAATTAGTCTTTTCAATATCTTCTCCTAATTCTTCAGATAACAATTGTAATAATTTGGCAGCGATATTTCTAACCCTACTCTCACTACGGTTGCATTCATCAGCAATTTCCTGATAGCTCTGGCCGTCCCAAACTCCCTTAATAATTGATTCTTGGAGATCATCTAAGTGTTTTCCCTTCTTGGCAAAAATTAACTGATCAGCAAATTGTAAAATTTCTGTCATAGTCATAAGATCCCCTCATGGTAAGGATTTAATCTATTATACACTTCTTAATAAAGATATTTCAAGATAGTTTAAGATATTAAAGTAAATATTCTGTAACAAAAGATAAGATAAAATAATATACTTTACACTAGGAAAAATAAGTTTTTTGATCTATAATATTCACAACAGCTAACCTACATATCCTAATTTAACCCCTATCTGTATTGTTTAAATGGATTCAAAAATTATGTCTTTCCCATCTAGCAATGATAATATTGATCAAGCTAAAAATAGTATATTTTCTTCTTTCAAAGAAGGATTTATATTACAGTTATCTGATGTGATTAAATGGTTGGGGCGAATCAGCGTTATAGCTATACCAATTTTAATTTTATGGTTTTCCAAAGGAACAAGTGGTGGCGATTATTGTATGATGAGTTCCCCAAATTTCCCAATTATAGGAGGAGGATTTATAGCATTAGGACTAGCTTTGATATTAGGAAACCCCTTGATTGCTATTGTAGCAGGAACCTTGTTAGGAGTAATTCTTAATATTCCTTTTGTTCAGCAGTTCTTGCAGTTCTTGTGTAAGTAGATGTAAGTTAATGTAACTTGAGGGAAACAACATGAATGTAGTACAACTAAAGAATATATCCAAAAGTTTTAATCAATCTCTATTCAAAAGAAAAGAGATATTAACAGAGATTAATCTTAATATTCAACAAGGTGAGTTTGTTGTTTTAAAAGGGGCAAATGGTTCGGGAAAAACCACTTTACTTAATCTAATTTTAGGACTTTTAGCACCCACCCAAGGAGAAGTTAACTTATTTGGGGAAAATCCCAAAAGTTTTCACTCAAAAACCCGCCTTGGTGTAGTTTTACAAAAAGTTTCCCTTCCTAAAAATTTAACGGTGAAAGAATTAGTAAACTTATTAAGAAGTTATTATCCTAATCCTTTATCAACTGAAGAAATTTTAAGCACAGTTAATCTCAAATTAAAAGAGAATAATTGGGCTTCAAAATTGTCTGGGGGTGAAGAACAAAGGTTATTTTTTGCTTTAGCTTTAGCAGGTAATCCAGAATTATTAATTTTAGATGAACCCACCAGAAATTTAGATGAAGAAGGATTTATTGAATTTTGGGAACAAATCAAAATTTGTCGTGAAAAAAATATTACTATCCTAATGGTGACAAATAACCAAGCAGATTTTACATATTTAGATAACTTAGTTACTAAATATGTAATTTTGAAAGAGGGTAAATTAGAAGAAAATATTATTAAAACAGTTTTGGTAGAAGAAAAGGAATCATCCAAATTCAAGGAAACAAACAAAAAAATTAATTATACTTATCTTTTGTTAAAACAGACTTATGCTGAATTATTACAGCTTGTGAGAACACCATTGTATTTATTGGGGATTTTTCTGCTTCCTTCTCTAATTGTCTTTTTCCCCATGAATCAAAAATCCGCTAAAGTCATGTTAATATTTTTTTGTGGACTAATGTTACTAATATTAGCAATTGAAAGGTTAGGAAAAAGAATTGCTATTGAACGAGTAGAAGGATGGTTAAAGTTATTAAAAGTTACCCCACTTCCTCCTAGTGTATTTTTCAGGGCTAAAATTATTATTACTTTGTTACTTTCGACGATTATTTTATCATTAATGTTTGTTTTTGGATCATTCAAACTAGGAATTGATGAGACTTTAATAAATTGGTTGGCGATGTTTTTGTGTTTGCTTTTAGGCATAATTCCTTTTGCTATTTTTGGTTTAGCAATGGGTTATTTGTTTAATCCTAAAAGCCTTGATTCTATCGTTGGTTTATCTGTTCCATTTGCTGTGTTAACTTGTGGTTTACCAATTTCAAAAGCAAAATGGTTTAGCGATGTAATAGATTTTTCTCCTGTGTATCACTATGGTCAATTAGTTTTGTACAGTGCTAATATAAAAAACGATAATAATATCATATTACATCTTGTATTTTTAGGAATATTTAGTTTGATTTTTTATCTTGTATCTATTTGGGCTTATAAAAAAGATCAATCTTTGAATTAAAAAAACTTAAATTCCTCATTTTCTATTAATTCTTTGGCATAAAGGCTTAGTTGTTTATCACCACTAATAAACCAGATTAAAATATGAGTATCAAGTAAATATTTCATTACATATAATCCTTGAAATCTTCTAAGGGCTCATCAAAATCAGGTGACATTGAAATTAAACCTTTTGCACTCCCGAATTTTCTTTGTCCCGCAGGAGTGATATTAAACGTCTTTTTAACCTCATTCGTCAAAGCATTAGATGGGCTTAGTTCAGAATTGTTAGAAATAGTAATTTGTTGCATTAATTGTTGTAATAACCATTGTTTATCCTCAAGGGATAACTGGTTAATTTTTTCGGCAAATTCACGAACTTCTAAAGATGGCATAATAACTTACCAAAACTATTAATAAACCTGCTCTATTTTAGCACGATTAGACTTTATTTCTGGGCTAGGATGGCTTTTGCTTGTTGCCAAAGAGCTTCTAATTCCTCTAAACTGTATTCTGATAAGGGGCGATCGCAATATTCCTCAACCTTGGATAACCGTTTAATAAAACGATGATTAGTTTCCTGTAACCCAATATGGGGATCTAAATTATACCAACGGGCTAAATTAATTAAGACAAATAAAATATCCCCTAATTCTGCTTGTTGATGCTCTTTATCCGATCCTTGAATTGCTTCTTTAAATTCAGCAACTTCTTCCTCAAATTTATCCCAAACCCCCTCAATATTATCCCATTCAAAACCGATAGATGCAGCTTTTTGAGAAATTTTCATTCCGGCAATTAACGGGGGTAATTGTCGCGCATAACGGCTTAATTTAGAACTAAAAGTTTTAGTTTCGGGTGTTTCTCCTCGCTCATTTGATTTGATTTCTTCCCAATTTTGCCTAACTTCTTCGACACTATTAACTTCCACTGCCCCGAATACATGAGGATGGCGACGAATTAATTTTTCTGTAATATTATTGGCAATTTCTTCTAAGGAAAATTGATTTGATTCCCCGGCAATTTGGGCTTGTAAAATTACTTGTAATAGTAAATCCCCTAATTCATCAGCAATAGCATTTTGATCCCCGCTCCGAATTGCGTCTACTACTTCATAGGCTTCTTCAATAATATAGGGTACTAAAGTTTCTGGTGTTTGTTCCAAATCCCAAGGACATCCCCCCTCTGGCGATCGCAATTTGGCAACAACATCAATTAAGTTTTGTAGAGCGATTAATGTAGGATTCAGGGTAATATTTTCGGTGTTACTCATTTTAAATCCTTGAATTTTATGATCAAAAAAGGTTTATTTTTTAGGACGACGGGGAGATTTTTTAGCATTTGTGGGATTAGATTTTTGACGTTTGGGTTTAATTGGGGGAAGCTCCAATTGGGGAAATTCAGACACTTGACGCTTGGTTTTTTGGGGTTTGGGTGTTTCCCTGATCTCTGTTTGAGTTTTCCCTGTTTTTAGCCATTTTCTAAATTCTTTATATAAAGAGTTAGACCAGTCACTAAAAGAATGACTCATGGCTCCCATTTCTAATCCTAAATAAATGGCGATACATTCTCTGGGATAATTGGAGAGCGATCGCAAACTATTCTGCAATATTTCTAAAGGTTCCCTATTTAGTAATCCTAAATATTGTGCCACCATTAACCCCAAAAATCCCAAAATTCCCAGACCTCCTCCTAAATAAAGAATCCTCAACGCCGTCCCAATAAAGGGCCCATGGGATAAAAAGGAGCGATGGCGCAAACTGTTTTGGTAGGGCGCCCAGAAACACCGCAACATCCCCCACCGTTGAAACTGTCGGGAGTTGATATCTAAATCGGGGCCAAACATGAGGCCACTAAACAGGAAACTCCCCGTCACCAGAAAGGTGAGGTGACTGCTGCGGGTTTGGCTCCATGTTAAGCCCGCAATAAACGGTAAGCTCCAAAGGGTTATCTGGTCGTGGGTTTGACCTGATGGCATGGGGTGAAATGATCAATCATGAAAAATAGGGTTGTGATTCTAAAAGTTTATGCTATAATAGCTAAATGTGTTAATCGGGCGGTTAACTCAGCGGTAGAGTGCTTCCCTTACAAGGAAGAGGCCACAAGTTCGAATCTTGTACCGCCCATGATTTTAAATCTTAATAGAATTCATCAACTCGAATAATAGCAGGGTAATTATGTCCAAATTACGTTATTTTCCCTTATTATTTTTAGGATTATTAATCTGTTGTCAACAAAATAGCGACCGCACCCCAACAAATTCCTCCATTTCCGTTGCGACCGCAACCCAAAATAATATTACCATAAAACCATTATCCCCCCAACCAATTCGGATTAATTTAGAAGACTTACCGCCACCTTTCCATAGTGAGAGTGCATCTAAACCTCCCCAAGTTATTCCCATTCCTAATAACCCCGTTTTAAATGTTCCCCCCGGATTTAAAGTTAATATCTTTGCCGAAAATTTAGATAATCCTCGCTGGTTAGCCTTAACTCCCGATGGTGATGTATTAGTAACAGAAACCAAACAAAACCGGATTCGGTTATTAAAAGATACCAACAAAGATGGGGTAGCTGATCAAATTACAACCTTTGCAGACAGCAAAAATGGCTTAAATATTCCCTTTGGAATGGCATTTTCACCCGGTTATTTTTTCTTGGGAAATACAGACGAAGTTAGACGTTATTCCTATAATAATCAACAGCAACTCACGGGAACAGGCGAAAAAATAGCGGAGTTACCTGGAGGCGGATATAACCAACATTGGACACGCAATGTTATTGTTTCTCCTAACAATCAAAAACTCTATGTTTCCATTGGTTCAAAAACAAATGTCAGTGAAGAAAACCCTCCTCGTGCATCGGTTCAAGTGATGAATTTAGACGGGTCTAATCAACAAACCTTTGCTTATGGATTAAGAAATCCTGTGGGGTTAGACTTTCATCCAGAAACCAAAGAACTTTATACAACTGTTAATGAACGGGATGGGTTAGGAGATGATTTAGTTCCTGATTATTTTACCCGTATTCGTTCAGGAGAATTCTATGGCTGGCCCTATAGTTATTTTACACCTAATAATTTAGATCCGCGTCATGTTCAAAATGGTCAAAGTGTCCGCCGGGATTTAGTTAAAAAAACCTTAAAACCCGATGTTTTATTTCAAGCCCATTCGGCGGCTTTAGGATTACAATTTTATGATGGTAATACCTTCCCAGAACCCTATAAAAAAGGCGCATTTGTAGCGTTTAGAGGTAGTTGGAATCGCAATTCTGGTACGGGATATAAATTAGTTTTTATTCCTTTTAATCAAGGTCGTCCCCAGGGATATTACGAGGAATTTTTAACTGGATTTTTAGTTAATCCTGCTATTCCTGAAACTTGGGGTCGTCCGGTGGGTTTATTAGTATTACCCGATGGCAGTTTAATTTTTACTGAAGAAAGTAACGGCTGGATTTATCGGGTTCAATATTCTCCATAGATTGGGTTGAGAATAATATGAAATCTGATTATAAATGCTACAGATGATCCCCCCTGTTCCCTCCCCACCTAGCTCCCGGGGGCTGTTCCGGTGTTCCCTGCTATATACGTCTTTTTAATCCAGCTTCTAAATTTTTTCATTGTGGCGTTTCGTCCCAATATTTTAATTTTTTGTAAATATTGGGGAATAATATCGGTTAAGGGTAAATTAGGGAAGGTGGGACTGTATTGTGTTTCTTGATAGTTACCATCTTGCAAAATATAGATTTTTAATATGCCGTTTTCAAATCTCCAAAGTTCAGGAACCCCTAATGTGGCATAAATATTAAGATGGGTGCGGGAAGTAATATCAATTTCTAAAGCCAAATCTGGAGGGGGATCAATTGTTAAATCTAATCGGTTTTTATTTCTAATTAAAGCTTCATTTTGAATAAAAAAACAGTTATCTGGTTCTATTCCTTGTCGCATAAGTTGATTTTTGAATGTAGTTGAACCCAAAGGGAAAAATTCTATATCGAGTTCTTCTAGTAAAGCTTTGATCAAATCACTAACAAGTTCTTTGCTAAATTCATGTTCAGGTAAGGGAGTCATAATTTCTAAGGTTTCATTTGCATAAGCAATTCGGGATGAACGATGTTCACCTAATTCATCTAATAGGGTTTCAAATTCTTGCCAAGTAATCTGATTAAATATCACGGTTTGTCCAGGGGGAACGGTGATTTGTTTCAGTTCTAACAACATCGTTAAACCTTCGGTAACAATCAGGAGCCTAGTTAAATTGTAGAAGCAATTCCCCCGTTCCTCCCGAACCCACTTAACTATCCGCGATGGGTAATTCCCTAAATGCCCCTTTTGTGGCAATCTATTAATCAATAGGAGAAAAAATTCCGATCGCTATATTGACAAAAATCAATTATTAACTATGCAAACTTTACCTATTTCCACCCAAACCCCGGCTAGTCAAACATCGGTGGATACGATGATTCACCGCCGTCAAACCCGTCCTGTCCAGGTAGGGACGGTTACTATTGGGGGCGGTCATCCCGTGGTTGTCCAATCAATGATTAATGAGGATACGATGGACATTGAGGGGGCGACGGCGGCGGTGCGTCGTCTGCATGAAATTGGCTGTGAAATTGTGCGGGTGACGGTTCCCAGTGTGGGTCATGCCACCGCCGTAGGGAAAATTAAACAGAAATTAGCCCAAACCTATCAACCTGTGCCCCTGGTGGCGGACGTTCATCATAATGGCATGAAAATTGCTTTGGAAGTGGCAAAATATGTGGACAAAGTAAGAATTAATCCGGGGTTATATGTATTTGAAAAACCGAAAAGCGATCGCACGGAATATACCCCAACTGAATTCAATGAAATTGGTGATAAAATTAGACAAACTTTAGAACCTTTAGTTGTTTCTTTGCGCGATCAAGGTAAGGCGATGCGGATTGGGGTAAATCATGGTTCCTTAGCCGAAAGAATGTTATTTACCTATGGTGATACCCCTGAAGGCATGGTGGAATCGGCGTTAGAATTTATTAAAATTTGTGAATCTTTGGATTTTCAAAATATTGTTATTTCCCTGAAAGCTTCCCGGGTTCCGGTGATGGTGGCGGCTAACCGTTTAATGGTGAAACGGATGGATGAATTAGGCATGGATTATCCCTTACATTTAGGGGTGACAGAAGCCGGAGATGGAGAATATGGCCGAATTAAATCAACGGCGGGAATTGGCACTTTATTAGCAGCAGGAATTGGTGATACAATTCGGGTTTCTTTAACTGAAGCTCCTGAAAAAGAAATCCCGGTTTGTTATAGTATTCTGCAAGCTTTAGGACTGCGGAAAACCATGGTTGAATATGTGGCTTGTCCTTCCTGCGGTCGAACTTTATTTAATTTAGAAGAAGTCTTACATCAAGTTCGTGAAGCCACAAAACATTTAACGGGTTTAGATATTGCGGTGATGGGATGTATTGTGAATGGGCCGGGCGAAATGGCCGACGCCGACTATGGTTATGTCGGTAAACAACCGGGTTTTATTTCCCTATATCGGGGTCGAGAGGAGATTAAAAAAGTCCCTGAAACCCAAGGGGTTGAAGAATTAATTAGTTTGATTAAAGCCGATGGTCGTTGGGTTGATCCTTAATTAATTCAAAGCAGTGCGAGCGTCCTCGCTCGCTAATTAATATTGATAACTACTTTTATATCCTGAACCAAGAATCAATACCGGAAAGCTGAAACCTGTGCTAAATTGGGCGTATTGATATTGAAATTTCTATTTTCTAGTTCAGCAAACCGATGATTATTTCGAGAAGTGGGCTGGTTCTTGGGGCGACGGCAATGATGTTAACGGCTGTAACCGTTGCCGGAGCAGGAATTCATCTTTCTAGTCAGGCATCCTTTCGGGAAAGCCCAAAGGAGTTGATTGATGAAGTTTGGCAGGTGATCCAAAAAAGTTATGTTGATGGAACATTTAATCAGGTGGACTGGTCTGCTACTCGCACCGAATATTTAAACCGGAACTATACCGACGACGAACAGGCTTACAAAGCCATTCGGGAAATGTTGAAGAAGCTAGATGACCCCTATACTCGCTTCATGAACCCCGAAGAATTCAAAAATATGCAAATTGACACCTCCGGGGAGTTGACGGGGGTAGGGATTCAATTAACCCAGGATGAAGACACGAAAAAGTTAGTGGTGATTTCACCCATTGAGGATTCCCCCGCCTTTAGTGCTGGGGTTCAATCCCAGGATATTATTACTGAAATTGATGGCCGCAGTACCGAGGGCATGGATATTAATGCAGCGGTGAGTTTAATTCGCGGGCCAGTGGGTACGAAGGTTAATATTAAAGTTCTTCGGGGCGATAAACCTTTGGATTTTAATATTACTCGCGATCGCATTGAAATCCATCCGGTTCGTGCTTCTAAAAATCCTAGTTCTAGGGGAGATATTGGTTATATTCGCCTAAATACTTTTAGCGCCAATGCTTCAGAAGAAATGCGAGAAGCGATTAATGATTTAGAAAAACAAAATGTCTCCGGTTATATCCTAGATTTACGCTCAAATCCGGGGGGGTTACTCTATTCTAGTATTGAAATTGCGCGGATGTGGCTGAATCAAGGAGATATTGTTTCTACGGTTGATCGTCAGGGTGAAACTGACCGTCAAAAGGCAAATAATCGGGCTTTAACCACTAAACCTTTAGTAATTTTAGTCGATGGTGGATCAGCCAGTGCCAGCGAAATTTTATCTGGTGCATTACAGGATAATAAACGGGCAGTTTTAGTCGGAACAAAAACCTTTGGAAAGGGGTTAGTTCAGTCGGTCAGAGGCGTGGGAAAAGGTTCGGGTTTAGCCGTAACTATTGCTAAGTATTTTACCCCCAGTGGTCGAGATATTAACCATGAAGGAATTCAACCGGATGTTAAAGTTGAACTCACCGAAAAACAACGGGATGAGTTAAGGAAAGATCGGACTAAAGTGGGGACAACGAGTGATCCTCAATATGTGAAGGGGTTGGAAATTCTTGGGGCTGAAATTTCTAAGGCTAAACAGGGAACTCAAGCTCAATCTAAATAATTAAAAGTTGTTGGTCTTGTTGTTGGGCTTTATCCCAACAACGAAAGATTATTTTAAAACAGAATCTTGTTCAAATAACCAAACATCATCCTGATGATATTTTAATTGAAAATCAGGATGATTTTTTAATCGATTTACTAATTCGATCACTAATTCGGGAGAACTCGGCCATCCGGGGTGACGTTGGTTTAATAAAACATATTGAAAGGGTTCTAAATCCGTCTGTTCTCGCCCTTGGATAGCTAATTGGAGGATAGGACGGTGGGTAAGGTGGGGGGCAATTTTATCCGTGGTTAAAACAGGATTTTGGGTTTTAATATAGGTTAGGGCTTCCCGTGTAGCTTGCCAATTATCGAGGGTTTGGAGATATCGGGAGGCGAAATAACCATATTTTGCTAGGGCGAAAAAGCAAATTAAAGACCATAAAATTATCCATTTTTTTTGTTTTATCCATCCTCCCCCTGTCGATAAATTGGCAATAATAGCTAATAAAAGAAAGGGGAAAATAGTTAAGGAATATTGTTGCGTTAAGTTCTTCATTTGGGGATTTTCTGCTAACAGATTTAAAAATAAAATGGGTGCCGCCCCCATTAAAGGAGTTAAATGTCGCCAAGAGAGTCCCCAAATTAAGGGAATTAAGAGTAAAAATAAATACTCTAAATTAGCTAAGGTCAAGATTTTACTTAATACTAATCCAGGTTTTAATATAATATTTAAGCTGATTTCAAATAGAGAATTTCCCAGGAAACTATAGACTCCAACGGCGATGGGTGGCGCTTGGGAAAAGTGGGGGATAATCCATTCTGTAGAGAGGAAAAACCAGCATATTCCTGAAAGAATTGCGATCGCAGCACAACGGCGTTTTTTTTCAAATATCCATAACCAAATCCCCATGGCTATTAATACTAAAGATAAAACTTCTTTACAGCCTAAAATAATAAAAACTGAGATAATAAAGCCTAAAATATGATTATTTCTAGCGGCTAAAACAGCATATAAAATCGCAGGTAAGGCGATTACTTCCGGGTGAAAATCAAATAAATTAACATTAAAAATTAAAGGATATAATAGATAGACAAATCCTAGGGTTTGGGCTTGGGTTTCTTTTAATCCTGCTTGTAAAGATAGTTGATAGGTGGGTAATGCACCGAGGGAAAGGCAAATTGCTTGAATAGCAAATAACCAATGAATATCGGGGTAAATTTTATAAAATAGGGCAATAATATAAAGAATATAGGCGGCATGATCCCCTAGAATATGTAACCCTCGAAAATAAACAAAGGGTTCTTTTCCTTGACTAATTAAGTAAATTCCATTATCAAAAATCCCTAAATCATAGGCATTAGATTGAAAGAAAAAATGCCGTAAACTACTACAAGCAAATAAAATTAAGCTACTGATAATAACTCCCGTTAATACAGGATGAACTTTAATTTTTTTTTCTGAAAATAATATCATTTTTTATCTTATTTATTAAAGATTCTATATTTTCCTGTATTGCCCTTTTTATATTAACTTACCCAAAGATGTTGGGCAAAGCGAATTGAAAAACTAATCAGTAAGAGGGCAAAAAATCCCAAGGTTAGATAACCCCAACGGCGATGATGGGATAACATCACTCCTAACGCTAAACTAATAGAAATAATACCATAGGTTAAACGACTTAGAGAAATTGTACCCCCAGAGGCTAATAATAAACCCAAGGCAAAAAAGCCATAATTAACCGATACTAAACTAAGTTCATGGCGTAAATACCAGAGTAAATAAACTCCTCCCAAAATAATAGTTGTATTCAGGAAAGGATCACCAGCAATTAGCCATAAAATGATGATTAATAAAAATAAACTATAATCAAATTTTGCCTTTCCTAATTGATGCCGATAACGCCAAATACAATATCCTATTATAGCAATTATTATCACTAAAAGTGGATGCCAAGGGTCAACAATTGTGCCTTGTTTCCAATTTTGAGAACCGATCAAAATTTGCATAATCATTTTTAACCATCCCTGACTATCAAATCCAGTTTGGCGTTGCCATTGGGTATGTTGGACGGTAATAAAAGCAATGGGATTATTGAATTTAATCCAACAATATAGGCTATAAAATAATAACCCACCGCCACTTAATAAGCCAGATAAATATGCGATCGCAGGCTTTCGTTTTTGCCAGGATGTAATTAAAAAAGCTGGTATTAAAGCCAGTCCAGTAATGCGGGTTGCCGTGGCTAAACTGCCCCATAAAATCACTTGAGGATATTTTTTTAAATCAAATGCTCGGAGGGCGGCGGTACTCAGAAATAAAAACAAACCTTCGGTATAAATAACACTCCCAAAAATAGATAACGGACACCAAGCTAAAACAGCCGTTGCCCAACGGGCAGCTTGGGAATTATTGGTAATTTCCACCCATTTATAGAGTAAAATCAAAGCAGCAAAAAAAGCAAAATTATTAATTAAAGTTCCCGACACTTCAAAAGATAAACCTAAATTCATTAACCCACGAATTAATAAAGGAAATAGGGGAAAAAACGCCACATTACCACCGGGTTCTGTCTGATTAATTACTTCATATCCAGAGGTAGCAATACCCTGATATAAGGGACTATCCCAAGCCGAAAATATCTGCCAACCCCAGGCAATTTTTACCGTTTCTGTTTCCGAGGAAACTTGCTGCAATTGGGCTATTATAAAAAAAACTAATAAAATAAGACTGCGACTAAGTACCCCCATGGTGATGGCAAAAATCACGCCTTGGGATTGACAAAATTGGCTGATTTGGATTAAATAATACCTTAACTTTGCTAGAATTTGAGTTAGACTATTAATTAAATTCATCGGTTAAATTTTCTGCCCCGTGTACGGGTGAATAATTATTGGTTTTAGTTTATAATTAAAGTAATTGTATCAAGAATGAGGCAATTATAAATCGGTTGTAATCATTAAAAGCTATTGTCCCCATTACCCATTACCTATCACGGATTTAAGCAGATTACACAGATTAAAATCCGTGAAATCCGTGAAATCCTCTTAAATCCGTGATCCTATTTCCTGTTATGCCAAAATAGGGTAAACTACTGTAGGTTTTCAGGTTTCGATTTTTCCCATGAGCAATTCTGTATTTTCACCCTTACAAAATCGTTTACTCACTTGTTTGCTTATTTTAGTAGTGGGTTGGTTAAGTTTTCAATTATTAGGTTATGTTGGAGAGTTAATTAGTTTATTAGTAACCTCTGGATTAATTGCTTTTTTACTTAACTATGCAGTGGCAAAATTAGAGCGCTTTATTCCTAGGGGAATAGCGGCAGCTTTAGTCTATTTAGTTGCTATTTTAACCTTTGTAATTATTGGGTTAACTATTGTCCCTCCGGTCTTTAATCAAGGACGACAATTGATCACACGCTTACCAGAATTAATTGAATCAGGACGACAACAGTTAGCTGAATTTCAAGTCTGGAGTGTTGACCGTAATTTACCCTTTGATGTGGGGATTTTACAACAACAACTGTTATCTAAAATTCAGGGAACCATTGAACCTATTTTTGCCGGAAGTTTGGGGATAGTTTTAGGAACCTTTAATTGGTTTTTTGACTTAATTTTTATCTTGGTAATTGCCTTTTATATGTTATTAGATGGGGAGCGGTTATGGAAAATTTTAATCACTATTCTATCCCCACAAATTCGAGAAGTGATCACGATTTCCTTAAAACGAAATTTGAAAAAATTTGTCCTGGGACAAACCTTGCAAGGAATATTTATGACATCCATTTTAACCGTTGCCTTTTTTATGCTTAAAGTTCCCTATTTCCTATTATTTGCAGTTGTGATTGGATTACTGGAAATTATTCCCTTTGTGGGGGCAACATTAGGCATTGGAAGTGTCACTTTTATTGTAGCTTTTATTGATTGGTGGATGGCTTTACAGGTGTTAGCAGTTGCCGTTTCCGTTCAACAAGTGAAGGATAATATTGTTGCTCCTCGAATTATGGGGGATTTAACTGGATTAAGCCCCGTTGTTATTTTCAGCGCTTTATTATTAGGAGGAAAAATTGGGGGATTATTAGGATTTATTCTGGCAATTCCCATGGCAGGAGTAATTAAAAGTATCGTTGAGGTAGTTTTTGATCCGACTTTACCCCCTCAAACGGGTTCATTTTTTTATAATCCCTTAAACCCACAGGAATAGGTAATGGGTAATAGGTAATGGGGAAAATGTTTTCAAAAATAGAGATGAATTTTATTGTTTTGAGAGTGAAAAAAGCTGAACTATGAAATGGTGGCAACGACTGAAAACGAATCCTTTAGCTCAATTTGGGGCTGGAATTTTACTGTTATTTTATTTAGTGGTAATTGCGGCAAATTTTGTTGCACCCTATAGTCCTTATGAATCCCAACTTAACGCTTCTTTATTACCCCCAACCCAAATTTATTGGTATGATCAAAAAGGGCAATGGATAGGCCCCCATGTTTATCCCACTACTCAAGGCCCGGTTGATATTGAAACCGGAAAACGTGAAATTAATCTTGATAAAAGTCAGCCTAGTCCAGTGCGATTTTTTGTGCCGGGAGAACCCTATAAAATTCTAGGAATCATTCCTTTTGATCGTCATTTATTCGGGACTGTAGGGGCTGGAAAAATTAACTTACTCGGCACAGATGAACAAGCTAGAGATCAGTTTAGTCGCCTAGTTCATGGGGGGCGGGTTAGTCTGAGTATTGGATTAGTAGGAATTATGATTTCTTTCCCACTAGGAATGATTTTTGGGGGAATTTCTGGCTATTTTGGCGGATGGTTAGATAGCTTAATTATGCGAATTGTTGAAGTTTTAATGACGATTCCGGGGTTATATTTATTGGTGGCATTAGCAGCCGTTTTACCTCCACAAATTAGCAGTACCCAGCGTTTTTTGTTAATTGTGGTGATTATTTCTTTTATTAGTTGGGCTGGTTTAGCGCGGGTGATTCGAGGGCAGGTTTTATCAATTAAGGAACAACAATTTGTGCAAGCATCAAGGGCAATTGGTGCCAGTCCGTTGTATATTATTACCCGTCATGTTCTGCCCCAAACGGCTACTTATTTGATTATTTCTGCTACCTTAGCGATTCCTAGTTTTATTATTTCAGAATCGGTTTTAAGTTTAATTGGATTAGGAATCCAACCCCCCGATCCCTCCTGGGGAAATTTACTTTCTTCTGCTACCAATGCCTCAATTTTGGTCTTGCAACCTTGGTTAATTTGGCCGCCTGCCATTTTAATTATTTTGACGGTTTTAGCCTTTAATTTATTAGGAGATGGGTTAAGAGATGCCCTTGATCCGCGCAGTATTCAACGATAATAGATTATGATACTGACAACTTTTCGAGGAATTAGAAATCAGGTTAGCTATGATAGGGATGAACCCTGTTGCAACACCAAAATGAGTATTAATCTCACCTCTGACCAAGAACAATTTATTCAAACTCAACTGGAATCTGGGAAATATCAAACCCCTGAACAAGTCATCTCAACTGCGTTGCGCCTACTGGATGAATGGCAAAGGGATGAGGCAGAATGGGCTCAAGATGTGGCAGCTAAAATCGATGCTGCCGTATCCGCCACTGAAGAAAATCCTCCCCTTGATGGTGAGACTTTTATTAATGAGATTTTAGAACGGTTTAAGCTAAACCATTAGGATGCAACGATGAGTCGCTATGTTATCAACATTCTAGCCAGCCATGACCTCAACGAGATTGCTGAGTATTTTGCCAATAACAACGTAGAAGCAGGAGAGCAGTTTTTCCAAGAGTTTAATCGCTGCTGTTAACAACTGGTAAATTTTCCTAATTCTGGTAAAAGTTATGCAGAAATTCGTCCCTATCTCCGAGGATTATCTATCATTCAAGGGTTATATTATCTTTTACCAAGTTTTAGATGATGGGGTTGAGATATTACGAGTTTTGAGTGGTCGGCGAAACTTTACCACTTTTTTTCGGGGATAAATATTGTCTCTAAAAACAAAAGCATTTGCATCTTCTACAATTTGGCTAAGGATTAGATTACTCATTGCTGCTTCTATAAATTAGAAATCATGGAATAATAATGCTGCTCTTTAGGACAAGTTAACAGGCATTCCTTGATTATAGCGAAAGCTCAGGAAAGGTATACGAGAGCCATTAATTCCCTTCCTAACACTGTTTTCGATATCTAAAATTACTTTTTGAATTCCATGATCATGGAAAATATGATAACATAAATATCTAATAACTGGGTACAAATTAATTTGTAGATGACGGCACTTAAAAGTGCCTGCGTCGCGTTTCATCCCACGGCTGAAGCCAGTGGGCTTTCACTCTCCCACCCTGGCTTTGTAATAATTTGCGCTTGAATCGGAATATCCAGGGCTGTTAACCCGAGTGGATACCCAGTTCCATTCAGTTTTTCATGGTGTCGATTTCCTGGGGTAGCTTTTGGGCAGAATGTTGCAGCAAATGTTCGTATTTTCTCTGAATTGATTCTGCTTCTAAGATGCGTTGAGCTAAGGCAAATCGATGACGGATGACTTCTAATTGAGTAGGATAGAGTTTTTTGGGTTTAGTTAAAATCGCTTCGGGAACCCCGACTTTTCCAAAATCATGTAATAGGGCTGCATAGCGTAATTCTTGCAATTGACGCTCACTAAATGTAATTTCAGAGAGGGAACCAAAGTTAGTTTGACTCACTTCTTGACTCAAACGAACGGCTAATTCTGCAACTCTTTCTGAGTGACCACAGGTGCAAGGATCGCGGGCTTCAATCACTTCTACCGATGCTTTAACAAACCCCTCAAATAAATGTTCAATACTTTCTTGTAAATGATTTCTTTCAATCGAAATAGCAGCCTGGGAAGCCAGCGATCGCAAAATTCGCTCCTCCCATTTAGAATAGGATTTTGTTGCTTAAATCTTCAGTTCCAGATAAGGCAGTACCAATATCGAGAAGTTTCTCAATCAGTTCCGCTTGTTCATCAAATTCAGGCAAGAACTTGGGGTTATTAAAAATCATCTTTCTTCCACACAGCTAAAGCTGCGAGTTCAAATGGGGGAATAGCAAAGGCACATGGGGTATTCTATCATAAAAAAATCGGCAGTATTCTTAAGATTAAAGCAGTGTTGAGATTTGTCGCGCTAGGGCAAAATCTTTTTCGGTTAAGCCCCCAGCATCATGACTGGTTAAGCTAATGGTCACTTTATTGTAGGAAATTTCTAAATCCGGGTGATGTCCAGCCGTTTCCGCAGGTTCAACAAGTTTGTTCACAAATGCAATCGCTTCAATAAAATCTTTAAAGGTTTTGACTATTTTTAAATGCTTTCCTTCCACTTTCCAGTCGGGAATTTGACTAGAAAGTTCTTGAATTTGGCTAGAATTGAGTAGTGCAACCATGGGATTATTGGGGATAAAAATAAATTGATTATAAAAAAAATACTATCCGCCCTCACCCAGCCCTGGTTTTAGCCGTTGCCATTCCAGATCGGGCGAGAGCGGTAAGCGCGGGTCTCTTGAATCGGAACCTGACTGCCGGAAGATCACTCTAATAAGTCCGGTTATCTAGGTCAACAAGTGTCCTAAAAGAACACAAACTTAGCACTAGAGGACAGCCCCGGCGCACAGCCGGCATTTTCCAATCAAGTGACCCATGGGTTTACTACCTTCAATCATGGGCATCACCTCCTTGATTCCCTAAACGGTTTAATTCGTTTAGTGTTTATGCTTTTTAAGATAACACAATATTTCAGAATTGTACACCCCAATTGGTAAAAAAATCAAATACTTTCCAGAGGTGAAATTAAGATTTTGCAATCTAACAGATCGCTCATAATTAGGTAATGGGTAATAGGTAAATAGGTAATAGTTAATAGGTAATAGGTAATAGGTAATAGGTAATTCGTAATTCGTAATTACCCATTACTCATTTTCGATAAACAGCGTTCTAAATAAATTTGAGCCACTTGATCTTGGGGATTGCGATCTAGACATTCTTGGAATAACTGTGCCGCCTCTGAGTAACGTTCTAAATAATACTGCATTAATCCATACTCAAAGGTAGTTTTTGTAATTAATTTCCCCGCTTTAATTTCGGGTAAATCTGCATCAAACACCTCATAGACAGTAACAGCATCGGATTTTCCTTTGACTTTTACCCGATCAATAATTCTAAACGCATATTGATTAGCGTCTTCTAAAGCCATAAAAGTCCAATGGGTAATTAATAAAGAAACCCCATAATTTTTAGTTAAATTTTCAATCCGAGAAGCCACATTCACCGAATCACTAATCACCGTACTATCCAGGCGATTTTTACCCCCGACAATTCCCAACATTAATCCCCCGGTATTAATGCCAATGCCAATTTTAATTGGGGGACGATCGGGGCGTTGGCGGGTTTCATTATAGTCATTAAGTCGATTAATCATCTCCACTCCAGCTCGTACAGAATCATCGGCAGATCCGCCAAATAATGCCATAATTTCATCCCCAATATATTTATCAATAAACCCATAATTATCAACAATTGCAGGCTCCATACGACTTAAAAAAGCATTAATAAATTTAAAATTATCTTCGGGTGTCATATCTTCAGATAGGCTAGTAAAATCCCGAATATCAGCAAATAAAATCGACATTTCTTTTTGAACTGCCGCCCCTAACTGCACTTCTACAATACTTTCATAACCCAAAAAAGAAAGAAATTCATGGGGAACAAATCGCGCCGCTGCGTCGGTTAATTCAAATTCAGAATCTAGGGCTTCATCTAAATGAAGATTCAATTCTGAGAGTTTTTGCATAAATTGAATTCGATCTTCTTCGGCTTTTTTTCGCTCGGTAATATCAACCACAAAACCTTCATAATAAAGTAATTGATTCTGCTCATTAAATACAGACCGGGCATTTTCAGAAATCCAAATAATACTGCCATCTTTACGATAGGCTTTAAATTCAAATCCTGAAACTTCTCCCTGCTGATCAATTAATTGTTTAAAATCCTTTCGCCTTTGGGAATCAACATAAAGTTCTTCTTGAACATTAGTAATCATCGACATTAAATCCCAGGGAGAATCATAACCTAAAATTCTGGCTAGGGCGGGATTTGCACTAATATAACGTCCGGTGGGTGTAGTTTGAAATAAGCCTTCACTAGCATTTTCAAAAATACTGCGATATTTTTCTTCCGCCTGTCTTAATGCTTGTTCAGTTTGCTGACGTTTAGTAATATCTTGAAAGGCGAGAATTGCATAGGCTAAATCCCCATGTTCGTCATAGGTTGGTGTCACCCAATTTTCAATCAAAATGGTTTTATCCCCTTGATTGACTTCTAAAATAAAGGTGGTGTCTTGGGTCGAGTTAGAGAAATTATCATCGGAAATTGGGGCATAGGATAGACGGTTTTGAAACCCGTTAAGATAGGCTTGGTAAATATTAGATAAGGCATCACAGACCACTCCAGGAATCACTTTAGTTTTGAGTAATTCCTGAGCTTTTTGATTGGTATAATAGGGCTTTCCTGTGGGATCTAAAACAGCAACACCCACGGGAATTCCTTCTAAAAATTGTGTCATCTGTCGTTCATTATTTCTAACCTGGGAATACAGTTTAGCATTATCAATGGAAATTGCAGCTTGAGAAAATAGGATTTTCAGAACTTCTAATCTTTCTGGGGTAAACACTGCGGTTGTTAAGTTATTTTCAAGATACAGAATTCCAATCAATTTTCCTCTATTTTTAATCGGAGTCATTAAAATAGATCGGGATTGATGATGTTCCAAATAGGGATCATGACGATATCGCGGTTCTTGACGAGCATCGGATAAAATCACAAATTCTTGGGTTTGAATCACCGTATTCAGAATTAAAAGCGGTAGGTTTTCACTCTCCTCTATGGGTAGGGATTTTAATAAGGAATGAATTTCAATGGAGTCCCCATTTAAAGGATTTAAACTAGCGATCGCTTCAATCACTAAGTTGCCCGATTTAAACAAAAGAATACAACATTTTTCTGCTCCAGCATTTTGAATCACCACTTGAATTAATCGCCTCAAAAGCTGCTCTAAATCAATTTCTTGAGATAGGGCTTGAGAGGCTTTGGTCACCGTTGCTAAATCAAGAGCAGCCGAACCCCCATTACTACTTGATATAATTGTTTCTTCGGTATTTGTATTGATTGTGACTCCAGTTTTAGGGACAATAATTTGTTCCAAAATAGAATCTAACAGTTGAGAATAACGAGATTCTAAAATCTTAACTTTAGCAAAAGCGCCCCAATGAGCATAACCATAATAGGCATCAATTAGGTATACCCGAGCAATTTTTTCTTTTCCCCAATCTAAATAAAATTGAGCCGCTAATTCATAACCGAGGGCTTCTTCCTGAATAAATTGATGGGTTTGAGCCCAATCGATCGCTTGTTCAAAGGCTTCCATCACTTTAACATAATTCCCTTGAATTCGGTTATATTCGGCTTCTACCAAATAAAAATAATGGGAAAAATTTACCGGAGTCAAGGTAGCATAGATTTTTAGTTTTTCAAGATTTAAGGAAATTGTTTCTAAAATACGAGCCTGTTGCTCCCCAGAATATTCAGAATAGAGGGCTAGATTAATTAAAGATTGATAACAGTAAAAAATCGGTAAGAAAATGAAATAGGTTTGTCTATCTAAATATAATTCGGCTTGTTGACACCACTCCCGCGCCTGTTGAAATTTCCCTAATCTATAGGTTAAAATCATAAAATTTAAAGCCAATTGGAACGGTATTTCCTGGGAAGAATGTCCAATTTCACTTATTTTTGGGATTTGGGTTTCAACATAAGAAAAATTCAGTAGGGTTTGGGGATCTAATTTCCCATTTAAAATTTGTAACTTTTGATCATAGTGGGTCATAACCATAAGTTCCGATGGAGATTTTAAATCTCGAAACTGATTTAAGAAATACTCAATTTCTGATTCTAATTCCGATATGTCTTTACCCAATATATCCGCTATTTCAATATAGGATTGAGCTAGACAATACCCTTGTTCAATATTCCCAAGTTCTTGAATTTGGTATGAGTATAGTTGTAGAGGTGATAACAGATTTTTTAAGGAATATTTATAGGGTTTGATTAGGGTATAAACTAATTTTTTGACATTAATTTTTAACTCATAATTCCCTAATTTAGCAGATAATTCTAAAGCCAATTCTCCCATTTCATTCCCTAATTCTATATCTCCTTTGGTACAAAGTATAAATCCGAAAGCTGCATAAACTAAACTAGATAAAGCGGTATTTCCCCGTTGACAGGATAAATTTACTAATGTGATTACCCTTATGGGAAATTGTTCAGGCATAGTAACGTAAGCTGAAGGAAAACTGGCGGTTAAAATAGTGAATAAACTCACTAAATTAGGATCGGATAATTCGGGCAAATCTAATAATTCTAAAGGGGATCTTCCCGCTAAATAATTGATAAAATTTTGCTTTAATTCTTGCCAAGATTCTAAAGGGGAATCATCTCCCAAACTCACATCAAGCTGTTGACAAACAGTTAAAGCAAGATTCACCGCATTTTGATCTTGATGTTGACTTCTATACCCTTCAATCAATAACTCATAAATTCTAACTTGATCCGATAGGGTTTTAGCCTGTTCTAATATAATCCTACCCCAATCATTTAGGGATTCAAAATCTTGACTTAAAGCCGCAACTTCTGTGGCTTCTGTATATAATTCTAAGGTTAATTGATAGTCGGTTTCCCAACTGTTGGCGGTTAATAATCCCATCCCGATCGCTAAATGTCCAACGGCCGTTGGATAGGCGGTGGTTATCTTTGCTTTGCGTCCTGCTATTAAGTTAAATAAGGCTAACTGATGACGTTCTTTTAGATTTTTAATTAAACCTACGCCTAAATTGAACTGATTAATAATATTCAATAAAGTTTCTGGCAAAAGTTCAGTTAAAATTGTTTCTATGGGTTGATCAAACCGTTTTTGAATTTGATTTAATAATAATTTTCCTATTTTTAAATGGGTCGCTTGTCGTTGAGAACTGGGAATTAAAAGATAGGCAGCTTGTTGAATTCGATCATGAATAAATTTATATTGATCAACTCCCGATTGTAATAGGGGTAAAGTTTCATCGGGATCAAATTGTGAACCCAAATCTACACCCATTTCTAGGGAATAAAATGGATAAATTTCTTTAACAATAACAATCAATTGAGCCTGAGCAGCAACTTCTAAGGCTTGTAAGATTTCTAAATAGGATATTTCTGTCACCGTTGCTAAATCAAAGGCATTAAATTGATGGCCTAAACAGGCAGCAAATTTTAAAATTTCCTGGGTTGCTTCTGGTAATTGTTGTAATTTATGAATAATTAAATCTAAAATATTAGGATTGACAAAACGAGTTTTGATTTCCGTTAAATCACATTGCCAACCCCTCAGTAAATCTTGATTACCAAGGGAAGATTGAGGCGGATGAAACCAGATTAGTTCTTCTGTATATAATGACTGGAGAAATTGACTCACAAAAAAAGGATTTCCTTGGGTTTGTTGGTTGACTAATTCCGTTAGGGGTTGAGCTAATTCTAAGGAACAAACTAATGTTTCTGCTATGATTTGATTAATGGCAGATTCTTCTAAAGGATTTAAAACAATCTGTTCAATCGGAATTCCTAAATTTTCTAAGGTTTTTAAGGTTTCTCTTAAAGGATGGGTTTCTCCGATTTCTTGATCCCGATAGGCTAGAATTAAAACTAGGGATTGGGATGAATTTTCAGGACTCATTAATACCTGAATTAATCTTAAAGATTCTATATCCGCCCACTGTAAATCATCCAAAAAAATAATTAAGGGATGGGGCGGTTGAGCAAAGACCTGAATTAACCTGAGAATTAAACGATTAAACTGATTTTGATCAAGATTTGCTTCTAATTCAGGAGTTAAAACTTGCTGATTTAATAAAGATTTAAGTTCGGGAATCACATCAACGAGAATCTGGGTTTTTTCTCCTAATGCTTCTATTAGTTTGGTTTTCCAATCTTCAACTTTTGCGGGAGTTTCTGTTAAGATTTGTTGAATTAACTGTTTAATCCCTTGTACCCATCCCCAAAAGGGGGTATTATTTCTAAATTGATCAAATTTACCGGATATAAAATGAGCTTGATTTTGGATTGTTTTTTGATAAAATTCTTGAACCAGGGACGATTTTCCAATACCCGATTGACCCGTAACAACGATAATTCTGGATTGAATCTCTGGAAAGATTGAACTTAAATGAGCTAGTTCTGATTCCCGTCCATAAAACTTATCAGGAATAATAAAACGATCATTTAAGTCCATGCTGGCTAAAGGAAATAGAGGAATATCCCCGATTGTTTCCCACTGTTCTAAACATAATTCTAAATCATGTAATAATCCTGATGGGGTTTGATACCGTGCCTCTGGATTTTTAGCCATCAATTTTAAAATAATATTATTTAACATCAAAGGTAAAGAAGGTCTGATTTCAATTAAAGGCAAAGGTAAGAGGGCTAAATGGGCATGAATTAACTCTAAAGGTTCGGAAGACTGGAAGGGAAGTTTGCGCGTGAATAATTGATAAAGGGTAACACCCAAAGAATATAAATCTGTTCGATAATCAATACCTCGATGGGTTCTTCCTGTCTGTTCAGGGGACATATATGCTAAGGTTCCTTCTAACCCTTGAGAATTGAAAACTTCCTGATTTTGGCGGTCAAATTGGGTGGAAATACTAAAATCAATCAGTTGAATTTTTAGGGTTTCGGGATGTACTAAAATATTTTGCAGCTTCACATCTTTGTGAATAATTCGATGTTGATATAACTGTTCTAAAATTCGGGTAATTTCAATGGCAATTCTCAATAATTCACCCAAGGTTAATTCTCGACTCACCCAATAATCTGCCAAGGAAATATAACCTTGATCCTCCATAATTAAGGCAAACCCATTACTATAAGGTTCCAAATCCAGAATCGGAACAATTCCCTCTATATTTAGGTTTTTAGTAATCCGATATTGGTTCCTAAATTCGATCAAGGATGCGATGGTGGGGTATTCACTGCGTAATAATTTAATCACCACGGGGCGCTGGTCGGACAAACGAATTCCACGATAAACGAGTGTTCTCGAACCGTTATAAATAGGGTGAAGAATCTGATAGCCAGGTAAAGTGATCATAACGGGATTCTCGCTTATCGAAACTGGAAAGGAGTGTAGGTTAATCAACACCTCACCAGTTCAGTTGTTATCGGTTAGAAAAGGCAAGTTACGAAGCAATTGGGAATTAACGAACAACGGATATGATATCCCAAACTCTTTTAATCATAGTGGATCAGCGAGGGTTATTCAGGGCTTGGTGTTAATATCCGACCATCGGGTAATATTGCGCCAGTTAAAATCGCCTCTGTGCAGTTTACCCCAGTTAGAACAGTTCCCTGAAGATTAGCGCGGGAAAGGTCAGCCAGAGCTAGATTGGCCCCACTTAAATTAGCGTCTTTTAAGTTAGCACCGATTAATTGTGCTTGACTGAGATCGGCATTGCTCAGGTCTGCTCGTCTCAAATCACAAAAATTTAATCGGGTTTGTTGTAAATTGGCACTAACTAACTTGACTCGCTGTAAGTTAGCACCCGTCATTTCCGCTTGGCTTAAATTCGCTACGACTAATTTAGCCTGTTTTAAGTTGGCTTGGGTAAGATTGGCATTTTGGAGATTAGCTCCAATTAAATTAGCATAACTTAAATTGACTCCGGTTAAATCCAGACCAGATAGGTCGATACCTTGAAAATTGCGATCGCCATTTTTATATCTTCGCATCAGTTCCCCCCGGGTACTAATACTAATATCCCTTTGAGGTAAAAATAACTGGGGAAAGGTGAAGGTATTGCCACTTTTGATCACCTGTGAAACTTCTTCATAAAGCGGATAGGAACCTAAACCACTTAATCGTAACCAACCTCGAGAACGAGTCATGGCGACAAATAATTGATTACGAAAATTGAGGTTATTTTCAGCGATCGCAACTTGCTCTAAACCGACAATATAAACCATATCTGCTCCCTGTCCCTTAGCTCGATGAATCCGAGAAATTGTCACCCCACCTTCACACCAAAATTGATTGCCATGGGCATTATGATAACTGGGTTTTAGTATATTACAATCAGAGGTTCCAGGGATAAAAATATCAATGCCTTGCTGAATTAAAAAGTTGGCAATATAGGTTTGTAGTTGTATCGCTTCCCAACCGATTCCTAAAACAATAATTAAAATTTCTCGACTGGGGCGCAACCCGTCAATTTTTAGATTATAAACCAGGCGATCGCTTAAATCAATTAATTCCTCTGAACGAGAATGATAGGCCTCAAATTCAATCAAAGGTTGTTTCCATAACTGAGCCATGGGATTCAGGAAATTTTCTTCAGAACGTTTTAAAGTAATGGTTTCTTCTGTTTTCAAACAAGCATTAACAAGAGATTTTTCCTTTAGTTTTGGATTAGATAAAATTACTTCATAACCCAGCATTTTCCAGTCTTCTACCCAAGCAGTTCCGGTTAATAATCCTTGGGGACGTAATAATCCCAAATCCAGGCTATGAGCCGCAGTTAAAATTTCTCCAGGGACTCGATAACATCGAGACATAATCTCTGTTTTTTGAATCCCATTGCTATATTCCCCTGTTACTAATTGTCCCAATTCATCCCCAAATAATTCACTCGCCGTCGGAATTTTTAAACTATCTAAACTTTGGATTTCATCATAGGCCCAAATTAATCTTTTTTGTGGAATTTCCCCAATATTCCCATCGGCAACTGTCACCGGACGTAAAGCTTGATAGGCCATCCAATAAAAAGGCTGTTTTCCCTCAAATTTCAGGTCATCCTCCACCATAAAATCCTGACCTTCATCAATTAAAACCGCATCAAAAATAGCTGGAATTATAGCGGATTTCAATAAATGTAAACAAGCCTCTGCTAAAGATTCATTGGCTTTTAAACGAGTAGTTTGTTGTAAACTTTGGCTCCAAATCCCCGCCGATTGACAAATAGTTCTATAAAAACCCTGTTGATCTTTAGCTCCCCAAGCATGGAGAACTTTTAACTTAGAATTTTGAGAATCATAGCTAATTTGATTACAACTAAATCTTCTTAAATATTGATCCACCTGTTGTAAAATAGGTTCATATAAACTGCGACTAAAAAATACTAATGCAATATCCCACTCTGGATATTTAAGGTGCATTTGCACCGCTTTTTGACATAATAAAACAGTTTTTCCTGAACCCGCAACTCCTCGGATGCGTTGTGGCCCTGGGGGAATCACCTTAGCAATTTGTTCCTGTTGTAAATCCAATTCAGAAATACGTTTTCTAACCGTTTCTAATACCGCACTACGGGTTAAAGAAGGTTCCAAATAATCCTTTGGACTCAAAAAAAATCGACGAGTCGGCGTCCTAAATAACGGCGTCCCACTAATTACCGCCTTTAACACCCGCCATTGTTCCGGGGAAAGTTCCCCGCCTTTTGCCAGCAAGGGTGCGGTTTTGATCCGTTCGATTAAACTCAACTTTTCCCCAGTTTCCCCCGATTCTGTGATTAAATCTTCTCTAAATAAAATTGGCGGACAACTCGGTAACAGGTCAAATCCCCGATACTGCCATTCAGATTCAAGAATCCGGGGTAGGGCGACCAATACACGACCAGGAACGGCTCGACGGAGAATTTCCTCTAAATTGCAATATTCTAATAAAGCATATAATTGATTTTCAGCCTGTTGATAAGGGTTGGCTTGGGTAGTATAAGATTCTTGTAGTTCCCAGCAATGACCTCTAATCCCTAGAATTTGCTCAATTGTTATTGATTTCACCTCAATAATAATTAATCCCCATTCTGCATCTACGATTAAAATATCAGGTTCCTTGCGAAACCGTCCCAGTTTCGAGAAAATCGGATAGCGCCAATAGGCAATACAATCTCGTTGGACAAAGCTTTGAGAAATGCCAGTCCAAACTTGAGATTCTGCCCGTTCTCCTGCTAAAAATAGAGGTTCAGTGGCAATGAATTTGCGTTCTTGGGATTTGCTATCTCCGATCATTTTTATCCGGTTTCTTACGGCTACAGGTTAAACTAACAAAACGATTGATTCCCATAATATCCACCCTAGCCGATCACAAATTTATTGAGTCTTATGGCTCCTTTTTATCGCCTGACCCTATTTCTATTGGTCTATATTGCCTCCTGGGGTGGAACTTCCTACTTCAGTAGTAGGACTATGGCCGCGGTTGCCAACAAAACCGAACCCCTGACACACACAAGTGATCGCTCCTCCACCAACCCGTTAGGGAGTTCCGATTTATCCTGGCAACTCGCCCAAACTAACCCAGAAAAACCCCCTACCCCAGACGCTAAAACACCCCCACCTCCAAAAAAATCAGGTTTCCGTCTCCCCTCAAAAACATTAATTCTTGGAGTAGGGGCTTTAATTATAACGGTCGGAGCCATTTTAATCTTAATTCGACTAATCAGTCCCTCCGATCCCGAAGAAGGTAAAGTTATTGATATTCAGGCGCAAACCCTGCCTAAATCTCACCCTGAACCCTCTCCATCGGTCAAGGAACAGCCCCAAACCGCCCCCACCGTGATCCAGCCGGGACAACCTTCTGTGTTCTCAGAAGTGAATAGTCATCCAGAGGCGACATTACAAATTTCTAAAACCGATACACCACGGTCAGAATACCCGGCGAGTTCCTCATTAATAGATGCGCCGTATCCGGCTAAACTCGATCCCCAGGAACAATGGATTAATGATTTAAAACAGACTAACCCCAATATTAGGAATAATGCTATTTGGGAACTGGCTCAAGCCGGAGATTCACGGGCAATTCAAGCCTTATTAGAGTTATTAATTAATTCCGACTCAAATCAGCGCAGTTTAGTTTTAGCTGCTCTTTCAGAAATTGGAACTCGCACCTTAAAACCCTTAAACCGAGCGTTAAGTTTGTCCCTTCAAGATGAAAATGCGGAAGTCAGAAAAAATGCAATTCGAGATTTAACCCGAATTTATGATTTAGTCACCCAAATGAGTCAAATTTTACAACGAGCTATTGATGATCCTGATCCTGAAGTTCAGGAAATGGCAAAATGGGCAACGGATCGATTAAGTCGTTTGCGTTCTACTAATAGTCGTGATGAACCTTTAGGATAATTACAAATTACGAATTACGAATGGGTTTTATTTTAATTCTTCCGTAAAATCAACGCTCGCACCGCGAGTATATTCACCATCTGAAACACCGTCCCGATTAGAGTCAAATAAGATAACCCCAGCCTGAAAATAACATTGTAAACTGACTGTTTCTTTCCCATCCTCAGAAACTAAGATATTAATATCACCTCCATGGGTTGCACATTTAAAACTCATGCGTTCGACTTGTTGACTATTTTGTTTTAAAATAGCCTGAATTTTAGGATCATCACTGGCTATTTTTACGCCAAATTCTTGTTCATGACCCGGAAAAGGAAGAACCCCCAATTCTTGTCCCAACCGTTCTCCTCTCTTTATTTTAGCTTCCCAACAGGTCAAATAAACAACTTTACTTTTATTTTCATTGGAATAAACTAATAATCCTAATCTTTGAGGCGGTAAACATTGTTTTTGATAATCCTGGGTTTTTTTAGGAAAATTAGACTGTAGTTTTTTCCAGAGGGTTTTACAGGATTCTGTTCCACAGTTTCCGACAATTTTGTTAGTAGGTTCAGCCGAGGAAAGCGGACTTAAAACCAAACTAATTCCAGTAAAACAAATAGATAAACCCAATAATTTTAATAGTTTCATATTAATTTTAGTTCTTTCATTTGGGATAATAACCAACTTGCCATGGTGGCGCGTCGAGTATCTCTGGGGTTAAATTCCCCGATTTTATAACCCTTAAAACCCAATTCTTCCTTGAGCAATTGTTTATTCTCTGCGGGAATAGAACGAGTTAATTTTACCGTTGCGGGACGACTTTCGATAAAATCAGGAGGTGCGGGATATTCGGTTTTCCAATGGGGATCGGCATTTGTCCCATCCCATTGATCGGTTTCAGGATCATACCGATATCCCAAATAATACCAAACCAATTGATTAACAGTAGCATCATCAAGATCTTGATTCATAATCGCCCAAATTGTATCGGTATTTAAGGGGGGAAGTTCCAGGGAATGGGTCATAGTCAAAAATTGAATTTTTCAGCTATTCTCTATTTAACCATAATTTTGCTTTTGGGGCGATCGCTTTTCCTAATTTAACTCAATTTTAACCAACTAAAAATCATCTCTGCTGTTAATTCTAATTCAATTCCTGCTAAAACAGGCAATTTTTTGTCACCTTGATATAATTCAATTCTTTGCCCAGGAAATAGGGCTAAAATACTTTCTGCTTCTGGATCAATTAACCAGCCTAATTCCGTCCCATGGCTTAAACAATGGAGTAATTTACCTAAAATTTTAGTTTGGCTTTGTTCAGGAGAAAGGATTTCAATTGACCAGTCAGGATGAATTTCAAATCGATTAACAATTCTTCCCGATGGCAATAAAGGAATTCTTTCCCATCTAAATACAGTAACATCTGGAACAATAGATACTCCCCCAAAAGTACAGCGTAGCTCTGGGAAAGCATAAGCTATTTTTGAGGTTTCAGTTATCTGGTTAATGACGGCACAAAGTTTACCCTGTAATCTACTATGTTCACCTTGAGGCATGGATTTTTGAATAATTTTTCCTTGAAAAAATTCCGATGCTGGTTTAGTTTCGGGAAATTTCAGGAACTCCTCTAAAGTCAGTTGAGGCTGAATAACTGGAGTCATTATATCCATTTTATTAAGCGTGAATTAAATAATATAATTATATCTGATCAGTCGAAAAACTAGGTTTCAGCAAGCCATCTTGAGAAACCTAGTTGCTGGGAATTGTTGATGGATTAAAAAACTCACACCGACGTTTTAATAAGCTAAGGTTTCCAGGGTTTCACGCAAGTACAAACTCACTAATTGATCTAAATTATTGGTGGGTTCAATTAGGTTTAAATCCCGTTCTAATTCCCAGCGTTGAAAACCGGAACTAGATGCGATCGCCACTTTCAAACTTTTCCAGATTTGAGAATCTTCACCCCACTGATTTGAAGCTGAAGCGGCGTTATTCTCAAGGGTTGAATTTGCCATAGTTCTGTACCTCTTTAACAATAGTATCGACTTGATTGATAGAAAAATTCACCTCCCCCGTGATACAGATTATCATTTAAACTGAGACAACTCAGTTGGATGAGGAATCAGAATGCACCGAAGACAGGAATTAATGTAGCACTATTTAATATTACACAATTTTTGTCAGATTGGGTCAAGAAATCCTGATATTGAAATTATATAGCAGTTTTTGTAGCTATATTTACAAAGATCAAGCCTAATTTAACCACAAAGACACGAAGACACAAAGAAGTTGTCAACACTAAGATTGATTGCTATAGCATTTTCTCTAAAAACTGCTTTGCCCGTTCAGATTCGGGATTTTTAAAAAACTGTTCTGGGGGAGAATCTTCAGCTAGTAAGCCACTATCTAGGAATAAAATCCGGTTAGAAACTTCCCTGGCAAATCCCATTTCATGGGTGACAATTGCCATCGTAATTCCGGTTTTTGCTAAGGCTTTCATCACTTCTAAAACTTCTTTAACCATTTCAGGATCAAGGGCGGAGGTGGGTTCATCCATTAATAAAATATCGGGCTGCATGGCCATGGTTCGAGCGATCGCTACCCGTTGTTTTTGACCTCCTGAAAGTCGGGAGGGATAGACGTCTGCTTTGTCTGCCAAGCCGACTTTTTGTAATAACTCCATCCCTAAATCTTTGGCGGCAGATTCGGAGATTTTCTTGACTTTTATCGGAGCGTAAATCACATTTTTTAAGACACTTAAATGGGGAAATAAATTAAAGTGTTGAAAGACCATGCCTACGGACTGACGAATTTTATAAATTTCGGCTTTCGGGTCAGTAATTTCCATCCCATCAATGAAAATATGCCCAGATGTCGGGGTTTCCAGAAGATTAAGACAGCGTAAAAAGGTGGATTTCCCACATCCTGAAGGGCCAATAATAGATACAACTTGCCCTTTTTGAATCTCGGTTGAAATCCCTTTTAAGACTTTTAAATCGCCAAAGGATTTATATAAACGGTCAACTTTGACCGCCGGATCAACTGTTACTTTTGAGTTTGCGTTCAAGTCCATTTGCCCCCCAAGTTAAGGTAATAATCATGATATAATAAATAATCGCCACAAAAATCAAGGGTTCAAAGTAAATATACTTTTCCGCCCCGACAATTTGCGCCCGCCGTAACATATCTTCTACCCCAATAACGGATACTAAGGTTGAATCTTTTAACAGGTTAATACTTTCATTGACTAAGGCGGGAAGAATGTTTCTCAGGGCTTGGGGTAAAATAATATCTACCATCATCAGTTGATATTGAATACCCAAGGCTTCACAGGCTTCTTTCTGACCTTTATCAACGGCTTGAATGCCCGCCCGAATGGTTTCGGAAATATAGGCTCCAGAATTTAAGGAAAAGGTTAATATCCCCGCTTGAAAGGCGGTAATATCATATCCGGTGAGTTGGGGTGTGGCAAAATAAATTAAGGTTAATTGTACCAGTAAGGGTGTGCCTCGAAAAATGGATGTATACGCTTGGGAAAAAATATTCAGGGGTTTGATAGTTGAAATTTTAAATAGGGCGAGAATTGTTCCCCAAATAAATCCGAAGAAAGCCGAAACCAGACTAAATTGTAAGGTAATAAAAATCCCAGCTAAGATATAGGGAATATTGGGAGCAATTTTATTAAAATCGAGTTTTAATCCGCTTTCATGGGGAACTTCTGGGGTTTCTAGGGTAGCTTGACGATCAAACCATTTCTTGGCAAGTTCCTCAATTTTACCACTGGCTTGCATCTGTTGAATCACCTGATTAAAGGGTTGTACTAAAGGTGAGTTTTTGGGAAAAGCGATCGCCGATCCTGCCGCTTCGGTATTGGGAACTTCGTGATAGACTAACCCTGGATTTGCTGCAATATATCCCCTAACAATAGTATTTTCTAAAACCCCCGCATCCAGCCGTTTTGATTTTAACTCCTGAATAATATCACTGGTTTTATTTAAAGGAATAGCCGTTACCCCCGACCAATTTTTAACGGATTCCTGCTGAATTGATCCCAGTTGGACACCGACTTTTTTGCCTTTTAATTGTTCGGGATTAGTATAGGCTTTAGGATCAAGACTAACAATGGTATTTTTAGCTTCAAAATAAATATTAGAAAAAGCTACATTTTTTTTTCGCTCAGGAGTAGGGGTCATTCCCGCCATGACAAAATCTGCTCGTTTAGCGGTTAAAGCTGGAATTAAGCCATTAAAATCTATGCCATTAATTTTTAGATCGTAGCCTAATTGCTGAGTAATATATTCGGCAATATCTACATCAAAACCCACAATTTTATCACCACTGGTTGCCGTATCTTTAAACTGATAGGGGGGATAGTCTGGGGAAGTTGCCATGATTAGGGTTTTGGTTGTCCCCGATGGTTTTTCCTGGGCAGAAATGGGAAGATGATGGCTAGTAATAATCCCCCCAATTACTAAGGTTGTCAGAAATAAAAATAGTAGATATTTGAAGGTTTTTTTCAAAATCATGTTGGGTTGATGTTTTCGCTTTGAATGGATGCGCTCAAGCGCAACAACGAGTTATACGTTTTTATACTGATTACTGTTTAAACTACATTATTCAAAGAAATTCTGTCAAATTTGATAGTTTTCACAAGGGAATACAAATTATTGTTTAAATGTCAAGTCCACTAAACCGAGAATTAAGATTTTGGTTGACTCGCGCTGCAATCTCGACTTACCATAATCTATTGGATATCTGAACGAATAATCACGGGAGAAAAAACCTGAATGCAGCATCGAGGTGTAACAGTATGGTTTACGGGTTTGAGTGGTGCGGGAAAAACCACCATTAGCCAAGCGGTTGCTCAAATATTCCAAGAGAAGGGATGTAAACTAGAGATTTTAGACGGGGATATTGTTCGGGAAAATCTCACCAAAGGTTTAGGATTTAGTAAACCGGATCGGGATGAAAATATCCGTCGGATTGGATTTGTTGCTAATCTCTTAACCCGAAATGGGGTAATTGTCCTGGTTTCTGCTATCTCTCCCTATCGAGAAATTCGCGAAGAAGTGCGGGGCAAAATTGGGGATTTTGTGGAAGTTTATGTGAATGCGCCCTTAACAGTTTGTGAAGGTCGAGATGTCAAAGGATTGTATAAAAGAGCCAGAGCGGGTGAACTTAAAGGCTTTACAGGTATTGATGATCCCTACGAAGCCCCAACAAATCCAGATGTTGAATGTAATACGGATCACGAAGATTTATCCGAAAGTGTTGCTAAAGTCTTAAAAAAATTAGCGGATTTAGGTTATATCTCCAACGATTAGGAAAGGAGTTGACGGTTAACTGTTAGGATAAAAAAAACGATGGGAACAAAGGATTATGAACATCTCTAGGACAAGACAACAACTTTATCGTCAATCAAGGTTATGGATCACAATAGTTTTGATCGTTGGTGTGACTTTGATGAGTTGTTCAAAATCCGCCCAGTCCGATCAAACCGTTAAAGTTAGTCCTCAACTGGAACAGCAAATCCTGCAAGTAATTCGACAGCATCCAGAAGTGATTTTAGAGTCCGTCCAAGCCTATCAACAGCAACAGGACGGCCAACTAAAACAGGCGCGACAAACTTTCCTAGAACAGATCAAAACTAATCCGAAAGCGGTGATCGGGAATTCTCCCTTTACGGGTTCAGATGCTAAAAATATTGTCCTGGTGGAGTTTTCCGACTTTCAGTGTCCCTTCTGCGCCCGTGCCCACGAAACCATTCAGAAGTTTATGAAGGCTAACCAAGATCAGGTGACTCTGGTTTATAAGCATTTTCCCCTGACTCAGATTCACTCAGAGGCTCTACCCGCGGCCAAAGCATCCTGGGCGGCTCAACAGCAGGGCAAATTCTGGGAATACCAAAACGCTTTATTTACACAACAGAATCAATTGGGAGAGGCTTTATATCCGGCGATCGCAAAACAGTTAAATCTGGACGTGGAGAAATTCAATCGCGATCGCCAAGGCCCAGAAGCCCAAGCTGCGATTCAGAAGGATATCCAATTAGGGGAAAGTTTGGGGATTTCGGGAACACCATTTTTTGTGATGAATGGCGAAACCTTCTCCGGTGCGGTGGAACTCTCTAAAATCGAAGAAGTTTTAGCTACGGTTAAGGCATCCCAAGGCCAGAAAAAGTAACCCCTAACCTCGACTTTTCAACCTAAACTATTTAACCAAGCGCGTGAATCAAGAACTTGCACCCTTTGTCAGAAGCCGGGAACCCCTTTCTAGTTTGATTCTGTATCACTTGTTCAAGTGGTCGGTGATCAGCCCGATGTTGCACCTATACTTTCAAGGTCGGATTTATGGTGCGGATCGGGTTCCCCTGGCGGGGCCATTAGTGGTTGTGAGTAACCATGCGAGTGATTTTGATCCGCTCCTACTGTCAAATTGTATGGGACGCCCGGTTTCCTATATGGCAAAAGAGGAATTATTTGAAGTTCCTATCTTGAAACAGGCGATTTCCCTGTATGGAGCCTATCCAGTTAAGCGGGGTTCCCCCGATCGCAGTGCGATTCGGGCGGCTTTACAACAATTAGAAAATGGTTGGGCTGCGGGGGTATTTCTCCAAGGAACCCGCACCATTGATGGTCGAATTACGGAACCCAAATTGGGGGCGGCCTTAATTGCAGCCAAGGCGAAAGTTCCCTTATTACCTGTGTGTTTGTGGGGAACCCATGCAATTACTGATCGGGGTTCTCATTTTCCCCGACCGGTTCCCATTACGGTACGAGTCGGCGACTTAATTCCGCCTCCGGATTCTACTGACCGGGACGAATTATTGAAATTAACCCAACATTGTACCGATGAAATTAATGCCTTGCATGATCTCGGACGTTAACTTTTAATCAGTAATTAATTCTACAACCAAATTTTTTATGGAAACTGAATTTTTAAGATCCCAACTTACAGAAAACCTTGATGAAGCGGAATGGGATTGGTTAACGCCGCACCTGGAACGGGAGATTGTAATTATTGTGGAATCTCAATTGGATTTATTAACTGTAGGGGAAGCGATCGCCCAGGATAACGCCCTTTCCGTCCAACATTGGATTAGTGAATCTTTAATTCATAAACCCTCCCCCGACCAAGTTTTACAATGGAATGATCAACCAAAAAAACGATTTAAAGCCCTAATTGTGCAACCTTTTGTTTTAATTCAAGAGTTGTAATTTTTGGGTCAGTTGTTGCAAAATCGCCAGACTTTTTAAACCACTTTTAATCAGTTTTAATCCCTGAACTGGATGTTGTAATAACACTTTAATTAAGGGAAATATTTTTAATCTTCCATGATGATCAATCGCCGGGGTTAAATCTGGTAAATCTTGAGAGAAGTCATCACTGACAACCCTGACCATGGCGGCTTTAATTCCGGCTTTTGTTAAAAATTCTAATATAATTAATCCTTCCATATCCACTACTTCCACGGGATCAAGTTGGCTTAATTTTTGTTTTTCGGTGGCGGTGGTAATCACCCTGTCAGTAGTTAACCCCCTGACTAAATGGGAGGAAATTAATTTTTGGTGTAAGAATAAAGCTAAATCATAATCCCAGGGAAATGTAATATCCTTGGGATCTTCACCGAAATCTCTTGACATTAAAGGTAAACAATTTTGATAAATAACAACATCCCCAACCTGGAGATTAGGGGATAAACTGCCACATAATCCCAGAACTAAAACCTGTATAGAAGACCGACTGTTAACTACCTCTGAATTGAGCCATGTTTTTAAATAAACGGTTAAATACTGAGAACCAATCGGAATTGGTAAAACCTTAATTGTGGATGAGTTAATCGGCTGTAATCCCTTTAACACCGCCCGGTATTCCTGACCTTGAGGAACAAGAATAAAATTGAATGGTTCCATCCCCTATCTTAACCCTGGTAATAGCTAAAAACAGACAACCTAATCAGACACAGGCATTAATTCTGTTAAATCTAGCTAGGAACTTGCCTATTGTTCCATGATTCTATCATTTCATTTAGGCGAGAGCTAATTGTTTAATTCTTCTTTCCAAGGACGAAGTATAGTTAAGCTTAAAGGATTGGGTAGCACTTAAGTCAGGCATTTCTTGCCAACAGTGGCGACATCTCCAAACCAGATGACCTTTACGAATATGTTGGAGCATGGGTGATGCACAGCAGGGACAGGTAGGCATATAAGTTTATTAAACCTCGTATGAATTAGCAACTGATGAGTTTCGGGGATAGGGAGCAAACTCTATCGTTAACACTTAGATAATGATTTCAGAATAAAAAACAAATTTGAAGAAGTTTTGAAGATCGGAAAAATCCTGAAAATTTGTAACAAATCTATACATTTAAGATAGAAAACGGACTTAAGTATAGTGATCAAAATTAGAGCCAAAAACACAAACTCGGTTTCTTCCTTCTTCTTTGGCTTGGTATAAAGCCGTGTCCGCCGCCCGCATAATTGACTCTCCGGTTAAACCTTGGTTGGGGAACATAGAAATACCTAAAGAAAGGGTAATTTGACCTAAATCTTGATCCCGGTGTTTGGGCTTTAATTCTTGCACTTCAACTCGGATTTGTTCTGCTCTTTCTTTCACAAATTCCAGAGAAATTTCTGGTAAAATCAGGGTAAATTCTTCACCCCCATAACGACAAGCAATATCTGACCCCCGGACATTTTTTTGTAAGATATTTCCCAGTTGTTGCAAGACAATATCTCCGCCATTATGACCAAAGGTATCGTTATAATTTTTAAAATGATCAATATCAATCATAATAATTCCTAAGCCAAACTTTTGACGTTGAGCGCGGTTAATTTCTCGTTCTAAGGATTCTTCTAAATAACGACGATTATATAACCCAGTCAAACCATCTCGGATACTTTGATATTCTAAGGCTTCTCGTAATTTCAAGTTAGCTAAGGCTAAAGCAATATGTTCAGCCACGGCCGTTGCTAACCGTTGTTGGTCTTCCGAAATTTGTCCCGATTCTTCGGAGGCTAAACACAATAATCCTAACGCATCTCCCTGGGCAATCATGGGTACACAAAGATGTTCAACCATCACCGGATAAGTAGCCGGAAGTTTATTTTTTTCAGGGGGTTTAGGAATGATTTCACTGGAATTATTAGAATTTAATTGATATTGACGATAATTTTTTTGATGAATATGTTTACACAATAAATTACTGGTTGTAGCCGGAACAAAATGGGATCTACCTCGCCGTAATGCCCAGCAATCTTGAGGAGAAAAAACCGCATCACTGATTCCCTGTAAATCTCCCCAAATCGCTACCATTTCTACTAGATTTTTAGAATTTCTAGCCACAAATAACCCCCCCGATATTTTTGGGAAAAAAGGCTTGAGTAAATCATTCATCACTTGATAGGCTTCTTCGGTAGAATTACAGGCTTGTAAAAATTCACTCATTTGACCTAAAAGCATGGTTTCACGGTTGCGTTGTTCCAAATCATTCACCCAGCGTGTGAGGTTTTGATTGGCTTGTTGGGCGGCTTCTTCGTTTTTCTTGCGTTCTGTAATATCACGACAAGTAAGGGCGATGCCATCATCCAGAGGAACCACTTGTATTTGTAGCCATTTCGCTTTAATATTGGGGTTAGAAACTTCTAATTCTTCCTCAAAGCCTTTTCGAGTTCTAAAGGCACGCAAATAATGATCAAAATATCCTAAGTTGCTCTCTTGATAAAACACATCATTTAGTTCTTTTCCTAACAAATTATCTTTGTTTTGTGAAAGTAGTTCTTCGGCTTTAGAATTCATATCTACTAAAACAAAATTTGTTAATTTTCCCTCGGCATCTCGATAGCTTTGTAAGAGAAAAAACGCATCTAAACTGCCATCAATAGCAGCCCGGAATCGGGCTTCTGATTCCTGTAAAGCCAGGGTGGTTTTTTGACGTTCAATCGCTTCTTGTTTGAGATCATTAATGGCTTTAGCTAATTCATTAGTGCGTTGTTCTACCCGTTGTTCGAGTTCTTCATTAACTTCATGAAGTTGATTTTCTAAAAGTTTCCGTTCGGCAATTTCTCGGACTAATTCATCATTGGAAGTTGCCAGTTGCATTGTCCGTTCTTGAACTTTGATTTCTAGGTCTTCTTGAGCTTTTTGAATCGCAATTTCAACCCGTTTGCGATCGCTAATATCTCGCATAAAAACCGTTAAAATTTTTCCGGCTTCTAAGGATAACCGAGAGATAGAAACTTCGGCCGGAAATTCCGTACCATCTTTACGATAACCCGTCACTTCCTGATATTCTCCAATGTCTTGAATTAGACGATTTTCGGGTAATAATTCGGGATGATATTGACAATCTTTTTGAAATGAAAATTCAGAAATCAATAAGCTAAACGGCCGTTTTAAAATTTCATTTGCCCTATAACCAAATATTTTCTCCGCTCCTTGATTAAATAGGGTAATTTGTTGTTGCTCATTAATCGAAATAATCGCATCCTGAGCCATATCTAAAATCCCAGCCAAGCGTAAACCGGAATCTATAATTGCTTGTTCCGCTTGTTTGGCTTTGGTAATATCTCGATTAATTTTTAGAATCGCAATTGGATTTCCCTCGCTATCTTTCTTGAGTGACCAACTACTATGAATAATCACAGTATTTCCCTGTTGATTGGTTTGAATTAATTCTCCTTCCCAGTTGCCTTTTTGTAGCACTTCCTGTTTGATTTTTTCTAAGGATTGAGGAGATGGAATTTTGAGCAATTTAACTAAATTGTTTCCTAATGCTTCTGATTTAGAATAGCCATAAAGTTTTTCCGCACCCTGATTCCAATAGTTGATATGATCATTCAAATCAATCGCAATAATACCATCATTTGCTAAGTCTAAAAGTTGAGCTTGATCCTGTAAAATCTGTTGAGTTCGGGCTTGTTCTACTAATTCTTGTTTTAACCGACTATTTAAAGATTCTAACTCAGCCGTCCGTTCAGAAACTTTGATTTCTAGTTCTTCATTAATTTTTTTTAAAGATTCCTCTGACCATTTTCGCTCCGTAATATTGGTCAGAATCACCACACAGCCTTTAAAAACACTATGGGGTTTTGATAGAGGACTAGCACTTAATAAAAAGTTAATTTTTTCTCCATCTTTTCTAATAAACAGAACTTCCCTTCCTTTATAGGGATGACCATTAATCACGGGGGCAATGGAAAAAATAGAATTAGAACTTTTCTCCTTTTTTCGCAAGGAATGACCACAATTTTGTTGCGGTAAAAGTTCAAGTTTAATCAGGTCATCGAAATCAGAAAGCAGTAAATTTGCCCCTAAAATTCTCTGAGCTTCTTGACTAGCACGAATAATTTTTCCCTGATGATCACAAACAATAATAGACTCGGCTGCTTGTTCTAAAAGTAATCGAGTTAACCGCTCTTGAGCAACAATATCTTCATCTCGTTTCTGCTCTGATAAATCGGTAATAATTAAACATCCGACCTCCACACCTTTTTGATTCAGAATATTAATAGAAAGATAAACCGGAACTTCCGTCCCATCCCGAGCAATTAAGGTTAATTCCGCCTTTCCCGAACCTAAATTCGCCTTCTGAGATAGGGATTCAAATAAGGTTAAATCAGAGGGAGAAATAAATTCTTTAAAATCCGTCCCAATTAAATTTTTTAACGGGGTTTTAACTAAAGACGCTAATCGTTTATTACAATAGAGTAATAATGTACTATCGGTGGTAATGGTAGCGGCACCTTCTTTCATTTCTTCCACCAGCATTCGATAGGAAGAATCAGCCCCTTGCAGCGTATAAACCTGTTCTCCTTCTAACCCAGCAATTACTAAAGCATCAACTTCTCCATTACCAATCGCTCGTAATGTTTCCTTGGCAATTTCTAATTGGTAACGAAGATCTTGAACTTCCTGTTCTAATTCTTCTTCTGATTGCTCTAAGTCAACCATAGTTAACCGTTCATCTAAAAAATAACATTTTTTTCAAAAAGATAAATTCAAAGCCATCATAATTTTATCGGTTTGAGATAAATCCCCGATAATTCTTTGTAAAGGCAAGGGAAGAATCCGAATCAAAGTCGGGACAGCGACAATTTTTTGTCCTTCCGTGAGTTCCGGTTGTTGATATACGTCAATCACTTCTAAATCGTAATTGTCTTTTAAGTAGGTTTCACAAATATACTTGATTGTTTTCAGCGCCAGAATTGATTTAAGATTGGTTCCAGCGATATACAGACGAAAACAATAATATCCCTCCTTTGCCGGGGGCTGCAAGTCCTGTTTGGGGGCAGAGAAATAGGATTTCATAAAATAACTTCTCCTCTTATTTTAAATCAAGGATTTTCCCAACCACCTCCTTTGCACAATTCTAACCCCATCAAAATTTTTTCAGGACTGGACAAGTCCCCAATAATTTGTTTTAAGGGGGGAGGAATTTTACGAACTAAGGCGGGAAGGGCGAAAATGTGATCTTGCTCGGCGAGTCGAGGGTCATTTAACGCATCAATGATTTCAATTTGATATTCACCCTGAAGATACTGTTCACAAACTTTTTTCAAGTTGATAAATGCTCTGATGGCTTTAGGGGTTTGTCCGGCAATATACAAACGCAATTCCCAGAGTTTAGGATCACTGGGTTTCAAGTATTTTTGATTATCCATGGTCGTGGCAGCTTTTCTGGGTTCAAGACATTAACTTTCAGAGAAAGATAACTTTTGATTAGCGGTAGTAGTAACAGACAGTAGCAGAGGTTTATGTGGATATCTTACACCATTGATCATTAACTGGTAAGTGTTTAATTACAAAAATTCACGAATTTTTATAGTTAACTTCCCAAGTTTCAGATAGACGCTGTAAATCCGGTGAACACCTTACAATAATTCCCTGAGTTCGGGGGGAAACGGTTTTTTCTTTAGGCAATTTCAGCAGTAATAGATTTTGATCTAATTCTGCTGTTACGTTTTCAGGATGGACGGAATAGGGTAAGGGAATCAGACATTGAAATTGTTGGGATGGATAGGTAAAATCACAGTACCCTGGCACTTCTACCTGTTCAATTTTTTCCCCGGATAAAAACACAGTTTCTGAGGTAACACGAATTGACAAATCCTCGGGGTTGAGGCTGGGAATAGAGACTTTTAAAATAATATGACTTGAGGTTTCTTGCATCTGCACATCCCGAATCGGTGTGATGCCTTCCTGAGCAACCCAGATGGTTAAGGGGGGATCATTAGAGATGGGTTGATCCTTAATAACTTGCATCCGTTGATACAAATTGTTCAGAAATTGCCAAGGGTTCAAATTCTCGAAAATCATAGCTTAATTTTGCTTGAGTTGGTTTAAAAACAGGGCATAAAGCCCTGGGTTTTTATTTGGGATTCTTGCAACTTACCAAACAAATTTGAAGAATTTTTGAAGTTAGCTTTATTAAGATTAGAGGGAATAGGGAATAGGGAATAGGGAATAGGGAATTGCCGTTGATCTCAAATTATTTTATAATGGTGGGTCTGGGTTAGGATTTTGGGGTTTTGAACCGTCCTATCGTTACGTTTCCTCCCCGGTTCTGATTCCACTATTCTTTGATGAGGTGTTTATGATCTTCTCCCAGTCTTCCGGGTACCGAATTGATAACTATTCCAATTTTGAAGTCACAAGCGATAGTCGGATTGAAACCTTCTCTCCGAGTAATATTGTGCCGATTGTGATTGAGCAGTCGGGGATGGGGGAAAGGGCTTTCGACCTCTATTCCCGTCTGTTGAGAGAACGGATTATTTTTCTAGGGACTCCGATTGATGATGATGTGGCTAATGCCCTGAGCGCCCAACTGTTGTTCCTAGAAGCCGAAGACCCGGAAAAAGATATCCAAATCTATATTAATTCTCCGGGGGGTTCTGTGACCGCAGGTATGGCGATTCTGGACACCATGCAGCAAATTCGCCCCGATGTGGTCACCATCTGTTATGGCATGGCCGCTAGTATGGGGGCTTTTTTATTAGCCGCCGGAACCCCTGGAAAACGGATGTCTTTGCCCAGTTCCCGAATTATGATTCATCAACCCCTTGGCGGAGCCCAGGGACAGGCCGTTGATATTGAAATCCAAGCCAAAGAAATCCTATATCATAAACGGGTACTAAATGAGTTATTGGCTGAACACACGGGTCAACCGATTGAACGAATTGAGGAAGATACGGAACGGGACTTCTATATGTCCGCAGAAGATGCTAAAGAATATGGTCTAATAGATAAGGTGATCGACCGCACCCAAAATCTTCCGATTCCCGGAGAATCCGTTTCTGTAACCTAAGATGAGGTAACTATGTCCAAGTACGACTCCCATCTAAAATGTTCTTTCTGTGGTAAGTCCCAGGAGCAAGTTCGCAAGCTCATTGCAGGGCCAGGTGTTTATATCTGTGATGAATGTGTGGAACTCTGTAATGAAATTTTAGATGAGGAGTTATTCGACAGCAGTTCGGCTACACCCCCCCCAACGTCCCCCCGTCCCCAAGTCCCCCAAGCTCCCCAACGGCGACAACGGACGGGACGAGTGGGTTTAAATCAAATTCCTAAACCGAGAGAAATTAAATCCTATCTCGACTCCCACGTTATTGGCCAAGATGAGGCGAAAAAAGTTCTCTCGGTTGCGGTTTATAACCATTACAAACGGTTAGGGTTTCTACAAACGAAAACTACCGGACGTCCGGCTGAAGATAGTAATGTTGAGTTACAAAAATCTAATATTCTATTAATTGGCCCCACCGGATGCGGGAAAACCCTATTGGCGGAAACCTTAGCTAAAATGTTAGAGGTTCCCTTTGCTGTTGCTGATGCCACAACCCTCACCGAAGCTGGTTATGTGGGGGAAGATGTGGAAAATATTTTATTGCGGTTATTACAGGTTGCCGATTTTGATGTGGAAGAAGCGCAACGGGGAATTGTTTATATTGATGAAATTGATAAAATTGCCCGCAAAAGTGAAAATCCATCTATTACCAGGGATGTATCGGGGGAAGGAGTACAACAGGCTTTATTAAAAATGTTAGAGGGAACCATTGCTAATGTCCCACCCCAGGGCGGACGCAAACATCCCTATCAAGATTGTATTCAAATTGATACCAGTAATATTCTATTTGTCTGTGGGGGGGCCTTTGTTGGATTAGATAAATTGGTGGAGCAGAGGACGGGCAAAAAGTCCATGGGATTTGTCCAACAGGGAGATGTTCAACCGAAAGATAAACGCACCGTTGATGCCCTCAAACAGATGGAACCCGATGATTTGGTCAAATTTGGTCTAATTCCTGAATTGATCGGTCGGATTCCGATGATAGCGGTCTTAGAACCCTTAGATGAAGCTACCTTGGTCGCCATTTTAACTGAGCCACGCAATGCTTTAGTGAAACAATATCAAAAACTATTGCGGATGGATAATGTGCAGTTAGAATTTGATGAAGATGCAATTAAAGCGATCGCTCAAGAAGCCTATCGTCGCAAAACTGGAGCCCGAGCGTTACGGGGAATTGTGGAGGAATTAATGTTAGATGTCATGTATGAAATTCCCTCTCGCAAAGATGTCAAACGCTGTCGGGTGACGCGAGAAATGGTAGAAAAACGCTCCACAGCAGAATTATTATTACATCCATCTTCCTTACCCAAACCCGAATCAGCATAATCAGTTATCAGTCAACAGTTATCAGTTATCAGTTTAGGAGTTACTAATTATCAATTTATGACATTAAATCTATTAAATTCGGTGCATCTAAAATTCAAAGAATCTCAATTCAAACTGAAAAAACTGATCCCCGTTTTCGTGGGTTTACTCACGTTATTAAGTATTTTAGGGGTCGGACAATTTCAAGTTTTAGGACAACAACAAAACGATATTACGATTGATTTTGGAGCTCAAAGAACTGGCTTGAGTTCCGTAAGTGGCTTTTTATATGGGAAAAATGCCACCCAACCGCCAGATAGTATGATTAAGCCCTTAGAACCTAAACTGTGGCGGACTTCCCAACTGGACTTGTATCCGCGAGTGATTGGACTGGGGGCCCAATTTCAACTGATTTTAAGTGATACTTGGGGCTATGGCTCCCCCAGAGGATGGCCCTATAATAATTATGCTAAATGGGAAGAACACGTCCGACAAATCGCCCGCCAACATAAAGATAAAGTCATATTATGGGATGTTTGGAACGAACCCGACTTAAAAGAACCCTTTTGGAAAGGAACAAGAGAACAGTTTTTTGAAACCTATAAACGAGCCTATCAAGTATTACGTCAAGAATTAGGCCCAAATGTGATGATTGGTGGCCCTAGTATTGCCAAATATGATCAAAATTTTTTTACCGCATTTTTAAATTATTGTAAAGCTAATAATTTAGAAGTTAATTTTTTGTCTTGGCATGAACTCAATGATCAAGATATTACCTCAATTACGGCTCGAATTAATAATGCTCGTCGGAGTTTTCAACAAAATCCCGATTACCAAAGTTTAAAAATTCAGAAAATTTATGTTAATGAAATTATCGGCCCTACGGCTCAATATCGTCCGGCGGAAAATTTAGGCTTTTTGTATTACACCGAATTAGGACGGCCCGATGGTGCGGCTAGAGCCTGTTGGGATCCAATTAATAAAGGCAGTGGAACCAATAATTGTTTTAATAATAGTTTAGATGGTTTAGTTACCCCGGATTTATCTTTACCCAGAGCCGTCTGGTGGGTTTATAAAGCCTACACAGATGGGTTTAATTCCCGGGTTGCGAGTCAGTCTAGTAACCCTAAAATTGTTGCCTTAGCTAGTCGTGCTAATCGAGAAGGAAAGGCTCAAATTCTATTCGGTTATTTTGAACAAGCCTTTTCTGCGCCGACGGCGGGAGTCACATTAATTCTGAAAAATTTACCTAATTCCAGTGGAAATTCAACCTTCAAAGTCCAAAAAATTCCCGATTCTGGAGAACAAGTAATCAAGGAATTGGTCACAGTCCGACAGGAGAATATTACCGTAAATAATCAACAGTTAGTCCGGTTAACAATTCCTAATATTCAACTGCATGAAGCCTATATTTTAACTATAGAAAATTCAACAAATTCGCCAGGAATATCAGGGAGAAATCCGCCAACAACAACAACAAATACGTCAACTTCAGCAAGAATTAAATGGGTTGATGGCTAAAAATGCACCGGAAAGCGAACTGCGCCAAAAACATGATCAGTTTATGGCCTTAAAACAACAGATGGGAGACATTCAGTTTAATATGATGTTAAAAACCCGAGAAATTTTAACCGCAGAACAACGCACTCAACTGGCTAATTTGAGGCAAGAGCGTCGTCAAAGTCCTCGTCGCGATCGCTAATTTTTTTTAACTTTCCTATCGGTTCAAATCACAGAATCAATCATCGCAGGATATGGGAACAAAAACTTATCTTTACTTACATGGTTTTGCTTCTAGTCCTGCTTCTAACAAGGCGGAGTATTTGCGCGATCGCTTTGCATCCTTATCAATTAATTTAAACATTCCTGATTTGAACCAAGGAGATTTTTCCCATTTAACTTTAACTCGACAACTCCAACAAATTCCCACAGAATTATCCCCGGATACTTCTGATATTGTGGTGATTGGTTCAAGTTTTGGTGGTTTAACGGCGGCTAGATTTGCCGAACAAAATTTATCAGTTAAACGGTTAATTTTACTGGCTCCTGCTTTCAATTTTTTATCAGAATGGTTTCCCAAGTTAGGGGAAGAAAAATTAAATCTATGGAAAACCCAAGGGTATTTTTCTATTTATCATTATGCTGAAAAAAGGGATTTACCCTTACATTATGATTTTTTAGAAGATTTAGCTCAATACCCCGATGAACAGTTACAGCGTCAAATTCCTACATTAATTTTACATGGAATTAATGACGAAGTTATCCCGATTCAAGCCAGCCGAAACTATTTAAAAACCAGACCTTGGGTAAGATTAATTGAACTGAATAGTGATCATGGCTTAGAGAATGTTTTAGATGTAATTTGGCAAGAAATTAGGGATTTTTTAGGTTGATAAGCTGTTAAGCATTTAAACTGTATTATGAAGCAATGTGTCAAGTGTGGGGTATCTATCAGGGATTTGTCGTTATGTAATTGAGATGAAGATTAGCTTAGTTAATGTTTGATTTTTTGAATTTTGACTTTCATATTTGTGAATTTTTGTTGGATGAATTGCTTGACTTTTGTTAAAGTTTCACTCATCCCAATAGGACGAATAAACTTCTGAGGACGTTGCTCAGGAAAGTTTAAATAACGATAGTATAAAAACAAATTTTTATAGGCAATATCCACATCATAACCTTGACAAAGCTCGGTAAATTTGCTAGAGGGAATACTCATATAATGTAGATAGGTCAGCCTTTTGCCGTGATCATAAAGAACGTGATCAATGTCCTCAAATTGAGAAGACCAATGATTTCCCGTTGCGTGTTCAACATGATGATAAGCAAAATTATAATAGGGAATTTTACTACGAAGAACCATATAATTAAAAAGGGATTGATCCGGCCCAAATAAAGCCATAACATCTGCCTCACCTGATTTTAAACCCTCTAATAGTTGCTCCAATTGTACATCCAAAAAAACCCCTTTTTTGGATGCAAACCAACCCGCGCAAAAAATATTAGATTTTAGTTCTTCCCCTGGAAAAACTTTGACTAATTGTTCTAAAGGCTGATCAAAAATATATTTTAGATCTGACTTGTATTGAAAATCATAGGTAACCCAATCATAATCATTCAATTTATCATAAATCAGAGTCAAAGAACCCATTAACAAAGTATCTGCATCAAAATAGATAAATTTATCAAAAGGGCCATCAATTCCGCAAAGTTTTCGGTGCATTGCTAAACGATAAACAGGGGGTAAACCCCTTTGTTTCCAAACTTTTTGCGCTCTTTTATGATATTTCCATGCTTGAGTTGAGAAATTTTCCCAGCGTTCTATTACAGACTTATCTTCAAATAACATTACGTTTTTTCTTGTTGAAATTTCAGCTTTAACTTTCTCTAAACGATCATCATAAGGAATCACACAAACGGGAATTTCTTGACCTGCATTCGCTTCAATGCTATTCAATAAAGCCACTAATTGATCATAAACAACATCATTTGCTAATGTATAAATACCGTTAGTCATCGTTTTTGATCCTTAATTTAGAAGTTACTGGAACTGGACAAGAAGGGAAATAAACGAGTTAGTTTTCTTTTCCAAGTGGGTTTTCCTTCATGTAAATAACGATAGTATTCCCAAATATTCCAATAGGAACCTCCGGGTTTTAAGGGGGTTCCTGCCCAGTGTAAATACTTGAGCCGTTTGCCATTATCATAAAGGATATGATCTTTTTCTTTAAAATGTTTAGAACCTCCCCAACTCCCTGGTGCATTTTCTGGGGGTTTTACTAAATTTCCCCGTTTAGAAATTTGTTTAAGAACCAGATAGTTTAAAATGGGCTGATCGGTTACTCCTTGGCTAAAATCAAAATATTCTCGATGTTGGGAACAGTCTCTTAGGATATCATAAAGTTGTTCTAGGGTAAAAATTCCAGTTCGAGATGCCCAAAATCCACTGTTAAAAACATCCTCGATTTGTTCATCGCTGAAAATACCTTGTTCTTTAACCAGGGGGGAAAAGATATTGCTGATTTTCTCTCCAACAAAGTGATAATCACAACAGAAGAAATCCCATTGTTTCAGGTAATCTAAGTTAGCAACAATATCCTCAAAAACGATAATATCGGTATCAATATATAGAAATTCGTCTAAGGGCCCAAACCAAACGGCTAATTTCCGCATTTTATTGGGAAGTTTCAGAAAATCTCGATCAAAAATTTCCCCAATTTTCTGAGTTAATTGTTCGAGAAAGTTTAAATCTGGAAAGACTTGCACCCCATGTAATTTTCCCAATGTTTCTGCCACTTCTTGGTAATCTTCATTAAATGGGATGAGAAAAATGGGAACCTCTGAGTTATAATGGCGAATGCTATTAAGAAGGGCGATTGCATTTTCCATCACCCGGTTATTAGCAACAATATAAATGCCTCGGTTCATAACTTCTCCTTAACTTAATAATTTTAATTTTCTTAAAACTCGTTTTAAGAGATTGGGTTGAGAATTCGGGTAGGGCGATACGGGTGGGGTTGTAAATACAGGACGTTTTTCGGGTTCATGTAAATAGCGATAATACAAAAACAAATCTCGATAAGGGAAATCCAAATTTTCTCCTGAACAAACCCTGGTCATCATATTGGGCTGAACACCAATATAATGTAAATAGGTGAGTTGATTCCCTTTATCATAGAGAATATGTTCCTTTTCCTGAAAGTGTTTAGAGGTTGCACTGCACCCTGTCTTTTCAGTATCCGGTAGGCTATAAGCAAAATTATAACTGGGAATGCCTGAGCGCATCACCATGTAGTTAATTAAAGGTTGTTCTCCGGCTCCTTCATAGAGGATTTCTGATTCTCCTGCTTGTAAATAGCCAATTAACTGATTTCTCACTTCAGCCGAGAATACTCCTTTTTTAGAACCATAAAACCCCGAACAAAAAATTTCAGAATCAATACGTTTTTTGTCAAAGACTTGGAGCAGTTTAGGCGATTTAAGGTTATAAACTTTGGTTGGATCAAAGAATTGGAAATCATAAACGATCCAATCATAATGTTGTAATTTCTCAAAAACATGATCTAATGAGTTCATTACTAAGGTATCTGCATCCATGTAAATAAACTCATCAAAAGGGCCATCAAACGCACAAAACCGTCTATGGGCGCCATACAGTCGGTATTTACGGTTTAACCGTTGGGGTTGAGATTCTAGCATAAACTCATCCCACCGTTGAATTGATTCTAAATCATCATAAATAAAAACATTGGGACGGTGTTCAACTTCTGCTTTAACCCGTTCTAATCGATCATCAAAGGGAAACACACAAACGGGTGTTTCTGGGCCTAAAATGGCATCAATACTGTTGAGTAGCGCCAGCAGTTGGTCATAAACTACATCATTGCCAAGAGTACAAATTCCCTGCATACTGACTCCTCTGTTTCTATAGCGTGTTTAGATGGTGCAGCCGAGCATTCAAGATTGAGCAAATTAGAGACTAGAATTCTCAGCAAACTCAGATAACCAATTCAATAAATTCAGTTTGTGTAAAATAATCTGTCGAGCTTCTGCGATCGCCGCTTTTGCTTCAAACCAAGCATCAGGACTGCTAATAACCTCCTGAATATAGGATATTCCTTTTTCATCTAAACTCGGTAATCTTAAGAAACTGCCTGGAGGCAATAATCGATCTGCTGCTGGCCCTCCATAATAAATCGGGAGACACCAAGCGAGTAAAGAATCCCAAAGTTTTTCAGTAACATACCAATCATTATCGGCATAATTTTCAATCGCTAAATTGTAAGAATAAGGAGCCATTCCATACCATTTATTTTTTAATTCTCCCGATGCTTTCACCCAAGTCGGTAATCCCCGACCATAAAAATCGATTTGCCCATTTTGAGCTTGTAACGCTTGCAAAAAATCTAATCGTTTCCGATGATTAGCCGTGCGATTAATTCCTGATGTAATCCAACTACAAGCTTTCACTTTTTCAGGAGGATTCATTTCATTTAACTCTCGAAAGGAGTTGGAATGATACCAAATCGCAGGCATATAATCGGGTGTTGGAGCTAAATCATCAGGGCCAGAAATGTAACCACAATACTGTTTCGCTTTTTCATAATTAGTTTGATTAATTTCTACAATTTCTGCTAAGGGGGGTTCTCGCAATAAATAAATCATCCGGTCTTTGGGAACTCCTCTAAACTTTTCCTGAATATCGGGTTCAGGAGGTTGGGGTTTGAGGGTTTGTTTTAAGCGTTCTTTCCATGATAATTTTTTAGGAGGTTTAAAAAAATCAAATTGATAAAGTAACAGAAAATCCGGCTGAGGATGATTCGCTTGAATCCTAATATTACCCCACTTGCCAAAATGATAAGGCGTTTGTTGACAAAGCCAATCACTTTGGTTTACCCCTGGATAGCTGGTGATCATGCCTACAATTTTTTCAGTCATCGGTTTATCCTAATCTAATTACAAGGCAACGGTGGGACGCATCGGTTCTGGAACGTGAGCTAAAATTTTAGAAATCCGATTTTCCCAAGAAAACTGACGAGCAAATTCTATATTTTCTGTATATCCCTCTAGTTGGCGTGGATATTTTTCCAAAACTTGCTCAAGACATTGAGCGAATAAATGGGGCTGATCCGGTTCACACCAACCTGATTTGATATTAGCAGATTTAAACTCCATCAAAGGGGGAATTTCGGTCGATATGATAGGAGTTCCTGATGCTAAATAATCAAAAAATTTCAGGGGAGAGGTAAATGTCGCGGCTTGAGTTAAGCAATGGGGATGAGCTAGAATATCCGCCGCTTGTAATAAACTAGCGAGTTGATTTTGAGGCAGAAATCCTAAAAATTCAACGTTATCGACCTGTTTTTCTTGCGCTTGGGTTTGATAAGCTTTGACCTGGGATGGATCACCACCTGCAAAAACAAACTGAATTTTAGGTAAGGTTTTAGCCACATCTATCAATAGATCAATACCTTTAAAAGAATATAATCCTCCTGAATAAACTACTAAATACTGTCGCTGATTGTGTATAAGTTTTTCTCGCCATTTTTGGGCATCTTCAGGTTGCCGAAATAGAAAAAAATCATTACAACCGTTGTGGAGGGTAATCACTTTTTCGGGAGGCATTCCATTATTAATAATGCTGTCTCTCACGGTATCAGCAATGGTAACAGTAATAGTTAATAAAGGACTATTGACTATTTCAGGTTCAAATTTCCATTTTTCATGATGATGCTGTTCATAAATGGCGGGAATGCCAGAACGAATAGCTAATTTGGCAAAGCTCCAATCACGAGTATGGACAATTTTTGCAACAGGCTTAATAAAGGCCGGAAAATAATATTTAGAAATAATTGTATTCGAGTGAGTCCATTTTCCGCCCCAAGGGCGATCAACAGGCCAGGGCCGAGGTAGGGGAGCCACTTTTAATTTATTTTGGACATTATAAGCTTGGACGATTTCTGCTTCTGGTGTTTGGGGTGAAAAGGGATGCAACAATTTCTGGGGATTAAAAGAAGTTATTGCTTTCTGAAGATAAACTAAGACCGTTGAGTAGCCTAAGTTAGCGGCTGCATTGGCAGAATTAACAACCTGTACCAAACTGGCTACATTTGTTTGTGGCAAAACATTCCGAGTGTAAAAAATATAATATTTAGGGGGTGACATAAAATTTATACCTCTGAGTCTATATTGTAGCGTTAGGTTTTGCTATTCAAGCGAATTTTTACACTTTGTTCAATAAATTCCAGGCTATCTAGGATATAAGTTGCTGAACGATAGGACTCATTGAGAAGTTCCTGCCGTTCTTCAGGATCATCGACTAACTCATCTGCAAGTAACTGCAAAAAACCCATCATGGGGTTGAGACGACTACGGACATCATAGGAACTGCGAATAATGGCTCGATCTCGTGCTGCTTCATCGGCAAATTGTAGGGTGTATAGTTGAGCATATTTTTCGCCTTTGGCCAGCAGTTGATCATGGGTTCCCACCTCTGCCACACACCCTTGGTCTAAAACGGCAATTTGATCTGCTTTTTGAATCGTAGATAAACGGTGGGCAATCACAACTGTTGTGCGATCACGACTGAGTTTTTCAATAGCTTCTTGAACTAATCTTTCTGAAACAGTATCTAAAGCACTGGTAGCTTCATCTAAAATCAGAATATCAGGATTTTGTAAGATAGCTCTAGCAATAGAAATGCGTTGACGTTGACCACCGGATAGTAATACACCCCGATCACCAATGGGGGTCATAAACCCTTCGGGTAAATTGACAATAAATTCCTCGGCATTTGCCTGCTGGGCGGCAAGAATAATTTCTTCATCGGTAACATTGGGTCTGGCATAGGCGATATTATCTCGAACTGAGGCATTAAACAAGAATGTATCTTGACTAACAATACCCATTGATTTTCGTAGGTTTTGTAAGTCAAAATCGCGTAAATCACAACCATCGAGTTGAATACAACCCTCGACTGGATCATAAAATCGAGGCAGAAGATCTGCTAAAGTAGACTTTCCCGCCCCGGAACCTCCTACTAATGCTAACGTTGTCCCACACGGAACATATAAATCGATATCCTGAAGGGCAAGTTTGTTATGACCAGGATAGGAAAAAGAAATGTGATCAAAATGAATCCCTTCTTGAAGTCCTGTAAACGGCATGGAACCGGACTTCATAATCGGTTTATTATCCCGTTTTAAAAACTCGCCGATAATGTTAATCGCGGCTATCCGTTGAGCTAAGTTACTACGAGCATTATTCAATTGAGAAATCAGGGGTAAAGTGCGGAATAAGATAAATAGATAGGTGAGTAAAATGGTAGATAATGCTGTGATTTGATCTTGGGATAAAAAGAATTTTCCGATTACAATCAGCACTAATAACACCAGCATATTCACCACTTCATTGATGGGTGCAATTGCTGCGGTTGCCATTTGAGCTTTATAATCTGCCTTTTCTCGTTCTCGAATTAAATGTTTAAGCTGCTCATATTCGGATTTTTCATTAGCAGTGGCTTTGACTAAGCGAATTCCATTCAGGACTTCCATCTGCTTAATGGAATAATTTCGAGATATTTTTGACAGTAAATTTCCTGATAGTCTAGATTTAGAAATAATATATTGATTTAATAAAGTGACGATAAACAGCAAGACGGCTGTTGCTAATGTCAGTTGCCAAGAAATGGACAGGAGAATGATCACAAAGACAAAAATGGTTATGGATGTGGTAAACATTCCCACATAAATACTAATAGCACTGGAAGCCCGGCCAATTTCTCCTCCTAATTGGTTAATTAAATCACCAACTTTTGTTTTTGCATAGAAATCTAAATCCACATCCAACAGTAACTTTAATCCCGCTTCTCTCATGTCAGATGTTAAGGCGCGACTGAGAGAACTGGAAACTAAGCTACTCCAATAGGTTGTTAAATTTTTTAAAATTAACGCTAATAAGATTGCCCCTGCCATTAACCCCAAGCGATAGGATTCTGGAACATCACTAAAGGGTATTAATATCTTTTGGATTAAGGGCGGAGCACCCTTCATTTCCATTTCTTGGCCTAGTAAATTTAAGACAACAGGAACAATTAAGGTGGTACTGACCCCACTAAAAATTGCTCCAGAGAAACCTAACACAATTGTCAAGATAATCCTAATCGGATATTGCCGTGCATATTTGACTAAATAGTTTTGATTAAGCATACTAACGTTTAATAATTTATTGCCTGATAGCCAGGGAATTTATTTTACTCTATCCCATCGAGTCTTGACTAAAATTCTAACGCAGTTTATTAATAACCTCCTCTAAAATGATCGCCATTGCATCTATACTATAGTTCTCAATACATCGTTGGCGAGCTTGCAAACCTTTAGCTTGTGCATCTCCAAAATTATTGAAAATCTCCGTTAGGGTTTGAGCAATTTGTTCGGGTGAACCCGACTCAACTAAATATCCTGTTTCACCCAGAATTTCTGGAATATCTCCCACTTTGGTTGCCAGAATCGGTTTTGCCATAGCCATACCATCGGTTAGCTTCAGAGGAAATTGAGCTTGCGCTGCGGGAACATCTCGTTGAGGAACCACAACAACATGGGCTGCGGCAACGACTTCAGGCATCATTATAGCTGGAGTTTTTGGTAACTGAATAATCCACTTCCCCCATCTTTGGATTAATTGATCGTCATACTCATCATAGGGGCTTCCTCCCACAATTACTAATTTAATATCGTCTTGATTGAGTTGTTCTAAGGCAATTAGAATATCTTCTAATCCTTTATAGGGTCGTGGAGCTCCAGGAAACATTAAAATTCGATATCCCTTTAACCCATAACGCAGGCGACTTGCTTCTGGATCATAACGCTGGGGATCAAATAATGTGGTATCTTTTCCATTGGGTAAATAAATTCCTCCAAAGCGTTGCTTTAAAAATTCAGTATGAAGGGTGACACAATTGGCTTGAGAAACCAACCGTTCTATCCATTTTAGATAAAGGGGATAGTCGGGTTGTCTTAAAGAACCATCAGATTTGAGAATATCTCTTCCCAATTGTTTGAGGGAAGGTTTGTATTGGTATTGTTCTCCCCCATACCAGCTTAATTCCCAATCATCTATGTCCAAAATTACAGGACGATGGGTTTGTGTTCTTTTTAGGAGAGAGACCCCAAGGCTTGTTGGTTTGAGTTTATAAGCATAGATGATGTCCCCATTAATCTGCTGCAAAAGTTCTTGAGCCGACTTCAGAAATTGAGGATAGTAGTTTTGTTTCACCACTGAAACAATCGGAATATCTTTACTAAGGGTTAAGGGTTCATCTGTTGCTTGAATAAAGCCGACCATTTCGACTTCACAGTTAATTGTCTTCAGGGCTTGAGCTAGTAAAAAGGGTCGGACGGCTCCTCCCCACCTTCCGGCTCCACTACTGGATAGATCGCCAACAACAATTGAAACTTTCATAATATAATTTGCTAGTTTTTGGGTACAATCAGTTATTAGTAATCAGTGTAAGAGTTAAGAGTTAACGGATAAACTGTCTACTATTCACTGCTTGACTGATTACTGTTGTTTTTATGACAACAACTTCTCTCCCTCAACCCTATACTCGCCTGAGTGAACTGTTACCCAGTCTAAAAGCGATCGCAATTCTTTGGATTGTCCTGTATCACATTTGGGCTTATACAAAAGGATATCTCAAATTTTCAGAAATCACGGAGATTTTTACCGGAAATGGTCTTAAAGGGTTGGCGGAAGGATTTCTTAATTTATTCTGTTCAATGGGAGAACATGGGGTGCATATTTTTCTAATTGCCAGTGGGTTTGGACTAGCAACATCTTGGTGGAGAAGTTATCAAAAAACACCCAATAATTCTAATATTATAGCATTAATTCCCTTTTGGATAGGAATGAGTTTTATCTCCTTTTATTGGTTGCGCTTATTTTTGGTAGTAGCGATCGCCTGTTTTTTGGGAGGATTATTTGATATTGCTGGAAATTGGATAATAAAAAAGGGGTTAAAAAATAGTCTTTTTTCTTCTGCTAAATAACCCCAAAACCTATAATTACTTAACTTCCGTTACCCGCCAACTCAATTTTAAATTTAGCCAGAAATTCCAAAAAGTCACAATAGCGATCGCAATTACCTTGGCTAAATAGGCATTCATCCCAAACACATTAAACAGAATATTCACCAATAACACATTTAAAATCAACCCCGATAAACAAATTAAGTTAAACTTCAAAAATCGTTTAAACCGTTTTCCTGTGCCTTTTTGATGACTAGAAATATCTCCAAATGTCCAAAGATCATTCCAGATAAAATTATTAATAATTGCTACTTCTGCCGAGAATATAGCACTACGAGTTAAAGCTAAACCAACAACGGTATAGAGGAGATAAAACACTCCCATATCGACAAAAACGCCACTAAAACCCACAACTCCAAACCGCAAAAACCGCGTTACAGGCCATCTAGCTAAACGCAATTTAACTAAATGTTGTAAATATTCAATATATTGTTTCCAAGTGACTTTGCTTTCCCCTTCCAAGCGTTCTTGGAACACATAACCCACTTCTCCCACCCAACGAATTTGCCCCCGACCTAACACTTCAATTAAGATTTTATAACCAATAGGATCAAGAGTTCTTCCAGCAATTGCCTCCCTTCTCACCATAAAATAACCACTCATCGGATCAGACACTCTACCAATCACACCAGGTAAAATAATTAATCCTAAAACCTGCGCCCCTCTCGATAAAAAGCGCCTAATCACACTCCAATCACTAACGCCTCCCCCTTCAACATGGCGACTACCAACCGCTAAATCCGCACCCCGTTCTATTTCAGATAAAAGTTGTAATAAACTCTCTGGAGGATGTTGTAAATCCGCATCAATTACCCCTAAAATTTCCCCTCTTGCCACTTGCCAACCCCTAATCACCGCAGTTGATAATCCCCGTTCTTCCTGACGTCGCATCACCCGCAATTGAAGAAATTCTGGGATTAACTCCGCCGCGAATTTCCAAGTTAAATCCGGGCTATCATCATCAACAATAATTAACTCATATTCATTCGGAATTGCTCCGTCTAATAACTGAGTTAATTGTTGAACAATGGGTCTAACATTTTCGCTTTCTTTGTAAGTGGGAATGATCAAGGATAATCTAATCGCAAACTCACTAATTTCCGTTAAAATATTGGCTTGTGTGGGAATCTGTAATAGCCCAGTTGGAACCGGAATTAAATTATTGACTTCGGGAAAATTCATATCGGGTTTGACCTCATTAATTGTTACTGTTTACATATCATTAAATCTAACACGACCCGTCTGAACATAATCAAATACTCGATTAATTTGGTTACGTTCAGATTCGGTAATATCTTTATCAGATAAAATAGCCGACATTAATCTCAAATAATCAGCATGACCCAGTTGACCAGAATTGACAATCCGATCCGTCACTTGACTAATTGAGATTTTAGAGCGAGTGGGAAGTGTCCACAACATTTTAATCTTAACCTCTCTAATTTAACTATTGACTAATTTTGCGATAAAATTTGCTAGACTAACGAATTAGGCTCCGCAAAGTCTTAACTATTCTAAACCCTAATCAACTCATTTGGTGGAGATTGCTTTTTATGCAAATTGAACGAATTCCAGTCCTCTGTGATAACTATATTTTTTTACTGCATGATCCTGATCGGAAAATTGCCGCCGTTGTTGACCCCGCAGAATCCGATCCCGTTTTACAGCATTTACAGAGATTAGACGCCGAATTAGTGGCAATTTTTAACACTCACCATCATAGCGATCATGTTGGGGGAAATACTCAACTAATTAAAGAATATCCCCATCTTACCGTTTATGGAGGTGAAGAAGATCGAGGCAGAATCCCCGGTCAAATGGTATTTTTAAAACCAGGTGATCAAGTTCAATTCGGCGATCAAATCGGGCAGGTTTTATTTGTTCCCGGTCATACAAAAGCCCATATTGCCTATTATTTTCCGCCCCAATATCCCTATCAACCGGGGGATTTATTCTGCGGGGATACCCTATTTGCCGGGGGCTGTGGCCGTTTATTTGAAGGTACTCCCCAACAAATGTTGATATCTTTAAATCAATTCCGAAATCTCCCAGAAACTACTAGGGTTTGGTGTGCCCACGAATATACTCTTAATAACCTAAAATTTGCCTTAACGGTTGATGCTGATAATCAAGATTTACAGGATCGTTTTCAAGAAGTTACGGTAGCCCGCAGTCAAAATCAAGCCACAATTCCCTCCAATATTGGCTTAGAAAAACGCACTAATCCTTTTTTGCGTTGGGATATTCCCAGTCTACAAATGGCGGTGAATAGCCATGATCCCGTTCAAACCTTTGCTCGTTTACGGGGAATGAAGGATCAATTTTAAGGTTAAATCAAAGTTCCCAATCTTCAATTTGTAAGTTGGGAACTCGACTAAATTCTGTGCCACCAATTACCTCCTCAAAAAACCCAGGTTGCCAATTTTCATGTTTCAGGTTTTCACTCTTAGCTTGAAAGATCACAATAGCTTCTAAGTCTCTATCTTTAAATTCTGCTGGCATTTGTACTCGTAATATTCCATGACTTGCGATCGCACCCTAATTTTGTTAACATAGAGTGTTTGGGTTAAAAAAAATATAGGAACTGATCATGGCAAAGCGGACTCAAGTGGTTCTGACCAAAGATGTGATTAAATTGGGAAAAAATGGGGATCTCGTAGAAGTCGCCCCGGGTTATGCTCGTAACTATTTGATCCCTCAGAGTATAGCAGTTCGGGCTACCCCTGGCATTCTCAGACAGGTAGAACGGCGTCGGGAAGAAGAACGTCAACGTCAACTAGAACTGAAACAACAGGCTGAAGGTCAGAAAAAAGCCCTGGAAGCGGTGGGTGTGTTCAAAATTGCCAAACAAGTTGGGGAAGAAAACGCAATTTTTGGTACTGTTACCGAAAAAGAATTAGCAGAATTGATTCAACAAGCAACGGGTCAAGAAGTTGATCGTCGGGAAATTACTCTCCCCAGTATCAGTAAATTAGGAACCTATAAAGCCAATATTAAGTTACATTCTGACGTGACGGCTGATGTGGAAGTTGAAGTGGTTTCTCTGTAAATTTCATCAATTTCAAAGTTTTTTTCCCTAAGCCCGAACTTGAGTTCAGGGCTTATTTTTATTCTTGTTCTTTGAAATAAGGTTCTTCATAAACTGATTATTAGGGCTAAAAACCACAGTCCAAACAGCCGATGGATGAACAATAGTATTAATTTTCTTACCTTCTAAATCCCAAATTTTTACTGTTTTATCGTCGCTGGCTGATGCAATCATTTTTTGGTCAGGACTAAAACTGACATTATTAACCGTATCACTATGACCCCTAAACGTCTGTTTTACTTCTCCATTTAAAGTCCATAATACAACAACATGATCATTGGTTCTTAAATCTTTGCCAGGAGAAGCAACTAAATCACTATTTTTACCCAAAAAATTACTACTATAATTTAATCGTTTTATCTTCACTTGCAGAAGCAATCAGTTGATTATCAGGACTAATACTCACACTTAAAACATTATTTTTGTCATGTCCATCTAAAATATTTTCCTCTTGAATCACTTGAACAGCAATACTTAATTTGCTCTGAGTTTCTTGCTCAATGGCAGATTTAGGGGTTTGATGAGATAACAACTTTCCGGCGGTGACTAAGGTTAATAAGGCTTCAAGCTGATTATTTTCTGTGGTTAAAGCTGTGTATTTAGTATTTTCTAAAGCTAAGTTAACTTGTTTATTTTTAACTTCTGAAATTCTTAAAAATCCTAATGCTAAGGTTAATAAAAGTGCCATTCCACCACCAATTATCGTCGAACGGGCAAAAAGTTGCCAAAGTTCTTTATTTTTGGCTTCTGCTTGTTGGCGTTTTTTGGTTTCTATCTCCAACTGTTCTAAAATTACAGAACCACGATTTTGACGAATTAAACCGACTAAATAATCATGTACCAGTTGATACCGTTCCACCGGAATTTCAGGTAAAAGAAAAACTAAACCAGAGAGGACAAAAATCTTCAGAACCGTATCCAAATTTTGATTAATATTGTCAAAATGGTTGGTTATTTCTTTGATTCCTCGGACTAAATCAGCGCGAGTTTTTAAAGGACGAGTATTATTTTCATCCGTTAGTAAATAAAGCACTAACTCCGCTAAACTTTTATTACTTAAACCACAATCTTGAATCACTTCATCTAAATAGTCTTCAACTAACTGTTTCTTTTGTCCCGCTTGTTGATATTGTTGTAATGTGTTAATGTTTTGAGCCTGCAACTGAGAACTCACAACTTGTAATTCTATTGGTCGAATTTCTCCTAAATCTTCAGCTAAATCTTCAACTAATTTTTCAATTAGAGCAGGTTCAAGGACACATTGAGTTCTTTCTGTTAAACTTTGAATCACAGATTTAGCTTCTTCTCGTGTAAAGTTCCCAATATATGATAGAATGTTTTTATCTAAAATATTATTCCCAATACTTTCTAAATAGCCTTGACGACTACATTCTAATAAATAGTGTAAGTAATCTTCTCGTAAGGATAAAACAATTTTTACATAGGGAATATCTAAGCAATCTTTGATGAATTTATAACAGGTTTGTCGCTGTTGATTATCTTTGCAAGCAAAGAAAAATTCTTCAAATTGGTCAAAGATAATAATCACCCAGAAATTTTGATTGACTAAAGCTCTAATTTCCTCTAAAATTATCTCTTGATTATTGAAAATAGAAGAATCTAACTCAATATTTTTAAACTCCCTAATTCCCTTGGCTAAAGCCCGAGAAAATTCCCGACTAAAATTGGTATAAACTTGCAGTAATACTGGGATACAGTAACGAGTTTCAATCGTATTTTTTTGTAATTCTGGAATAAATCCCGCTTGCAAAATCGAACTTTTACCCACTCCAGACTGTCCATAAATCACTGTTAATCGACAATCATTTCTTCTAATGCGTTCACACAGCCAATTTACCACGGATAAACGACCGGAAGCACTAATTTCGGGATTAATAATTTTGGGGTAGTTAACTGGGGGTAAACCGGGGTTAGTAATGCTTTGAATATGTCCGAGTCTTCCGGCTCCGATAAACGCTCTTAATCTAAATTGTTGTTCAATTTCCCGACGTTTTTGTTTGATTTCATAAGCCATTAAATATTCGCCTTTTTGGAAATATAAATCCTGTAAAAGTTGTAAAATTTTAATATAGAGGTCTGGGTCATAGTGAGGTTTAGTTCGAGCTTTGGCTTTTTCCAGAATATTAATCGCTTCTTGCTGTTGATTCAATTGTTGATAGGCGTGAGCTAGGGTAAATAAATACCATCCTTGATGATAGGAGGTTTCCCAGTCTAAAATCGACTGTTGCTCTGATGTTTTAGCCTGATAAGTGGAGCAGGTTTTAATTAACAAATTTTGAGCTTTTTCTGCTAAATTTCTGGCTTCTGAGGGAGAATTTTGAGCCAAAGAAACTTCTGCCAAAAAATGATAAGCCCGAGCTTCTCGGAAGGGATAACCGTAAGTCCGATTATAATGAATCGATTCTTTAGCAACGGTTTCTAATTCTTGCCATTGTTTTAATCCAAATAAAATATCAGCTAAAGCATTAATAAATTTAGCCACTAAATCCCAACGGTCAGCTTGTTTAAACCCTTCGATAGATTGAGTATAATAGGTTTTAGCTTGATGATAAGCAGATTCTTTTTGAAATCGATGTAAAATTCCGTAACTGTGCCACCAAAATCCAACATAAAATAATAACTGACTATGGCGAATTAAATGATTAGTTTGTTTCCAAAGCTGCAAACTTCGTTCATAATGTTGTAAAGCAACTGGATTAAAATGATCAGAAATTCGACCCAATATAAACTCTAAACCAGCCTCTAGTTCAATATCTAAGGGTTCTCCCCGCTTCTGTAACTCTTGGCGAGCCGATTCTAATTCTAATCTTAAAGGTGAACCAAACTCTAAATTAAAAGAAGAATTCGCCAAAAAAATACCAGCACCACTATCTAATACTTTAACAGAAACTTGCTCTGTCATTTGTTTGATAAACTGTAATAAATCCTCCGTACTAATTTCAAAAGAAACTGAGGTTGACCAACTATGGAAATCAGGAGCCAAGCGAATTAAAGATTGTAAGAGAGAATCTGTAACCCACAATACCAAAGGAAATTCAAATTTCCGGCGAAATTCCTCTCGCATTTGATTCATAATTTTAATCAAAATTTCCAGTTGTTCGTTAGACTCCAAACCGGATATGATTAAAGCTATCGGGGGATTTTCTTCTGTTTCAATGGCTTTAACCAATGTATTATAAAGATTAGTAACATCGGCATCTATGACAATATTTTTAATTAAGTTAGAATGTTGTTCTTCTAATTGTTTAATAAATTTTTCTCTAACCATTCTATAATTACAATGGGCTAAAATCAGAGAAAAATCGTGATTAAATCTGGTGAAAATTCGATTTAAAGTTTTTAAAGAATTTTGGTTATTTGCTTGTATTGCTTTCATAAAATTTGGTTGGCTTCCTTTTCCATAAGGCGATAACTGTACTCAAATGTTTAAGTTGATAGGTCGAATCAATCAGTAAACGTTTACTAGACCACCCTCACATCTCCCACAAGGATGATTCTTGTCGGTTGATTAATTAATCCCCATCTACTGAGTACGGCAATTGATCATTCAATTCAGGAATCGGAATGCACCCAATACTGCGATTTTACTTTTACGTTCGCAGTTCTATTGATTTTTCCATGTTATAACTTATCCAAACTTTCTACGACAACACGACGAAAGATTTCTGTAACTTCCGCCGCCATTCGGGCATCTAATTCCAATGCTTGTTGAGTAAAATCCTCCTTATTATTAATAGGAATTACACCCCTTAAAGTAATTGCTAGGGTTCGGAATTCCGCAGGTTTTTGATTAGCATTGGGTAGGGGGTCAATAAACTGTACAAATGCCACATAGCAGAGTTCTACCGTTTGCCGAACTGTACTATCTCCATAACCCATTTTAGAAAGAATAACTGGAGACGTAATCACCTGTTCAATTCCCAAAGTTTTTAACGCCACATCCACATAACGGGCCGGGTCTTCACCTAGGGCTTTAATCAAACAATTGAAGTTTTTTTCTGGAAGGTTAGGAAGTTGAGATTGGGCGGGTAAATAATTATGCCATCCAATTAAAGAAATCAGACGAGTTAAATCATAAGTCGAATACTTGCTGTCTATTTTTGGCTTGTTCTAAACTGTCGCTATTCATTGAGCATATTTCCTAAGTTAAAAGAAAATTGAGTGCTTCAGTAGAGACGTGGCTGAGCGCAGCGATACCGTAGGCTATTGGCACGTCTCTACTTTTACTTACAACAAATACAGCAAAATGAACAGAATAATCCAAACTACATCAACGAAGTGCCAATATAATTCAGCCGCTTCTGGGCCAAAATGGGACTCTTTGCTATAATGGTCAGTATTGCGCCCGCGCCAGAGAACCGCTAAAATTAATACCACTCCAAAGGTCACGTGCAAACCGTGAAACCCGGTTAAAACATAGAAGCAACTGGCGTATAAATTGGTGGTTAATCCAAACTCTAACTGGCTGTATTCGTAGGCTTGACCTGCTAAAAAGGCTAACCCCATAATTGCTGTAGCAATAAACCAATTTCGCAACCCCGCAGAGTCATTTTTCTTAATAGCAATTGCCCCTTGGTTCATGACAAAACTACTAGAAATCAGAACCACAGTGTTAATCGCTGGTAGTAGTAATTCTCGTTCTGTTCCTTCAGGGGGCCAAACCGGGGACATGGCTCGATAAATTAAATAGGCAGAAAATAACCCCAAAAAGATCATACTTTCCGCCACCAGGAAGACCACCACCCCCAACATTCGCAAATCGGGATGTTCTTCGTGTTCATGTCCAGAGACAGTTGCCTCCTGTGCATATCCCAGAACAGTTTGAGAATCGTTAATGGCTGAACCTTGCATGAATTAACTCGGTAAAGTTGACAGATAAATAATTACGAATTACAAATTAATAATTACGAGTTATTAGAGACACGCTGCTAGATAGTCTGCACAATAATTCCCAATTCGTAATTCGTAATTCGTAATTCATTGATCGTTGGTATCCTTTTCCGCTTCTAACACCGTGGTTGAACCGGAGTCTGTAAATAAAGTCGAAGATTTCGCTTGAGACATCGGAATCCCAACCTCTTTGGGACGGTCTCCGGTCATTTGTTTTAACCGTTGACGAATAGCCAAGGTTTTGCGACTACCGTAGTCATAGGGCCCAGTTTTTAATACCGGGGTAACTAAGAAATTTTCAATCGGAGGGGGAGAAGACGTCATCCATTCTAGGGTTAGGGCTTCCCAGGGATTATCGGGGGCTTTCGGCCCTTTGAACCAACTCCAAGCCGCATTAATTAAGAAAGGGAAGGTAGAAACGGCCAGAATATAACTACCCAGGGTACAGACCTGATTCAGCGTGGTGAATTGGGGGTCATACATCGCCACCCGACGGGGCATTCCCATTAATCCCAAGGCGTGCATGGGCATAAAGGTTAAGTTCGTACCCACAAAGGTGAGAGCAAAGTGAACGATTCCCCAGGGTTCATTCATCATCCGTCCGGTCATTTTCGGGAACCAATGATAAATAGCGGCAAACACCCCAAACACCGCCCCACCAAAGAGAACATAGTGGAAGTGGGCCACGATAAAATAGGTATCGTGAACGTGAATATCAAAGGGAACCGACGCCATCATAATTCCGGTGACACCGCCTATAACGAAGGTAGCCAGAAACCCCATGGCAAAGAGCATGGCACTATTCAGGCGCAGTTTTCCGCCCCAAATGGTGGCTAACCAGCCAAACACCTTAATTCCAGTCGGTACGGCAATGATCATTGTGGTGATCATAAAAAACATCCGTAACCAGCCCGGAGTTCCACTGGTGAACATATGGTGCGCCCAGACAATTAAGCCTAAAAAGCTAATGGCTAAACTGGAATAGGCGATCGCTTGATAACCAAAAATCGGTTTGCGAGCATGAACCGGAAGCACATCGGAAATCACCCCAAAAAAGGGCAAGACCATGATATATACCGCCGGATGGGAATAAAACCAGAATAAGTGCTGATAAACGATCGGATCACCGCCCCCGGTGGGGTTAAAGAAACTGGTTCCGGCAATTAAATCAAAGGATAGAAGAATTAAAGCTGCTGCTAAAACCGGAGTAGATAACAGCACTAAGGCGGAAGTAGCGATCATGGCCCAACAAAATAGGGGCATATCGTTCAATCCCATGGTGGGAATCCGCATCTTGAAAATTGTGACGGAGAAATTCACCGCCCCCAAAATCGAAGAAGTTCCCAACAATAAAACGCTGAGAATCCAAACTTCCTCTCCGAATTGGCCCGATAACAGACTTAAAGGCGGGTAAGATGTCCAACCAGATTGGGGAGCTTCCACCAAGAAACTAGCTAACAGCAAAATTCCCCCCGGAGGAATTAACCAAAAACCCACGGTATTCAAACGGGGAAAGGCCATATCCTTCGCCCCTACCATTAAGGGGATCAAATAGTTGGCCAAACCGCCACCAGCCGGAACGATCCAAAGGAAGATCATCACCGTGCCATGAACCGTGAATAGGCTGTTATAGACTTCAGGAGTCACAAAATCGGGATCGGGGGTTGCCAGTTCTGTCCGAACGGCCGTGGCCAAGGCTCCACCGACTAAATAAAAGAAAAATGCCGTGACGAGATATTGAATCCCGATGACTTTGTGATCCGTACTAAAACCAAAAAAATCTTGCCAACGTCTTTCTTCCTCATGATGAGGTTTAGGAACATTAGCCGTGAGATCAAGTTGTGCTTGTGCCATAGGAATTCAGTAATCAGTAATCAGTAATCAGTAATCAGTGTTAGAAACAAAATCAAGATTTTGTTGACTCGAAGCAACAGTCAACTGTCTCATCACTGATAACTGTTCACTGTTGACTGATAACTGATTTTCGTTGGCATAGGGGGCTAAAAATTCGCCCTCGCTGAGTTCTGCGGGATTAATCGCAACGGCTGTTTGCAGGTCAGGGTTACTTGCTACTAAATTTTCTGCAACCCAGGCTTGATAATCCTCTGGGGTATCGACAATCATTTGCGATCGCATCGCCCCATGATAACTACCACACAATTCGGCGCAGACAATCGGATAGGTTCCTAGTTTGTTAGGGGTAAACCGGAGTTCTGTAATCCGACCGGGGATAGTATCTTGCTTTAACCGTAATTGCGGAATCCAGAAGGCATGGATCACATCTTGGGCGCTCATATTTAACTGCACTTCTTGACCGATGGGGACATGAAGTTCCCCCGCGTTAATGCCTGTTTCTTTGTAGTTGAAAAGCCAGGCAAACTGTAACCCGGTAACATCCACATTCACGGCCGCGGCTTTCCCTTCTTGGCTAGGAGATGCCCCAATTCCCAAGGCAATTTGGGTGAGTTCTGGCTTCCCCCCCACCCCTCGTTCACGGGGGGCTAGGGGGGGCTGACCGTCGATTAAGGGGGCTGCGATCGCCGCTCCATTCATTTTGCCGTGGGCGTGCATAGAGTGTTGACCCGATGCCATCGGATCAAGTCCCCCCATATTGTTATAGATTTCAAAACTATAAATACCAATTCCCAAAACTACCACCGCCGGAATTGCTGTCCAGACGATTTCTAGGGGAATATTCCCGTGAATCGGAGCCGCGTCGGTGTTGTCATCCGGGCGACGACGAAACTTAATTGCCGCGACTACTAGGACTCCTTCTACCAGAAGCACTAGGCCAAAGCTAATGGTCATCATAATATCAAATAGACCATCGACTTGCGCCGCTTGTTCAGTGGCAGCCACGGGTAATAAATTGTGGTTTTGACCATACCAGAGAGATACGAGAGTAATCCCGATCCCCACCAGTAGGGTCAAAATTGAACTCGGAATTTTCACGTTGATTCCTCCTTATTGACCATCCCCAACACCGATATCGGATGGGAAGATACACTTATATACATACACGCTTGTTTAATCTTAATAGCTGGTTGAGAAAATAGCTGGTTGAGAAATCTGAACATCAGGGTTGATTGTCTATCTAAAATCCCGCCTCTACGGTAAAACAGATCACAAAACTCATAGAACGAGATTGAGTAATATTCACAGATTTTCTTTAGAATTGGGCTGTCGGGTCAACGGTCAACGCCGAGCGTACTGCCCAAAATCGGAAAACTTATCTTAAGTCTGTTCAACTGCATACCACATTTTCGACTGAGATAGGTAGAATTAACCATCATGTTTCAATTAGCATTAGTCCAGTTAAATCGGTAGAACTCATGACCCAGACTCTCCTTCATGATCCCAGTTTATCAACCCCCCAGACCCAACAGAACGGCTCTAAAGCCCAGGATAGAATCCGCCGTCTGGTCTGGAAACTGAGTATTGCTACCTTACTATTGATGGCCGTGGGCAGTGCAACCCGAGTGATGAATGCTGGATTAGCCTGTCCTGACTGGCCCTTGTGTTACGGGAAGTTAGTGCCCACTGCCCAAATGAATCTGCAAGTCTTCTTGGAATGGTTTCACCGTTTGGATGCGGCTGGGATCGGACTGGGTGCGATCGCCCTAGTGGGATTATCCTGGTGGGATCGACGGGATTTACCTAAATGGTTGCCTTGGGCTGCTTTATTCGCCCTGGCTTTAATTATATTTCAAGGGGTTTTAGGAGGACTGACGGTGACGCAACTCCTGCGGTTTGATATTGTGACCGCCCATTTGGGAACCGCCTTGCTATTTTTCACCATTCTGCTGATTATCGGTTGTTTGCTGTTACCCTATCAAGGCGCGGCTGGGGTGGGAAAGCTACCGGAAATCAGTCTTACCGCAGCAATTTTAGTCTATTTACAAAGCATTTTAGGAGCCTTAGTGGGTTCTCAATGGGCTTTACATCAATGTTTGGGAACCTCCCAACTCTGTACCGTGATGAATAGTCATCTTTTCGGGGTAGTTCCCCCCACCCTGGCCACCCTAATTCTGATTGTCTTGGTTTGGCGAACTTCTGCCTTACATCCTAAACTCAGAACTTTAGGAAATATCGCCGGAGTTTGTTTAATCGCTCAAATTCTTTTGGGGGTAGCTACCTATAAAATGCGGTTACAGGTGGAACCCTTGACTGTTGCTCATCAAGCCATGGGTGCTACACTTCTGGGAACTTTAGTTTGTTTTAGTATTCTCGCCCTACGGGATCGTCAGTCATCAGTTATCAGTTATCAGTCATCAGTCATCAGTCATCAGTGATGAGTTATCAGTGATGAGTTAATAGTTAATAATTGATGACTATTATGTTTACTTATAACTAATTACTTATCGCTGATTACCGTCAGAAAATCAACAAATTCTATAGGTCATAAATTCATGCAAGAAGTGATTCAAACCCAGGTATCCCGACACCACGAGAATATTTTACAAGTGCTGCAAAGTTATTATCAACTGACCAAGCCTAGAATTATTCTGTTGTTATTAATTACAACCTCCGCCGGAATGTGGTTAGCCTCAAAAGGAGAAGTTGATCCCCTATTGTTATTGGTAACATTAACTGGGGGTGCTTTAGCGTCGGGTTCTGCTAACACCATCAACTGTTTGTATGACCGAGATATTGATTATATTATGGAACGGACTCGTTGGCGGCCGATTCCTTCGGGTCGAGTTAAACCCATTGATGCTCTAATTTTTGCGATCGCTCTTGCTATTACTTCTTTTACCTTACTGACGGTTTTTGCTAACTTATTAACAGCTTGTCTCGCCCTATCGGGAATTGTTTTTTATGTCCTGATCTATACCCATTGGTTAAAGCGTCATAGTGTCCAAAATATCGTAATTGGGGGAGCCGCTGGAGCGATTCCTCCTTTAGTCGGATGGGCGGCAGTTACCGGGGATTTAAGTTGGGCAGCGTGGCTATTATTTGCGATCATTTTCCTCTGGACACCGCCTCATTTTTGGGCTTTAGCCATGATGATCCGAGATGAATATAAGGAAGTTGGGGTTCCGATGTTACCTGTGATTGAAGGGGATGAAGTTACAGCTAAACAAATTTGGATTTATAGCTTAATTATGGTTCCCTCAACGTTATTGTTAGTTTATCCCTTACATACCAGTGGTTTTGTTTACGGGGCGATCGCTCTGATATTAGGGGTGATTTTCCTACAAAAAGCTTGGCAATTATTACAATCTCCCTCGGAACGAGATGTAGCGCGATCGCTGTTTAAATATTCCATTTTTTATTTAATGCTATTGTGTTTGGCAATGGTAATAGATAGTTTACCCGTTACTAACTCTATGGTGATGGCATTGAGTGAATCTTTGCCCATGGGATTGCTATAAACCCAATATTTTTAGGGTGGGTGATACCGGAAAGACAACTTAAATTCTGATGTCACCCACCCACTCTGACACTGCTTCGCAAAAGTATAGCAGTCGCCAGACCTATTAGGACAAAGAGTGATGCAGCAAAGCTAGACGGTGAAGTCTTTTCCTCCGAGATCCGGCGTTCCCTCCCCCCCTAGCCCCCCGTGCACGGGGGGTTTGGGGGGCTGTTCCCTCTTCCCTGCTATATCAATTTAATCGTCCGGAATGCTCAACAAGCAGCGATTTTAGCTCAAGCGGTGAATCAATTAGTTAATCTTAAGTATGGTCGTAAAGATGAATTAGAAAGCGATCGCTTGGGGTTTGAATTCATGACGAAAGCTGGTTACAGCCCCAAAGGTTTAGTAGAACTAATGCAGATTTTAGGGTCTGCTAATTCGGGGGGGTCTCCACCAGAATTTTTGAGTACCCATCCTAACCCCGGTAATGGGGTAGAACTCCTACAGGCTATAATTACTAAAACTTATCCTCAAGGGATTCCCCGGAATTTGGAAGAAGGACAAGAGCGCTTTGCTCAAGCGGTTCTCACTAACCACTCAAAAAATTAACGCACCATGAACTATTGGATTTTATATTGGATTTTGATTGCTTTTATGATGGTGGGTATTATTGGAATTGTTGTTCCTTTATTACCTGGAACCAGTTTAATTTTAGGTGCTATTTTAGTTTGGGGAATTGCCACAAAATTTACGGGAATTGTGGGGCCGATGATTGTGGTAATTTCGATTTTAATTTTAAGTATGGTGATTGTCTATTTAGCGACAATTTTGGGATTACAACAGTTTGGGGCGAGTAAATGGGCGCAGTTTGGAGCAATTATTGGATTGGTTGTGGGATTATTCGGACTTTTACCCGCTTTACCCTTTGGAGGGCCGTTATTAGGGGTTTTAATTGGGCCGATTTTGGGTGCTTTTATTGGGGAATTTCTATATCAACGGGATGTTAAATTAACGGAACGAATCAAGCCAGCTTTTAAGGCTAGTATTGGGGTTTTTATCGGTTCAGTTTTAGGCAATGTGATTGAATTGGTCTTAGGAATTGTTGCCGTTGGTATTTTTGTTATTAAGACTTGGCCGTTGGTTTCCACATTGCAACCCTAAATAGTTAGGTAATGGGTAATGGGTAATGGGTAATGGGTAATGGGTAATGGGTAATGGGCAATACTGATAACTCTTAAACTGATAACTGATAACTGATGACTGATAACTGATTAGGGATTGATTTTGAGTGTGGCTTGAATTTCAAGTAATCCAGGGGATAAAATTAAGTCTTGAATTTTGATATCTGAACCTAGATCAATGATATAATTATCTAGGTGCAGTTCAGTATCAATGTCATAAATTTGGACTTGGGGCTGAACCAACATCAGTTCACGGAAATTAGCAATTTCCAATCCGGTTTTTAATTGAAAAAATAATAGTTCACCTGAGTCGAAAAGCAGTTGGGCGTTTAAAATTAGATGACCGGTTTCTAGGGTAATTTGGGGGTTTTGAATCCGTTGAACCGATTGCACCCAAGAGTCATTTTGCTGCTTTTGGAGATCATAAGTAGACTGGGATGAAGATTGGGTCAAAGCGATCAACAGTGACAAAACAAACTCGTTTAATGCCTGGACTAACATTGGAGCTTGTAGGGATTGATTCAGATCCAATTGATGTAAGTGTAGATTTCCGGTGACAAAAAAAGGTTCTAACAGGTGTAAAGGTTGACCTTTTAAAATTTGACCCAGATTAAACCGAATATTTGACCCTTGTAATTGGACTTGAGTTAAATGTAACCCCTGATAGATGGCATTCTCCGCAGCGACAGACACCCCTGGAATATCCCCGGACAGCAGAGAACGATTACTACCTTCGATATTGAGTTGTAGGTGATCAATTTTGTCAACTTGCGATCGCAACCAAAGCCCAATTGCCTTTGATAATATACTTCCAATTAAGGGTTTGGCCCCAGTCTGAATCAATGCCATAGCTACTCCAGAATCACCCATCCCCACATTATTCCACACCAAACTCAGATTGATAGTAGGATTAATTGCGGATTGCTGTAATATTTGTACATAGTCTCCCTTGGTTTGAATAGATCTACCATTAGTCAAGGACAGTTACCGATCAGCATGGATGAAAGGCTACAAAAAATTATGGCTCAATGGGGTATTGCCTCCCGCCGTCACGCCGAAGAAATGATTCAAGCGGGACGGGTACGGGTGAATGGCAATTTAGCCCAGTTGGGACAAAAAGCCGATCCGAATTGCGATCAAATTGAGGTCGATGGGAAGTCAATTAAACCCAACTACCGACCTGAGCCAGTCTACTTATTACTCCATAAACCGATAGGAGTTGTATCGACTTGTTTAGACCCCAACGGACGACCTGCCGTTTTGGATCTACTTCCGCGTAAAATGCGAGTAGGTCAAGGCATTCATCCGGTTGGACGCTTGGATGTCGATTCTACAGGGGCATTATTACTGACCAACGATGGAGAATTAACCTTTCGTTTAACTCATCCTCGTCATTTGATTCCTAAAACTTATCAAGTCTGGGTTGCCGGAAATCCATCGGATTCAATATTACAGGCTTGGCGTCAGGGTGTGCTATTGGCAGGAAGAAAAACATTACCTGCTCAAGTTCGGTGTATTCAACAAAATTCAGATCACCAGACTTTATTGGAAGTGATTTTATATGAGGGTAGAAAGCGGCAAATTCGCCGAGTTGCCGAACAGTTAGGTTATCCAGTAATTAAATTACACCGAACTGCCATTGGCTCAATTCAACTCCAACCTCCTGAAAAATCCCCATTGCCAGAGGGTCAATATCGTTCTCTGAGTGCCTGGGAAATTGAGTTCTTACGAAATCCCATTTCATCCCCATTGGTTAGTGTGCCCGTTCACCCTGTAGACATCAAGGAGTAAATGATTATGAAAACTGATTTATTTGTCTTACCGTTTAAAATGGCTAAAAATCCTAGCCCAACCCTTAATTCCTATGATCCTGAACTGATTCAGCGATTAGTAGAAATTGGAGGACAACTCAGAGAAACTCGTCTCGGTCATTCCCTCTCTTTAGATATGGTAGCGGCTTACACTCGAATCCGTTCCCATTTATTACAATCTTTAGAAGAAGCTAGGACAGAACAACTCCCAGAACCAGTTTATACTCAAGGGTTAATCCGTACCTATGCTGATGCTTTGGGTTTAAATGGAGTAGAACTGGCTAACTTTTTCCTCCCCGAACCTCAAAAAGTGGGGATGAAATCAAAACTTAATTTCTTGACCCTTCCACAATTAAGACCCACCCATCTTTACTTAACTTATATCCTATTAATTATTTGTGCGATTAACGGGGTTTCTTATCTGAATAAAACCGCTAATTTTGCGAGTGTATCGGGTGAACCCGTTGCCACAACTAACCCACCGGAGGTTAATGCTCAACTGCGTCAGGCGGTAGTTCAGCCAAAAAAACCATCCACTTCCGCTAGTCAATTCGTTTCTTCTCCCCCATCTTCAACGACCCAAAAGGTAACAACAACCGTTGAAAAAGTATATGAAACGGAGTCCCCCGCCCAATCAAAAACTGAAAAGACAGTAGAAGTGGGGATAGTGGCGAAAGATCCCTCCTGGGTAGTTATTGAAGTGGATGGTAAAACCGCATTTGAAGGTACCTTAGAAGGGGGAACACAACGCAGTTGGAAAGCGAAAGATAAGGTTGTTGTGTTTACTGGAAATGCTGGAGGAGTTCTCGTAACCGTTAATAACGGAGAAGCCAAAAGTCTTGGGGAACCCGGTCAGGTTCAAGAAGTGGTTTTCAAAGCTGAAGATTTATCGAAGTTATAATTCCCACCTTCCTCCAGGAACAGTTAACAGTCATCAGTTAACAGTTAACAGTTAACAGTCATCAGTTAAGAAGTTTACAGTTAAGAAGTTTACAGTTAAGAAGTTTACAGTTAATTTATTAACTCCTGAACTGATAACTGATACCTCTTACACTGTTAACTGATGACTGATCACTGATAACTGATTTAACGACCGTAGGTTTCGGTTAGAAACTTGAGGCGTTCTCCGATTTCTTCGGTTAATACTCCCGGTTGAAAACGCCAAGCCCAGTTACCTTCAGCTTCTCCCGGCATATTCATTTTTGCTTCACTCCCTAAACCCAAAATATCCTGTAGGGGGAAAATCGCTTGATTTGCCACACAGGACATGGCTAACCGAATTAAATCCCAGTGAATGCCATAACCGGAGGTGCAGCCCAAATAGCGGGTGACTCGGGCTTGTTCCTGTAAGCTCCGACGGTTAAACCAACCCACCGTTGTATCGTTGTCATGGGTTCCGGTATAAACCACCCAATTTGCTGAACCGTAATTATAGGGTAAATAGGGATTACCGGAACCGGAATCAAAGGCAAAATGTAGAATTTTCATCCCGGGTAAACCATATTTATCCCGCAATGCTTCCACTTCTGGGGTGATAACTCCCAAGTCTTCGGCGATAATTGGTAATTCGCCTAATTTCTCATTTAATAAACTAAAAAAGGCATTTCCCGGTGCGTCTACCCATTGACCATTCATAGCGGTTGTTTCCCCTTGAGGAACGGCCCAAAATGATTCTAAACCCCGAAAATGATCAATTCTAACTAAATCTAAATAGCCTAATAAAGATTCAATTCGTTGCAGCCACCAATAGAATCCGTCCTGTTGCAAACGTTCCCAATTATAAACTGGATTTCCCCACAATTGACCGGTGTAGCTAAAATAATCCGGTGGAACTCCAGCCATTAATGATGCTTCTCCGGTTTCTTCATCTAAACAAAAGATTTCAGGATTTGACCAAACATCGGCACTATCATGGGCAACATAAATCGCTAAATCTCCAAAAATTTGGATGCCTTGTTCATTGGCATAATGTTTGAGTTTTGACCATTGTTTGAAGAATTGAAATTGGAGAAATTTATGATAATAGATAGGTTTAGCTAACTTTTCTCCCCATTTATGTAAGGATTCCTGTTTTCGCAGGGCAATTCCTGTTTCCCATTCATTCCAACTTTCTCCATTAAATGCCTCTTTCAATGACATGAAAATGGCGTAATCATCTAACCAATAGTTACTGCGAGAACAAAATCGATTAAATTCTTCTTCCTGTTCTTCTGTGGCATTGGCTTGAAAAGTAACACAGGCTTGATGAAACAGTTTCTCTTTAAAGGCTTTAACCGCGTCAAAATTAACAATATGGTTGGGGAAATTCGGCGGATTTGCTAAGTCTTCATCGGTCAATAATTCATCCTCTTTTAAGATTTCTAAACTAATTAATAAGGGATTTCCCGCAAAAGCAGAATAGGATAAATAAGGAGAATTGCCAAATCCAGTCGGGCCAAGGGGTAAGACTTGCCAAAGTTTTTGGGCACTTTGTTTTAAAAAGTTAACGAACTGATAGGCAACCGGGCCAATATCTCCAACGCCAAAGGGACTCGGTAAGGATGTGGGATGCAGTAAGATACCGCTAGAACGGGGAAATGACATAAGGATTAACGATAGAGGTTATACAAATTTGCCAGGGATCAAGTCAAGTTGCAATTGAACATCACATCAATGTCTAAGATCCATCTTCTGATCTTACGACTAAGGGGAATATCCGGTTGGATAAATTTTGTCAAGGAAAGGATGGATTTGTGATGGTTTTAGCCAACTCTAGGGATAAAGGGTTTAAGGATTGAATTTTTAAAAGATGTTTATTAAAATTTTATGGGTTAAATAAAAATGAATTGATTATGAAAATATTGTGATTCATTTATGAATAAAATCAGAATTTTAAATCTATAAAAATACTTAAATATTCAGGGATTTTCTGATAAACTAATCACAGCGAAAGCCTAATCCTGTGCTTTTAACTATCCTATTTGTTAATATTGAAATTATGCTCACTGCTTTTACGGCTGCACTGTTACTGATTACTATTTCTGAACTTGGGGATAAAACATTTTTTATCGCGGTTATTTTATCTTTAAAAAATGATAGAAAATTAGTTTTTATCGGGGTAGTAGCTGCCTTGGCAACAATGACAGTTCTTTCGGTTTGTGTGGGGCGGATATTTTCTTTCTTACCTCAGATTTATATTCATTATGCCGAGATTGTTCTGTTTGCATTATTTGGATTTAAGTTATTATATGATGCTAGTAAAATGCCGAAAGGTGCGGGGGTTAGTGATGAACAAGAAGAAGCGTTAGAAGTAGTAGAAAAAGCCGAAAATCAGTTTCCGAAACGGAAAAGTAAATGGGGGGTTTTATTAGAAGCTTTTGTGTTAACATTTGTGGCAGAATGGGGCGATCGCACCCAAATTGCTACGATTGCATTAGCTACATTTCATAACCCTGTAGGGGTGATTATTGGGGGAATTGTTGGACATACAATTTGTACGGCTATTGCGGTATTAGGTGGGAAATTAATTGAGGGGAAAATTTCAGAACGGACTATTACGGCTATTGGAGGTTTTCTATTCCTTATTTTTAGTGCGGTGGCATTATTTGAAGGCGTGAGAATTACCGCCGCTTGATATTAAGTGTAGTGTGTTGGCGTAGCCTGTAGTTAGCCAGCGAGGACGCTGGCACTACAGATGATCTGATAGAGATGAGTTCTGATCATGATTTTATCCATTACAATTAGATAAATTAACGGTTAATCATCAAACCCTTTATTAACTCTAGTTTTTTCATTAACCCTTCCTGATCTATCCAACCCACATAGCCACCGAATTGAAGTTCATCATCACTATCTAATACATAAACATGATGGACGTTAATAGCATTAACAAATAAATAAATTTTCCCACTTTTATCAGGAAATTTTAAATAAAGATCTCCCTTTGAAATATTATAGCTATGATATTTGAGTTCAATTCCCATAACTTCAGATATAGGGATCATCCCTTTAACTTGAGATAAATAGAGTTCTTCTGCTGATTCCAAATATTGTTATTCATTGCTCGGTAGAAAACCATTGTCAAGTTGATTCAAAATATTATTAGTAATTAATCTAGCAGTGTGAGGACAATTCCAATAACTATTATGGGCATCACTAGAACTCACAGCCATTGCTAAGTCATTTTGACCTAAACTTCTAGCTATTTTTTCAACCCAGTTAGCATCCTCTAATAAATACTCATCTTCAAATTTTAGATAACTATTTTCAGCCAGATGTAAATTCGCTTTTAAAGGATAAGCCATTAAGTCGGAACCATGAATTAAATTCAGCCATCTTAAAGGCTGTTCAGAAGAATAGGAATGAGCAAATTGCTCGACTTTTTCGGGACGTACATCTAACATCGTATTAATAAATAAAATGGGCGAACCTATGAGCGTGATACTGCTCAAATTAACCTGATGTTTAAGTTTTACATCTGTCTGATTTTGTAATTCTCGAATCATAGCTCGAATAGACAAAGCTGGGTCTTTCGCTGAAAATCGATCTGAAAATAAAACATCCCATAGAATTACAGTTCCTAACGAATGGGCAACAATATGAATTTCAGAATCATTGGGGTTTTGCTTAATAAAATTATGGAGTTGTTGAGAGATTATGTTACGAATTTCTTGACCATTATCAGAATTCATATAGGTAAAGAAATCCCCCATAAATTGAGAAAAGAAACCTTCTCTAAACGATCGATATTTCAAAAACTCTTCACTATCACTTTTAGAATATTTCTTTTTAGCGTGTGCTAAATCTTCATCAATCCCATTCCATATTTTCCCCATATCTGTTAAGGCAGAACCCCAAAAACTAGCATAAAAATGAGGATTTTTTTCTCCCCGTTGACTAAATTCTGTTTTGATAATTTGTTGTAAATTTGATGAGTAGCAAGCATCTCTTGTGGCGACACCATGAATAAAAAATACAAGCATAATCGAGAATTGGTAAATTGTTTTGGGGTTGAGTTAGTATTTAATTATAGTATAGAAATTATAAATGATTAAACCAATTTTGATCAATTTCAACAACTTCAATCATTTTTGTTTCGACTCCTAAATTCAAATCTTTGAGAATTTGACAAAGTTGTTCCCCATCAATTAAATCCAATACGGGCGCACCGTCACGGGTGGCTTCTTGTTTGGCTGAACTGGTAAAAGTTCCTGTGGTTAGAAATAAACCTTTATCGGTTCTTCCTACCATAGCACCTCGGAAATCTCGAATTTCAGAAGGGCCAACAGAACCCGTATAACGTTTACATTGAAAGAATACTTGAAAACTCAAAAGGGCAATTTTTAAGACTCCAATTCCATCAATTCCTCCATCTCCTTTTCTTCCGGTTACTTCAACTTTAATAAAGCCAGATTCTCTTAAAATTCGTTGACATAATCTTTCAAAACTATCAGGAGAAATTTGTTGCAAAATTTTCAATAGTTTTTCAATCCAAATATCTGAATTAGCAGGAATTTGATCGTTATCTGAAATAGATTCTATTGTTTCAATTGTAGGTTGTGGCAATACATTAAAATCTTGAACAGATTCAGGACTAACCTTTTCAGTTTTATTTCGTGTTGTTTGATTGACAAATCTATTAATTTCTTTAGGATTAATAACTTGCAGATTTCTACCTTTCTCCGTGAGTGACCATACTCCTCGTCTTACACTTTCTAAAACTCCATATACTTTTAAATAAGTTCTCACCCAACCTAAACGATAGTCAATTTCTGTCTGTGGCCCTTGTTTATGTAAAATACTCTGTTGTTGTTCTGAGAAACTTTGAAGTTGACAGACTTGATCATAAATTTCTTGCACTGTTCCTGACCCTCCTAAAGATTTAAGAGCTTTAATAGTGGGTTCAAATAAATCGCTATGGGAAGGAATATTTAAGGATTGGTTCATTGTTTGAGAAGTTGCGATCGCATCAAATTACTATGTTACACTATAAGTTAGAGACATCTATCCTGAATTAGAAAAATAATTAAAATATAAAAATATTCCTAATGCTGAAGCAAATTAACTTAAAAAACTGGAAAAGTTTTAAAGAGGCAACCTTATATATTGATCCAATTACTATTTTAATTGGAACCAATTCTAGTGGCAAGTCTAATATTATTGATGCTTTGGATTTTTTAAGTCGTATTCCCGAAGCAAAATCCTTAGAATCTGCTTTAATTGGTGATAGTCATACCCCAGGAATTAGAGGGGGGTTAGAATGGGTAGTTAGAAAACCGGAAACTCAGTTTACTTTAGAAGCTGTTGTTAGTGGGAAATATAAACAGGAAGATGAACAAGTTGAATTTGATTGTCTTTATAGTATTACAGCAGAAATCGAACCTAAAATACAATTAATTAATGAATTTATAAAATTACTTAAATCCAATGATAATGATGGAATTAATAACTCATCAGAAAATACGGTTTTAGAAGTTCTCAAAAAAATATTTATTATTAACCCCATTCCTCAGAATATGAGAAACTATTCCCCCCTATCAAAAACTTTAGAACAAGATGGCTCAAATATTGCTGGAGTTTTAGCCGCCATTCCTGAACTAGAAAAAGAAAAAATAGAACAAACTTTACTGAATTATTTATCCCAACTTCCTGAAGGAGATTTACAACGGGTTTGGGCTGAACCTGTGGGAAGATTAGGCAGTGATGCGATGTTATATTGTGAAGAGAAATGGGGTAAAAATCACGAACCTTTATTAGTCGATGCGAGAGGAATGTCCGATGGAACATTAAGATTTTTAGCCATTTTAACCGCTTTATTAACCCGTCCCGAAGGCAGTTTAATTGTGATTGAGGAAGTTGATAATGGTTTACATCCTTCCCGCGCTGGTTTGCTTTTGAAAATGTTAAAGGAAATAGGAAAAAAACGGAATATTGATATTTTAGTCACAACTCATAACCCGGCTTTAATGGATGAATTAACCCCGGATTTTATTCCTTTTGTCATGGTTGTTTATCGAGATCAAGATACAGGAGAAAGCCAGTTAATTCCCTTAGATGAAATTGAAAATTTACCGAAATTGATGGCTTCAGGTTCTTTAGGAAAAATCACCCAACAGGGATTATTAGAAAAAAGTTTAGCTAAACATAACGAATAGAATTTATGATAAAAGTATTGATTTTTGATACTTCTATCCTTTGTGTTTGGTTAGGAGTTCCAGGTAAAGAAACCTGTGGTTCAAAAGAAAATTTTTGGAATAAAGCCAAAGTAGAGAAAATTTTACAACAGGAAGAAAAATTAAAAACAACGTTTGTTTTACCGTTAGCTTCTATTATTGAAACGGGAAATCATATTGCCCAATCTTCTAATCTACGATATGAAACTGCTCTAAAATTAGCAGAATTAATGAAATTAACGGCTGATAATCAAACCCCTTGGGCTGCATTTACCCAACAGTCAGAGTTATGGAATTCTGAACAAATTAAACAACTGGCGGATGAATTTCCTCAGTTAGCCACGCAAAAATTATCCCTCGGAGATGCAAGCATTAAGCGAGTTGCAGATTATTATGCAAAGTCAGGTTATGAAGTAGAAATTCTGACAGGAGATGGAGGATTAAAGTCCTATGAACCTGCAAAACCTCCCTTAATTCCTCGGCGCAAGCAAAAGTAACTACTTTCCCTAAACTTGGGATAAGTGGGTTCAAATAAATCGCTATTGGAAGGAATATTTAAGGATTGATTCATTGTTTTAGAAGTTGCGATCGCATCAAATTACTATGTTACACTATAAGTCACAGACATCTATCCTAAAACCGAGGTAAAACGTTAAACAGTAAAAACGATCTACAACTTTACAATAAAAATATGCACATCAAGGAAATTCAGATTAAAAATTTTAAATCTTTTCAAGATACCAAAATTCAATTAAATTCTGATATCAATATTTTTACTGGTAAAAATAATTCCGGTAAAACAACCATTCTGGAAGTCGTTTCTCTGTGGCATGAATGCTTTAATAAATTGATTCGTCAGGCAGGAAGAAAAACTAAAAACTATAGAAAAGGCGATTACATCTTGGGGAATACTCAGGAAAAATATTTTCCTTTTGAAGAAATTCATAGTGTCTGTAATCCGAATTTTGAAGATATTTTTAATCAATGTGATAAAAATAAAAAAATAGAAATTGATGCAGAATTAGAACATGAAAATGAACAGATAAAAATAGGATTTAGAATTAGTTCATCTGGATTAAATTATGTGATTGAACTGATGGATTTTACGACTTATGACTTTGAAAAATTTAATAGATTCTTTAGAAGTTTTCCTTTCCCCATCGGATTATATTATGCTTCTCCTGTGTTAGCTATTCGCCAACGCGAGAATTTTGCAACTAATCCTCAAATTCGGGAAGCGATTCAAATGAGAGAGTCGGCAACGGTACTGCGTAATCGTTTATATTCTTTATATAAGCAGCAACAAGATTTATCATTATATAATAATTTTATTTCTGATTTGTCTTATATTTTGTTTAATAATCAAGAACAAATCGAGTTTTTTACTTCCAGCGATATTCAGAAAGATACTAGGGTAATTATCAATTACAAACTCAATAGTAGAGATACTGAAAAAGATATTGCTTTATTGGGAAGTGGTACATTACAGATAATAGAAATTTTGTTAAATTTATATTATTATGAACAGAGAACTGATATGAATCTAGTTTTGCTTGATGAACCGGATAGTCATATTCACAGGGATATTCAACAGCGTTTACTAGAAATACTGACGAGGTTTTCTAACCAAAATCAATTATTAATCACGACCTATAATGAAACCATCATTCGGCATTCATCCCTACATTATTTATTTCATTTAGATCAAAATAGTGCTGAAAATTATTATAAACCCCTGGGTCATACTGAAATCCAGAGGTTGGGCGAGCGTTTTAAGGGTATTTATCCGATTCCGATAAATCCTATCCTCAGTTCTTTAGGAAGTCCTAATGGTTTAGACTTTATTAATGCCATTGAAGCTAATCACTTAATTTTTGTGGAGGGTGAAGATGATGCTAGAGCAATTGATTTGCTTTTGCAAAAAAGTGTATCTCCTAGAAATACGAAAAAATATGTTTTTTTGGTATTAAATGGAATTAACAATATTTTTAAAGAAATACTACACTATAAAACGGTTTTTTCCGCTATTAAAAATACTAGAACTCTCTGGGAAAAATCTGTTTTAATTATAGATAGGGATTTTTTGATAGATGAAGATCGTGTAAAACTTGCTCAAAAAATGGAAGAAAAACTAAGTTTAAAAACCTATATTCCACAAGCTTATACGTTTGAAGCGATTTTGCTGACGGATTTAGATTTACTCAGTCGTTTATTAGTAAAATGGGTTAAAAATAGGTATTCCCAGGATATTGTTCAAGAAGAACTGTTGGACTCTTTGAATACTGCATATCAGAATATAAGACAGAATTTAGTAGAAAAATATTTGAATGATAACTGTCTTAAAGAAACAACGTACAGATATATAGCGATCCAAGAAAGTCTATATACAATATTCAAATATAAATTTATTAATAAAACTGATGTTGATCTCACTATTTCATGTAAGAATAATATCAATAATACTCTGAAAAGTGGAGCGTTTTTTAAACTCACTAGAAAAGAAGATGTTAAACAGATATTAGATGAATCTTTACAAGCGTATCATATTTCATTTAATATAGAAAGGGATTTTCTGGATTTACTTAAAGCTGTAGATAGATCAGTATGGTTTGATGAGTGGGACTTTTTAAGACAACTTTGAAATGTCAACCGTTGGAGGATATTAAAGACAGTCTTAGTCTTGCAAAGCTAAAACTATCTGTGATTTAATAACAAATTAATCACGAAGACACAAAGGGTTTTATTGTTAACTTTTTATACTTGAATATCTAGTCCCCTGTTCATGAAAGGAGACTAGATATGTTGCATTTTTTGAATGATTTGGAATTACATTGCCCGGAAAAAAACTAACTTTTATTCATAGGCATCCATGGGTAAGCAGGAACAGACAAAATTGCGATCGCCAAAAGCATTATCAATTCGTCCCACAGACGGCCAGAATTTATGTTCTTTTGTCCAGGGGGCGGGATAGGCGGCTTGTTCACGGGAATAGGGATGATTCCATTCGCCACAAAGCAGGGAAATTGCCGTATGGGGCGCGTTTTTCAACATATTATTAGTGGCATCCATCGCCCCCGATTCTATCTGGGAAATCTCCTGATAAATGGCAATCATCGCATCACAAAACCGATCTAATTCCGGTTTAGATTCGCTTTCAGTTGGTTCTACCATCATGGTTCCAGCTACTGGCCAAGAAACCGTGGGGGCATGGAATCCATAGTCCATTAATCGTTTAGCAATATCATCAACTTCAATACCCGCAGATTTCTTCACGCCCCGCAAATCTAAAATACATTCATGGGCAACAAATCCCTGATTTCCCTTGTACAAAATCGGGTAATATTTATCTAAACGACTGGCAATATAATTCGCATTTAAAATTGCCAGTTTTGTCGCTTCTGTTAATCCCTTTGGCCCCATCATGGCAATATACATCCAAGAAATCACCAGGATACTCGCACTCCCCCAAGGGGCGGCGGAAACGGCCCCGGTTTGACTTCCTGAGATATCTACGACCCCATGACCGGGGAGAAAGGGAACTAAATGGGCAGCAACCCCAATCGGCCCCATTCCTGGCCCACCGCCCCCGTGGGGAATACAGAAGGTTTTATGCAGGTTGAGGTGGCAGACATCGGCGCCAAAATCCCCAGGGCGACATAACCCGACTTGGGCGTTCATATTTGCCCCATCCATATAAACCTGTCCGCCATTGCTGTGAATGATATTACAAATGTCTTCAATTCCGGTTTCAAATACGCCGTGAGTTGAGGGATAGGTAATCATTAATGCAGCTAAATTTTCGTGATATTTTTCGGCCTTAGCTTGCAAGTCATTAATATTAATATTTCCTTGATCATCACAGGCAACAGAAACTACTTTAAACCCGCACATCACCGCACTAGCAGGGTTTGTACCGTGGGCAGATTCGGGAATTAAACAGATATTTCGGTTTATCTCTCCCCGACTTTCATGGTAGTGACGAATTACTAATAATCCGGCATATTCCCCCTGGGAACCTGCATTTGGTTGTAAAGAAATCCCGGAAAATCCTGTTATTTCTGCTAACCAATTTTCTAATTGTTCAAACAGAATTTGATAGCCTTGGGTTTGCTCTTTTGGGGCGAAGGGATGGAGTTTTCCCAATTCTGGCCAAGTTACCGGAATCATCTCCGCCGTGGCATTCAATTTCATTGTACAGGAACCCAAAGGAATCATGGAAGTAGTTAAGGATAAATCCTTAGTTTCTAAACGATGAATATAGCGTAGAAGTTCGGTTTCTGAATGGTAACTGTTGAAAACCGGATGGGTTAAATAGGCAGATTTTCGGATAAATGGGGTAAGATTTTCTGATGGGTTTAAGACATCTTCAACCGTAAACTTTAATTCAGATTCGGCAAAGATTTCCCATAAATCAATGATATCATTAATTGTGGTAGTTTCATCTAAACTAATACCAACGGTTTCGGAATCAATCACTCGGAGATTAATTTCTTTGGTTTGGGATGCTAACAGAATTTCCGTTAAGGATTTTTGCCCTAATTCTACTTTAATTGTATCAAAAAATGGTTCTGTTCCCATTGCGTAGCCTAACCGTTTTAAGCCTTCTGCTAAGGTTAGGGTTAACTGATGAATATTTTGGGCGATTTCTTGAAGTCCAGATGGCCCATGATATACCGCATACAAACTCGCAATTACCGCTAATAATACCTGGGCTGTACAAATATTACTGGTAGCTTTATCACGGCGAATATGTTGCTCACGGGTTTGTAATGCTAACCGTAACGCCGGGTTTCCTTGAGCATCTTTAGACACACCCACCATCCGACCCGGAACGTTGCGTTTATAGGTTTCTTTGGTAGCAAAATAGGCTGCATGGGGGCCGCCATAACCCAAGGGAACCCCCAACCGTTGGGTACTTCCGACGGCAATATCTGCTCCTAATTCCCCTGGAGGTGTTAATAGGGTTAAACTTAAAATATCCGCCGCCACGGTGACTAAAGCGTTATGTTTGTGGGCGGTTTCTATAAAGTTTCGATAGTCATAAATTGTTCCATCAGTAGTAGGATATTGCAGTAGACATCCAAAGATAGATGTGCTAAAATCAAAGGTATGATGATCTCCAATAATAATCTCAATGCCTAGGGGAATTGCCCTGGTTTTAACTACATCAATAGTTTGAGGGTGACAATCTTGGGAGACAAAAAATCCCGTAGCTTTGGTTTTAAAAACCGCATAACTTAGACTCATGGCTTCGGCGGCGGCTGTAGCTTCATCGAGTAGGGAAGCGTTAGCTATTTCTAATCCAGTTAAGTCAATAATTAGGGTTTGAAAGTTTAGTAATGCTTCTAAACGACCTTGGGCAATTTCCGCTTGATAGGGGGTATAAGCCGTATACCAACCGGGATTTTCTAGGATATTTCTTTGAATCACTCCGGGTGTGATACAATCGGAGTATCCCATGCCAATAAAAGAACGATAGACTTGATTTTGAGAGGCGATCGCTTTTAATTGATTTAAAGCCGCATATTCGGTTTGAGCTTCTGGTAATTTTAAGCTATAATTGAGGCGAATAGTTGAGGGAATTGTTTGATCAATTAAAGTTTCTAAACTAGAAACCCCTAACAATTCTAACATTTGTTGAATCTCAACAGGATTGGGGCCTAGATGCCGTTTGGCAAACCCCTGGAATTGAGGAGCTTTTTCGTTACCCTTGGGGGCGGAAGATACTATGGTTTCCATCTGGGTGCTCGCTGAGGAAGTAATCTCTAACATGAAACTCCGAATGATTCAACTATTTACTTTTCCTAAAATTAGTTTAGCAAAGTTTGAAGAAAAGAGATAGGAATAGTCGATAAATTCTCTGTGTCTTTGTGTCTTCGTGGTTAAATTAATCTTGATCCTCGCTCCTACTTTTGAATCATTAATTTATAGCCTTGAGGATCAATTTAACCACCAAGACACCAAGACACAAAGGAATTGTTAATAATAACCTGCTTATTATCTATATTCTGGTTGGTGAAAGTGTTCAGAAGGTTCTCCTGGGAAAAAGTTAGTGTCTAAAACTTGGTCTAGGGTATAGGGACATTCCGTGGGAAAATCCTGATCATTCAGGGAGGTTTCGCGTACAGCTAAGTCAATGCCACTTTGATAACCTTTGTGTAATGCTTCAGGAAGATAGGGTTTTAAACTGGGATTTTCTGTTAATAAATAGCCAATCTCTCGGCGTTGTTCGCGCAGGGTCACAAACCAACTTTTAGAGCGTTTATTGGGTTGAAACTGCCACTTGAGTAAATGACCGAGTAAAATTCCTAAACGGTTTTTTAACTCCTGGCGTTGTTGCTTTCCCAAAGATTGAATCTCCTCAGCCAAATTGATAATATCAAGGTGATCTAATGCGCCTTCCCGTAACAGTTTGGCTTGTTGCTGTGTCCATCCATAAAAGTCTTGTTCATAAAGAGAGAAACCTGTTTGAAAGGATGCGCTCTGTTTTGTATCCATAATATTAATTCAGAGGATAGTAGGAATTATATTGTTTTTTAAAATAGGTGTCAAATTGTGCGATCGCAACTTCAACAAAAAAGCAAGCACATCTTTCTTCCGGCTTCGGGATATTACCAGAGAATAAAAAGTACGAGGAGAAAATATAAATTTTCTGCTATAATGGGTAAATAATGGCGTTCCACTAGATGGCTATGTCTTCCATAGAAATTACACAGGCAATTTCACAAATTTCGGAATTATTTGATTTAGCTTTAAATGGAGAAGAAATTATTATTACAGAAAATAAAAAACCTTTGTTGAAATTGGTTTTATTTCGGCAAAAACAATCTCAACGTCCGGCTTTATTTGGAACAGATAAAGGAATTATTTCTATTACTGATGATTTTGATGATCCTTTAGAAGAATTTCAAGATTAGAAATGCAAGTTTTATTAGATACTCATGCACTGATTTGGTTTTTCTCAGGGAATGAAAAACTCAATGGGACGGCGCGAAATTTAATTGAAGATATAAACAACATCAAATATATTAGTGTGGCAAGCGTTTGGGAGATGGCAATTAAGCAAAGTCAAGGAAAACTAACTTTATCGGTATCATTAGAGCACTATATAGCAGAAAAACTCCAGCTAGAAGATTTTAATTTACTACAAATTAAACTGAGTCATTTAAACTTGGTTTGTCAATTACCTTTTTATCATAAAGATCCCTTTGATCGATTGTTAATTGCACAAAGTATCGTTGAAAATATTTATATTATTAGTCAAGATTCTATATTTAATTTATACCCAATTCACAGAATAGAGTAAGTGTTTGTGCATAGTGATCGCTCCGTTTCATTCTACTCTTATTTCTAAGTAGAAGTACGGGAGATCGGATTAATTTAACCACCAGAAACCCTCAGAAACCGGGTTTCTTCAACTATCTTTTGATGATTCAACAAAGCTGATGACAGAAACCCGGTTTCTGCCTTAAAAACCTTTATAAGTGGGTTTCCTGGCGTTAGTGGGACTAGGACTATTTAGTTGACTTGTACCACACACCGACTAAAATACTACTTTAACGATTATAATTAACCTGGGATTGCTATATTTTTGACATCAACTCAAAAAATCCTGAATATGAATATCTATTGCACTCGTCCCGGTTGCCCTAACCCTCATAACCATTTCCCCGACTTCCAATATAATATAACCCCAGAAAGGCAACTGTTTTGTCGTACTTGTGGGATGCCCTTAATCTTAACTGCAAAGGGACGACATTATCAACCCTTCCAAGCCTTGGGAAAAGGAGGATTTGGAGCCACTTTTGTATCCGTTGATTTAGATTCAATTAATCAACGGTACTGTGTAGTAAAGCGATTAGAAATTCAACCGCGTTACACACCGAAAGAGGTTGAAGGTATTAAAAAAGCTTTTGAACGGGAAGCTAAAGCTTTGGCAGAATTACATGGAAATCACCTGCAAATTCCTGACCTCTACGATTATTTTATATTGAGAGCACCCCAACTTAATTCCTATATTTCACAAGATTGCAATTATTTAGTTCAGCAATATATTAAAGGTCAAAATTTAAGTCAGGAATTAGAGAAACAAGGTCGTTTTTCAGAAACCCAGATTTTAGAAATCTTGGAGCAAATTTTACCGACATTAGAGTTTATTCACAATCAAAAACTAATTCACCGGGATATTAAACCGAGTAATATTATTCGCCGTCAGGATAATCAAAAGCTTTATTTAATTGATTTTGGTGCAGTTAAACAAGTCACCCGAGGAGTAATATCTCCAGAAAAATCTCTAGTGTTTGGGTGTGAGGGATATGCGCCACCAGAACAAAAACCTGGACAACAAGTTTATCCATCCAGTGATTTATACGCACTGGCGGCTTCTTGTGTTCAATTACTGACTAATCAACATCCACAAAATTTACGCGATACTTATACTCTCAAATGGAATTGGAGATCTATATCTCCTGGCGTTAATCAGGATTTAGCTAATATTTTAGATAAAATGCTCAAACCTGATCCTAGTCATCGGTTTCAGTCGGCAAGGGATGTGATAACTGCTCTAAATAATAAAAATCAGGCTCCAACACCTAATGGTTATTCTAGGAATAAGAATGCTAAGACAACAAGAATTATCAGTCAATCCCAACCTCGAACTTTATTAATTTTAGCAATTGTTTTAACAATTATTGTAATTGTAATTACTCAAATAACACCGCCACCCACAACAACATCCCCCAACCCCGCAGCCCAAATTTCCTGGCAAAACCCCACCCTGGTTTCGAGTCTCAACGGACATTCAGATGATGTCGAGTTTGTAGCCTTCAGTCCCGATGGTCGGACGTTAGCCAGTGGGAGTTCGGACACGACGATTAAATTGTGGGATGTGCAGAGCCAAGAGCAAATTGCTACTCTCACCGGACATTCAGATGATGTCGAGTTTGTAGCCTTCAGTCCCGATGGTCGGACATTAGCCAGTGGGAGTTCGGACAAGACGATTAAATTGTGGGATGTGCAGAGCCAACGGCAAATTGCTACTCTCACCGGACATTCAGATGTAGTCTATTCTGTAGCCTTCAGTCCCGATGGTCGGACATTAGCCAGTGGGAGTTCGGACACGACGATTAAATTGTGGGATGTACACAGCCAAGGGGAAATTGCTACTCTCACCGGACATTCATTGTATATCAACTCTGTAGCCTTCAGTCCCGATGGTCGGACATTAGCCAGTGGGAGTTGGGACACGACGATTAAATTGTGGGATGTACACAGCCAAGGGGAAATTGCTACTCTCACCGGACATTCAGATTTTGTCAGGTCTGTAGCCTTCAGTCCCGATGGTCGGACATTAGCCAGTGGGAGTGATGACACGACGATTAAATTGTGGGATGTGCAGGGCCAAGGGCAAATTGCTACTCTCACCGGACATTCACATTTTGTCAGGTCTGTAGCCTTCAGTCCCGATGGTCGGACATTAGCCAGTGGGAGTTTGGACACGACGATTAAATTGTGGGATGTGCAGAGCCAAGGGCAAATTGCCACTCTCACCGGACATTCAGATGTAGTCTATTCTGTAGCCTTCAGTCCCGATGGTCGGACATTAGCCAGTGGGAGTTGGGACACCACGATTAAATTGTGGAAAAGACAGTAGGGGTAGATTTATTTACTTTGAATTTCCTTAATTTTCCAGGCATTCGGGTCAATGGGTGCGGTATAACCTTGACTCACCGCCCAAGCACAAAAACCTCCATATTGAGGAACGTATTTTTCAGGATTTTGAACAAATAAATCTCGATTTTCTGCCGTAGAAAATTGCCAATTAACATTCCCCCATTGATAATTAAAGTTAGGATTCCCCGGAATCGCTTGCTCTTGTTGAAAATAGGCAACAACATCAAACCCTTTCAAAGCTATGGAATTTTCGGCATAAAATACTCCCGAAATCCGATCAGATGGCGTAGAATTTGGAGTATTTTGGGGTGGGGGTGGGGTTAAATTAGAATTTGAATTAACCGCAGGTTGAGGACTGGAAATAACAGTTTCCACGTTAAGATTAGAACTACAACTAACTGTTAATCCCAGTATTAATATTGAAGATGTGATTAAAATTGTAAGAGTTGGGTAATTCATCGTTTTATTAATTAGAAATTTATTGGTGTTAACTTAAGTCATAATGCCCTGAACGCGCATTTCGGGCTGTAGAGACGTTGCATACAACATCTCTACTTTTTTAACCCTTTTTAACTGGTTTGAGCTTTTAGCCCGAAATTTATTTCCGGGCGCTGTGTGACTGGGGTTGAGTGCAATAAAACCCAACCTACGTTGGTTAAATTGGCCATTTTCCCATCCATTCTCCCCCCGAAACCGCCAACGGGGAAATAATAACCGCATTATCACCCAAGCGGATAAATAAACCGCCAACCACACTAAACCATAATGTTTAATGAAGGTAATTAAATCAAATTCAGTTTTAGGAATATTGGGTAAACCGATATTTGCAATTAATAAAGCTAAAACTAATCCCTCCACAACTCCGGCATAAAATTGGAATATTCCTGGCCAATCATGATCCCAAAAATATTTTTGCAGAAAATCATATAATACATCCCAAGCTATTCCCAATAAACCCACATAAAACACAATCCAAAAATAAACAAAATCAGACTTAACGCCTAAATATCCCCAAGAAAAAGGCAAATAAACTAAAATTCCCACCGTTGCTAATAGAAAAATTCGCGTTTGCCAGCGTCCGAATAAAGTTGGAGTCATGATCATTAATAATACAGTGATCTCAAGTTCTAAACCTTGATTATTGCGTTCTAATTTTTTCACTAAACCATAACAAATTTTATACCAATTTTGGGATTTTCCTTGCTCAACAATGCGTCGCCATTTCTTCCGACTAGCTGTTGTTGTTCCACCCCAAGCCTGCAATAATTCCCGTCGTCCCAAGGGATCTGCCGCCTCTAACATAGCCCGCATATCACCGCCCCAAGTCCCTTTAGGCCAGTTAAAAGGTTGAAATTCCCAATCATGTTCAACCTGGCGTTGGGCTGACTCAAATTGGTTGCCCTTGCGAGGTTCTCGGTTTAAATGAATTACGGTAATATTACGCTGGATTTTATGGGCTTCATACAACCGTTCAAATATTTGTGATGCCACAATTCCCGATCCTCGAATCACAACCGTGCCGCCATTTTTTTCTAACTTCTGATAAATATAATCATGGGATTCATAACCTTGAACTACTGTTTTTTGTTCTCCAGATTCTTCAGGATGTTCTCGATGATATTGTTCCAGATCAGTTAACAGTTTAATGGCTGGATAACCCGTACTGAGATGAATATATTTAGCTAATAAAAATTGGTAATTATCCTGACCCGATGACGAGCGACAATAGGCAATACAATAGCGACCGTCTTCTGTTTTCCGAATGCTGCGAATACTACCATATTCAAGCATTTTATCCCAACTAATGCGATCGCCTTCTCGATTCTACACGCTCACGTCTGATTATTTTACTGTGAAATTTCTGAACCAACTGGACTTTAAAAAACAATTAAATCTAAAATCAATACAAAGTCAATAGGATTTGAGATTAGTTCATTTCTGAATCATTAATTGATAGCCTTGATATATAATTTTTACAGGCTCAGATACGGTTTGAATAAATTGATCAATTCCTTTACGAGTATCTTCTTCTGGATGTTCAGGATCTCGATATTCATAATCATCAAAAATTATAATTCCCCCCGGTTTTAGTAAATTCCAAGATAGTAACGCATCCTGTAATACCACTGAGGCTAAATGACAGCCATCAATATAAACAAAATTGTAGGTATTAGGAGTAAGAGTTGATAATATTTCTTGGGAATATCCTTCTAATTTGGTTACTTTTTCAGCTACTCCGGTTTTAGCAATATTCCCATCAAATTCTGGCTTAAAACTTAAATCAATACAGGTTATTTTTGCCGTAGGATGGGTTAAAATATGATCCAGTAACCAACAAGCCGACATCCCTTGAAAACTACCAATTTCTAAGCCTTGAATTTCAGGAATACTCGCGAAAGAATATAATGCTTTTTCCCAATTGAGAATATTAACACTAAACCAATCTTTGGTAAAATGATAATCTTTTTCCAAACTAGCATTCCATCCCCTTAAGTAATGGGATTTTTGATGGGCTTGGATGGCGGTTTCTAATTCCCCAATTTCCGATACAAAGTTCCCTAAATGGGTATGAGCATGGGGTAAATCAGGACTTAATAGGAGGGCTTTTTGAGAAGCTGCGATCGCTTCTTCCCATTGTTTTTGATAACTATAAGCTCGACTTAAAGATAAATAGATAAATGGATTTTTATCTTCTACTTTCAGCGCATCTTGATAACCAGCGATCGCCTGATCCCATTGTTGTAATTTAAACTTAATTTCCGCAATTTGAAAATAGGGTAGATAGGCGGTGGGATTTAATTCTATAACTCGTTGATAACAATGAATGGCATTTTCCCATTTTCTTAATTGTTTATTAGCATTTCCCAAACCCATATAAGAAGGAAACTGTTGATTATTCCTTTCAACAGCTTGACTATAGGCTTGAGCCGCATTTTCCCACTGTTGGAGTTGAAAATAAACTTCCCCTAAATTGTGATAGGCTTCATAAGCATTAGGGTTGGCTTGAATCGCATTTTGATAACAAAAAATTGCTGGGTTAATTTTGCGTTTTTGAAATAGTCGATTTCCCAGGTTTAAATATTCAGTAAATGTTCCTAAACTTGGTTCTAATTGTAAGGCTTTATACCAGAGTTCTTCCCCTTCATCCTGTTGATCAATTTTGATTAAAACCTTGGCTAAATTCCGATAAATTACTGCTAAATTAGGATTACATTCAATCGCTTTTCGATAATTAAAAACAGCCGTTTCCCAGTCCTGTTTTTGACTATAAATATCTCCTAAATTCCCATAAACTTCTGCATAATTCGGCTGTAATTTCAGGGCTTTCTGATACCAAAATTCCGCCTGTTCAAAATCCTCTTGAACTTGCCAAATTACCCCTAAAGTTTTAGAAATAGGTGCATAGTCTGGATCTAAATTAAGAGCTGCTAAACAAACAGAAAGAGCTTGATCAACCTGTTGATGGACTAAATGATAATTAGCCTGTTGATATAAATATTTAACAAAAGTCTTGGGATTTAAAGATGAGTCCATGGGGTAATTTGTAGTCAAGGGGTGAGGGTTTCGGTTAAGGTAAAAAGATTAAGCCTCAACCGTAAACCCTATCTATTTTTAAATCAACCTAAACGGTGATTACTTTCCATTTGAACAGTGCTTTCTTCGGGGGAAGGAGAGGTTAATAAAGGACTGTTCTTCGGTTTTAATACCGCTTGAATGGTTCTTAAAAAACGATTGGGTTTAGGTACTTGACCATTTAACAATTGACGTTCTTTTACTTTTTTTGCCAGATGACGCATGACGGATAAATCTAATTCATCAATGAAATGATCAGCAATTCTTTCCCCCATGAATTCAATCGCTTCAGAATACTGTTCCATCAAAGATTCTACGGCTTGGGAAGCATCCGTTGTGATCTGATCAGAAACGGGATTTTGATCAATAATAGGTGGTTGAACTTCTACGGTAGTTTGGACTCGATTTAGGCGATGATTTAAGAAACTTTGATATTCGTCAACGGTCATCCCCAAATTATAAATATGATGATGAACATGATCAATTAAGTCAACTTCCGCCGGGACAAATAGATCATTTTGTTGACAAATTCCATGCAAACTCGCCCAAGTTTTGAGGGTATTAGCATCATGGAGTTGATAGCGGTCTAACAGTTGAGTGGTTGTCATATTGGTTTCGGGAGTTGGCTTAAAATCACTCATAGACTTGTCCTCATTTACAGCTATATCTGACAGTTTGTTTAACACTTTTAATTACATTTAATTTAGCATAATAAGTACCAAAAAACCAAATATTTTGATCTGATTTTCCCTGAGATGTTCAAGGATATAGCAATGAGCAGGTTATTGTTCACAACAACTTCCGTGTCTTTGTGGTTAAATTAAGTCTTCCCGTTGTCAACATAGCCACAATAACTGCTATAGCATCCCGTTGAGTCAATTACCTAAAATTATCACCTCAACTTTTGTATTATCACCGATTTTGGCAAAATTGTATCCGGTTTTCTTTCCCCTTCCCATTTCCTAAAACTTTGGATAAAATTATCCATAATCGGGATCACACCAATTTGCCATTATTGAAATCCAACCCTTTGCTATGCCAATCTACGATTATTTCTGTCCCAGCAACAACCAAACCATAGAAGTTATGCACTCCTATACCCACGAGATTACCACCTGGGGCGAGGTTTGTCAGTTAGCCAACTGTGACCTCGGAGATACTCCTAAAGATGCTCTAGTGCGTCGGGTGGTGAGTGCACCGATGCTATCTATTCCTACTTCTAATGCCGATTACAAAAACGCCGGATTTACGAAGTTAGTCAAACGAGATCAAGGAGTTTATGAAAATGTCACGGATTCGGATTAACTGAACTAGATTGATGTTTAGCTTTTTCTTTTTTTGGATCACCCATAAATCCCTTTAACTTCTGGTGAAAATCAGGATGTTTTAGGGATAATTTATCGGTTTGACTTGCTTCTAATCCTTGGCTTTCTGGGGTTTTATCTGTTATTAATTTATCTTTGTTTTGACTTTCTAATAACAAGTTTTGGGGAAACCTATTACAAATTAAACGTTCAAATTCTGAAGTAAAATGATAAATTTTTTTCCCTCGCCGTTGCCAAGATATTAAGATATATTCCACAGAAATCGCTTTATAGCGTCCCTGATATAAAGATTCCAAAATAGCGGGTAGAAACCAATCTGGATCATATTGTTTTTCCCAGCGCTTAATAATTTGTTCTGGGGTCTGGTCTGCTAATTCAAAACCATAATATTTGAGCAGATCAGAGGGATTTACCGAACTAGAAATGCTCCTAGGATCTTCCCGAGTCGGTGCTGCGAGATATTTACGGTGTTCTTCATCGTTAAAAGGAAATTCTAAAGCAAACAGAAAAATCACCTCCTTGGCATTATGATCATAAATCTTACACCCTAATTTTCTATTTCAGGAGTAGAACCAAAATAGGGGTCTGGAGTTCCGATCCAGTTAAAATCACTAATTCTGAGATTAATACTGCCAATCCGACGCACCGGATTAATCCTCAGCATCACCCCATAGGTACGGCGACTATATTCTAAGGTTAATTCATTATTTAATGATAAACCACTATCCAAATTAACTGCCGATTCAATCCCAGCCCTTAACCCCCCATAAAGTTGTTGAACTAATCCCATACTTAATACTCGTTGATCGACTAAACGATCAAACAAAAAGGGCGATTGTCCATCCAATATCACTTGAGTATAAAATAGGCTAAACCCCGTATAGTCTAAAAAGTCTTTAGAAAAATGACCCAATTGTCCTTGCACCCCGACGGAGGTACTCAGATAGGATTGGGAATAATCTTGACTATATTGGGTGGTGACTCCTCGGGCAATTAAGGCTAATTGTACAAAGGGAATCACGGGTCGAGGGGTATAACGTAAACCTTCGGTAGCCGTTGGTGGTAAGCCTTCTCCCCGCCATAATAATACCGGATAAATTAAAGTTCCCAACGCCTCATAACGATCTAAAGTGACTCGATTATTCAGACGAGTGGGTTTAAGTAATTCCGGGCGATCGCTATCAGCATTTACCGATTGATAGGATGTTTGAAAGCTAAAGGTAGCCCCCTGGTCATTTAAAGCAATCTTAGGAGAAGTCAGCACCGTCCCTAAACTACTCCAAACGGTACGATACCCCAAAGTTCCGTTAAACAAACGGTTACGGTAACTATATTCTCCATTCAGGGCAAACCCAGCCCCCAATTGTTGGCGGACTCGGATACTACCGCGAAGGGCTTTTTCATTCAGATCGGGGAAATTTTCTAAGGTATTTATGGATAAAAACCCACTTAATGCCGTAGTTGGGGTAATTGATCCCGAAATCCTTGCTTCTAACCCCAAGGTTTTCGGATCGAAGGGGGTGACATGATCTTGAAAAGCCCGTTGGATTAATAATCTAGGCGCCACTTGCAGGGTCAACGGGCCAAGGGGAACCGAAGGTAGATTACCTTGAATATAATATCCCCCAAAGTCCCTGAGATCATAACCAAAGGAAAAGGGTAGGGGTTCTTTTTGGCTTCGATCAATGACGGTACGTTCTCGAAATAACGGTAGGTTAAAGGATTGATCCAGCACCAGTCGGGATTTGGTGGTGATCAGTTCATCCCGTAGGGGTGAAACTCGGTTAAATCGGGCGGTATCGGCTCTTAATTCTAGTTCCGGGGGGGAAAAGGGATCATTGGTCAGTCGCACCTGTTGGGCTTCCCATCCCCCATCCCCAAACAGATCAATCCGTTCGGCGGCAAATCTCAAGCGATTCACACTGCCTTTTACCCCAAAGGTTTCCCCCCCTCCGACCGAGACTCCGGCGTTAAGCCCCCCATCAGCTTTGACTTTGGCTAAGGGTTGGGCGGCGGTAATTCGGTCGCTGATCGGGGCATTTAGTAGGGGAGTAACCCCTGGAGTTAGGGGGTCAACTACGGTTAAATCGGTGTCGGCGGAGGGGGTATAAACAACGCCGTTGGCTTGGTAAACTGACCCGGTACCGACAACGAAGTTATAGTCCATGCGATCGCCCCGAATCACTTGATTTCCCCGGGTTAGGGCCACATTCCCTTGGGCAACCACTTGACGGGTATTTAGGTTAACTTGGGCCTGCTCCGCATTAATTAAGGACTGGCGAAACCTCACCATCACGTTCCCTTGGGCGGTGACGATTTGCCTTTGTTGATCATATTCTTGCCGATCGGCGGTGATTTCGACTATATCTGCGGGGGTGGGAACTGGAATAACGGTCGATTCTTGGGTGGGAGTTTTAGGGGGGGTGACAACTATTCTGTTACAAGGACTCTGACAGGAATTATCGCTATTGGTAAAGGAAAAGGAGGCATCAAACCGATATTGATTCTCGGTTAAAGGTGGGGCGGTTTCTATGGTGACGGCCGACCCCAGTAGTTCTGCGGATACAGGGTCGGATGCCTGAATCTGATCTTCAGGTAAAGGATAGCTGATGGTTCTTGGGGTTTTTACCCAGGAAGATATTTGTGGTTCTAATCCGATTATCCCCGTTTCCGTGGTCTGTGGTTGGGGAAGATGACGAATAATTGGGGGTGGTTCAGGTGGTGGTAACGGATAGGGCATACTTGCTGTAACGGAATTCCACAAAATAGCCAGAACTCAGCCCCTTTAGGGAATAGGCTAAAACAATGTCATTAGCTATCAGCCCATCGGGATGATCGCTAATGACACTCCATTTTTTTATCATATCAGGGATTTTGTTCACAGAGGTTGTCGGCATCTGGTTTTGATGTTCAAGCCCCAACTTCTGTTGAGACAACTTCCATGTTTTTCTACTCTAAGTCTCTGCGTTTGGGGTTCCGGGCTGGGTCATTGGACAAGAATCCAAACACGAATAAACTAAAGAAGAACAGAACTACGATATTAACAACGATTTTTAGGGTCAGCATTTGTGAATTTCTCCGAGGCTGCAAGAGTTTATTTATAGCTGTTATGCCGTAAGCACAACTTTACCATCATATCCCAAAATACCCACTGCTTTAAGGATTCTTTTTCTACCCCCTTGACACAAGTTCATTTTGTGTTATTATTATCGTGGGGGATCTATGCTCGCCTATAAAGTATTTTTTCGGTTTCGGCATCTGCCAAAAGGGTTAGAACAATTACGTTACAGTATTCTTCCGATTACCCATTCCCCATCACGGATTTAAGAGGATAACGCAGATTAACACAGATTAAAATCCGTGAAATCCTCCTAAATCCGTGATCCCTATTACCCCATTACTCATAATGGGTAAACCAATACCAAGTTTTAGCGATCGCCTCCTCAACTTTAACCATAACCTGATCTAACCATCCTAAAATCTTCTCTAGGGGATGTTGAATATATCCGGTTGATGTCACCTGAGCTTCTAGCCAGTCGGGGGAATCGGTCGCAGTTGCGGTTTTCTTGGATTCTGTAACACAGTTTTGCGTTTTTGTCAAGGGGTTTTGAGAATTTTCAGAAATTAAACCGATATTTTCCGGGGTCGTTTTTGTGGGGAAACGGTTTAAGGAAGATTGAAGTTTCTGAAAAATCCGATTATTTTCGATAGGGTTATTTTGGGTCTTAGGTTTTTTGAGTTTGGATAAAATATTATTTGTCCGAGTATCAATAGTTGACCAGGGGTCTTCTAGGGAAGAAGATTTTGAATTGGAAATTACCCCGGAATATTCTTCGGGGATATGCTCAGAATTAATAGTATGCTGATGGTCTTTGAAGAAATAATCTATCGCGGCAAAAATCAAGGACTGAACTTGATAAAAATATTGATCAAAACCCGTTTCTAAGGAAGATGCTGATTTTACAGATAAATGGGGATGTTGGCAAGTTTGAATTACGGTTTTTCCCAGGGTTTGACTTTGTTGGACTAAGCTATGGGTAGCTTGAGAGATGGGAATAATAGAATAATCTTCGACTTGCGCGATCGCAAAATCTAAGTTATGAATAAATTCAGGAGAAGGCTGGGGGAGAGAAACCGACTCAACAAAATTAGATTCTCCAAAACAATTAATTTTGACTGCTACAGGACTGGTTTGTACCCAACATAGGACTTGCCAAAATCCTCGAATGGCAGATACAACATTAATAGGATGGCTAAAAGGTTGTAACTGGGGTTGGAAAGGTTTGGGATGTTGTGCTGAATTTCGATAATAATAGTGATAGTCTGCGACTTCTAAACTAATCCGTTGTTGAAGTTGATATTGTTGTTCAACGGTGAGACTATCTAAAATTTGATTATCTTTTTGAACTAATACTAAGGTTTGGGAATCAATTTTACTAGCTACCCCTTGAATTTCTCCTGCTGCGGGTTGGGAAATTATCGAATTTTCAAAGCCTCCCGTGTACGGGGGGTTTGGGGGAGCGGTTTCGGTGGTAACCGTATTTAGAATATGAATAATAGGAGTATCAACATTAGGAGGTTGGGACTTGACCTCAGAATTGAGTTGGGGTAAATGCTGTTTAATCGCCGTCCCTAATTTTTGGGTAGTGACTCGAACGGTTTGCAGGATAAAATAAACTGGGTATAGTGCTGTTTGCAGGGTAATCTCGGTGGCGAACTTAAAATAGCGCCAACTGCGACTGCCCTCATCGGTAAATTTCTGTGCCGTCTGAGAGATAAAATTAAAGAATCGACTTTTGTATGGCCCGGATTCAGCAACAGACATGGTTACACCAAGTTTGATCTATATTCTCCCCTATTAACTATAACATTGACATACTCCCCACGCATAAATGCGGGAGATTCTTGTTCATGGTTCACAGAAATCCACTTGCTATCTCTGGTTTCCCATCAATAGTAGAGGCGGTCTTCTCCCCATGCTTTCCCGATTGCTCGGCAGATCCCTTTTGCCCAAAGGTACTGTTTTGCCATTCTATCCCCAGAATTCCCATACCCTTTTTAAGAATATTAATTGCTGCATTTGTATCACGACAAATCTCTGTTCCACAATTAGGACAGGAATGGGTTCTGGTACTCAATGACTTTTTCGCCCGATAACCGCAACTAGAACAATCTTGAGAGGTATAGTTAGGCGAAACCGCCACAACTGCCTTATCCCAGATCTTTCCGTAATAATCTAGCCATTGGGTGAATTGATACCAACTAGCATCGGAAATCGACTTAGTCAAGTGGTGATTCTTGACCATATTCGACACCTTTAAATCTTCATAGACAATCACATCGTTAGAGTGAACTACGCACCGAGCTTGCTTAATCGCCCAGTCTTTACGCTATAATATTATTATGGAAATAATAAATAGAAAACGTGCAATAGAGTTAGGGCTAACAATCTATTTTACTGGTAAACCGTGTAAAAATGGGCATACCTGTGAGAGATTTGTAGCCAATAAAACCTGCAAAGAATGCCTTAGATTGTTAAGTGCAAACAGAAGAGAAAATACCCAATTTATAGATGACCATAAAGTATATATGGACAAATACAATAGGGAAAATAGAGAGTCAATACTTCAAAATAGGAGAGACAAACTAAGCCACGACGAAGAGTATAGGCAGAAGGAAAAAAGCAGACAGGCAAGTTGGGCTAAAGAAAACAAGAAGAAAGCGTTAGAGATAAAGGCGCGGTACAGAACATCAAAGGCTAATGCCCCTACAATAGAGGGTAACAAGCAACTAACTAAACAATTCTATTTAGATTGTCCTAGAGATAAAACTGTTGACCACATTATACCTATTTCAAAAGGAGGGGCGCACGATATAGGCAACCTGCAATACCTATCGCCATCACAAAATTCTTCAAAAAAAGATGGTCAGAATATAGCTATTAATGGAATATACTGCATTTCTACGTGGCATATTCTACAGAGCGACAATGTTTTTTAAACTTGGGGTAGCCCTTTTTCTTTTCTTTTTTCTACAACGACTGTAGAAACTAGAAATAGAAGCCCATGCTCTTTCTGCACTAGCTTGACGAGCCGCCGAATTTAACTTTTTGGCAAAAGGAAATAATGCGGCTAAGTCTTTGCATAGCGCATACAAACCAGCCTTACTTACCCCTTGATTATCCATCCAGTACCGAACACATTTGTTTCTGATAAATTGTGCGGTACGAATGGCTTCATCAAGAGCTAGGTATTGCTCCTTGGTTCCGTGCAGTAGTTTGGCTTCTCTAACTATCATGATTCTATTTTATCATAAGGTATTGCAGATAAAGCTATTTTTGTGACAAACTTCTTCAAGGTGGCTAAAGGCTCTCCTGAGCGTAGTCGAAGGGCCACCACCGTGTTCATCCCCACGCCTAAAGTCGGGGGCTTTCCACTCGCTTTTTGGTAAATGTCTTTTTCTACCCCTACCCTGCAATTAAAGATTTCGGAAGTTGCTCAACGGTTACGTCTGTTGACTCAAATTAATCTGCAACCCCATTGGCAGGTTATCAACCCTGGGGAGTCTGATCACCCAGTTGAAATCAATGAAAAAGAACATATTCCTTGGGCGGCGGGAAAACAGGTTTTGAAATTAAGACAAAAAATTATAGTTCCCAGGGAGTTACAGGGTTATCCGTTAATAGGTTTAACTTTAAGATTAGTCTTAAGTTGGTGGGCACAGGATGCTCAAATCTATATTAATAACCAGTTTGTACAAGCCGGAGACTTGTTTGATAGTTATACCCGAATTTTATTAAGTTCATCAGTACAGCCTGGGGATGAATTTGAAATAGAGTTATCTTTGATTAGTCCGGGACACGACCGAGGAGCATTAGTTAATTCCTGCTGTTGGTATGAACTTTCCGACTCCTCAAAAATTGATCCTAGTTTCTTAGCTGACGAGTTAGAAATTTTAGGGATATTTTTAGCATCGGAAAATCACCAACCCGACCTAGAAACCGACTTAACTTCCCTAGGGAAGATTTTAGATATCATTTCTGGCTATATCCTCCCAAAAGTCCCCCGTACACGGGGGGTTTGGGGGGGACAAAATCTAACTGAATTTGAAAATAGCCTGACCCAAGTTCGTCAGATATTAAAATCAGTTATTCCTAAATTAGACTCCTACAAAATTAGCTTACTCGGTCACGCCCATTTAGACTTAGCTTGGTTATGGCCGATAACAGAAACCTGGATAGTCGCGCAAAAAACCTTTGAGTCAGTTTTGCAATTACAAACAGACTTTCCCGAATTAATCTTCTGTCATTCCTCCCCTATTCTTTATGAATGGATAGAAAAACATCGTCCCGATTTATTTAGTCAAATTCAAGATAATATTCAAAAAGGAATCTGGGAAATCGCCGCCGGACTCTGGGTAGAACCAGAATTGAATATTATTAATGGAGAATCTATCGTCCGTCAGGTATTATACGGACAACGATATGTTTTAGAAAAAATGGGTCAACTTTCCACCGTTGCTTGGCTACCAGATACCTTTGGTTTTTGTTGGCAATTACCCCAAATTTTCCAACAAGGAGGTATTGATTATTTTATTACCCAAAAACTGCGTTGGAATGACACAACTAAATTTCCCTACGGGTTGTTTGAATGGCAAGGGTTAGATGGAACTAAAATTATTAGTTTTATGACCGCTTTAATTGGGGAACGAGTTGACCCGGTAAAGATGTTTAAATATGCTCTGGAATGGAAAACCCAAACCGGATTAAATCAGAGTTTATGGTTGCCCGGAGTTGGTGATCATGGGGGCGGGCCGACCCGTGATATGTTAGAAATAACTAGACGCTGGAATCAATCTGCTATTTTTCCAGAGTTTAAGTTTCAAAAGGTGACAGACTATTTAACAGAAGTCCTGAATAATGCCCCCGCACCCCTTCCGATCTGGCAGGATGAATTATATTTAGAATTCCATCGCGGTTGCTATACTACCCACGCAGATCAAAAACGGTTTAATCGTCGGGGGGAAACCCTATTATATGAAGCAGAACTATTTGCAACTATAGCCACCCTTTACTCCGGTTCTATTTATCCCCAGCAGGAAATAGAAACTGCTTGGAAGCAAATTTTGTTAAACCAATTTCACGATATCCTGCCCGGAACTGCCATTACTGAAGTCTACCAGCAGGCAAATCAAGACTGGGAAACCGCTATCAAAACCGCCGAGGAAATTCTCCACCAGTCCTTTGATGCCATTGTTGCCTCTATTTCTGTTAACTTCCCCTCCCAACTCAACGCGCAACCGATTTTTATCTTTAATTCCCTAAATTGGTCACGCTCAGAAGTCGTGGCTGTGCCTATTCCTAATTCCGATAGCTGTTGGCAAATTTATGATTACCAGGGAATACCCCAAACCGCCCAAACACGGGGGGAAAGGTCGGAAAAACCGCAACTGCTATTCCTGGCAAAAAATGTTCCGAGTCTGGGATATCAGGTCTATTGGTTGGGGCGCAAACAGGCTGAAACCCTTGAAATCTCGCAGAAAAACCCCGATATATCCTATATGGGCAGACATATTGCTGATTATACTGAAAGTATAGCAGAAAAAAACGGGGTTGTCAAATATTATCAGTTAGAACCTCAAAAGATTAGCTTTGAAAACGATATTTTGCGGGTAATTGTAGATACGGAAACCGGAAATTTAGAACAGGTTTTCGACTTAATTAATCAAAGAAATATCCTCCAACCAGGACTGGGAAATCAATTACAAGTCTTTGCAGATTCAGGACAATATTGGGATGGGTGGAATATTAACCCCAATTATCAACAATATCCCCTAAATTCACCGCAATTAGAATCAATTGAATGGATAGAATCAGGGCCGATAGTTTGGCGGTTGAGAATTATTAAACGATTAAATCAATCAGAGTTTTGCCAGAATTATATTTTAGAACAAGGTTCACCCCTATTAAAAATAGAAACCACCGTTAATTGGCAAGAACGTCATACTTTAATTAAAGTCGCTTTTCCCCTAACTATTAAGGCGGATTTTGCTAGTTATGAAATTCCCTGTGGAGTGATTCAAAGACCTACTAACCCCCAAACCCCCCCAAGCCCTCCGCCCCCCCTGCCCCCCGTCTACGGGGGGTTTCCGGGGGGGAAAGCTAAATGGGAAGTTCCGGCTATTCATTGGGCAGATATTAGTACACCTGATTATGGAATTAGTATATTAAATGATAGTAAATATGGTTATGATGCTCAAAGCGATCAACTGCGATTAACATTATTAAGAGGTTCAACCTGGCCCGACCCAGAAGCCGATTTAGGATGGCATCAATTTAGTTATGCAGTTTATCCCCATGCAGGAGATTGGAAACAAGCAAAAACTGTTCAAAAGGGCTATGAATTTAATCGACCGTTACAGGTTAAAATCTATCCGCCTATATCCGCAACCGCTAATTTAGAATCATCGAGTTGCCAGAGTTTCCTAGAGTTGGGTTCGGAACATTTAATTTTAATGGCATTTAAACAGTCAGAAACTAAGTCCAAACAATGGATATTAAGATGTTATGAATGTCAGGGAGAAGAAACTAGGTTAGAATTACAGAATAATCTGGGATTAACTATAGACTATTCTGTAAATATATTAGAACAACCCCAGGAAACAACTGCTTTTATATCTGCTTGGAAAATAGTTAGTTTTGCTCTAACTTCTAGGGAGAGCTAGATATAATATAGCAATCCTAAATAGGTTGTAATATTTTAATAGGGAATAGAGAATATAGAATAGAGAATGATTGTTTCTTAGATGTCTTGAGTTTGGATTCTGAATTTTGTGCTTTCAGCTACGTTTCTATCCTAAACCCCAAATATCCCAAAAAACTGAAACTTAGCACAGGGTGAATTTTAACCAATGTCAGATATAACTAATGTTTTAGCGATTGCCGTTGGGGCAGTTCCTGGTGCATTATCTCGGTATCAAATTACCGAATGGACAAAAGCCAAATTTGGAGCCAAATTTCCCTACGGAACATTTATTATTAATTTAACTGGATGTTTGGCTATGGGTTTCTTCTTCACTATTTCCAAAGGAATTACAGGCTATCCCAAAGAGTTAGATTTACTGATTAGAACTGGATTTTTAGGTTCTTATACCACATTTTCAACCTATGGCTTTGACACCCTAAGTTTATGGCGGAATAAAGAAACCTTTCTCACAGCTTTTTATTGGGCTGGGAGTGCAATTTTAGGACTAGGAGTAGTGATGATAGGCGTGACGCTCGCCAATGCTGTTGTCCCCCCTTCATCATAAAAAACAGTTGAGATCTAGCTGACAAAAAACCACAAATAATCAATATTTTAGGTAAAACACAATGGAATTTTTGAAAGGACGTTATTCCCTAGCTATAGCAATTGGGGCTATTTTTGGTGCATTGAGTCGTTTCTATTTCACCGAAGCCGCCAAAGCAATTTTTGGCAAAAATTTTGGCTTTTATGGCACATTTTTTATTAACGTGACGGGCTGTTTATTGATTGCTTATATTTTGACTTTAGCGATCGAAAATATTCGGTTGATCTCCCCGGAATTCCGACTGATGACGACAACGGGTTTCTGCGGAGCCTATACAACCTTTTCGACCTACGGTTTAGAAGCCAATAATTTCTTAGCCAAGGGAGATAACCAAACGATGTTCCTTTATTTTTTCGGAAGTGCCGTAGTCGGTATGATTTGTGTCCAAATCGGTGTTTTATTGGCAAGAGCAGGTCTTCCAAAAACTTAAATTGTAGCGGTTTGTAGTCAAATGAGGTAGACTTGCAGTGGCTCTAATTCTGATTAGTAAAGGAGTTGATGCTTGAGGGAAAATATTTCTAAACTTCAGCATTTTAATCCAGCATGGCGAAAAAAGCTGTAACTCTCGTTGTTAGAGAGCTACGCACTAGGGAACAGGGAACAGGATTTAGAAGTATCCTAACTGTAATGCGTAGCGCTATAGATTAAACTTAACCCACCCTTAATATTATTGGACTCCCATGCGAATTTCCGAACAAAAAGAAGCCTGAGTTAGTCCAGTATTATTTTTAACAATGCTAGTTCTAAGTCGGAGATTTGGCATCAAATACCATAACCTTTCTTCTACATAAAAGTTAGGAGATTCTGTAATTATGGTTAATACTTCATCCTCTCCGAAACTATAGCTTCCCGATAGAGATTGATTCGGGTTAGTACCTTGAGATTGGAGTAATTGACCTGCTTGGGGATGTTCAGGATTAATAATTGGAACTAAAATAGCCGAGCCTTTTTGTTGATTAGAGTTTCCTTCTGTTGTTCCATCCCAGGTTAAGCGAAACCCCTCGGAAATTGTGGTCGGGTCAATATGATGCTGTTGACAAAGTTGAATAACTTTAGCATCAGTTTGGGGTAAAGTATCAATGATCAGATTAGACTTACCCGCCTGTAATTGTCCTGATTTTAAATTGTGTAAAGTGCGTTGGGAAAACCATTTGCCAGCACTTAATTCAAAAAATTCAATAATATTCATCTTTGATAAACTAAAAAAGGAAAGGCTGATTTCACTTAATTTTATTGCATAAAGAAGTTTGATGCAATTGCTTCTTATTGTAGCACAGTCTATTCCAAATTAGAAATAGGGGCGGGTTTAGATAGTTTTGGGGTGAAAATCACAGATAGTCTCGAACCCGCCCCTACGATGATAATTTATATAATGTTTATAACAATTTCTTTGTGTATTTGTGTCTTTGTGGTTAAATTAAATAAACTCTCCCTAACCCCAACTTAATGTTCCCTTTTCTCCATCAAGATTAACCATCATCCCAACGGGTAAAATAGGATTAGATCCTTGATGACCAAAGGGTAAATTAGAGACAATGGGAATGCCTAAATCCCCTAAGCGATCGCGTAATACTTCTTCTAGGGTAAAACTATTATTATTCCCTTTAGCATGACAATCACTAAATCTTCCTAATCCAATTCCTCTAACTCCTTTAAACCCTCCGACCATCCGCCAATAGGTTAACATTCGATCCAAACGATAGGGTTCTTCGTTAACATCTTCAAAAGCAATAATAGTATTAGTTAAATCCGGTTGATAGGCTGTTCCTAATAGGTGGGTTGCTACGGTTAAGTTAGCTGGAAATAATCGACCTGAAACAGATTTTCCACCCCAACCTTCTCCTTGTAAAGTATCAAAAAATCCGGTTTCTATTCCCTTAAATAAACGTTGAATTGACCAATCTGGCTCAGTAGCTAAGGTGGTAATAACTGGGCCATGAATGCCGATAATTTGGGGGTGATTTGCAAAAGCCCATAATAGTCCGGTAATATCAGAAAATCCGATTAAAAATTTAGGATCTGGGGAAATTTGGGTAATATTTTCCCATTTCCAACCTTCTAATAATCGAGTTGACCCAAACCCGCCCCTAGCGCATAAAATCCCGCGACAATTGGGGTCGGTTAAAGCTTCTATTAACTGTTGTCGGCGGTTTTCATCGGTTCCGGCTAAATAGCCTGTAACTTGATCAAAACCTGGTGTTAATTCAATATTATAACCGTGCGATCGCCAAATTTCAACCCCAGCCTCAAACCTTTCCCATTCTCTTAATGCTCCACTGGGGGTAATTACTTTTAATTTATCTCCGGGTTTTAATCTTGGAAAATTGTTCATGATTGTTTGTTTGTGATATAAAATAATAATAAGAAAGCCCTGAAGGGCTTACTACGGGATGAGTTGAAATAACCATTGTTCCATGCGATCGCCTAATCTATCTAAAGAATATTCGGTTTCTGCCTGTTTACGACACACAGAACGGTCAATTTTATCTATATTATTGATAGCATGAACTAACTGATTAATATTATCAGGTTCTACTAACCAACCTGTAATTCCATCTCGAATAATTTCTGTTGGCCCGCCTCGACGATAGGAGATGACTGGAACACCACAGGCTAAGGCTTCAATTGCAACATTTCCAAAGGCTTCTATCCAGCGATGGGTCATTAGTAAAGCCCGACATTGTCCTAGTTTGGCTTGCAGTTTTTCTGTTGATAAAAAGCCTAAATATTCCATAGGAGCATCAACATAATTATTCAGAATATTTTCCCAATAAACTGGGTCTTGAATTTTGCCCATAATTATTAAGGGTATACCCGTTTTAGCTGAAGCAGCCACCACATCTTCTAAACCTTTTTCTGGCGAAATTCTACCTACCCAAGCTAATTGATTTTGAGGTTCAGTACAGAAATGATATTGAGATAATTCAATCGCATTACTTAAACAAAAATAACCTGCTTTTAAACCAAAAGTTTCCGCTTGACTATGGGTATGAAAGGCAATAGAACCCGGACAGTGTTTAATTGCTTCTTGAACCGCCCGATCCATTACATCCGTTAAAGAGGCCATGCTAACTAAATGAATTAATTTACCTTTAAAAAAAGGAGTTAAAAATAAAGGCAACCAATCATAAGCAAAGTTGACAATAATATCATACTGATCAGCAACTTCCCCAGCATAATTCCATAGATTTGTCAATACAGAATTATCGGGTAAAATTACAGGATCATGACGATTTTGGGTTTGGGCATAGGTTTGTAATTCTCCTGAAATTTCTACTACTAAAAAAGATTCTAATTCAGAGGTTTCAGGGGCAACAATTGTAATTTTATGACCCCGTTTTTGCAAAATAGTTGCAATATTTAATACTGTTAACTCTACACCTCCTCCCAACCCAGACCCCAAGGGCCCAACCGGAGTAGATACTAATAATAATTTTAAAGATTTGTTCATATATAGTTATTGTTTTTTGAGTAAATCCACGGCTTCTTGTAATAACTGAATAGCCTGCTCTACTTTACTCAATATTTCTGTTTGACTGACGGGTTTTGGTGTTGGTTTCGGTGTTGTTAATCCGCCTAATTCATTCACATACAGCAATAAATCCCGATCTCGTCGTAACCATCCCGCTAAGAAAACTTCTTGACTGGGGTTAGCTTTTACCCGTTGATAGCGATAGTCAATTCGATTTTGACAATAGCGTTGGGCGGTTGGTAAATTATTGACTTTTTCTAGTGCAGTTTTTGATTTAGCTCCAAAATTTCCATCAACAGTTAACCCGCCAATGGCTTCTTGTAGAAATTCTAAACTACCTTTTACACTAAAATTAACGGCGGTATCAAAATGGGCTACTGCTAAGGGTAACACCATGGAATCTGCTAAACAGGGTTTCCAAAATTGTTCATAATAGACTGCTTCTACTTCAGTTGAGGTAATTTGTAATACCGACTTAGAAGCTAATTTTTTACCTTGTAAATAGCTATCATAAGTTGGTTGAGAAATACCATAATTGACTGTACCCGCTAAATCTCTAGTATCACCTACGCCAGCTTCCCATTTTAAGGTAAATTTTAACGCGGTTTTAAAGGCTTCAGGATATTCAGGCATGATTTTAATTTAGGTAATAGGTAATAGGGAATATTGCAATAGCGAGGGGGGATGCTCGCACTACAACAAATGGAAAGACGATCAACCCCCAAATTTGATTAAAACTAGCTACGCTGAATTTCAGCAAAGATTTCGTTTAAGATTTCTTGGGCTCCTTGATCTTTGAGTTTATGGGCGAGTTGAATACCCAAATCTTCAGCATCAGTGGTATTTCCAATTACAGTATCTTTAATTAACCGTTTGCCATCAAGACTTGCCACCATTCCTACTAAAGTGAGTTGGTCGCCCTCAATAAAAGTATTAACTCCAATGGGAACTTGACAACCGCCTTCCAACTCGCGTAAAAATGCCCTTTCAGCATAACATCTTTGGGCGGTGGGAGTGTGTTCGAGGACTTTAATAATATCAAGAATATCGCTATCTCCTTCTCGACATTCTATCCCTAAAGCACCTTGTCCGACGGCGTGGAGAGAAATTTCTGGGGTGATGACTTGATGAATGCGATCGCTCATATCCAAACGAACTAACCCAGCAACGGCCAGAATAATTGCATCATATTCTCCATTATCCAATTTTTGGAGACGAGTATTCAGGTTGCCGCGAATATCTTTGAATTCTAAATGGGGATAATGATATCTAAGTTGGGCTAGGCGTCGCAGGGAAGAAGTGCCAATAATAGCGCCTGCTGGTAGGGTTTCGAGTTGTTTATCTTTGTGGTTTTCATGAACAACTAAAGCATCGGCCGGATCTTCGCGTTCCGAGACACAGCCTAACATTAATCCTTGGGGAAGTCGAGTTGGTAAATCCTTGAGGGAGTGCACCGCAATATCACTGCTACGGTCAAGCATCCCTAATTCTAATTCTTTGGTAAATAGTCCCTTATCGCCAATTTTAGCCAGGGCGACATCCAGGATGTTATCGCCTTGGGTGGACATAGTTTGCACTTCAAAGGTGATGTCGGGGAAGTGTTTCTGAAGTTCTCCCTGTACCCAATGGGTTTGGACTAGGGCGAGTTGGCTTTTGCGCGATGCAATACGGACGGTACGAGTCGGGGCAGATACAGACATACTAAAGCAATAATACAAGCAAATAAGGTAACTGAATCTAGCCTACCGCAAGCAGGGACGTCAAGGTTGTTAAGGTGTGTGACAAGCGGCGGGTATTTGGTACCGGCATTTTTTATGAGGTGATCTTATAATCTAATTTTTATATGCTATACTTAAAGTTATTATTGATTAAATTTATACAATATGAATGATTACAAATGTCAAAATTTAAAGTTTTATCGGGTCAAGAAGTTATTTCTATCTTAGGTCGCTTTGGTTTTGAAATCCATAGTCAAAAAGGAAGCCATGTTAAACTACGTCGTTATAATTTAGGGAATAAGGAAACTTTAACAGTCCCTAATCACCGACAGTTAGAGCCAGGAACCTGTAAAGCCATTTTTAAACAAGCAGCTAAATATATTCCTGAGTCAGAGCTTGCGGTTTACTTCTATAACAAATATTAATCTTTATAAATAGATCCACTTATTCACGGTTATGAAAAGTTGAATGGAGAAATATAGATTAAAAGTATTGTTGCAGGCGATGTAAATAGAGGCCAGGGTGTGTTAAGTTAAAAGGTAACATACCCTATTTTTTGAGTTTACCGGAAAATTATGTCTATGTCATTAAAAGAAAATATCCAAGCCATTATTCATCGAGGCGAACAACAGGGTTATGTTGCTGAATGCCTTGATATTAATGTAGTCACACAGGGAGAAACCTTAGATGATGTGGTTTATAATTTACAAGAGGCTGTTGCTTTACATTTAGAAGATGAAAATTTAACCGAATTTGGACTCATTGATCATCCTTCAATTTTGATTAAATTTGAGTTAAAGTTTGATTCTGTACCTTTTTTGAAATAAAAAATATGAATTGGATGTTATTGGAAGTATTGTAGATTTACCCACCGATTTGATCACAAATCCTGATTATTTTAATTAATAATGCGATCGCACATCCAAGAAACCGTCTTTCTAAGGATTAATTCTTGTTGGATTTATGGGCCCAAGCCCAACAACGGAGTTTTTAGTTAATCAAAAAAAGGCTATAATATAGTGAGAATTAAACTAATAATTAATAACCCTAAAACAATCAGCCAAACCTTATTCTGTTGTAGCCAAATTCTGAACGCGACAAATAGAGTTTGCTGAGGTTTAATCGCAGTATAAATTAACGGTTCTGAACGATTTTGATAGAGGGTACATTCCTGAGCAAAAGGACGTTGGGGAAAGTTGCAAGTATCATCATCGTGATAGAGACAAGTTTCACACAAATATTCCTTCCCCGTCGAACGATAGAGGGGAATACCGGGGTGTCCAAAGGCTTTGAGTTGAGCTTGACAATGGGGACAACTTAACGCCTGAGAATCAATAAGTTGGTGACACAGGGGACAATGGGACATTTTGAAGATTTAAACCTGGAAAAATCGAATCGGCGAATTGGGGAAAAATACCACAAATTGACACTCCCCCGTCAAGCTCACGCGCTCGACGGGGGATTCTTGTTTCACAGAAGAATGCTTTTTAGTGCAAGTACCAACGAGTCTTACATCCTCTCCACAAGCTTCGATTCCTGTGTGTCCCACAGTATTTGTTGACAATATTCTTATCCCTTCTTCCCTGATGTTTTTTGCTGCATTCTCATCTCTATCATGGTGAGTTTGACAATATGGAGGAAGTCAACCCTTGTATTTGCTATCTTCTCGTGAACCCTAAATCAATCCCTGAAATTTTCCCTATTTTGATTTTGTTAGGGATTAAATCATCGGGTTCAAACAAAATAGCAGCAAAATATTTATCTGTACTGGTTTTGGAAACGGTAACAGATTTTATTTTACTGCTAATTGTTTTTGGGATTTTGGATTTAACAATCCCTAATTTGGGAAGTTTTAAACCATTACCTTTAATTGAGCAACTTTCAGGATAACGAATGGATTGTTTTTTATGTTTGTTTTTGAATTTAGGGAATCTAGCTCGGTGGCTAAAGAAGTTCTTAAATGCCAATTCTAAATTCTTTAATGATTGCTGTAATGCAGCAGCAGTAGCTTCTTGCAAAAATGAGTAATCAGGTAACTTTTTCAGTTGGGTTAAATCCTTTGCCATCTCGCAATAACTTAACCCTTTTCCTGTTTCCTTATACTGGTTGTTAGTTTTCTCTAGGTAATAATTCCAAACTAAACGACAGCAGCCAAAACTTTTAGCTAAAGCTATTTCTTGTTCTTTGTTCGGATATATTCTTACCTTGAGAACGTTTAACATTGCGCTGCTACATTGCTACATATTAATCATCCTTTGTTATGATAGCATTAACGGTCAAAAGTTTCAACTATGTATCATCACGGTTTTAGATCGGTTTACAGACTTAACGCTCATATTGTATTAGTCGTAAAGTATCGAAAGTATTTTTACAATAGACCTTATTTTTGGACAGGTTCTTACTTTGTCGCTAGTTGTGGTGGTATTACAGTTGAACAGTAAAAAAATATATTGAGCAACAGGCAACTCCAGAAAATTAAGACGTTAAGATAGAAAATGTGAGTTAGTCTAAACATAAAGCTAGGCTTTATATTTGCACTTTAGCAGCCTAATCAGGTTAGAAACAATGGATAATCAAAATAATTTACTCCGACAACTGTTGATGATTGGGATCGGGACAACTTCCTTAGTAGCGGAAAAATTGCAGGAAGCCACCGATCAGTGGGTCAAAGACGGGACGATGAATACAGACCAAGCCAAAAAGTTTGTCGATGACATGATGCAGGGTCTCAAACTCGATCAAACCAGTTTAGAAGACCTGATGCAGCGCCAATTCCGCAATTTAATGCAGGATGTGGGGGTTCCTCGTCAGTCGGAACTTGATGAGTTACGCGGACGCCTCGACCGCTTAGAACGTCAGATGAGAGACTTGGAAAATCGTCTTTGGCGTTAAAAAGTCCCCAAATAATGTCAAACTTGAATCTTGGGTTTTCCCTGAAACAACAATCCTAAAGGTACATGATTAGATGCAGGAGGATGAATTTTGCGAGAAATTCTAATTAGCTTAGGAGTGATTATTGTTTGTACGGTTGTGTTAGTTGTAGCTCAAATTACAACATCAATAGAACAAGTACAAGCAGCTAATCAAAATACTCCGATTGCAGTGCAACAAACGGTAGCAACTTCTAGTAGTCCTTTGTTCGCAACCGATATTATTGCCAATGCTCAAACTATTATTGCTGAAAAAATGACAACTTCAGAAGAAAAAGTAATTACAACTGACTCCGGTTTACAGTATGTGGATTTGGAAGTGGGAGACGGTTCATCTCCTACGAAGGGTCAAACAGTCACGGTTCACTATACGGGAACTTTAACAGATGGTAAAAAGTTTGATAGTTCTCGCGATCGCGAACAACCTTTTCAATTCAAAATTGGTGTTAGTCAAGTGATTAAAGGTTGGGATGAAGGCGTTATGAGCATGAAAGTGGGCGGACGTCGCAAGTTAATTATTCCACCGGAATTGGGGTATGGTTCTCGCGGTGCGGGCGGTGTAATTCCTCCGAATGCAACATTAATTTTTGATGTGGAACTATTGGGCGTGAAGTGAGCCTTTTAGCATCAGAAGTTACCTTATAAACCGGATTTCTAAACACTATCTCTGGACTCCAAACCCAGGTTTTTGTAAAGAAACCCGGTTTTTGATTTATTTTCCTGAATTTAAGCCGATTACACCGATGATAATCAATGCAATTGATATGAATTTAATCGGAGTAATTGACTCCCGAAAAAAACTGACTCCAATAATAGCAATTAGAGTTGTTCCTGCACCAGACCAGACCGAGTAAGCAAGGCTGACTTCAATTTTTTTGAGGACTATGGTTAAACAAGTAAAACTAAGTCCATAGAAAATAAATATTCCCATAGAAGGCCAGATTCGGGTGAAGCCTTGGGATAACTTCATACAGGTTGTCCCCATCACTTCAAACACAATTCCTAATATGAGGTAAATCCCACTGATTGATTCCATCTTAATTTGTCAACGATACTCAAACCATTATCCCTCAAATCGGAAAAATAGGGTTTCAGCAATGTTGTATTGATGGGTAGACAAACCCTAAGTTAAGAATTACAGTTGTTAGAGGTAAAAATCTCTTAATTCCTGTTTAGAGGTAGGGAATCGGGGTTGAATTAGCTAGATCGAGGATTTGCTAAATTTCTAAATTTGGTAAATTGAGGGTCAAATAATAGTTTAATGGTTCCTGTGGGGCCGTTACGATGTTTAGCCATAATAATTTCGGTAATTCCTCGGTCTGGGGTATCAGGATTATAATAATCATCTCGATAGATCATCATCACTAAATCCGCATCTTGTTCGATGGAATTGTGAACAATAATATTATTTGCTACAAAATTATGCAAGCCAGGAACTGTTAAGTCAAATACTTCTTCTTCTCCATCGGGTATAATTGAAACTATTTCATCCCAGTTAATATCACTATTTTCTATTGTAAAACTGGGTAAGGCAATAGGACAGCCTCCATGTAACTCATCTAGTCTTTTCCAACCCTCAATTGTCAGGAATTTATGATTAGCTGTTGCTCTAATTTTTCTCCCTAGTCGAGTTGTTAAGGTAAATACAGGTTTTATACCTGTAGAAAAGGCATTACTCACAATTGCTATTTCTAGCTTCATTGTTTTTTCATTTAATGCCAAAACTGGAAAACCAGATTTACCGATTAATTCTTTAATGGGTACTTGTAATCCAGTATCTGCTAATGTGATTAAGCTATCACCTGTTAAACAACCAGATTCTCTTAAATCCGATAACATTGGCCGTTTATTAGTACGAGATTCAACGCTACGACTTAACTGGGATAGGGCAATTACAGGTACACTTAATTCTCTGGCTAATCCTTTTAATGACCGGGTAATTCTTGATAATTCTTGCACTCGATTATCACTAGCACCTTCCATTAATTGTAAATAATCTATTAAAATTAACCCTAATACCCCCCCATTTTCGGCTTGCAATCTTCGAGCTTTAGAACGCATTTCGGTGACGGTAATATTCGGGGTATCATCAATAAAAATAGGTAATTCTGCTAAGGAACTAATTGCCATGGTTAAAGGTTCCCATTCCGATTGACTAATTCTACCTGAACGAATGCGGTTACTTTCAATTTTTGCTTCACTTGATAATAGTCTTTGGACTAATTGCCCCTTCGACATTTCTAAACTAAAAACCGCAATGGGAAGTTTTTGCCCCTTAGCAATATTATGTCCTAAACCGACCGCAAAACTGGTATTATGAACACAGATATCATTTGCAACAAAATTATGGGTTTCAGGAATGGTTAAGTCATAAACCTGTTTTTCCCCCATAAATTCAATTGAGACAATTTCATCCCAATAAATCTCACTGGTTGCTAACTGTTGTAAGGGTAAATTATCTAAAGTAGTGGCTAAACTCCAAAGTCTTTCCCGTGATAATTGCCGTTTACCAACATGAATATTACTATAGCCTGGAATCCCTGCCCTTTTTGCTAAACTTTGCCAAGATTCATCTCCTTTAACCGTTGCGATTTCTTGCCAAATTTTTACGGGAATCAAGTCTCGATTGGTTTGATAGCGTTTATTCATTAACGCATTTTCTATTTTTAAAAGTGCTTTTTCTTTACTAAAAATCCCAATTTCTGAGATAAAGGTTTTAATGGATAAAGCATCAGTAATATCCAGTTGCCAAGCTGTTCGTCCGGTTTCTTTATATTTAATAGAACGCTTTTTCAAAGTTGCAATAACACCAAATCGTAATAATAAGTGTTGAACTTGTCGGGCTAATTCTTCACTAACACTGCCATAACCCAGTTGACATTGACCACTGGCTAATATTGTTGCCCAGCCATCCGTTGCAAACAGACGATTTAGAAATAAAGCAATTTGCGATCGCTCTAATCTAAAAATAATTTCAGGAATAGTTTTTTGATGATAATTTTTACGCCAAAGTCCAATTGTTTCCATCCAAATAACTAACCTCTCCCTAACCCTCCCCTTAGTAAGGAGAGGATAAATTTCGGGTTTATTTTCAATCAATTGTTGAATAGACTCAACAAAATCCTGTTTAATTCTATAATTATCTCTCTTAGCCCCCCATTGACAAGGGGGGGGTGGGGGGGTCGATTTAGGGGAATCCTTGAATGATATTCTATTAATATTCGTCAACCCTCCATCTCCTAGTAAATAACCTAAAATTTTAACTTGATATTCAGGTAATTTTTCCGATCCAAAGCTATTAAATTGACGAGGAACAGCAATTTTATCTCCGGGTTTAATTTCTCCTAAAGGTCGCCATCCTTGAATAGTTAAAAAGGGATGGGTGATGGTAGATTCTACAAAACGCCCTAGTTTTGTGGTGACTCTAAATACGGGTTTAATTCCATCATCAATAAAGTTAGAAGGTTCAGTAATTTTGAATTTCCAATTATTTTCTAACGTTAAAATTTGAGCTTTTTGACGATTATAAATATCTTCAATTGTGACAACACTCCCATCCGATAAAACAATTTTACTATCAAAACTTAAACATTTTCCCATGGACGGTCTACCCGCAATAATAATTAAATCCGACCGTTGAAAACCTCCTGTCATCGCATCTAAATCATAAAATCCGCAGGGAATACCGGGTAAGGCAATTCCCTCATTACGGTCTTCAATTTCTTGGAAAGTATCAATTAAAGTTTCACCAATAGAAACTAAATCCTGTTGCGGTCTAACTTGAGAAATATTAAAGATTTGTTGTTCAGATTTATCGAGAATGGTTTCTAAATCTTGACTGGTATCATAGGCTAATTCAACAATATTATGTCCCCCAGTAATCATACTGCGACGGATTTTTTTATCTAAAACTAATAAACCATATTGATCAATATTAACCGCCGAAACCGTGCGATCTACCAGTTGAGTTAATTTTAATTGTCCTCCCACTTGTTCGAGTAGATTTTGATCCGCTAACCAAGTTGTAACGGTCATTAAATCCGTGGGTTTTCCTTGGGAATGAAGGGTTAAAGCTGCCCGATAAATGATTTGATGGGATTTGAGGGCAAAGGATTCTGGTTGTAATAATTCTGCTACCCGACTAATGGCTTCTGGATCGAGAAGAATACCCCCTAAAATGGCTTCCTCTGCTTCTATGTTTTGAGGGGGAAGGCGATCGCTAATACTAGAAAATTGAGGTTCATTCATCGGATGAGTTAATTGATCAGCAGATTAGACCATTTTATGTTAAACTCTATTATAGAATGGTTATTAGAACTCTTGCAAAATAATTTTATGGTATTATGATAAGTTTTGCTCAATAGTCCTGAGTATGTTTCAACAAGTTAATTTTTAATCTTAATCTTTCAAAAAACGGGTTGATAAATTGCAGCCTGAGTTATCCTCCGTTGAGGATAATTAAAAAATTTATTTCTCAGGATCAAATTGTTTCAACCCGAACAGAAATAACGGCAATTAACGGATATACTCTTTCAAAATACTATTGCGGTTAGGATGACGTAACTTTCTTAACGCTTTCGCCTCTATTTGACGAATTCGTTCCCGGGTGACATTAAAAATCTGACCAATTTCTTCTAATGTCTTCATCCGACCATCATCTAACCCATAACGCAGACGCAATACATCTCGTTCTCTGGGACTGAGGGTATCTAATACATTTTCTAAATCTTCTCGTAATAGATTCTTAGATACTTGATCTTCAGGAGTTTCGCCATCGGATTCAATAAAATCTCCTAAACGAGAATCTTCCTCTTTCCCAATCGGTGTTTCTAAAGAAATCGGAAGTTGAGCCGATTTAGCAATAAACCTTAACTTCTCGATGGTCATTTCCATGCGAGTTGCGATTTCTTCTTCCGTGGGTTTGCGACCCATTTCTTGAGACAATAACTTGGTAGTTTTTTTAATTCGAGAAATGGTTTCATACAGGTGAACTGGTAGTCGAATAGTCCGAGATTGATCGGCGATCGCTCTAGTAATTGCCTGACGAATCCACCAGGTCGCATAAGTGGAAAATTTGTAACCTTTTTCGTGATCAAATTTCTCGGCGGCGCGAATTAATCCTAAACTGCCTTCTTGAATCAAGTCTTGAAAAGAAAGACCCCGATTCATATATTTTTTGGCAATAGAAACCACCAGTCGTAAATTAGACTGTACCATCTTATCTTTTGCCCGACGGCCAATATAAAGACGGCGGCGGAATTCTGGCAACTTCATTTCAACGGCGGTTGCCCATTCTTGCTCATTGGGTTCGCGGTCGTAATGTTCCATCAATTTTTCCCGAATTCGCTCTAGTTCGAGTAAGTCGGCAATTTTACGAGCGAGTTCAATTTCTTCATCTGCGCGTAATAAACGAATCCGACCAATTTCTTGCAGATAGAGACGAATCGAATCTTCTGTAAAGTGTTTTTTCTTCGTCTGAGTTCGACGGCGAGATTTAGCTCCTTTTGCAGCTTTGTTCTCGTCATCTTCCTCCCCGATCACTTCCTCTGAAATTTCTTCTTCTTCAATTAGATCTTCTGCATCTGGCTCATCCTTTGATGAATCCTTGTCCCTGTCCCTGGCTTTATTGTCATTTTTAGGGATATCAACTTGTTTCTCCAGTGGAAGGGTTGCGAGTCCGTTGTTACTTTGGGTCATGCCGCGTTCCTCATGCTCCTCAATTAGTAAAAATTAATTACAGAATAAAGATGTCTATTCATAGACTCCTGAACCAGTGAAACACCGAATCCAGGTTTAAATATTTACCCAGCGAGTTACTGAGTGAGTCATCGTAACCCACCTCAGTCCTAGCATAGTGAAGGTAAATGTTCAAAGGTGATCATTGGATGACGCCAAGACCTTTTCGATTGTAGCCTTTTTAACAAAAATTGCACGGTTTTGTCAAAAAAGAAATCTGATCATCGTTCATTCACCGACGGAGAATTGATCAAGTAGGGAGGGTGAGTACAACTATCTAACCCTTAGGATTGTTCTTTCTTGTAAGTTAACTCAAATCTCTCCGTTTGGGACTCAATCAAACGTTAAATCACGTTAAGTTTTTGACGTCTTTAGGTTGAATCATTATTCAATAGGGGGGAAATAAGTTCTATACAACGTTTATACCTTCAGACATAGACAAATTGATCACGCCTAGCATCCGGTTTTACGATTTGCTGGATTTACTTTTTGCTTCTAAAGTTTCCAAACGACTTCTCAGGTCTTGATTTTCCTTTTTGATTTTGTCGAGTTCCTCCCGCAGTTTTTTCAATGCGGGTTCTGAACCGATTTTTCCCTGAACAGTCTGAATCGCTTCCTCTGCTCGACGGCGAACTCGTCCGTCTAGGGTTTGGTCTGTTAAGGACTGAAGTACATCCATGGCTTTCGGGGTTTCCATCTGTTCCAGGGAGGCAACAACAGCCACTTGCGTCAGGAAAAAGGCTTCATTAGATAGTTCTTCTAACCGTTGTACAATCCGTTCGGTATTTGTCGAGGTTTGACCAGTGGAAATACTGCCCAAAGCCCGAATCGAAGTTAACCGTAATGCCTGGGGAATACCGGGGGCTGTATACTTTAAAATCAAGTTTAAGGCGTCTTCTGAGGTTTTGATTTTACTCAGTCCTGAAATTGCCCCGGAACGCACCACTTCATTCCAGCCTTCTCTTTCTTTAAGGACGGATTTTAACAGTTTAACGGTTTGTTCAACTAAATGTTTATCCTCCAGATGGGTAGCGGCAATTTCTCCTAATGCTGTTGCTGTTGAAGATTCAACTAAATAACTAGGATCTCCTTTTTCTAAAAGGGGTTTTAAGACTTGATAACTTTCTGTGGTTTTCAGTTTGGCTAAACTATTAATTACCGCCCGTCTGACCCGGGCATCCTGATCATTTAATCCTTCAACTAATCCTGGGAAAACTTGATCTAATTTTACCCGCACTAATTGTTTGGCAACTTCTACCCGTACCCCCCAAAAACCATCATTTTTTAGAGCATTAGATAGGGCTTTAACGGCTTCTAATCCGCCTTTTTTAGCTAAAGATTTAGCGGCATAAATTCGAGAAATCGGATCGGGATCATATTGTAATTGAGCTTTTAATTCAGCCACCGCATAATCCAAATTTACGGTTTTAAGGATATTATTATTCACATCAAAACTAATAAAATCAGGTTTTTCTTCTAAGGGGAAATAGAAGGTTTGTTCTTTTTCATGAACCTGCACCGTAAAGGTTTTGAGTTTTACTTCCGTTTCTGGGGATTTTTTATCGGGTTTATAGCCAAAACCAATCGGAATTTTTAAATCAAAGAGGTTTGTCTCGCTGAGTTTATCGCTATCTTTAGCTTGATTTTGTTTAATCGTAATTTTGGCTAATTTATTATGATTATCCCAACTATAGGAAACTTTATAATCAGGATGTCCGCCTCGGAATACATATTGATCAAACAGGGGAAGTAAATTAGCTCCGGTTGATTTTTCTAGGGCTCTTAATAAATCAATGGTTTCTACGGTTTTATGGGCATTATCCTGAACAAAAGTTTGAATTGCTTTTTGGAATAGTTCGTCTCCTAATTCGGTTCTAATTAGATGATAAACACAAGCACCTTTTTCATATAAATGGCGATCATAAAGTTCAATTGCTTCCCGATAAATATGGGTGACAATTGGGCGACGATAGCGAGAACTATCCTCAGAAAAATAGTTTCTGGCTTGATTTAAACGATAATAAGCCGCGTCGTCTTTGCCATATTCCTGTTCCGTCCATAATACCTCAGTATAGGTCGCCATGCCTTCTTTAATCCAGGCGTGTGACCAATGTTTAATTACTACTAAATCCCCGAACCATTGATGGGCTAATTCATGGGCAACTAAACTTTCTGTGTTACGATTATCTAGGGTAGCTCGTTCATCTAATAAACAGCGATCGGTTAATAAGGTAGTTGAGGTATTTTCCATCCCGCCAAAAATGAAATCATCTACACAAACTTGAGCATATTTAGGATAGGGATAGACATAGCCAAAATATTTAGAGAAAAACTCAATCATTTGCGGAGTTTTTCCCATGCTCCTTAGAGCATCTTCTTGGCGGTTTTTCTCAACATAATATAGAACAGGAACTCCATTCCATTCGTCTTTAATTTCGGCAAAATCTCCCACCGCTAAGGTCATTAAATAAGTGGGATGAACTTGTTTCTGTGACCAATGATAAATTTTAGTTTTGCCTTTGGTTTCAGTATTAATTAATTCGCCATTGGAAATAGCTAAATATTGTTTAGGAACTTGTACCCGAATTTCTGAAGTCGCTAATTGTCCGGGGTAGTCAAAGCAAGGAAACCAAAAGCGAGAATCTTCATCTTCTCCCTGTGTCCAAACTTGAATCGGTTTATCGGGATAATCTTTATTTGGACTAATAAAATAAAGTCCGCGTTGGGGATTGGTAACGGAATAATTAATGACAATTTTAATTAATTGATTGACCGTTGTAGGTTGCTGTAGATAAATCTGTAATTGTTCGCCATCATAATCAAATTCTTGATTGATGTCCTCAATTTTTACCTTTTTTATTTCTAAGTTGATCGCATCTAAAGTTAAGGTTTCTATGCCACTTTTAACCGGATTCAAATTTAGGGTACAAGTTCCTTTAAAACTTTGATTAGGAATATCGAGAACTAAGTCCAGAAAAATATGTTCTACCTGACCCGGACGGTCAGGGTTATAATGGGGACGAGCGCCTGGTAACTCAAAGGATTTGTGAGTATTGGTTTCTGGATCAAAGTAAAAATTCAGCATCGAATACAATCAAGCTCAAGAATAAGGGATAACAAAACGCGCTATGCGTATGGGTCTATTATATAGCTATAGCAATATTTAGGATTGCTATATAGCAGGGAACAGCCCCCCCAAACCCCCCGTGAAGGGGGGCTAGGGGGGGAGGAAACACCCGGGGAAAATACTTAACTGTCTGGGTTCCAAGATCCGTCTTTATCCTAACTGCCTTGGCGGTTGCTGTATATAAAAAAAGTGGGCTATTATTGCCCACCGATAGAATTCTCAAAAACTAAATTAAGATTCTGCTAACACCCTAGCCGCCGCAGCAACTCCCGCACCGGAAGTAAATCCTTGATAACCAAGTTCCTGTAATGCGGCTTCTAAAGATGCGATCGCCGTTAAAATATCGCGATCGCTAACAAATCCTAAATGACCAATGCGGAAAATTTTACCCTTGAGATGATCCTGTCCTCCGGCTAAAACAATATCGAATTTCTTCTTAACAATAGCCCGAATATCTTCAGCATCTAAACCATCGGGAGGAACAACAGCCGTAATCGCCGGACTTGCGCATTCATCGGCGGCAAATAACGATAATCCCATGGCTTTAACCGCCTCACGCGTCACTTTAGTTAAGCGTTGATGACGGGCAAAAATATTTTCTAGCCCTTCTTTTTTCATCATTTGTAAAGTGACTTGTAAAGCAAAAAACAAGTTCACCGGAGGAGTAAAGGGATTAGTATTTTTCTTAGCCGATTTGCTATACAATCCCAAATCTAAATAATAGCGCGGCAGATTAGCGGTTTTATAAGCTTCCCAAGCCTTATCACTCACCGCCACAAATCCCAAACCCGGAGGGATCATATAGCCTTTTTGGGAACCGGAAGCCACCACATCAATCCCCCATTCATCAATAGGAAGATTAAACGCGCCTAAACTGGTGACAGCATCCGCAATCATTAACGCCCCATGAGCTTTTACATGGCGATTAATGGCTTCTAAATCGTTAATTACCCCGGTAGAAGTTTCGCTGTGGGTAATAATAACTGCCTTGATTTCTTTATTAGTATCCGCTTCTAATTTAGCCCGGAATTGTTCGGGGTCGAGGGGTTGTCCCCATTCGGCGGTGACGGTATCGACTTCTAAACCGTAGGCGGTGGCGACTTCAACCCAACGTTCTCCGAATTTACCATTAGAACCACATAATACCTTTTCCCCCCGACTGAGGAAATTAATAATTCCGGCTTCCATCGCCCCGGTGCCACTGACGGTTAAAATTAGCACATCATTTTTGGTTTGGTGTAACCATTTCAGGTTTTCCGTCACCTCGGCCATAATTTTGAAAAAATCGCCACTGCGATGTCCGATGGGGTGTTTGGACAGCGCTAATAAAGCCCCTTCAGGAACCGGAGTTGGCCCTGGAATCATCAACATTAATTTATCGTCCATGGTCTGTTTCTATTAATAAGGGTTCGGTGTTTTGCGTCAGTAGCTAAATTACGAATTACGAATTAGAAATTACGAATTACGAATTAGAAATTTACCCCTTTATGCCTTGTGATTCAGTAATCCCTTTTGGATTAACTTATTGAATTAACATAAGCGAGAATAAGAATCCGTTAGTTAAATTACGAACTACAAATTCGTAATTCGTAATTATCTTCCAATCATATCACTCAACGGCAATCAGTTGACTTAAGGCAACACCAGGATCGGGTTGCTTGATTAAAGATTCCCCAATTAAAACGGCTTTTGCCCCGGCTTGGGTGACTAAACTGATATCCTCACGGGTATATAGTCCCGATTCACTTACGACTAAAATATCACGGGATTGGAATTGAGATTGTCGGCTTTGTAACAATTGGCAAGTGGTTTGTAAATCGACGGAAAAATCCTCTAAATTGCGGTTATTAATTCCAATTAAGTTAACCCCATCGAGGGTTAAGACTCGATCTAATTCTTCGAGGGTATGGACTTCTATTAAGGCGGTCATTCCTAAAACCTTAGCAATTTTTAGGAAATATTGTAGGTCTTGGTCGGAGAGAACCGCCGCAATTAATAAAACCGCATCAGCTCCATAATATCTAGCCAGATAAATTTGATAGGAATAAATAACAAAATCTTTACAAAGTAAGGGTAAATCAACAACATCCCGAACTTTAGACAGGTTATCAAAACTGCCTTGAAAGAATTTTTTATCGGTTAAAACGGATAAACAGCTTGCGCCTCCTTGTTGATAGGATTTAGCGATCGCAACCGGATCAAAATCTTCTCTAATTACTCCTTTACTGGGGGAGGCTTTTTTAACTTCGGCAATCACCGCAGGTTGAGTTTTACTTTGTTTTAAGGCTTGAAAAAAGTTACGGGTGGCAGGAATTGTATTGACTTTTTGCTTTAATTTTTCTAAGGGTAAACGTTCTCGTAGGTCGGTAATTTCTTTTTCTTTATACCAAACAATTTCTTCTAAAATATTTTGGGGCTCCGCACCCGGTATAGCTACTTGATAGCGTAAACCTAAGACTTCAACGGCGGGATTAGGCTGACGACGACGAATTTGTACCATAGAAGTTGAGGAGGTTTACTTTTGTTTAACTCGACTTGATTAAATTAAAGCATAAAATGTGTTATTGTAGGGAAAAGCCCTCCCAAACCCCCCGTGCACGGGGGGGGATAGGGAATTTGTAATTAATTTTGTTTAGGTACTTATCTAATAAACAAAAATAGCGACTCTTTTATAGGCTGGGGTTTCTGATAAAGGATCAATTTGTGCCTTAAATAAAAATATTGGCTTCAGGATAAAACATAAATGCTGCACCAGGTAAAATATTACCCGCAATGATTTCAATAGGGTCTAATTCCCCCGCATCTCCTCGAACTTTTACCAGTTGATGGGGTTGAAACCCGGCGTTTTTTATATCTTCGAGATTCATTAAAATACAGTGACGGTGAGGCATTCCTCGATATTTGTCCGCCGGATTATAAACAACGGTATTATGTTGTCCGTAACCTCGACCCGTACCTAAAATTAATAGGTTGTAACATTTTATCGTGGGGGTTGGGTCTCCCAACCCTCTTTGCTAGACCACAATTTACCCCACGCCAACCCATTAGGTCAGCGTGGGGCTTTTCGTCAATTCCGCTCCCACGGATTTAACAAAAATTAACAGTCGTAGTAAAGAGCAAACTCGTAAGGAGTCGGACGTAACCGGGTAGGGTTAACTTCGTTATCGAGTTTGTAGGAAATCCAGTTGGCGATAAAGTCTTCCGTGAACACACCGGGTTCAGTTAAGAAGGCGTGATCCTGTTCCAAGGCTTCCAAGGCCAATTCCAGAGAACCTGGGGTCGAAGGAATTTTCCGCAGTTCTTCAGGACTGAGATCGTAGATATCCACATCCAAAGGTTCACCCGGATCGATTTGGTTTTTAATCCCATCAATCCCGGCGCAGAGCATGGCTGCAAAGGCCATGTAGGGGTTAGCAGTGGCATCAGGACACCGGAACTCTAAACGTTTGGCTTTGGGGTTATTTCCCGACAGAGGAATCCGCACAGAAGCCGAACGGTTGCCTTGAGAGTAGGCCAAGTTCACCGGAGCTTCATACCCAGGAACTAAGCGTTTGTAGGAGTTGGTGCTGGGGTTGGTCAAGGCCAACAACGCCGGGGCGTGTTTAAGAATGCCACCGATGTACCACAGCCCCATGTCGCTGAAACCCGCGTATTTATCGCCAGCAAACATGGGTATACCATCTTTCCAAATGGATTGGTGGACGTGCATCCCAGAGCCGTTATCTGCGAAAACGGGTTTGGGCATGAAGGTGACTGTTCTGCCGTATTTTTTAGCGACGTTTTTGATCACATATTTGTAGATCATCAAGTTATCGGCGGATTCAACCAGCGTCCCGAATTTTAAACCGAGTTCGCACTGTCCACCCGTGGCCACTTCATGGTGATGTTTTTCAATGGGAACCCCACATTTAGCCATGGTTAATAGCATTTCGGTACGAATATCTTGGAAAGTATCCGTGGGAGCTACGGGGAAATAGCCTTCTTTGTAGCCTGGTTTGTAGCCTAAGTTACCACCGGGTTCTTCCCGTCCCGAATTCCAACGACCTTCAACGGAATCGACATAGTAATAGCCGCAATGTTGGGTTTGGTCGAAGCGAACATCATCAAAAATGAAGAATTCCGCTTCCGGGCCAAAAAATGCCGTATCCCCCATTCCGGTCGAAACTAAATAATCAATGGCTTTTTGGGCAATCACCCGGGGACATCGGTTGTAGGGTTCTCCAGTACGGGGTTCTTGAATACTACAAATAATGCTCAGAGTCGGTTCTGCCATGAAAGGATCGATCCAAGCTGTTTTTGGATCTAACACCATGGACATATCAGATTCGTTAATGGCTTTCCAACCGCGAATACTGGAACCATCAAACGGTACGCCGTCTGTAAAGGAGGATTCATCGATTTGGCTGTTGTGTACCGTTAGATGCTGCCAGGTTCCTAGCATATCCACGAATTTCAAGTCAATCATTTGAATCTTTTGGTCTTCGATTAACGATAAGACCTCTTGGGCTGTCTCTGGCATGGATGAATATCTCCTCAAAAATCTTTTTGATTATCTCTGACAGGTTTGGCAGTTGGACTGACAAAGCATCTGGCTGATCATAGTGAGTCAGATTGATTAAGTTTTGTATTGAGTGTTACAATACAACACGTCGCGACTTCAGAATAATTGAAAGATATTATATAGGGAGATAGACTTCATGCAAGATGCCGTTACCAGCTTAATAAAAAATTACGACAGAACGGGTCGCTATTTAGATCGGGACGCCCTCGATCAACTCAAGTCCTATTTTGCAACGGGGACAACCAGAGTTCAAGCTGCTGGGGTGATCAACGGCAATGCTGCGGATTTGGTTAAACAAGCTGCTATGGCTTTGTTCGACGAGATTCCTGAGTTGATTCGTCCTGGGGGAAATGCCTACACTACCCGTCGCTATGCAGCCTGCTTACGCGATATGGGCTACTACCTGCGTTATGCTACCTATGCTCTGGTGGCTGGGAATACGGATGTTTTGGATGAACGGGTGCTTCAAGGTTTACGGGAAACTTACAATTCCTTGAGCGTTCCCGTTGGCCCTACTGTTTTCGGGATCGGGATTCTGAAAGGTTTAGTTACTGCTCAGGTTGCTGCTGCCGGGTTGCCCACTGGAGATTATTTAGAACAACCTTTTGATCATTTAATTCGCGAATTGAGTGAACAGGATATTTAACTCCTTGACTCGATTTTTTTTCAAGCAAATAAAACAGCCAACTCTTATTAAGCCCATGGGTATAATAGGGGTTAGGCTTGATTTGGCTGATAAAAAAATAGGGCGATCAATAATAACTTGGGCGGTAGTCATTTCTACTTTGCCGTTGGGATAAATAATTATGAATCAATTCTCCACTTAAAACGCATCAGTTATCAGTTTATGACCCATTCCCTACTCCCCCTGACCTGTGAAACAACGACTCGATACCTTATTGGTAGACCTGAATTTATGTGAGTCCCGCCAACAGGCTCAAGGTTTAATCCGGGCGGGATCGGTTTTAGTGAATCAACAAATGATTGATAAACCTGGGACGGAAGTTAATGTAGAAGCTAAGATTCAGGTGAAACAGCGATCGCGTTTTGTTTCCAGAGGGGGGGAAAAACTGGCTAAAGCGCTGGAGGAATTTAAAATTGAGGTGAGCGATCGCGTCTGTCTGGATGGGGGAATTTCCACTGGAGGTTTTACTGATTGTTTATTAAAAGCCGGGGCGACAAAAGTTTATGGTGTGGATGTGGGTTATGGACAAGTAGACTGGGGAATTAGAAATGATCCCAGGGTGGTTTTGAAAGAACGGACAAACCTGCGATATTTAACTCCCGATCAGTTGTATGGGGAATCAGATACACCGGAAAATTATCCTGATTTTGCCGTTGTGGATGTATCATTTATTTCTTTAACCAAAATCTTGCCACCATTGTGGCAATTATTAAAGCCGAATCGGGAAGTGGTACTCTTAGTCAAACCTCAATTTGAAGTGGGTAGAGAACGGGTGGGTAAAAAGGGAGTTGTCCGAGATTCTAAGGATCAAGCCCGTGCTATCTTTCAGGTGGGTTCTGTGGCGATATCCTTGGGATGGCAATATCGAGATTTAACTTGGTCGCCGCTCCAGGGCCCGGCCGGAAATATTGAGTATTTGTTATGGTTGCATACGGTCGGTCAACCCTTTCCTTCTGAGTTGGCGATCGCCCAAATTACTCAACTCGCCCAACAGTCCCTAACCCAATCCCAGAGTCACCCTTAATCTTTTAAATCTCTTTAATGAATTTACCCAAACTACTAAAGCGGATTACGATTTATGTCATCAGCGCTTTCATGTTTGTTTTCTCTGCATTGGTCTTGACGGTTGTGGCGATCGCAATTAAGGTTTTAGTCCTGAAACTCGCCCATAGATTTGTTTACCCCATTTTTATATTTGGCGATTTACTTAGGGGTTTGGAAATTATTGATTTACTCAATATTTTAGTGTTTGCGATTTTGGGGATGGGATTAGGAGTCGCAACGGGTTTGTTACCTACGACCGATGCTCGAAAAATTAGTCAAGTTTTTCTGATTATTTTAATTCCAATTATTTTAGCGGTTCCTCAAGTGGTTAAATACAATCTTTGGGTCGAGGATATTGCTCAGGATGATGATCTTTCCTTCCATCAAGCGCAAACGGTAGCTGATTCTTTTCTTAAACGTAGAATTAATCAGGATGGGGTTTTTGGGTTTTATTTATATACTGGACAATTTCCGATGGTTCCAACCCGACAATTGCAAATGCAGGAATTAGAACGTTTGGAACAGCAAATTAACTCTAAATTTGTGCGGGTAAGCGGGATTCCTCCGACTTTAATTACGATGATTATGGGGGTTTGTTTTTGGGGGATTCGGATGTTTTATTTTTCGGTTGCTGTGATTACAGCGATCGCCCATTATCGAGAAGGATTAAAGATTGTGGTGAAATAGTTGGATTTTAGAGAGTTAAGGGATTGAGTGGGTTATTGTGTTGACTAAAAAGTCAAGAGTATAGTCATTTTAGCCCTGAAAATATTGTCTCCTAAATCGAGATTTTTGTCAAGTCGTCTGGGGAACTAATCTGGGGAAAAGTTGGTTTGGAGAAAAAAGACGAAACCGGGTGAGAATGTCAACGCCAATAGGGTCTACCTTTCCAAAATAGACCGATTAAAATTCCCATAATGGTGATTTGAGATGTGCTAAGTAAAATCACAGGGGGAAAGATAGATTTATAGAGGAATAAAACAATTAATAAACTAATAAATAATGCCCATAAACAAGCAACATTAAGAAAAACTTTAGAGGGCTGAATTTCGATTAAATAAATTGATAGGGCTCCCACCCCCACCCCTACTGCAAATATAATCAACATTCCCAGGGGAGGAGTCAATAAAAGCAGCATAATTTGTTTGAATGCTGGAGAGTGGGTGATTCCCCAGAGGGTAAAAACTTCTGCGATCGCAACTATTAAATAAGTCAAGGCGACGCTTTGTAATAAAGATGACCAGGGTAAATTTTTTAGCCGTTGTATAAAATTATTCATAGATTTTTTACTAAAATTCACCAGTCTCAACTGGTAAGATTAAATTATTGGGTAAGTGGGATATCCACACAGACAATGTTAAAGACATGAAACGGGTGCGTTTAATTCGTCCTGTTGAAGTTAGAATCGAGCGTATCTTCAGACCTGAGAGTATCAAAGATTTTTTGATTCAACTTACGTTAAAATTTTTAATGTTGAGAACCCCGAACCAATTCCAAGTCTAAGACCGATAACGCAACAGAGGAGAAACCGTTCACCAACCCCACCCTAAAAGTGCGTCGTCAACTTCACTTAATGCTCCCAGCAAAAAGTGGAATGCGTCGTAAGTATGGGGGTTCTACGACTCGTCATGGATTCCGTAAGGGGGACTTGGTTAAATCTGCCAAGGGTGTTGGTTATGTGTCAGCAGACACCGAAAGACAAGTATCTGTCAGCGATGCTAATTGGAAACGGTTAGGGCAGATTGCTTCTAGTAAAGGACAGTTAATTCGCCGTTCTAACGGGTTGATTGTTATTTAGAAGATTGTGTAAAGCCGTCCTTCGCTTCGCTAAAGGACGGGGTTTCAAACCCATTTTTTCGATGACAGAAACATCAATTAACTGTGCAGAAGCCTGTATAAATGGCTGTGTTTTGGGGGATAAATGCCCCAATCGGGAATATATCCCAGACACGGAGAACTTTATCAATAATACATCCTTAGATCAAATGTTACAAATGGCAGAGGAAGCGATGCGGAAGAAAAGAACGCAGCCCGCCACTTGGATTTTACCAGATTTTCCTGAGTGAATCAATTGGGTAAAGCAAATATTAAACCCGACATACCGATGATCGGGGACTTACGACAATTGAGTTATTGAGAGGGAAAGGGGATAAAATTGATTAGAATATTCCCTTTCCCCCGTGTAATTTACTACTTAATTTTATTAGCTACAATCCGAATTCGCTTGTAGTCAGCAATCCAAGTCCCATTTTTAAATAATTTGGGACGTAAGCGACTTTCGATATCGTTCATAATATGTATTTGTTCTGAGGCTGAAATCCCTTTAAAAAATTCTCCAGCAAACATTCTCAACCAATTATTTAAGCCTTTGTCTCCATCCGTTAATGGAGTGGGACGTTCCACCAAAGTTGCCAGCTTTAACTCAAACCCTTGAGTTTCTAAAAGCATTCCATATTCGCTAATGCTTGGAAAATACCAGGGATTCAGGGTTTTATTTTTAGGGTATCCCGCAGCATCTAAAGCCTGATCAATTGCTGTAATAATCGTATCAATATTGCCTTTCCCGCCAAATTCTGCTATAAAACGTCCGCCGGGTTTTAAGGCTCGACAAACTCCAGAAATAACTTTTTCCGGTTGTTTAATCCAATGTAAAACCGCATTGGAAAACACCGCATCAAATTGTTCTTTCCAGGCTAATTTAGAGGCATCTATGACCAAAAAATTTAGACCGGGATAGGTTTGGCTGGCTCGTTTAATCATGGTTGAAGCATGATCAATCCCCGTAACTTCGGCCCCGGTGTTTGTGATTTTGTAACTCAAGTTACCTGTACCACAACCGAGATCCAGAATGTGTTCCCCTATACGGGGATCAAGCAATTCCAAGAGATCCACAGCTAAATTGGAGACAAAGCTATGGTGACTATCGTATAATTGTGCATCCCAATAAGACACAGGAGCCATGGGCGCATAGTTTACGGTCTTAGTATTCATGGTGGAAGTAAGGCAGAATTTACTTGTCATTATTTATTATCCAACATTCTGTTCGTGATTAACTAAAAGTCAAGGAAAATTTAGACTGATTTCAAGAGGCAGGTTTTGTCCTAAAGCCCAAAGGTTGATTCGGGCGATGAAAGGCGATCTTGACTCCTGGGTGATTGGCGAACAGGAATCTTTTTATACCATCTGGTGAAGCATTATTTCATCTAGTTAAAGATAGAGATTTACTCAACCCCTTATTTTACTTTTATAAAACTATTTAAAATCTTGAGAAAATCTTGATTAGTGAGAGTATATAGCAATCCTAAATAGGTTGTAACATTTTAATTTTGTAGCAGATCCAGAATGCTCTACCCTAGAACATTGGATCTGTATTTTTTTAGGAGAAGTAATTATGTCGGGTAGCGAACTAAAAGCTGATTTTTGGGTGAGTGAGTATATCACACCTTGGGATATTTATGTCCATGGAATTACCAAGGTATTAGCCTATAAAAAAACTGCCTATCAAGATATGTATGTGGTCGAAACCGGGGCTTACGGAAAAGCCTTAGTTCTTGATGGTAAATGGCAATCTTGTACCGGAGATGAATTTCTCTATCATGAGCCATTAGTCCATGTCGCCTCCGTTTATCATGGCGATCCTAAAAAAGTTGCGGTTTTGGGCGGGGGAGAAGGGGCGACCATTCGGGAGGTTTTACGCTGGAAAACTGTTGAATGTGTTGCGATGATTGATTTAGATGGGGATGTGGTCGAAGCCTGTAAAGAGTATCTGCCAGAAATGCACGAAAATGCCTTTGATGACCCCCGTACTCAATTGATTATCGGGGATGCGATCGACTTTTTAGATCAGACTGAGGAAAAATGGGATATTGTGATTTCTGATTTATCCGATCCGATTGAAGATGGGCCATCTTTTAAATTGTTCACCAAGGAATATTTTGAAAAAATTCGTCAAATTTTAACCCCCGATGGCTATGGGGTAATTCAAGCTGGCCCGGTTTCCCCGAATGAGATGAAACTGCACGTCCGCCTGGTGAATACCCTGAAAACGGTTTTTCCCCATGTTCACTCCTATACCAGTTATATTTCCACCTACGGAAGTCCCTGGAGTTTTATTATCGTTTCTGCCCAACCGATTAATACCCGTCCTGAACCGGAAAATGTTGATAAGGTTTTAGAAGCTCAAACCACCGGGGGTCTAAAGATGTTTGATGGGATAACGATGTTAGGAATGTTACAAGTTCCCAAACATCTGCGGGATGCGATCGCGACTGAAACCGAAATTTATACCTTAGCTGAACCGCCGAAATTCTTTGGTAAAGGGGCTAATGCTTAATCAATGATAGGAGGGAACACCGGAACAGCCCCCCTAGCCCCCCGTGCACGGGGGGCTAGGGGGGAGGGAACGCCGGATCTGGGAATAGGGGGACACTTCCTGTTTTCCTCCGATCTCCTGTCTCCTGACTTCTAATTGTATTGATAAACTTTAACCAAAATCCAGTACAATACTCCGTGAACCCTTGATAAAATCGCTAACGGTTATCGTAAATGTTAGGCTGTTCCCTGTTTACTGCTATCAATTCAGTGAATACCCTGAAAAAGTGTGTTCTTTACTGGAACAATTATAAAAAAATCCCACTAATAACCCCTTTTTAGTGATTGAGGAGTCAAACATTAATGGCAAAATCTAAATTATTGCGTCCAGGTAATCTTATTTTACTAGCAGGATTAATCGGTCTGGGTTTTGGGGTACTGGGATGGAAACAACAGTTCGCCAAAGCTCAAAATGCTGAAGTGGCAACGGGTGTAAACTGGTCGGGAGCTTCTTTCCCCGTGGAAGGCTTTCAAGAATATACCTCCCCGTTTGGGTATCGTTCGTCTGGTTTTCACTATGGTTTAGATTTAGCAGCCCCCCAAGGCAGTTATATTCGTAGTTGGTGGCAGGGGACGGTGACAGAAGTTTGGCAAGATGACCGTTGCGGTACTGGCATTGCGATTCAGTCGGGTCAGTGGGAACATATTTATTGTCATATTCAAGGTAGCGTGGAAAAAAACGCTCAAGGGACTTATTTTATTGACCGACAGGGGGGAATTCAACTCTGGGAAGGTCAACAAGTTCCTTCTGGGACGAGAATTGCTAGGGTGGGGATGAGTGGACGGACAACGGGCCCTCACCTACACTGGGGATTAAAGCATAATGGCAACTGGGTTGATCCCGGTCGGGTGTTACGCTCGATGTATAATCAACAAGTTCAACAAGCTAATCGGGGTTAATTGTTGACTCGTACCGCCTGAAGTTAAATTTTTGTCAAAAAAATGAGTAACCCTTGATACAATAGTTAACGTGAGATTTGAACATTTCTACCCGCACCGCAGATGTAGAACGCGGCGTTTAGGTATCTTCAAATTGAAACAACAACGGTATCCATAAACCCAGACCAGCAATTGAGATTTTGCGCTGGTCTTTTTTGTTGGGTAATCGGGAACACGGATTTAAGAGGATTTCACGGATTTCACAGATTTTAATCTGTGTTAATCTGCGTAATCCGTGTTCAGATTTCACGGATTTCAATCCGTGTGAATATGGGTAGTGTCAGAAGATTCCATCGCTTTAGTTAAAAGCTGGATTCTGTAATTTGCCTAGTATTTTTTGAGCAAATGAAACTATTTTTTCGATAAAATACTTTAAATTATCAGGGGATTTAATTGCCCAAATATTAATCACTAAACAGGTTGTTCCTAGGGATAATAGGATATAGGTGGGAATCATTACCACACCAATCATAAACCAAGTGAAAACGTGCAGTACCATCAATCCTGAATACAAACTAGCAAACCCAGAAATTAATAGGATTTGAGAGGTGGGACGATTTAGACCAATAAAAATTAAGGTTTGTAAGGTAGCTAATATATTAAATGGGATTAAAAAGGCACAAATTCCCAAACAGTTATTTCGAGAAAACTCAGCAATTGTTGTTAAATCTATCATGATTAAAACTCTGGTTTTTGAGAATAGCTGGAGATGAAATATTTTTTATACTTTTAACTTCTCTATTATAGCCTTTTTAATGGCTATCGTTTCTTGGTTGTCCAAAAATTGGTAAACATCATCAAAAAACTACCTACAACAATCACTAAAGCGAGTCCGACGGGGAGCGCTGTTTCTAAATCAATATTTTCCATTGTTTCCGTTTCTATACAATCAAGAGATACCTTAACACAGATATTTCTATTTGGGGAAGGGAAAGGCCATAATTTTGAGGATTGACGATTTCACAGACCTTGAGAAACTTTGGCTTTCTTCTGTTACTATTAAATTTGTTACATATCTTAATCTTTAAGTACAGTCCTTTAACAAAATTATCGGGAGAAGGCAATGGTAGAGCAACAAAAAGGACAATGGGATGGGGGAAGGTTTCTAAAAACCCTGGCTTATTTTGGGGTTGTTCCTTTTATTGGTAATATTAGTTGGATACAAAATTTATTGAGAATGGGTACAAAACAACCGCAACAGAAACCGAATATTATATTAGTAGTCGGGGCGACCGGAGGGGTGGGAAAACGAGTTGTTAAACGGTTACAACAGCGGGGAATAACGGTGCGTTGTTTGGTTAGGGATATTAAAAGAGCTAGAACAATATTAGGAAATACGGTAGAATTAATTGAAGCTGATTTAACAATTTCCGAAACCTTGACCTCGGCTATTTTTAAAGATGTTACTGCGATTATTTGTTGTAATGGAACTAAGGTTCAACCTGTGGAGGGAGATACTCCTAATCGAGAAAAATATTATCAAGGAATTAAGTTTTATCTGCCGGAAGTGGTTGATGTGCCGGAATTAGTCGAATATAAAGGCATACAAAATTTAATTTATGCTGTACCTGTAACTCTCAAGAAAGCTGGGGATAAAATTCTGTTTGATTTTACCAAACCCACGGAGGAGATTAAGGAAATTTGGGGAGCATTAGATGATATTGTTATGGGGGGTATTAGTGAAAGTTCGTTAAAATTAATCCCCGATGGCGGATTATTTACGGGATATGTTTCAACGGCTAATTCTGGAGGTTTTGTTTCTATTAGAACTCGCAATTTTGAACCCGCTTTAGATTTATCAGACTATCAGGGAATTGAGTTACGAGTGAAAGGAGATGGAAAACGATATAAATTTATTATTCGCTGTAATGATGGTTGGGATAGTGTGGGATATTGTTATTCTTTTGATACGGTTTATAATATTCCGATTACGATTAGAATTCCGTTTACAGAATTAATTCCGGTATTTCGAGCTAAAACCGTAAAAGATGGAAAACCGTTTGATTCTAGTCAGGTATTTTCCCTACAGTTAATGTTGAGTAAATTTGAATATGATGGAGCTTTAAACCCGAAATTTCAACCTGGATTATTTCAATTAGAAATTGAGTCTATTAAAGCTTATGGTGGGAAAGTATTACCTCGGTTTGTTCAGGTAAGTTCGGCGGGGGTAACTCGTCCGGGGAAACCGGGATTAAATTTAGCAGAAGAACCGCCTGCGGTGCGTTTAAACGAACAATTAGGCGGGATTTTAACTTGGAAGTTAAAAGGAGAGGATGTGATTCGTTCTAGCGGTATTCCCTATACTATTATTCGTCCCTGTGCGTTAACAGAAGTGCCTGGAGGTTCGGCTTTCAAATTTGCCCAAGGTGATACGATTAAAGGGCAAGTTAGTCGAGATGATATTGCCGAACTATGTATCCAAGTATTAACTCAAGCGCCAGCTTGTAATACCACTTTTGAAGTTAAAACAGAACCGGATAGTCAGTTTTCAGGAAATTGGGATGAGTTATTTTCTGAGTTGAAATCCGACTAACATAATTCGTTGTTGCGCTTCAGCGCAATCTTGAGGGCTTTAGCCCAACAACGTTAAAATCCGATTAACATTGGTTCGTTGTTGCGCTTCAGCGCAAAAATAGAGGGCTAAAGCCCAACAACGAACTTTATTAATTATTTAATAAAAAGTGATGTTAAAGTTTAAACCTGTTTTCACGCCTTATTTATTTTTATTTCCGGCTTTATTAATGCTGACCTTAACGGTATTCTGGCCAGCGTTACAAGCATTTTATCTGAGTTTATTTAGTTACGATTTACTCACACCTCCCGAATGGGTGGGATTAAAAAATTTTCAACGGTTATGGACAGATGAGGTATTCTGGGAAACCTTAAAAAATACGTTTCTTTATTTAATCGTAGTGGTTCCAATTTTAGTCTTTGTACCATTAACCTTAGCAATTTTAGTTAACCAAAAATTACGAGGAATGAATGGATTTAGAACTGCTTATTATGTCCCGGTTGTGATTTCTATGGTGGTGGCGGGTATTGCTTGGAAATGGTTATATGCAGAAAATGGTTTTTTCAATCAACTTTTAAACGCTATTGCTATTCCGCCGATTCCTTGGTTAACCAGTCCGAATATTGCCTTATTTAGTGTGATGGCGGTGACTATTTGGAAAGGGTTAGGCTATTATATGGTAATATATTTAGCAGGATTACAAGGGATTCCATTAGAACTATATGAAGCGGCAAGTATTGATGGTTCGGATGGGTTTAAAAAACACTGGGATATTACGTTACCTCTGATGAAACCCTATATGGTTTTAGTTGGGGTAATTTCGGCGATTTCCTCCACGAAAGTATTTGAAGAAGTTTTTATTATGACCCAAGGCGGGCCGAGAAATAGTTCTAAAACCATTGTTTATTATTTATATGAACGAGGATTTCAACAGTTAGAATTTGGCTATGCTTGTACTATCGGGTTAATTCTATTTTTAATTGTTTTAGGATTATCAATTTTACGATTAGTGATTGAAAGATTTACGGAAAATATTAATAGCAGTAATCATTTAACGTAGGATGTTTGATGTCTCGAGGACTGTGGGGTGGGAAGGATTTTTCAGCGAGTGAGGACACTCTGACTGCGAAAAGGATAAAACCTGACAACAGTAATTTGATAGCATAAGTAGTTGCACAAAATAAATTACCTAACCCCCCGTGCACGCGAGGAGCCCCCCCAAACCCCCCGTGCACGCGAGGAGCCCCCCAAACCCCCCGTGCACGCGAGGAGCCCCCCAAACCCCCGTGCACGCGAGGAGCCCCCCCAAACCCCCCGTGCACGCGAGGAGCCCCCCCAAACCCCCCGTGCACGGGGGGCTAGGGGGGGAGGGAACAGGGTAGAGGATGTGTAATTAATTTTGTTTAGGTACTTATTAAATTAGACAAGTATTTAGACTCAGAAGGCTTGTAGAAACCATATTGGATTTTTTGATACAATTGTTAATATTCATTTGCAACATTTGTTAATGTTAATTCTCAAGGTTTTGAGAACTTAATCTTTTTTAAGAATAGCCCAGAACTCCCTGGCAGCAATAATCTTTTACATTAGGTTACTATGGAAGTAAAAAGAACCTATATTGTAATAGGGATAGAAGGTGGTAGTCTTGAATATAGAGGAAAAAAACCTCAGTTGAGAACAAAAGTTCAGACCTAGAGAGAAAAACCGGACGCAATTTTAAGAACTGCAAAGTTCAAGAATGATTTAGAGAAACTTAACTTAGAATGTACGAGTAAGTATTAATACGTTCTGACCTAAGTTTGAACTTAAATAAACAATAAAGATTGACTGAATGTTAATAAAACAGTCATTCCAATTGGAGGATTTTAAAAATGGTTAACACTTATGCAACGACTGAAACAGTAAATTCAGAAGCGAAAGAAACAGCTTTTGTACTGTGGTTTGATGAAGTGGGAATTTCTGATATTCCCTCAGTAGGTGGGAAAAACGCATCCTTGGGCGAAATGATTCGAGAACTCGCTTCCCAAGGTGTGAACGTTCCGAATGGATTTGCTACCACTGCCTATGCTTATCGTTATTTTATTGAGTCTGCGGGTTTAGAGAAAAAACTACGGGAACTATTTGCAGACCTCGACGTTGAAGATATGCCAAACCTGCGACAACGCGGGAAACAAGCTCGTTCCTTAATTTTAGACACTCCGTTTCCACCAGAATTAGAAGCCGCGATTACCAGCGCCTATAAAAAACTCTGCGAACGCTACAGCACCGATGGGGATTTTTGTAACCAATTTGGCGAGGAATATAAAGAAGAATGCAAACGCTATTCCAATGATGTAGACGTTGCCGTGCGTTCCTCCGCTACCGCCGAAGACTTACCCGATGCCAGTTTTGCCGGACAACAGGAAACCTACTTAAACGTTTATGGCGAAGAAGGAGTTTTAGAATCCTGCCATAAATGCTTTGCCTCGATTTTCACCGACCGGGCAATTTCCTATCGCACGATTAAAAATTTCGACCATTTTAACGTGGCTCTGTCCGTCGGTGTGCAAAAAATGGTACGGTCTGACCTCGCCTGTTCCGGGGTGATGTTCTCCATTGATACCGAAACCGGATTCAAAAATGCAGCCTTAGTAACTGGAGCCTATGGTTTAGGAGAAAACGTAGTTCAAGGCACGGTTAACCCCGATGAATATTTTGTGTTTAAACCGACCTTACTGCAAGGGTTCCGTCCTATTTTGGAAAAACGCTTAGGCAGTAAAGAACTGAAGATGGTCTATGATATCGGAGGTTCTAAACTAACTAAAAACATCTCAGTTTCTCAGTCTGAACGGGATAAATACTGTATTAACGACGACGAAATTTTACAACTGGCGAAGTGGGCTTGTATTATTGAGAACCACTATTCGCAAGTCCGGGGTACTTATACTCCGATGGATATTGAATGGGCCAAAGATGGAATTACCGGACAATTATTTATCGTCCAGGCCCGTCCTGAAACCGTGCAATCCCAGAAATCCGCTTCCGTTCTCCGCAACTTTAAACTGCTCGGAACCAGTAAGGTTCTATCTCGCGGTCGGGCCGTGGGTGAAATGATTGGTCAAGGGAAAGCGCGGGTGATTCTGGATGTGCATAAAATTGATGAATTCCAAGCGGGTGAAGTGTTAGTCACCAATAAGACTGACCCCGACTGGGAACCCATCATGAAGAAATCCAGCGCTATCGTTACCAACGCGGGCGGACGGACGTGCCACGCAGCAATTATCGCGCGGGAAATGGGCATTCCCGCCATTGTCGGTTGCGGTGATGCCACCTCGGTGATTAAAAACGGCCAAGAAATTACCGTTTCCTCATCTGAAGGAGAAGAAGGTCGGGTTTATGAGGGGTTAGTTCCCTTTGAAATACAAGAAACCGTTCTCGATAATCTGCCCAAAACCCGGACAAAAATTTTAATGAACGTGGGCAACCCGGAAGAAGCCTTCGGTTTGTCTTCGATTCCTTGCGATGGTGTGGGTTTAGCGCGGCTGGAGTTTATTATTGCTAACCATATTAAAGCCCACCCCTTAGCGTTGTTGAAATTTGACCAACTCGAAGATGAGTTAGCCAAACGGGAAATCGCCGAGATGACGAAAATCTACGACCATAAACCGGACTTCTTCGTGGATAAACTGGCCCATGGTATCGGGATGATTGCCGCGGCCTTCTATCCGAATCCGGTGATTGTGCGGATGTCCGACTTCAAGAGTAACGAATACGCCAACCTGTTAGGCGGCCGTCAGTTTGAACCCAAGGAAGAAAACCCGATGATTGGTTGGCGCGGCGCCTCCCGTTACTACGACCCCAACTACCGCGAAGCCTACGGGTTAGAATGTGTGGCCCTGAAACGGGTTCGGGACGAAATGGGTTTAACGAATGTCACCCCGATGATTCCCTTCTGTCGCACCCCCGATGAAGGTCGGAAAGTGTTAGCAGAAATGGAAAAACACGGTCTGAAACGGGGCGTCAATGGTTTGGAAGTTTATGTGATGTGTGAACTTCCCAGTAACGTGATTTTCGCCGATGAATTTGCCGCCGTGTTCGATGGATTCTCGATTGGGTCTAATGATTTAACCCAATTAACGTTAGGTTTAGACCGAGATTCTGCCTTAGTTGCTCATATTTTTGATGAACGGAATGAAGCTGTTCGTCGGATGGTGACCATTGCGATTAAAGCGGCTAAAAAATATGGTCGCAAGATTGGAATTTGTGGTCAAGCACCGAGTGATTATCCTGAGTTTGCCCGGTTCTTGGTGGAATTGGGAATTGATTCAATTAGTTTGAATCCTGACTCGGTGATTAAAACGATTCTGGATATTGGCAAAATGGAAGAAGCTGGCACGTTATTAGATGAAGTTATGGACGTTGCCAAAGCCAAATAAACTGTTGTAGAGATGTTGTATACAACGTCTCTACAGGGATTGTTTACTGAATTTTAGGATTTGATATTATTAGGGTATCGCGATGCTGTACCCTTTATTTATTGGGGTTGGGAATAAATGGATGGAAGCTTTAATCTAATTGTCCAAATAATTCTAAAAACTGTTCTAAAAGTTTATAAACTGTTGTACCGATTCTTTGAGGAAAATCCTCATCAGTAGGCTGGCACTCTCCTAGTTTTCTAGCTCGTTCAATTGCAGCAACTAGATACTCACCTTTAATAAATTCTTTATAGTAATTGGATTTAGATTTATCTGGGTGGATATCAGAAAGAACCTTCTTACAGAGTTTGGGTCTACCTTTGATTCCTTCATTTTCAATAACTTCCCTAATTGTAGGTTGTGTAGGTTCTTTGACTTTACGTTTTTTATTGGTTTTACATTTTTTGGGATTATTACCTTTCGCAAATTGACTATCAGCATCTACTTGACTATCAGTGTCTACAAAATGGAGAATTAACCAAAGTTCAAAGCAAGGGTTACTCAATCCCATTTTAAAATTTATCTTTTCGTGAAAGAGTTTTATTAATTCCTCAATTTTATCTTTACGGTTTCTATAATAATCTGTATCAATAATCATCCATAATTCATCATACTCTTGGATATCATATTTTTTAACTAACTCATCATAACATTGCTTTAATTGTGCATAAACAGCAGCAGGATCAGAGTCTCCAGAATTGGTTTTATCAAGATATTTTAACTTAATATTCTTCTTGTTTAACTGTAAACTGTATTGTTGAATTAGCTCTTGAAAATACAAATATTCTGTCTTATCACCTTCTGCTGCAATAACATAAATTTTCCACTTACCATCCTTGCATTCATCTGAAATATCTTGAACTATTCGTTGATAATCCTTTCTTTCTCTAGGCATTTTTTTATCCCCTATTTAGCCAAAATTGGTTCTTCATCATTTTTAATCTCTGGGAAAGAATGGATAGCTCCAAACCGACCGTTAATATAACCTTTAGCTAAATCTAAATTTTCTACATCGGTGTTTGCAAGAGAATAAGCAATTGATTGTCCATGTTTATCTTGTCCAATAAACCAAATTTCATCTTTTCTAAAAAGTTCTTTAATATCCAAAAGAATAGCTTGATGTGTTGTAGCAATTAATTGGCTATTATGCAATTTATCATTTTGATTTTGATTCTCTATTTCAAAATTGAGAAAAATCTCAAATATTTTCCGTGCTAACAATACATGAAGGCTTCTTTCTATTTCATCAATCACAAAAACAGCATCGCCTTGAGAGAGTTTAATTAACATTGGAATTAAATCTATAATTCTTTGGGTTCCATCTGATTCTTCTTCAATTTCAAACAAAACTTCTTTTTTATTTTTATCATGCTTAATTATAACCAATTTCATAACTTTTAAAGCTTTTGAACCTGGAATAGATCGAATCATTAAACTGCTGTCTTTATTTCTCGCTAAAATAAATATTGCATTAGCTGTTTCATCATGATAAGGGAATTCTTCTTGAATCATTTCTTTAACTTCCAGTGGAATTCTCTCATACTTTTCTAAATCAATCTCATTAATATCTACTTTTTCTATTCCTAAATCCAAAGATTTTAATAATTTATTAAATTTTTTTAAAAAACCTTGGTTCAATAATTTTTCATTGTCCTTTAACAGTAACGGAAGTGCAAAAGGTTTACTTTCAGGGAATAAAATTGTTAATACATTTGAGAACCAATTATAAATATTTTCAAAATATTCAATCCTACGTTCTTTACAATTTGTTAAGAACAATAAATTTTGCCTGGTACTTTCTGACTCAAATTCAATTCTAGTTTTTTCTTTATCTTTTATGTCTCTAAATAGAGAATGTTTAAAGTTGAATTGATAATCATTACCATTTCTTTCATAAATGCTTTTTTCTTGATTAATACCTATTTCAAATAACCATTCTTCATAAACTTGAGTAGAATCAATGATAAATCCGTAAGCATACTGTTTTTGATGATGTTTAAACTCAAATTCAAACCGAGAGGGCTTTTTTAAAGAATCTTGATCACGTTTAAATGGACTAACTTTTATATTTTTATTTTTATCAACACCATCTACAATAAAATCTTGAGCAAATTTCATCGCTTTAATCAGGTTGGATTTACCAGAATTAGTGGCTCCATAAATCAAAGATGTTCTTAATAATCTAATGGATTCTTTGTTATCTTCTTGAACAACATGATGAGGATGATTGTCGTCAGGACAAGCAACCATCGTAAATTCAGTTCTTTGGTTAAAAGATAGAAAATTTTCTACAGTAAACCGAATTAACATTGTTTTATTTTAATTTTATTTCAAGTCAAATCATATATAATTCAACTTTAAATATAAAGATAGCTTATTACCTCACAAGTGTCAACCCGATTTTCACGTTTTGAAGGGAAAACGGTTACTTTTGCTTGAGCAGGGGAATTAAGGGGTTTTGCTAGTTCATGCGATCGCAACTTCTTAAACAATGAATCAATCCTTAAAAATTTCTTTCCATAGGGATTATTTAAGCCCACAATTCCCTATTTTTATGCTCTGACTAGGAAAAGAGAAAAAAATGCGATAATGTTGTCTTGATTTACTTACAGCCAGATTTGAGATGACTAATACACCGAATCCCAATTCTGAATCAATTTTACCCCGCCGACGACGGTTAAAGCGGATTTTGCTTTGGGGCGGTATGGGCTGTGGAGTCACCCTGTTAGCCGTGGGGACGACCGCTAGTTGGTTGATTAGATATCGGTTAGCCCCCATAATTAGCAATGTCTTAGAAGGGATACTACAACGGCCAGTTGATGTTGGCCCCCTGGAACGATTTACCCTAAATAGTATTCGTTTTGGTCATTCGTCCATCCCCCCCACAGCCACGGATACCGATAGGGGGGAAGCGACGGCGGTAGAGGTTAATTTCTCTCTTTTATCCTTGTTTAAACCCAAGGTTAAACTTGATATTACCATAGTTAATCCTAATATTTATATTGAACAAAATTCATCGGGAAACTGGATTGATACTCAACTTAAGTTAGATCCAAATCCTCCAATTACATTGGTTTTTAGAACGATTGGGATTGAAAATGCTCAAATTAATTTAATGCCCTATCAGCTTTTGAAAGCCAAAGAAAAGCCGATTGTGATTGCGGTGGATCAAATCAAAGCTAATTTAACCGAAGATCAGCAGAGCATTCAAGCGAATTTAAGGGGTAAATTTGCAGAAACAGGTACTTTTGCCATCAAGGGAGATGCTTTATTAGAAACAGGAAAAATTAATGCTCAAATTCAAGCTAATAGTTTGAATTTAAGCAATTTAGCTTGGTTTGTAGAAACTCCTGGGATTTCGATTAAACAGGGAAAACTTAATACAAATTTAAACGTTAAATTAAATAATTATAAACCATCAGATGTTCGGGGAACGCTGAATTTAGATCAAGTTAAAATTGCTGTTGATAGTCTTCCTGAACCTGTTAATCTGAGTCAAGCTAAATTACGATTTTCGGGAACTAAATTGATCATTGATCAGTTGAATACTACTATGGCAGATTTGGCTCTAGGATTAACGGGATCGGTTTTAACTAATTCTAACTTAGACTTAGCTAAAACTCAAGTTGATTTATTAGCAAATTTACAACCAGTTCAAGTTTCCACCCTGTTAAAAACCGTAGAAACTATTCAGAACCAACCTGTTACCCTTCCCTTTCCGGTGACGGGAGAATTGAAAGCTAATCTTAACTTAAAAGGAAATTTAAACAGTCCTAAAATTTCAGGAAATATCGGCACAACTCAAAAAACCTTATTAGATCGCGTTTATTTTGATACAATTCAAACGGATTTTAATATATTAACTAAACTTGATCCAAATTTTAAGATTTTAGCTGATCCAATTATTGAGATTCAAAACCTATTAATTCAACCTTCCCTTGGGGGGTCAGTAACCGGAAAAGGGGAAGTTAAATTAGCAGGAATGACCGCGTTATTAGCACCCCCAATAAAACCTCAGCCTACGGTTGATCAAAAAACTTTACTAAAATTACCCCCAAATCCTCAGATTTCACAACAAAAAACCGAACTTAATCCGATTGTTAAGTTAGATTTTAATGTTAATAATATTCCTGTGGATGCGATCGCTAAATCCTACGGATTTATCCCCAGTTTTCCGATTGGAAACCTATCAGCAAATGGTCAAATTTCTGGAGATTTAGACAACTTAAAAGCTAATAGTCAATTCTCCTTACCTTCAACAATTTATCCGATTTTTGGGGAAGCTCAAATTTCAGGAAATACGGCGAAAGCACAGATTAAAATTGCTGAGGGAAATCTGAATATTATTGCTCAACAAACTAATAATCAAATTTGGAATGCTGAAGTCATAGCTAATCAACTTTCCTTAACTCCTTTAGTTGATTTGGGTCTATTATTTTCCACAATTCCTAATACAACTAAACAACAAATTCAATCTATTGATTTAACCGATGGTCAGTTAAATTTAGCCGCCAAATTATCAGCAAATTTGCAAGATTTTTCCCTGAATAGTTTAAAAGCGGATAGTCAAATTCAACTTAATTTTCAGAATAGTACAATTAAGGCGATCGCCCAACTCCAAAACGGACTACTACAAACGGATTTTTCTAGCGATAATTTATCCTTACCTCGATTAATTAATATTGGATTACCCTTTGCCAACTTAACTGATGCTATCACCTCCCAAATTCAGAGTTTAGATATCAGTCAAGGAACTTTACAAATTGATGGATCTCTATCAGGTAAAATAGAGAATTTTAGCCCAAATAACTTTATCGGAAATGCCAAAACAGTCATTAATTTAGGTAAATTAGGAGGAATAATTACCGCCAATAGTCAACTTAATCAAGGACAATTTCAAGGACAATTCAATGCTCAAGAAATCCAGTTAAATCCTTGGATTAATTTAGGTTTACCCCTCGCTAATTTACCCCCAAACCTCCAGAATCAAATTCAAACCTTAGACTTTCGTAATAGTCGTTTAAACGGAGAAGGAAATCTTACCGGAAATTTAACTAATTTTAATCTTAATAGTCTGATTGCTACGGGATTAGCACAGGTTAATTTAGGGAATTTTGGTGGAATTATTAATGCAGAAGGACAATTAGCAAATAATCAATTAACAGGTCAAGTAATCACCGATCAAATTCCTCTACAACCCTTAATTAATTTCGGATTACCCTTAGCAAATTTACAACCTAGTTTAGTAGCTGAAATTAACGCCTTAAATTTTCAAGGAGGATTCCTACAAGGGTTAGCAAAATTTAATGGGAATCTGACTAATTTTTCCCCTAATAACTTAATAGCTTTCCTCGATAGTAAGGTAAATTTAGGTCGAGACGGCGGTATAGTTTTAGCAACCGGAGAAACTCGACAAGGACAATGGAAAACAACCATTAAAGGAGATCAAATTGCTTTAGGTCGATTCTCTCAATTAGTTGAATCTCAAATACCAAATAGTTTACGTCAAAATGGACTATTACAGCAAGCTGAAAATATGCCTTTATTGCGAGGATTATTAACTACTGAAATCACCGGAGAAGGAAATATTGCCTCCTTTAATCCCAACACTATACAGGCATTAGGTCAATTAAGACTAACAGAATTACCGATTATTAAACAACCTTTTGAAGCCATTGCAAGCTGGAATGGTCGAGAAATTAATATTAAAAAAGCTGAAACCCAGGGATTTTCAACTGATGGCTTAATTGGAGTTGAATTTCAAGGAAATGGTATTCCCCAATTATCTAATTTAAACCTAAATGTTCGGGCTGATAATTTTGATTTACAATCTCCATTAGTGCAAAGTTTCTTAACTGCTTTACCCTTAGAAATTAGAACCGGAGATAGTCCTTTAGTGGCTGGAATTGTTGATTTTAATGGTAAATTAACGGGGACTCCTTCGGCTTTAAACCTAAACGGAAATTTAAGATTAAATAACTTTGCAGTTCGGGATGTCACCTTTGAATCCATTCTAGCAGGAACTGTGAATATTATTCCAAATCAAAAGGTTAATATTGCCTTAGCGGGAGAAAGGGATAAAATAGAATTAGCTTTGGATAATCAATATTTACCGACTTCCTTTTTAGTAAAACGGAATGATAGTCAATTAGTCGGAAACTCTCAAGGGAATAATTTAGAGATTAATTTAGACGACTTTCCTCTACAAACATTAAGTTTATCTCCCTTAGCTGAACTAAATATTGGACAATTAAAAGGTATAGCATCGGGAAAATTAACCGTCTCTAATTTAGCCAGTTTTGATATTAATAAAATAGGGGTAATCGGAAATATTGCGATCCAGAACCTAATTTTAGGTCATATTGAAACCGATTTATTTTTGGGAAATTTTAGTTATCAAAATGGTATTGCTAAGTTAACCGATGCTGAATTGAGCAAAGGCATAACTCAGATTATAATTAATGGTCAAGCCAATATTTCTGATATTTTAGCCAGTCTTTCCACACCTCAAACCCAGAATTTATCCACTGTATCGAATCAATTTGAAGGAACAATTAAAATCCCCCAAGGGAGTTTACAGGATATTTTAACCGCCCTAAAAATCTTTAATTTAGCAGATTTAGGCAGAGGATTAACCCCTCCAAACTATGGAATAGCCACCGATGTAAAGCCTGTTCCCGTCGGTTTACCCCCCACAGCTACGTTATTTGAACAATTACAACGCCTAGAAGAAATTAGACGAATATTACAAGAATCCCTAGCAGAAATCGCGGCGGAACCCTTACCTCCTTTACGAGATTTAGACGGAAAATTTACCGGAGAAATTGCATTTAAAGGTTCAATTCAATGGGGAATTAATGCGACAGCAACCATCAAAGGTCAAGATTGGAATTATGGCAGATATACCGCCGATCAGTTTTTATTAGAAGCGAATTTTGTAGATAATGTGGTGCGGGTTGAACCCATTCAATTGCTTGCTGAATCAGCATTATATGATTTTCGCGGACAGTTAAATTTAGCCAATCAACAAATATCAGGTCAGTTTCGGGGTAAAAATATCCGCTTAGAAGAAATTGAAAAAATTGTCGATTTGCCAAATGTGGATTTAACCGGACAATTGAATGTTCGGGCGAGTATTGGGGGAACTTTAGATAATCCCCAATCATCGGGGGAATTAACCTTATTAGAAGCAACGGTTAATAATGAACCAATTCAAGAAGCTCAAAGCAGTTTTAGTTATAATAATGCTCGACTAAGATTTGGCGGAAGTTTGTTAGTTACCGAAACCGATCCAATTAATTTTAGAGGGACTTTACCTTTTCAATTCCCCTTTGCAAAAGTAACTTCTGAAAGTGATGTAGTTGATGTTAGAGTTGATATTAAAGATCAAGGATTAGCAGTGATCAATTTACTGAATCCTGAATTAAATTGGCAGGAAGGAAAAGGATTAGTTCAATTAAGAATCAGTGGTAGTTTACAACAACCGGAAACTGGAGGAATTAAGCTCAACCTGAAACCAGAAGGATTATTTAAAATTCAAGATGCAGTTTTAATTGCTCGCAGTTTAGAACAATCAATTGTGGGATTAAGTGGAACTGCTGTATTTATCGGCGATCGGATTCAAGTTAAAGATATTCAAGGAGATTTACAAGGAGATAAAGGAACCGGACGTATCCGATTAAGTGGGGTTTTACCCGTGTCTCGTCCCTTAGATGAAAATGACCCAGATCTGCAAACTCCTCTACAATTAGACCTGGAAAAACTAACACTTAATTTACCCGAACTCTATAAAGGAAATGCTGATGGTGCTATCCTTCTTACAGGAACATTATTGAAACCAAAATTAGGAGGAGAAGTCATATTAAGTCAGGGAAAAGTTACCTTACCTTCGGAACAAACCGCTACCTTACCCACAGATACTACGAATACAACTCAACCTCCTGTTGATGTCAGTCTGAACGGATTAAAACTAACTTTAGGCGACAATATTCAAGTCATGACTCCCCCGATTTTAAATGCACCTTTAATTAATTTTAATGCGAAAGGAACGATTGAATTAAATGGAAGTTTAGCCAGTCTTGATGATATTCGTCCTCAAGGAACGATTGACTTAACCGGAGGACAAGTTAATCTTTATACCAGTCAATTAAGGTTAGATCGAGGCTATCCCCAACGGGCAATATTTGTTCCTTCGGAGGGATTAAATCCAATTTTAGATGTGCGTTTATTCACCCGTGTTCCTGAAACTTTAAGGTTTGTTTCTCCTCCTTCGGCTTTTCCGGCGGAACAAACCGAAGCCCTAAGTCCTTCTCGATTGGGAAGTGTTAGAACGATCCGAATTACCGCAATTGTTCGCGGCCCAGCTTCGGAAATTAATGATATTATTAAGTTACAAAGTTCTCCGTCCCGTTCTCAAAATGAATTGGTTGCTTTATTAGGTGGAAGTGTGATTCAAGGCATTCAAGATGATAGTACATTAGTATTAGCAAATATTGCCAGTACCGGATTATTTGGTAAACTCCAACAGAATGTGATTAACGCCACGGGATTAACGGAATTTAGGATTTATCCCTCACGAATAGCCGAACGTGGTTCCAAGGGCACAGCTTCCGCTTTAGGAGTGGGAATTGAAGTGGGTTTAGATGTGACTGATAATGCTTATGTTTCTTTAAGTCGGGTCTTAGCTGCGGATCAACCGTTTCAATTTAATATTAATTATCGTCTAAATGATAATATATTGTTGCGGGGAGTTACGAATTTTAGGAATGAAAGTGAAATTCGGTTTGAGTATGAAACGAGGTTTTAAATTATTAGATTGTTAACTAGGGTTTTTAAGTCGAAATAGTCGGGTTTTAAACTATAAACTTTGATAAATCCTTCTGAGGTAGTGGGAGGAAAATCTGCGATCGCTTTTCCCATTTGTTCAATCACAGATTCAGGAACTTGACGTTGGCGATTTTGATTCCGCAGCTTGCAAGTTTCTATCGGAGTTTCTAATACCCAAGCAACCCAATATCGAGGGATTTCTGAATAAATTAGAGCGATTTTTTCTAATATATCCAGTCGCCAAGGTCGATAAGCATTAGTCGCATCATAAATAATTGGTTGAGAAGATGCGATCGCTTGTTCCATTTCTTGCAATACTTTTCGTTCAATTTCTAACCAATTCCCCTGAATAATTTCATCCCCATAAAGTTGTTCCCGAATCCGATCCGTCGAAATAATTAAACCCTGGGTGAGATCCGCAAGCTGTTGAGCAACAGTTGACTTTCCCGAACCCGGAATACCGACCAGAAAATGACAAATCATATTGAATAAAATTAAAAAATTTTGCTTGACAATAAATTTATAAGTGTTATAATTTTAGGGTAAGTGACCCGAGAGCTACAATATTTGTATCTAATACAATTCTAAGTTTATTCATCTTCTAATAACTCGGCTAAAATTTCGGGAGTTAAACCGTTAACTTTAGCTTCTTCTCTCACTTGTTTAACAATCTCATCAAAATCAGATGGCTTTAATAATTCTTTCAGAATCAGACTACAAACCCAAATTGCTTTTTCTTGTTTATTACTATCCGCTTCCTGGTAAAGCTTCGCTACTTCATTATCAACTTTAATCGTAATTGCTTCCATTTGTTACTCCTGATTTTATCTAAATTAAAATCTATCTTTATTATATATTCTTTTAGAATTAGAATATTTTTCCCAGAAACCGCGTTTATCAATCAAAAACTCGGTTTCCGTATCATTCCTATTTCAAAAGTTAACTGAATTAGAGCCGACAAGTTCCCCTCGCCCACTGTCCATCCAGTGAGACAGAAACCTGTGTCCCCGGTTGGACTGCTCCTTTTGATAAGTCGATGACGATGATATCAGCGCCTCCCATATCACCCCCCCGATAAACTAATTCTCCCCGCTCGTTGGGTCGATCATATCTTAATTGATTGGTGCGAGGCGGCCCACTTTGAGGGGTTAAAGTAATCGAGGTAAATCGGCCATCAAGATAACTCACAGAAAACTGCATTCTGTTTTGAGGAAATTGACCCGGACAGTTAAAATTTGTTGCAGCTTCTGCTTTGGGAATGGGTAAAAAGGTTAATGCTGCTATCCCGTAGAGTAGGGTAGATAGGGAAAAAGCCTTAAATTTATTGAGTTTAGTCATCTTTTTAATTGCAATACAATCAACATGAAAACTATATCATGTATAGCTCTAATCTGTTTTAACTCCTGGGGGAGTAAAGCGAATTTCTATCCTTCGTCTAGTTTCATCTGAACTGCGGTTACGGGGAGCATATTTTCCTGATGGTAAAAATAATTGAGCAGCCGAATAAGCTCTAAAGTTCAACCCATTTAAACGACCTTTTTTTTGAATGGCTTGCAATTTTTTCATCACAGCTAAAGCTCGCATTAATCCTAAATCAGCATTAGAACCTGGTTTAAGGTTTTTAACGGGTTGAGAGCCTCCTGCAACTTGTTCTAATATCTGATCTAAATTACTAGCTGGATTAAAAGTTTCTTGACCATCTGTATGTCCGATTATATCCACAACATAACCTTGATAATCTTGAGAATATGTCTCCAGTTTTTCAACAACATTTCCTTCAACAAATAATCGTAAACCTTCTGGTAAATCTGCCTTACCCGTCTCAAATTTTAAGGATCGTCCCTGGGCATCTTTATCAGAGTCTTTAATTACAATTACAGGCGGGGATTGTAATAGTCTAATTTCCGTTTCTAATTGCCTGATTTTCGTATTCGAGTCTTTTATTGTTTGATCTTTTACTTTTGAATCTGATGCTGACTTAAAAATGCCTATTAATAAAAACAAAATCATAATTAAAAAAGCATTGGACATCAAATCCGTGAATGCTTGCCAGATATTTATATCTTCAGAGGAGTTATTAATTTGGGTGGGACGGCGCATAGTTTTAAGTATAATAACAATTAATGGTATTCTTTATCAACCCCAAAATTTGAATTTTTTCTTATTTGGAGTCCTGTTACTTTGTTCTTGTAAAAGTTTGATTAACTGTGATAAATCTGAGTAAATTGTCTTGTTATCTCGTTCTTGCAAAAGTTTAATTACCTGTAATAAATCTGAGTGAATTGTCTTATTATCTTGTGCTTGTAATAGTTTAATTAATTGTGATAAATCTGAGTGAATTGTTGGGTTATCTTGTGCTTGCAAAATCTTAATTACCTGTGATAAATCGTATCTCATCTCAACAAAATACTGAATATTAGGTTTAATTGATTCGTCTAATTTATCTGCGATCGCTTGAGTATAAGATTGATGACTATTCTCTTGATTCCTGATCAGTTTAACCAGAACTTTAGTTAAAAATTCTATTTTTGTATTGACATTATTTGTATAACCATTCATCGTTTCAACGATAGTTTTTAAGTCTTGTTGAACTTGCACAAAACTATCGGATTTATCAACAATTTGTTTTTGGATCTGATCTAAAGTTTGTGAAGCTAATTCAAACCCCTGTGATCCTTCTTTTAGTTGAATAATCATCTCAGATAGAGATTGTTGATTGGTTTGATGCAATTTAAAAACTTGTAATGAACTCTGATTTAGTTGAGTGAAACTGGCTTCCGTCGTCACTAATTGTTGAGTAAAATTCTGAAGTTGAGTTAATGTATTTTCCAGAGATTTAACTGTTTGAGCTAAACCAAATGCTGAGTCAGAAAAATTCTTTTGGTAATCGCCGAAATTAGTAGCTATTGTTGATAATTGTTGGGGAACCTGACTCTGTTCAAAACTTTCTACAACCTGTTCTAATTTTACCACAATTTTATCATTTATTTGTACAGAATTTCCAAAGGCTTCTGTTGCAGTCTGGAAATTATTCGCCCCCCTATCCAATGTTCCGGCTACATTGGATAATTGATTATAAACTGTTTGTGCTAGTTGACTCGCTTCTACATTAGCTTGTGTAATTTCCTTAATATTATCTCTCATGGCTGATTCTACAGCATCTCTAACTGTCTGACCAAAGTTTGTTAAGAAATCCTTAAACTGATTCGACATTCCTGATACAATTTTATCAAGTCGGGTTTGATTATTCAATGTAGAATAATAAATATTATCGAGGTAGTGTTCCAAAGAATTAATTAATTTATATTTGGCTAAATTGGTATTGTAAAAAAAGTTAAAAATAGTTAACAAAGCACTAAAAAATAACCCCGCTAAACTTGTAGAAAAAGCGATCGCCATTCCTTTTAGTGGTTCCTCCAATTTCTTTACTAACTGAATGAAATCCTTGGTTTGATCTGGATTTTGAAGAATAGCTTGACTCAAGGAACTCAAATTCATGGTAATTCCAATAAAAGTTCCAATTAATCCAAAAGCCAGGAGTAAGTTAGGAAGAATTCGACAAAAATAATCAATTTGTTCACAGGATTTCCCTACAACCTTTTCTTGACTATAGGCTTGATCAATTAAAGCCCCCGTGTTCACTTGTTCTAAATTTTGACTAGCTTCCCGAAAACTCTTTTCTAATATTGTGATAATATTAGGCTGAATTCCAGGGGAACTTTTACTAATAACCCGATTAACTTTATCAGCTAAATCATTGAGATGTCGATAAAGATTGAACCGATAATACATACTCATAAACGATGGTAAAACCACAAACAGAATAATCAGAGCTAACATCCAAGGAGGGAGAACAAAAATAGGCATAGCAACATCCTGAAGATTTAAAATAAGTCTGGGAAAAACTCAATCATGGGTTGAGTTAAAGATTCTACAACCCAACTGTTTTTGTTAGGATAAACCATATTTATCCATAATTTCCTTTCTTTTGACTTCATATTCTTTCTGATTAAAATTTCCCTGGTCTAAGCCTTTTTGTAGCTGCTTCAATTCTCGCTCTAAACTGTCACCTCTATTAACTATTAAATCCCCTCTGGCTGTCAGATTGTCATTAACAGAAAGCGGAAGAGTGTTTTGAATTTCTCCTTTAATTCGTTGAATTAAACGATTAATAACTCCTTGTTTTACAATAGTTCCTCGATCACCGACAACCGTTGATTTACAGGAATAATTAGGACTAGATTCTGGTAATTTATCCACATAATCCACAAACTTCTGTAGCTTCAGTAAATAGTTATTTTCCCAAAGATTAGAATTTTGCCGAATCTGAGAAATCACATCCTCTAATAACTGTTTTAAAGTTGCTGTCATTTCTTGATTATTTGCCAATTCTTCTAAACTTTGATTCCAAACTGGACTGAGTTTGGCTGTATAATAGCATCTTCTTAAATCATCATAATATTCCAACTGTAAAACCTGGGTTTCTGGATTTAGAAAAATTAACTCAAAAGCCAAACAAGGATAGAAAACATCTGCCAATTTTTCTATTAAGTGAGCATCAGGGGGAATAATATCGGTAAATTGAATCTGATAATCAGAATGACAGGAAGACCCATCTCGATTTTGTTCTCGGATATAATGATTTCTGATTTCTTCTAAACCATTAATCAATCTTAAAGGAAACCCGCCATATTCCTTGACGATTAAAATTTGATCTTCAGCTTGAGAGGGTTTTAGAATAGTTGAATCGATGCCTAAATCGTCATTCAGGATACTTTTAAATTGCTTAACTTCTAATTCGTCCGTATCTTTAAATCCAATAAACTGTTTGAGTTTATCAGGTAAGTTAGAAAAATAAGGATCACTGGAATTTAAACGCAATAAAGGTTCAGCTTCTTGGATAATTTGCCCTAAACGAATAGGACGGACTGAAGCGGAATAATTTTGGATAAAACGCTTAATTACAGATTTGACAATCTGATTACTACGGGAACCAAATACAATATCTATTTCTTGATTAATTTCGGTTTTCAGTTGTTCCAAAGTGCTACGATTCATCAAATAAGATAGGGATTCTTCCACACCTGATGCTTCCGTAATATCTTTACTCACTAACACTAACTGAGAGCGAGAATTAATATCTGGCAAGAGAATTTGATAACATTCTTTAATATCTTCTTGAGCGAAAATTGCCTCTCCACTCATTTCATTAAAATTAGAATTGATTAGATCTTTCTGTTCTTTTTCATAGTCAGTTTTCCAATTTTCAATCACTCGGCTAAAACCGGCGGTTTGTACTGAAAAATCTCTAATACATTTTTGCAAATCGCCGACAATGTTTAAGGCTTCCTGGGTCGCTGTTAACTTAAAGTTATCTTCAATTAACTTAAAAATTTTCCTAACAGCACTCTCGGCTTTTTTCTGGATATTGCGATTTTTGCCATTAAATAATGGCAGTTCTATTTTCTCCTCAATATCATCTATTTCCCGTTGTATATCTCGCCATTTATTCTCCATATCTTCGATTTTTTTCATTCCCCCAGCTTGAGAAATTTCTTCCTCTAATTGATGTTGATAACTGTTTAAATCCGTTTCCATCGCATCTAACCAATCCCGAACAGTTTTAATCGAAAAATTGGGATTACTGGGGGTCATTAATTCAGCAATAAACTCATTAATATGATCTTTTAACTGTTTAGTAATGACTGGACTTATCTGTAATAACCGCGTTAACCAAATTCCTCGCGTTGTTTCGTTTTCTCCAGGCTGAACCTTTCTAAATTGAGATCGAAATTGCCACGATAAATCTGTTTGTAATTCCAAACGATTCTCCCGATTTTTACATTCATTGATTTTGTTGTTGATTAAGTTGTTTCTCCATTTCGTCAAGGTATTAGTAAAGCTTTGATTCCCTTCTTGAACGGATTCTGTTAATCGTTCTGTAAAGCCATCCCGTTGTGTTGAATCACTATGCCATTTATACTTGATCATAAATTGTTCAAGTATTAATTGGGGGTCGGGGCTTTGTCCTTCACCATTTAACCAAAAATTTAATAGTTTTAAACTAATCCGATTTAAGGCAATTTTAACAATAATTTCACGCGGGAAATAAATAGCAGCTAACCCAAAGGTTAAATACCCTTGAGGATTAGGACGGGGGTGATTATCCGATTGAATTAAATGGGTTAATAAATTATCCCGCATTCCTTTAGCGACGGGTGCTAATTCTCCTAAAAAATCTAAAGCTATTTTATGAGCAATCACATTACATAATTTTTGCTGTTCTAATATTGTATATTCACCGTTAGTTTGATTAGAGACTAAATAAGTATAATCAAAAGGAGCGCGAGGTTCTTGAACAAGAACTAAATTTTGCATATCATAACAAGCTTCAAATCGAGTCCCCGGACTGCTGTAATGATTTAATTCTTTTAAAGCGGCATAAGTATTAGCATTCATATAGGAAGCATTGCTATATAATTGCGGACTAATGACTAAATATCCTAATAATTGAGTCCCTTTATCTCCATATAATTTTCTCAAACTATAGGCTATATCTAAAAACATTCCGCTTCCGGTTCCACCACACAAAGAACCAACTACAAAAATATTTAATCCGGGATCAACTTTTAATCCTGATTTGAGTAGAATAGCTTCATGTCCCATGGTTCGTCTTTCTGCTGTTTCAATGGCGGTTCTAATCTTTTGATAATTATGGAAAAAGGCTAATCTTCCCACAGGTCGAATCCCTTTTGCTCCTTCTTCAACTGCTCTAATATTACGCAGTAACTGGGGTGGAAACCACCGCGAGATATGATCATAAGGCCCTTGACGATCATAACTAGAACGCTGTTCTACTCCCTGAACAAAATTAGTCACTTCTGCGGCGGTTAGAATCGCATTAATTTTTTCAGAATCTCGAAAACTTAAATCAACACCCCGATAAGTATTACCTGTTTTTAAACTTGAGCCTTGAGTTGCTGTTTTATCGGTATCAATATGAACAAAACTAACAACTGGCAATTTTGTTAAATCCCCATACTGTTCCACAATTAACCGTCGCAGTCGCATTAAAACGTCTCGTCCAGTTCCTCCTAATCCAATACAAATTGTCCGTTGAATTCCTTGCAGTTGATAGTCGTTAGATTGCATGATGAATTTTTCCCTGGTTATTTTTGAATTTTAATTGTAAATTCGTAATTCTTTTTTGCTTTAGAATTTCCTGTTCTTGAATAGGGACAATTTAATTGAAATGAAACACCCGATATAGGTGTTTTTTTAGTCACGTTTTGACCGTTATATTCAAGGAGACTATCTGGGATTGGTTCTAAATATAATTTTTCTCCTTTCCTAATTAAATAACCTCGAACTTCTGCTCCTGGTGTATCAATAGAATGGTTGCATTTAGATTCATATTCACCTATAGAAATTCTTTGATGATTACGAAGATAAACGGTTTGTTCTTCTGTTTTTTTATCTGTGAAATTGATGGTAATTTTCCATTTTTTATTGAGATGATAAATTTTAATTCCTAGACCTATACTAGCTAGAATTAGGATGACTAAAGTTAACGCAGGTAAGGATAACTGTTTCCATAAATACGGGGGGACTAAACAAGTTTGTTTAAATCCGGGTGTAGGAGTACAAAATTCTTGGACAGTGGGGGGAAGATCAACAATAGTAAGGTTATATTTTTGCTGATCTTGGGTTTTAATTGATAGAGAACGGGGAGTTAATGGTAATTTTTCTAACCACTCTTGACGCTGTTGTGTTTCTTGAGACGTTCCCACTCGAAAGGGACTGTCCCCTGGGGTTTCTATCCATTCTTGGGAATTCGCGGGGGATTTCGTGAATAGTTGTGCATCGGTAATCCAAACCACCGATTGGGGTTTAATCGGTTGATTCTGGGTTAAACGACATTGATTCAGATCCGCTAAACCTTGATAGATAGTTAACTCAGCCCGTTGAACATCAGTATTTTGCAGATTCAGATTCGCCTGAAACGGAATCAATTGCAAAATCTTTTCTACATCAGCTTTCCCCTTAAACTGAATTGCGGCTTCCAATTTTAGGGGGTTAATCTCCGGTTCTAAAGGATTAACTTTTGTAGCAAAAGGCACAACATAAACCGTATCTCCTGATTTTAAGCTGTCTTCAACAATTTGGCGTAAGCGAATATGGCCTTCATCATTCAAACCAACACTTTCGGTTAGGTCAATCGCCAGTACCACATCTCGTCCACCATGTAGACGCCCCACCCATTCCAAGCCTGTTTTTTGGAAATCGGTCAAAGGTTGACCAGGGGTGACTGCTGTACAAATCTCACTCAAGATAGTTTAGTTAGAAACTTATACCGTTGATCATGATATCACAAAACTTTTGACTGACTAGCAAGATTTCGCAAAAAATTAGCTGCATTCTCGTTATCTAAAGTAGCAATAGCCGGAATATTCAGCCGTTCAGAAATAGCAATTGATGATAGCGATCTTTGACACTGTAGTAAGCTACTAGAATTCCACTATCTACAATAATTACGGGATGATAAGTCATTGCGGATCATAAGTAATCACATATAATTAATGACCAGCACCACTGCAAAAATAACGAATATGGAAGAATTACTTACCATCAAAGAACTCCTGCACCAAGGCAATATAACAGAAGCTTTGTTAATTGTAGAAGAATTAGAAGAAATGAGCAAATCTGATAAACTGAATAAAATATTTAGCTATGGGATTATTTTGCTTCTGCACCTGATTAAGCAATCTGCTGAAAACCGCACAACTAGGTTTTGGAATCTTTCTATTCGCAATTCTGTCAAGCAAATTCAACGCACTAATTCTCGTGAAAAAGCAAAAGGAACCTATATGACTGATACAGAATTAGTAACAACCCTGGAAGATGCTTATGATTTGGCATTGGAAAAAGCAGCACTCGAAGCTTTTGAAGGTAAATATGAAGCAGAAGGATTAAGTCAATTAGTCCAACGAGAGGAGATTATAAAAAAGGAAATGAATTTAATCTTGGAACGAGAATAGATACATAATTTATATCGAATACAGTTTCTTATTATACAGAAATAAATTGAAACTGATTAGACGAAATTAAATTAATATCAATCCCGTTTAATTTGGAAGACGCTTTAAACTAATCGGTTTAGATCCTTGGGGTTGTAGATTTTCTTCTAATTCAACCCTTTCCGTGCCCTTTTTGGGATTTAACTGACCCAATTCAGATAGGGTAATTTTGTAGCTGTTTCTCGAATTTCCGCAACATTCGCAATTAACTGTCCGCAACTATCCCACATTCCGGTGATAAAAGATTGACGAGAACCTGCATTCATATTTACATCAATAGTTAAATCTCCACAATGGACTTTCATTGATTCTAAATCTAGGTTAATAGCCACTTTAGGATTAACTTTTAACGCCTCTTGAATCGTCTTGATATCCTCTGGTTCTGCGGTGACACAGGGAATCCCAATTGAGACACAATTGCCCAAGAATATCTCGGCAAAACTTTCACCAATAATCCCTTGAATCCCCCATTTATTGATAGCTTGTGGCGCGTGTTCTCGGGATGAACCACAACCGAAATTCGCATTAACAACTAATAGATTGGCTCCTTGATATTCGGGTAAATCAAAGGTATGTTTTCCCTGCATTTGTTGGCGATCATCGGCAAAGACCTGTTCCCCTAATCCATCAAAGGTAACACACCGTAAAAACCGCGCTGGAATAATCCGATCGGTATCAATATCATTCCCAACTAAAGGAATCCCTTTTCCTGAAATACTTTTAATTTTGCTCATGGTTGAAATCTTTTAGTTTGTGTGAAGAATTGATCACCATTTTATAGTCAATGTTGATCAATTAAAATTTTGATGAATTCACTCCATCTCCCTATCTTTTCCCCGTCTTAACCGACAACGAAATAGCCCTGGCTTACTCAGGGGATGAAGTGTGTTCATAACCACTCCCGCACATCCGTAATTACCCCGTTGACCGCAGCAGCCACCACCATTACCGGACTCATTAACAATGTGCGTCCTTGGGCCGAACCCTGACGACCTTTAAAGTTGCGGTTAGAGGAAGATGCACTCAGTTGATTTCCCTGTAATTTATCGGGGTTCATCGCCAAACACATCGAACACCCGGCTTCGCGCCATTCAAACCCCGCCGCTTCAAAGATTTTATCGAGCCCTTCGGCTTCGGCTGCAACCTTCACCCGTTCTGAACCAGCAACTACAAAGGCTTTCACCCCATTGGCGACCTTCCGACCCTGGGCAAATTTAGCAGCTTCGCGCAGGTCACTGAGGCGGCCATTGGTACAACTACCAATAAAGCAGACGTCTACTTTTGTCCCTTGAATTGGGGTTCCGGGGGTAAACTCCATATATTGATAGGCTTCTTTTGCAACTTCCCGATCAGTTTCGGTAATCTGCTCTAAAGTCGGAATCAACTCATTAACGGCGATACCCTGTCCCGGGGTAATCCCCCAAGTTACGGTGGGAGCAATCTCGGCGGCATTAAATTTGACTACATCATCATAGACTGCATCCGTACTACTACGGATATTATTCCACCCAGCCACCGCTTTTTCCCAGTCCTCCCCTTTGGGGGCAAAATCCCGACCTTGTAAATAGTCGTAAGTCACCTGATCGGGATTCACATAGCCACATCGAGCACCCCCTTCAATGGACATATTACAGATCGTCATCCGTTCTTCCATGGACATCCCCTCAAGGGTACTTCCAGCGAATTCATAGGCGTAACCTACGCCCCCTTTTACCCCCAATGTTCGGATAATATGGAGCACCACGTCCTTTGCGTATACTCCAGGGGCTAGTTCCCCATTTACCTCAATCCGGCGCACTTTCAGTTTCTCTAACGCTAGGGTTTGAGACGCCAGCACATCCCGCACTTGAGATGTCCCGATGCCAAAGGCGATCGCTCCAAATGCCCCATGGGTGGAGGTGTGGGAGTCTCCGCAAGCAATGGTCATCCCGGGTTGAGTTAACCCCTGTTCCGGTGCGATCACGTGAACAATCCCTTGATTCCCAGAACCGATATTATAAAAACGGATATTGTGTGTTTTGCAGCTTTGTTCTAGGGACTGCATCATTTCTTCCGCTAAGGTATCCACAAATGGACGAGCCTGGTTATCCGTAGGAACGATATGATCTACTGTGGCGACTGTGCGTTCAGGATACAGGACTTTGAGATGGCGATCGCGCAACATGGCAAACGCCTGGGGACTGGTGACTTCATGAATCAGGTGCAAACCAATAAAAAGTTGAGTTTGTCCTGATGATAGGGTTCCAACGGTATGCAACTCCCATACTTTATCAAATAGTGTTCTTTCGCTCATAGAATTCAGATTTAGATGCTCAACAGTTTAGCTCACAAATATTATAGCCGTCGCCATCACAATTAGGACAGGGATTCGGTGCGTGGGCACCGAATGACAGCCTATATATTATCTTAATAACTAATCGCGGTTGCTATATTTAATTCGGAGGAACAATCGGATCATCCTCGCCATGTTTGCGAACTTGAGCTAGAACTATTAATGATTGGGGAGAAACAGCTATTTCAACCATAGAATTACTCCCAATATTGGTGATCATTCGAGAATATTCAGGTAAAAAAACAGTCCCATTGACAACACAAGACAACACAAAAGTCAACATAATTTTATCGTCTCCATTCAAGTGAAAAAAAACACAAAAAACGGGCATCACAAATGCTTCCGTTGCTTTTGTCAGTTATGCCTAAACAGTACGCAGCAGAAATTAATTAAAAAAATCCAGTAGTGTGATTCCTAAAAATTGTCCATTGGTAACAAGGAAGACAAGATTAGAAATCTAGTTGAAAGATGTGTGGTTGTTGAGTAGCAGGTCGAAAACAGCAGAACTAACCCCTGGATCTCCCTGAGTACAGTAATTCCATTACCAGTATATATTGAATTCAACACTTATACAAATACCTATACAAATATTGATATTCTGGGACTATCCCCCAATGTCAGGATTTCCCCAGGGGGATGATCTAGCCAAGAGAAACAGGCTAAAGTATGTCCCAACTTGATCAACCCTAAGTTCTCAATAAGTTTTCCGCTATTAGAAACATCCAGAGGGGAAATATCAGCAAACCATCATGAATACAACATCACGAACTCAGCGCGAGTCTGTATTCTATTAACTGGATAATCCTTTAACATTGATTGATGCCCACGAAAGGAGAATAAATGACTGAACCGTTAATTCCTGTTAATGAATGTCCCATCCAAATTGAGGATGATCGGACTGGAACCAGTGTGGAAACCCTGAAACGGGCGTTTGCCGATAATCTATTCTATGAGCTTGGCAAATATGAAGCCATTGCCTCCAAGGAAGATTTTTATATGGCCTTGGCCTATACCCTGCGCGATCGCCTGTTAAGCCGTTGGTTGAAAACCTTTAAAACCTACGATGACAATAACGTCAAAATCGTTTACTACCTATCGGCCGAATTCCTGATGGGGCGACACCTGGGGAACAGTTTAATTAACCTCCACCTGTATGATCGCATCCGTCAGGCCGTGGAAGAATCGGGACTGGATTTAGATGAACTCCTCGAACAAGAACCCGATCCCGGCTTAGGAAATGGGGGTTTAGGACGATTAGCCGCCTGTTTCCTCGACTCCCTGGCCACCTTGGAAATTCCCGCCGTGGGCTACGGAATTCGTTATGAGTTTGGGATTTTTCACCAAATTATGCAGGATGGCTGGCAGGCTGAAATCCCCGATAAATGGTTAAGATTTGGTAATCCTTGGGAAATTCCCCGCCCTGACCAGGCCATTGATGTTAACTTTGGGGGTCATACCGAAACTTATCACGACGAAAAAGGCCGGGAACGAATTCGTTGGATTCCGGCTAAAACCGTGATTGGGATTCCCTACGATACGCCCGTTCCCGGCTATGATACCAATACCGTCAACCCCCTGCGACTGTGGAAAGCCGAAGCTAGTGACGCTTTTAACTTTGACGCCTTCAACGCCGGAAATTATGACGGGGCGGTCGCCGATAAAATGCGATCGGAAACCATCTCTAAAGTTCTATATCCCAATGACAACACCCCCCAGGGTAAACAATTGCGCCTGGAACAACAATATTTCTTTGTGGCTTGTTCTCTGCGCGATATTATCAAACGCCATCTCAAGCACAACAGCAGTCTTTCTAACCTGAATGAAACTGCTGCTATTCAGTTGAATGACACCCACCCGGCGATTGCGATCGCGGAATTAATGCGATTATTGTTGGATGAATATGGCATTGATTGGGATTCCGCCTGGCGAGTCACCCAAAAAACCTTTGCCTATACCAACCATACTCTGTTACCCGAAGCCCTAGAAAAATGGTCTGTGGGTTTGTTTGAGTATTTGTTACCCCGTCATTTGCAAGTCATCTATGAAATTAACCGCCGTTTCATTGAAGATGTGCGCCGTTGGTATCCTGGGGATAATGACTTAATTGGACGGTTATCTCTGATTGAAGAAAGCGGAGAAAAATACGTCCGCATGGCTCATTTAGCCTGCGTCGGTAGTCATGCGGTCAATGGCGTCGCCGCCCTACATACGGAATTGTTGAAACAAGATACCCTGCGGGATTTCTATAAACTCTGGCCAGAGAAGTTTTTCAATAAAACTAATGGTGTCACCCCTCGACGGTGGATTTTATTAAGTAATCCCACCTTGTCCGAATTTTATAGTTCTAAAATTGGGGACGGTTGGCTGAAAGATTTAGACAAACTGCGTCAATTAGAGGCCTACGTTGATGATCCCGAATTCTGCGAACAATGGCATCAAATTAAACTGTACAACAAGAAACTGTTAGCCGATTATATCTGGAAATTTAATGGGATTGAAGCTGACCCCCACTCTATTTTTGATATTCAGGTGAAACGGATTCACGAATACAAACGTCAACATCTGGATGTGCTGCATATTATCACCCTGTATAACCGGATCAAACAGAACCCCAATACCCATATTTGTCCTCGGACTTTTATCTTTGGAGGAAAGGCAGCCCCCGGTTATTTCATGGCAAAATTAATCATTAAATTGATTAATGCCGTTGCGGAAGTTGTTAATAAAGATCCCGATGTCCGGGGACGCTTAAAAGTGGTATTTTTGGCGAACTTTAACGCTTCTTTGGGTCAACGCATCTATCCGGCGGCGGATTTATCCGAACAAATTTCTACGGCTGGAAAAGAAGCCTCTGGAACTGGAAACATGAAATTTGCCATGAATGGTTCCTTAACTATTGGAACTCTGGATGGGGCAAATATTGAAATCCGTGAAGAAGCCGGGTTTGAGAATTTCTTCCTGTTTGGATTAACCGCAGAAGAAGTTTATAATTTGAAATTAAAGGGCTATAAACCCAGCGATTACTATAATAATAACCCGGAATTAAAAGCCGTGATTGATCGAATCTCCTCCGGTTATTTCTCCCATGGTAATCAGGAAATGTTTAAACCCTTGGTAGATTCCTTGATGTACCACGATGAATATATGCTTTTTGCTGATTATCAATCCTATATTGATTGTCAACGGGAAGTTAGTGTGGCATTTCAAGATTCCAAAAAATGGACGAGAATGTCGATTCTCAATGCCCTGCGGATGGGTAAATTCTCAAGCGATCGCACCATCGGCGAATATTGTAACGAAATCTGGAACGTTAAATCCGTACCCGTAGAAATGGAAGGATATAACCCAGAATCCGCCGGATTGCGAGTTATCAATTAGTCTTTGGACTTGTTAAAACGAGGTGGATTTTATCCCCTAAATTCCCCTCGTTTTTTGTCTATTTGAAAGGCACTCCTTCATCCCAATTAAGGGGTGCTTTATTATTCCGAAATTAATTTAGCCACCGAATCCATGTCACAATCCTATCCCCCCAATCCTCGGTCTAATCTCCCCCTAGATGAGATCATCGCCATTGTTGTCGCCCTGGCCACAATTGGGACAATTTTATATTGGGTTTTAAGTCAATCCAACCGAAAATTAGTTTTCAACCCCAATTTAACCTCCCCCACAACCCTAATCCCTTCAACCAATCCAGGTGTCGCCAAAATCCCAAAAGATTCCCCTCACGATGGGGTTTCCCCTCTCTCGGAAACTCCCACCCCAGCAATAACAACCCCCATTTCACCGACACCACAGGTGAAACAACCTCAATCAGCTATTTTGGGATTAGTCTTTGTAACTCCGGCACAGAAACCGATTCAGCCCGCCCTCAAACCCCAAATTATCCCAGGCACTCAGTCCCAGAACAAAACTTCAACAAAAACCGCTTGTTCGGTTCAACCCACGACAGGAAATATTTGTACAACCCCTTTACCTTCTGCCGTTGTCCCATCTTCCACAACGACCGAATCCTATTGGGCGACTCCATTTATCCTGTATTTTGCTAATCAAAATCGGGCTGTTCAATCGGATCAAAAACAGTTTAAACCCGATGAAAAAATTACCCGGGAACAATTTGCAACTGAACTACAAAAAGCGTTTAATCCTCAACCTAAACAACCTGCTATTCAATTTAAAGATATTCCTCAAAACTCTGCGAATAAATCCGATCTGAAATCGGCTAATCAATCGGGTTTTTTGGCGGGATATCCCCAGGATATATTTAAACCCCAACAGTCGATTCCTCGGGTTCAAGTTTTAGTGGCTTTAGCGAGTGGGCTAGGCTTAAAACCTGCGACTAATTCCCAAGAAACCCTAAAAATATTTAAGGATGCGGATCAAATTCCGCCTTGGGCAATTGAAGGTGTTGCAGCAGCAACAGAAGCCGGATTAGTGGTTAATTATCCTGATAAAAATACCTTAAATCCCAACCAATCGGCGACTTATGGGGAAGTTACCTCGATGATTTACCAAGGGTTAGTCTATCAAAAAAAAGCAGAACCGATTTCCTCTGACTATTTAGTCAAACCGGTTCAACAAAAATAGTAATTCTAATTACGAATTACGAATTGGTAATGGATTATGGGTTGTCAATCAACTAATAACTGATAACTAATAACTAATAACTAATAACTGATAACTGATAACTGATAACTGATAACTGGTAACTGATGACTGATGACTGATTCAGGTTTCACATTCCTTTTTTGTGACTTGATGACGATAATGAAACATATCTTGTAAACGACTATTAACCCAACTTTGTAATATTTGTTCTGCTAAGACTCCACCGGGTAGGGAAAATGCGATCGCATCCGTTAGACGGGTGTGACCATTTTCCGCCACAAATTGATGTCGATGCACCCAACTTTCCAGTATTCCTTCCTGTTGTTCATCGGTAAATAACTGATATAGTTTATATTCAGTATGAACCGCAAGCCATGGCACGGAAAACAACCCTAATCCTATCCGAAATTCAGACATTGCCCCTATTTCTAATCCTCCTTCCCGTCGCAGAATTTCTACAGGTTGCCAAGGGGGAGTTAACACTTGCAAAATATCGGGGCGGGTATGAAACTCCCAAACTACTTCTACAGGGGCATGAATAATCGACGAATATTTAACGTGTTGCATAACGTTCTAAAATTCAGATAACTTATAACTATAAGCTATTTTGCTATAGCAATCCTAAATAGGTTGTAACATTTCAATACTGATATGAAACGGCCAGAAGTATTACCCTAGATCCCTCCCCCCCCTAGCCCCCCGTGCACGGGGGGTTTGGGGGGGCTGTTCCGGTGTTCCCTTTTGATCAGGGATTTTAAACACAACTCAAATAGGATTGCTATAGTTTCTATCGAGTTTGGTAAAATACAAAATTTAGGGCTATTCTTTTGAATTAAATATGATAGAATTAAGGTTAAATACAGTCACTATTAATTTTGAATCCTATGCTCAATATTTCTCAAATTCTCGCTCAAGAACTGTCTCTTAAACCCTTTCAGGTAGAAAACGCCCTAGAACTGTTTTTCGAGGGAGCAACCATTCCTTTTGTAGCGCGATATCGGAAAGAAATTACGGGTTCCTTAGATGAAATTCAACTGCGGGATCTCTCAGAACGTTATACCTATTTAACAGAATTGGAAGACCGGAAAAAAAGTATTTTAGAAGCGATCGCATCCCAAGAAAAACTTACCGATGAACTCCGAGAACAAATCGAAACCTGTTTACAAAAAACCGAACTAGAAGATTTATATTTACCATACAAACCTAAACGCAGAACTCGCGCCACCGTTGCCAAAGAAAAAGGATTAGAACCCCTAGCTCAATTTATTGCTAATTTTAATCAACCCAATTCCCCAAGTTTTGATTTAAACGCAGAAGCAAAAAAATATATTTCCGAAGAAAAAGGTGTTAAAACTATTGAAGATGCCTTAAATGGAGCCTCTGATATTCTAGCAGAAATCCTATCCGAAAAAGCTAATTTACGAGCCTATTTAAGAGAATATTTAATCAATCGAGGGGTATTTGTTTCCCTAGTCAAAGAAGACTATCCCGAAGGATCAACTAAATTTGAAATGTACCGCCAATATCGAGAAAATGTACAGGATATTAAACCCCATAATCTGTTAGCATTATTGCGGGGAGAAACCGAAGGAATCTTAAAAGTTGAAATTGAATTTGATCAAGATTTTGTGCAGTCTCATTTAGAATCCCAGGAAATTAAAACCAAAAATCCGATAATTATAAAATTCTATCAACCGATGTTAAAAGATGCTTTTAATCGGTTAATGAAAACATCGTTAATTAGTGAAGTTAGAAGCGATCGCAAAACCTACGCCGATTTAGAATCAATTAAAACCTTTGAATCAAATTTAAGAGAATTATTACTCGCCTCCCCTGCGGGAATGAAACCCACCTTAGCTATTGACCCCGGGTTTAGAACTGGGTGCAAAGTTTCAGTATTATCAGAAACCGGAAAATTCTGTGAATATCATACAATTTTCCCCCATCAAGCAGCAGGTCAACGTCAAGAAGCAGCAAAAAAAGTTAAACAATTAATTGATAAATATAAAATAGAATTAATCGCGATCGGAAATGGAACCGCCGGACGAGAAACCGATGAATTTATAACGGAAATTATTGCTAAATTAGAGCGAAAACCGATCAAAGTAATGGTTAATGAATCCGGTGCATCCATTTATTCCGCTAGTGATGTGGCGCGGCAAGAATTTCCCGATTTAGACTTAACGGTGCGGGGTGCAATTAGTATCGGACGACGGTTACAAGATCCCCTAGCAGAATTAGTAAAAATTGATCCAAAATCCATTGGTGTCGGACAATATCAACACGATGTAGATCAGAAATTATTAAAGAAAAAACTCGATGATACTGTTGAAAGTTGTGTTAACTATGTGGGAGTGGAATTAAACACCGCTTCTAAGGAATTATTAACCTTTGTGTCAGGAATTACCCCAACAGTAGCTCAAAATATTGTCAATTATCGGAATGAAAATGGAGCTTTTAAAACCCGGAAAGAACTGTTAAAAGTCGCTAAATTAGGCCCAAAAGCCTTTCAACAAGCGGCGGGATTTTTAAGAATTCGAGGAGGTGTTAATCCTTTAGATAATACCGCAGTTCACCCCGAAAGTTATGCGGTCGTGGAAATTATGGCGAAGGATGTAGGCGTTACCTTAAATAATATTAGTCAATTTAAGGATAAAATTAAATCGGTGAAACTGGATAAATATGTTACTGATACCATCGGAACTCCTACTTTAAAAGACATTATTAGCGAATTAGAAAAACCCGGACGAGATCCCCGGGCTGAGTTTAAATATGCCACATTCAGAGAAGGAATTAAAGAAATATCCGATTTAAAAATAGGAATGGAATTAGAAGGAAGTGTGACCAATGTAGTTGCTTTTGGTGCATTTGTTGATATTGGAGTCCATCAAGATGGGTTAGTTCATATTTCCCAACTCGCCGATCAATTTGTCGATGATCCGAATAAATTTGTTAAAGTGGGACAAGTTGTTAAAGTGCGAGTTATGGAAATTAATGAGAAGTTAAAACGGATTAGTTTAACCATGAAATTGTAATCAAGGGGTTAAAAATTACTCTGAATTGGGGTTTAAGTTTGATTGAATCTCAACTTTTACCCTAATTTATAATCATTTAGACAGTAGATTAGAATTCTTAATTATGCACTTATTAAAATGGCAATTTCAGCCTAACTTACGCTCTCGTAGTTGGCAATTAACCATCAAAGAGCAACGTCTTCGTTTAGAAAAACTTCTGCAAAAAAATCCTAGTCTTCAACCTAATTTGACTGAAGCGATAGAAGATGTTTACCCTTTGGCAACTCTGAGCGCGGAAAGAGAAACCGGGTTATCTTTATTTCCAGAAATTTGTCCCTATACCTTAGCAGAGATTTTATCCCTTGAATTTTTACCCGAATAAAAGAAAGCCAGAACAGTTTAAAATAGCGATCGCTCTTATTTCTTGCTATAATATCCTCCAAAGGTTAACAACACTCAAAAAATATTTATGTCAATTGTTGTAACACTGACTCCCGAACTCGAAGCAAAACTACGAGAAAAAGCCACCAAGCAAGGACAGGATATTAATTATGTTGTCACTGAACTTCTCAATCAAATCTTAACAGGGGAAACGGATGATACAGAAGCAGCAATTGAGGGCATTAAACGAGGGTTAGAAGATTTTGAACAGGGACGATTTCGAGATTTTGAGCAATTTGCTGAAGAACAATATAAGGTATCGTTTTAACCATGCAATTACAAGATTACTTAGAATTTATTAATCCTGATGAAATTCACCTGAAAGGTCATCGCATTGGTATTGAGGATGTGATCAAATATTATCTGGATGGATACACCCCAGAACAAATTTTACAGGAGTTACCCACCCTCAACCTTGAAAAAATTTATGCGGTGATTACCTATTATTTACAAAATCGTTCTGCGATGGATGCTTATTTATTGCGATTATGGAAACAGCAAGAACAGCATTATCAAGAGTTTATAACTCATCCTTCACCGTTAAGAAAACGTTTACAAGCGATTAAGCAACAGAGAGAACAGGAGAAATTAAAATATGAAAGTTCGGTTTCTCCTTGATGAAAATTTACCGCCAAAATTGAAGTTGGCAGTACAACGTTTTAATTCAGATATTGATATCATCCGAGTGGGAGAACCAGAAGCACCCCCGTTAGGAACTCTTGATCCAGAATTGCTGAATTATTTGGAAGTATCGCAACGATTATTAGTAACCGATAACCGCAATAGTATGGGAGGACATTTGCAGGATCATTGGGCAAAAGGTGGTCATATTTGGGGCTTAGTTTGGCTACGTCCAGGTGGTACAATTAGAACTTGGTCAGAATCTTTAGTGTTAATTTGGGAGATTACTGAAGCGGAGGAGTGGTTAGACAAATTAGACTGGATTCCTTATTAAAAAACTATGATAATACATTCCCAGGTTCCTACCTGGGAACTAGGTAAGCAAAAAGGTAGGTTGTCTTACTTGACATTACTTATCTTTTAGAATAGAATAGAATAAAAATATGTAAATAGTGACCAATCAAAATTAAATCCCGAATAAAATAACCATTATGTCTCAAAATAACCGGAAGATTCGTTGTCGTATTAATTACAAACATACTTTATTAGAATTATCTGTTAATAGGAAAGATCCCTGTGAAGTAATCCGAGAGCTAATTTCAAACTCCTATGATGCTGAAGCATCTGTTATTGAAATATATCCTTTACTTCAATATAATGGGTTTATATTTATTGATAACGGCAGTGGTATAAGTTCTCAAAAAGAAGTTAATGGAGTTACTCCAATAGATGCTTTCTTCTCAATAGGTCTTTCAACTAAAACTCCTGGAAAATCTATAGGATATAAATGTCAAGGCTCAAAACTTTGCTTTGCTTCAGGAAAATTCGCACTAATTACTCGATGTAAAGAGGACAATGAATCTTATTGGCGTTCCGTAATTATAGATAATCCCAGAGATACTTTAGACTCTGAAAAAGATAACATTGAAGTTCAAGAAAATATTAGACCTTGGTTAACATTAAAGAACTTACTCCCTCAACCTGATGCTCGAACAGTAGGTATTCTTGATCATTTAGACCAAAAGTATTTCCACCAATCGCATCTTGAAACAGGAACCCTAATTCTTGTCAAAAATTTAGAAGTTGATAATTTTTCAAACTACTATGATTACTACAGTACAACTAGCAGGAAGTATCCCTACATAAAAACTTACATTAGATTTTATACCAGACATGGAGATGTTAGAATCTTAGATCATGAAAGAACAGGGTTTAGAGCAATAGACGCTAAAAATTTCAAAACTTCATCTCTTACCTATAATGATAAATGCCAGCTTTTTATTTGGAATTGCACTGCAAAAAAAGGTAAATTAGAAAAGATTCCGTCTGGATACCCCTACATTGACAAGCCGGATATTATCCCTGGAATGGAAGATTATATATCAAAACCACCAGCAGAAATCAAACGGCTGAATACTGGTAGATTTTATTACCGTAGTGCCCATGCGTTTAAATATGATGGAATTACATACTGTCTGGTTTTAGCTATTGACGGGAATCGAAGAGCTTTAGAATCTTATGAAGAATTAGATCGCCAAGGAAAAAAGAAATCAGGCATTGGATTCAGTTCACAAAGAGGAACTTTTGTTTGCTCTGAAGGAGTAAAGATATGTTCTTATAATGAAATATTTAATCATAGTTTATTACAAGATTATATGGTTTTGAGTGATAGTAAAGCGCAAACACATTATGTATTGATGATTAACGGTAGTTTTCAGTTGGTAACAAATAGAAATTCCTTAAGTGAATCATCAATTAAAATTTTAAGAAATGAGCAGTTTTTAGAACAGATTAAAAGCTTCCTAGATCGAGCTTGGAATGATAGCAAAATTTTTAAACAGTTGATAGAGAGAATAGGAAGTGAATTTAGTGAACCCAAGATCGAAGTTCAAGTCAAGCAATTCGATAAAGCGAAAAATGCCATAATTCAAAGAGATCACTTTCATCTTTTAGATATTGAAGTTTTAAAAGGTAAAAAGTTTTTGATTCCTAGTTTAGGAGAGGAACATGGAGTCGGTGCGTTATATACACTGTTAGCTCATTTGGTTCCTGCCAAATCTCCTTACTCTAGTTTTTGGCTAAGACCTTTAAATTTTTCCGGTCAAGGAATTGATAGTTTAGCAGCAGAATTTAATGATGATAAATTAAAACAAGAACTTAAAGGCTTGGAATATAAATATACATTTTCAACCAATGAGATATTTAACCATCCATTAGTAGTCACTGATCAGATTGTATGTTGGAAGCTAGATGAATCGGTAGAAGATTGTAATACTGTTGATGATGGAGATTATGTTGGAGAAGTTTCCTTTTCTAATGAGTTAAAAGGCATAGGATGTGAAATTATTAATATCCAAAATAGATATGGTTCATTTCATAATAAAACTATTAAGGTAATTTGCCTAAAAGACTTAATAGATAAAACTTTTCAGTGTGAGTGGACAAAAGGTTTTAGCAGTTTATCAGAACAGTCTACTAGAAAGCGAGGTAAATAGTTATAATTACTAATTTAATATTGTAGGCTGGGTTTTGTTACTTAATTTCTAACCTAATTTTATTAGATATTAGTTTTCACTTGATTCCATCCACCCTACAAATGCTTAAATGCGATCGCTCTCTATATTGTTAATTACCCTATACTAGAAATTAAATCTCCGATTTCTTGAGGAGTTGCACCCGTCGCTAAAATAGCCTTAATTAACAACTCAATAGAAACCGAACCATCCCCATTTTCTGCTTTAGCAATAAGCGGTTGACTAGAATGAATTTTTTCAGCTAACTCTGATTGTGTCATCAAATTTTGACGACGTTCTTTTAAACTACGACTTAATACTAATTTAATTTCAACTAATAACACTTCTTCCGGTGTTAGTTTTAAAAATTCAGCAACAGTTTCCAACTTTCCAACCTTTAGCTTCTAAGCGTTTCTTTTTTTCTTCATCCATTGCACTATTAATCTTGATCTCGGTCATATTGGGTCAACCTCTTTCTATAATACCCTCTAAAGGTTATCTTATTCTCTAAGCAAAGCATTAAACCCTTCTTGCAGAAAATGTTTATCATAAGTCAAAATATCTTGAATTCCTTTTTGACGCATAATTAACATTGAAGCACAGTCTGTTAAGCTGTAACCCTTATCCAATCTTTGACTATAAAATTCAACAGCACTTTTAAACAATTCGCTAGTTTGAAGAACTATTTCAACCTGTGAATCATTTTGTAATTTAGTAGTAATCTCAAGTGCAATTTGTCGCAAATACCGACCTTTGCTCGATAGGGCATTCAAAAGTTCCGTAAGTACCATTTCACTGGTAACAGGAACAAATGCACCCAGCTTTTCTGTTACTTCTATGGCACGTTGATGTAAATCATCACCTGGGTTAGCTAAAGCTTGTAAATATGATGTATCCAAGAAAATAAACTTCATGAATCTTTAGCAACCCCATACAAATAATGTTCAAAGTTTTTAGAAAAATCTTTGGGTAATTTTTCCCATTCTGCTTGAGAAACAGTTGTACCAATTTCTATGATTTTTTGCCAGAAAGGAAGCTGATAATTGTCATCTTCTAAATTCTTGCCCTTGTCCTTTTCAATAATTTTTTGTATGGCATAGTCTATATATTCTAAAATCTCTTGTTTTGCATCTTCTTTCAGAAAAATATTATTCTTAATTAAATTGAGAGATTCAATTAAGCAGCTAGGAGATAAAGATAACGTATCAAGGATATTGGTTTGTAACGCTTCACGTAATGCTGTTTTATCATCTACAACTAAAGAGTATCCGATTAAATATAGATAAAAACTAATATCACCAGTTATTTTTTCCTCCCTCTGTGAAGTTAAAAACAGATCAGGATGACTGTGCTTCAAAGATCGAATTGTATTTTCAATGATTAGTTTTTCATACTTCCCTAAATACTTAGCTGCTTCTAAGAGAGTTTCATTGGATTTTAACCATTCCATAAACTGCTGGAGTTCATGACTGGTCGGAAAAGGTTTTTCAGACTTTACAGATAGGATTGTACTATCAATATTGATTTCCATTTCTTTAACCTGTATTTTATTACTTTGATTTTTACTATCTAATAATATAGTAACAGTCCCTTTTCAGATTCACAACTCCCAGATGCCAATGGTAACGCTAAGATAATTAAGGACTGTACCACTCGAAATGTAGTGAACTCAAAATTGCTCTCTGACCCCCTACCCTATCCCAACAACACCCCCAACACCATCCGCATTCGGGGGGCGAAACAACATAACTTGAAAAATGTTGATTTGGAGTTACCCCGCGATCGCCTGATCGTTTTTACGGGGGTTTCCGGCTCTGGGAAATCGTCCCTCGCCTTTGATACCATCTTCGCCGAAGGTCAGCGCCGCTATGTGGAGTCCCTGAGCGCCTACGCCCGCCAATTCCTGGGACAACTGGATAAACCCGACGTCGACGCGATCGATGGCTTGAGTCCCTCCATTTCCATTGACCAAAAATCCACCTCCCATAACCCTCGCTCTACCGTTGGGACGGTGACGGAGATTTATGATTATTTGCGGTTGCTATTTGGTCGGGCGGGACAGCCCCATTGTCCGATGTGCGATCGCAATATTGCGCCCCAAACTATTGATGAAATGTGCGATCGGATCATGGAACTTCCAGACCGGACAAAATTTATTATCCTGGCTCCGGTTGTTAGGGGGAAAAAAGGAACTCACCGCAAGTTATTATCTAGTTTAGCCTCCCAAGGATTTGTGCGCGTTAGGGTGAATAATGAGGTTTTGGAACTATCAGAAAATATTGAATTAGATAAAAACCATACCCATAATATTGAAATTGTTATTGACCGCTTAATTAAAAAACCAGGATTACAAGAACGTCTCGCCGATTCCTTAACTACCTGTTTAAAACAATCGAATGGAATTGCAATTATAAAACTCTTAGATGATAGATCAAATGAAAACTCTGAAGATCAAAAAGATCCAGAACATCGCGATCCTTTAGAACCAGATAACTTTGAAACCCCCTCAATTAAAGGCGTAGAATCTTTACAATTAATATTTTCAGAAAATTTTGCTTGTCCCGAACATGGGGCGGTAATGGAAGAACTTTCTCCTCGGTTATTTTCGTTTAATTCTCCCTTTGGTGCTTGTCCGAGTTGTCATGGTTTAGGACATCTAAAAACCTTTTCCCCAGAGTTAGTAATTCCCGACTTAACTCAACCAGTTTATACTGCAATTGCTCCTTGGTCAGAAAAGGATAATTCCTATTATTTATCAATATTGCATAGTATCGGTCAAGCCTTTGGTTTCGAGATTACAACCCCTTGGAATCAACTCACAAAAGAACAACAACATATTATCCTTTATGGTTCAGAGGAACCTATTTTAATTGAAACCGATTCTCGCTATCGAGAAAATAAAGGATATTATCGACCCTACGCCGGGGTAATTCCATTATTACAACGTCAATATCAAGATAGTGCCTCCGAATTACAAAAGCAAAAATTAGAACAATATTTAATTGATCAACCCTGCGAAGTTTGTCTGGGAAAACGACTCAAACCCGAAGCCCTAGCGGTGCGAGTGGGACAATATCAAATAGATGAATTAACAGGAGTTTCAATTCAGGATTGTTTAAACCGAATTAATCAGTTAAACTTAACCGAAAGACAAGCAAAAATAGCGGAATTAGTCCTACGGGAAATTAGAGCCAGATTGCAATTTTTACTCGATGTAGGATTAGACTATTTAACCTTAGCTAGAACCGCATCTACCCTATCAGGAGGAGAAGCCCAACGCATTCGGTTAGCAACCCAAATTGGAGCGGGTTTAACGGGGGTTTTATATGTATTAGATGAACCCAGTATTGGGTTACATCAACGGGATAATACAAAGTTATTAAATACCTTAATAAAATTACGGGATTTAGGTAACACTTTAATTGTAGTTGAACATGATGAAGAAACTATTCGGGCGGCGGATCATTTAGTGGATATTGGGCCGGGGGCGGGGGTGCATGGCGGTGAAATTGTTGCTCAAGGAAATATAGAGGTTTTATTAAAAACTGAGCGCTCTTTAACGGGTGCTTATTTATCAGGAAGAAAGCAAATTGAGACCCCCACAGAGAGGAGAATGGGGAATGGAAAACGGATTAAATTAATTAACGCTACCCGCAATAACTTAAATAATATTACCGTCGAAATTCCGTTAGGAAAACTGGTTAGTATTACGGGGGTTTCTGGTTCAGGAAAATCAACCTTAATGAGTGAATTACTGTATCCGGCTTTACAACATCATTTTACCAAAAAAGTGCCTTTTCCCAAGAATTTAAAAGCCATAGAAGGATTAGAAGTATTAGATAAAGTAATTGTAATTGATCAATCTCCCATTGGTCGAACCCCCAGATCTAACCCCGCAACTTATACCGGAGTTTTTGATATTATTCGAGAGGTTTTTACAGAAACAATTGAAGCAAAAGCTAGAGGTTATAAAGCCGGACAATTTTCTTTTAATGTTAAAGGGGGGCGTTGTGAAGCCTGCGGCGGACAAGGAGTAAATATAATTGAAATGAACTTTTTACCCGATGTTTATGTGCAGTGTGAAGTGTGCAAAGGAGCCAGATATAACAGGGAAACCTTACAGGTAAAATATAAAGGATATTCGATAGCAGATGTGTTAAATATGCCCGTAGAAACAGCTTTAGAAGTGTTTCAAAATATCCCCAGGGCGGCAGGTCGGTTACAAACTTTAGTGGATGTCGGTTTGGGTTATATTCAGTTAGGACAACCCGCCCCAACGCTATCAGGAGGAGAAGCCCAACGGGTTAAATTAGCATCGGAATTATCTAAAAGAGCCACGGGAAAAACGTTATATTTAATTGACGAACCTACAACGGGTTTATCCTTTTATGACGTGCATCAATTATTAAATGTATTGCAAAGATTAGTGGATAAAGGTAATTCTATTTTAGTAATTGAACATAATTTAGATGTAATTCGTTGTGCAGATTGGGTAATTGATTTAGGGCCAGAGGGGGGAGATAAAGGGGGGGAATTAATTGCCGAAGGAACCCCGGAAGATATTGTTAAAAATGATAAATCTTACACGGGAATATATTTAAAACAGGTGTTAAAACAACATATATAGCAGGGAACAGGGAACAGTTCCCCAAGCCCCCCGTACACGCAGGGCTGTTTCATTCTCTAGGAAAAACTGTGTGACCTCTCCCCCAACCCCTCTCCTCGCAGGAGAGGGGGGACTAATTATTACTATTAAACATAAAAAATTATTTATTACTCCCCCTTCCCTAGTAGGGAAGGGGCTTGGGGGGTTAGGTCTTAGGGGTTGGCAATGGAAAATGAAACAGCCCTGGGGGTTTGGGGGGGCTATTTCCTATTGCTAAAATAGGTTTTAAAAATATCCTGAGCAATCGGAGCCGCAGAAACCGCCCCATATCCTCCGGCTTCGACCAAAACAGCGATCGCAATTTCCGGTTTATTCGCAGGCCCAAACCCCACATACATCGCATTATCAGGCTGTCCATGGATTTCCACGGTTCCTGTTTTACCTCCCGTTAAAGGAATTGAACCATCATTTAATCCCCGTCCAGTTCCTTCTTTTACTACATCAATTAACCCAGCTTGAATCAGATTTAAAGTAGATACAGAAATCTTAGTTTTAATCGGTTTTGTTTGAATTGTATTAGTTTGAGATGTTAATAAATGGGGTTGAACTCGCCAACCACTATTAGCCACGGTAGAAACCATCACAGCTAATTCTAACGGGGTGACTAAGACTAAACCTTGACCAATTGCCATGGTCACCGTATCCCCAATATACCAAGGTTCGCCATATAATTTTTCTTTCTCTTTAGGAGTAGGAATTTGCCCGGGATTTGCGCCATCTAACCCCAATAAATCCAAATTAATTGTCCCAGCAATTCCTAATTCTTTACCCCATTTAGCAATATTTTCTGGCCCCGTTTTCACCCCAACCTGATAGAAAAAGGTATTACTACTAAAAGCTAAAGCTTCTTTAAATCCAATTATACCATAACCTTTTCCATGTTCATTAAAAGAAATTCCCCCAAATTTAATTGATGTAGCAGTAGGGATTTTAGAAGTAATGGAAAAATTCCCCGATTCAATTCCCGCCGTGGTGGTGACAATCTTAAAGGTACTACCCGGAGGATATCCCTGTAAAGCTCGATTTAATAACGGTTGTTCCGCACTTTGTAGCTTTTTCCAGTCCTGATTTGTTACCTGATTTATAAATAAATTAGGATCAAAAGTTGGGCCACTAGCTAATGCTAAAATAGCTCCGGTTTTAACATCTAAAACCACCACCGCTCCCCGACGATTTGCTAAGGATTTTTCGGCGGTTTTTTGTAATTCTAAATCTATGGTTAACTGCACCGATTGACCCGGTTTAGGAGATTGCAACCCTAACTCTTGAATTTCCTGACCTTTGGCATCGACTTCAATTAATCTATTCCCCCAAATACCTTTTATTTGGGAATTTACTAATTTTTCAACTCCCATTTTTCCGACCATCATTCCCATCGGATAATTAGGATTTGCTTTTAATTCTTCCGGTGTTGCCTCTCCAATATAACCTAAAATATGAGCCGCTAATTTTCCATTAGGATAATGACGCCGAGATTCTCCCCGCACTTCAACACCATGTAAATTTTCCACTTTTTCTGCTAAACCAATAAACATTTCAGCAGAAAGATTCGGACTCACTCTGACTGGAATTCGAGATCTATATCCAGTTTTTTCTAATTTTTGCAGAATCTCAGAAGCGGGAAGATTTAAAATAGCATGGAGTTGTTCCGCCGTGATTTTCCATTGTTCAGGAGACTGTTCTTGGGGCCATAAATATACGGAACGCGAGAGTTGACTTCCCGCTAATAAATCCCCTTTTCGGTCTAAAATTTGACCCCGTTTAGCCGGGACAGGAATCAGACGTAAACGGTTATTTTCCGCCCGAATACGATTATATTCTCCCTCGATTAATTGTAACTGTATCAGTTTAATTCCTAAACATCCAAAAAAACACCCAATTAATAATAATAAAATCACCCCTTTATGAGTCCGACGACGTTGGATGATTGAATTTTGTTGGGTTGGGATTGTCAGATATGGAGATTTAGACGGAAATAGAGATTCGTTAGCCATAGTTAAGAAATTCTTAGGTTAAACTTCATTATTCTTAATTGTTAATTCCGGTTTCTTGCCTTAAAATCAGAACAAACTGCCACGTTTTCATGGGGGTCAGATGAATGAGTAGTAGTCATCATCTTGTTTTTCCTCCCCAGAGTTACTCTGGGGAATCCCTTACCACCTCTGAGGTTTTAACTCAACTGAATTCTCCTAACCGTGATGTTGCTGTTGGGAATGATTTGCTGATGTTTTTGGCTATACAAGCTCTACAAAGACAAGTTCCCCCCCGTCTGAAAGCTTTTGATGATTTTACGACCGAATTTCAACGGGAAATCTGCAACTATTTTGGCAGTTATCAACAGACCTGTATTTTGATCAATCAATTATTAATAACTGTTGAAAATCTGAATATTATTACTCAATATTGTCAACAAAGTTCTCTAGGAAAAAAACTACCCAACGCTTTATATATTCATCGTTCAGCTTTACCTGAGTTAAATATTGTATTAAGAATATACGAACAATTAAGTCGCTTTTATTTACCTTCATTCAAACCATTTACTCTGATTAAATTTCATACCAATCAATCATTAATTTCTTATTTGTTTTATCCTGATTTTGATCAAGATCCCCATCCTGCCTTAACAGCTAGTTTTCAAGTAAATGTTAAAACCGGACAGGTAAATATTATGGATTATTCTAATAGTGATAATCCTCCAATTTTACATCGAAAAGAAACCTTTGTAACTGCCAATTATCCCAATTACCAAACGTTTAAACAACTAACCAAAACCGAAGAACGATTAGGATTATTAGAAATACCTAAACTTTCATCACTTCAAGAATTTGTTCACCCAGAAACCCGTTTATATCGAACCATTGGAACTCGTAAAGGTTGGCAACAACACTTACATAAACATGAGGTAGAAATCTATGATCATCGAGTGATGAAACTTTCAGAAATTACTAATGATTTAACCGAATTTAATTCCGAAAATGCCTTGCATTTTTCACCAAAAATCGAACGTCATCGCGCCGCTATTCCGCGTAAAAATTTATCCCGTCCGGTGCGTTTAGCCCTGGAAGCGGAAGTATTTCAAGAACATAGCACTTTTTTTGATTATGGTTGTGGATATGGGGGAGATATTCAACGGTTAGCTGAACAGGGGTATACAGGGAGCGGATGGGATCCTTATTATTTTCCACAGACTCCCCAAATAGAATCGGATATTGTGAATTTGGGATATGTAATTAATGTAATTGAATGTCAAAATGAACGACGGGAAGCCTTAATTCAAGCATGGAATTTAGCTCAAAAAGTTTTAATTGTTGCAGCCCAAGTATTAGTGGATGCTCAAGAAAAAGGGATTATGGTGTATGGAGATGGGGTGATTACCAGTCGCAATACCTTTCAAAAATATTATCAACAGGAAGAACTTAAAGTTTATATTGATCAAGCCTTAACTGTTGATGCAATTCCCTTGGATTTAGGGGTTTATATTGTATTTAGAGATGAGAGCGAAGCCGAAAAATTTCGAGCTTCTCGCTTCCGATCTCGGTTAACTTCTCCCCGAATTCGTTTAAACTTAAAACGGTTTGAAGATTATCAAGAATTACTCCAACCTTTAATTGAATTTATCAGCGATCACGGTCGTTTACCCGTGGAAACTGAACTTCCAGAAGCCGAACAAATTCAACAGGAATTTGGCACTATTAAACGAGCTTTTCAAATTATTTTACAAGTTACAAATCCCGAAGAATGGGACGTAATCGCCCATAAACGCCGTCAAGATTTACTGGTTTATATTGCCTTAAGTCGATTTAGTCGTCGTCCGAAACTGTTTCAACTTTCAGAAGCAATGAAAAATGATATAAAAGGTTTATTCGGTAGTTATAGAAAATCTTGTGATTTAGCAGATTTAATGTTATATACTCTGGGTGATCCTAAAATTATTGCCAATCATTGCCAAAACAGTGAAGTAGGTCAAAAACGAGCCAATTCCCTCTGGATTCATATTTGCGCACTGGAAAAACTATCTCCATTACTGCGACTCTATGAAGGATGTGCTAGTCAAACCCTGGGTCGTCCTGAAGGGGCAAACTTAATTAAGTTTCATATCAAAACTCCCAAAATTTCCTATTTATTTTCCGCAGATTTTGATCTCGAAACCCATCCGACCCTAAGTAACTGTATGCAAATTGACCTGCGGGATCTTCATGTTAGCTATCAAACTTATGATGGCCCCAACCCTCCAATTTTGCATCGTAAACACACCTTAGTCACCCCAGAGTATCCCCACCATCAACAGTTGGTAAAACTCTCTGACCAAGAGGAAAAATGGGGGCTATTCGATAACTTTGGGTTGATTCAAACGCGCCTGGGTTGGTTAAAATGTTTAGAAGATCATTGTGCTCAAATCAGGGGTTATCGTGTCTACTGGCGTACTGATGCGGATCCTTATCGGGTAAAATTATTACGTTCCGCTCGTCGGAATCGCAATAAATTATAGATTTTAACCCCGATATCTTTGTTCATCAGTAGCAAATTTATTGTCGAGTCAGGGTAACACGAATTAGATTAAACATTAAACAATGGATATTAAACAATTACTAGAAAAATACGCCCACGGGGAAAGGGATTTTCGAGGTGCCATCTTAATTGGGATTCAACTCAATGGCGTTGATTTAAGTAGTGTCGATTTAAGTGGAGCAAATTTGATTAATGCCGACTTGCAAGAAGCGGATTTAAGCGAAGCCGATTTGACCGGGGTTAACCTAATTAATGCTAATTTAAGTGGCGCTGATTTAAGTGGTTCTGATCTAAGTCGCGCCTATCTGAATGGAGCTAAATTAGTTGGTGCTTATCTTAACCGCACCCATTTAATTAATACCTATTTAAGTGGAGCTAATTTAATTTATACTAAACTAATTGGAGCTAATTTAACCGGGGCTAATCTAACTAATGTTAAATTAATTAATGCGAATTTGACTAGGGCAATTTTGACCAATTCTAATCTCACTGGAGTTAATTTAATTGGGGCTGATCTCACAAGTGCTAACCTTTTAGGGGCCGATCTTAGGGGTGCAAATTTAAGTGGAACCTTAATTGATGAAACCACCCAACTGAGTGATAAATGGCGACTGGTTCAAGAAATTGTCACCCAGGGGGGAATAGAACGGGATTTACGTTATGCAGATTTGAAAGAAACTAATTTAATTGGAGCAAATTTAACCCGCGCTAATTTAAGTGATGCGGATTTAAGCGGTTCTAATTTAAGTGGAATTTATCTCACCGATACAATTGTTGAAAATGCCAAATTTGTCGGTGTTGTCGGACTCTCTCCCGAAGCTAAATTAAACCTCAAACAACGGGGGGCTATATTAGATTAGGAATGAATTTTCTCTTGATCAATCTCTACTTAACTGTTAATTTTATTCAGGACTTGTAAATTCTGCCAAGCTTGAATAAAATTACCCTGCATCAGTTGAGAAACCCCGGTTAAAATCTTAAATTCAGGTTGATTGGGGTTTAACTCTAAAGCTGGTTTTAAAGCCTGTTCTGCTAATTTTGCTTGTAAATTATACAGATAAACAAATCCTAAATAGGCGTGAGCATTGGGGTTTTTACTATCAAGTTGAGTCACTATTTTTAATGCTGCGATCGCACCTTCAGCATCCTGTTGTAAAACATTAGCCAAAGCCAAATTATAAGCAAAATCCAATCTATTAGGTTCCTGTTTTAAGCGATATTCTAACGCCTTTTCCGCTTGAATGGTATAATCTTGAGTCGGATCATATTGATTAATTCTTCCCACCTGAGCAAAAATCGGATCTAACCCCTTAATTCCTGCGGGTAAATTCACAATTAATAATCTTAACTGCGTCACTAAATCCAACTCAGGGGCGACCATAGGAGCAGCTTTAGGATCAATTTTCAAGGTGACATCAGGGGTATTAATATTATAGCTTTCCCCCGTTTCTCGGTTCAAATAAGTGGCTTCTAATTGATAATTTCCTGGGATCAGATTAACCAAAGGTAGCATCGCCATTCGTTCTATAACTTGATAACTTTGATCCGGTGCATCCCCATATAATTGTCCTGTTCCTATCCCATGATCATGAATCAAAACCGATAAACCTTTAGGGTTAGGGTTAGTTAATTTCCAATTTAAAATCACAATTCCCTGCTGTAATTCCTGTAACGATCCTCGCCATTGATAAGTAACTGGAACCGGAACCCCAGGAGGAGCTTGAGATGGAATTAAAACCCTTTCTAACTCTATTTTGGGAATCGATTCTTTTAGAGGTAAAACCTCTACAAAGGGGATTATTCTTTCATATAAATTTAAAAAACTATTATCCGGTAAAAGCCATTGTTTATTTAGCTTAAATTCGGGACTAATTTCTAAAGTTTGCATCGTCATTTCTTGAGCATTCTGAACCCGATCTACTGAGCCCTGTTGTCCGGTTTTAGTCACAAACCAAGACATTGATCGCACATCCTGTAAAACATGATTTTTATTCGTTCCCACCTGTCTCCCGTGAACCTGAGAACCTTTTAACGAACCATAATAGTTTAAATTATGTTGATTAATTTCTGGCGTTGAAGGTAATACTCCTAAATTGCTTTTTAAATAGGGTTGTGATGCAATCATAGCGCTAATTACTTGTTCATGGGGCCAAGGATTTCCTAAATAAACATGATGTTCATTTCCTGGGTTTAAAGTTCTAATTACTTGTCTAACTGGATAACTCCCAATTGGCCATAAATTAAACATCATTAATATTATTCCTAAACCCAAAGTTCCCCACCGAATTTGTCGCCCCCAAGATTGAGGAAATAAGGTTAAAAAATAGGCTAAAACAATTGCTAAAACTGGAAGTAAGGGCAAAGTATAGCGAAAATCCTTATTAATATTTAACGAAGAAATCAAATATCCTCCCCACCAAAATATCCCTAACCATTTTAAGGATATCCAGTTTAATTGTAATTTTGAGAAATGATCAAAGGGATGATGCTGTTGATCCCAAGATAAAGAATAGTGTTTAATAATATAGAATAAAAGACCAATAATCGGAATAATTAATAGGGGGAAAGAAACATGGGCGGGAAGTAATTTAAAATAATATGTCCAAGCATCTAAAGTATTTAAAGCCGGATCACCTTCGGCGATCGCAGAATCAAGAGTCGCTCTTTTTCCTGAAGTTAACATTAATAACCAATTAGTTCTCGCCCAAGGAAAAATAATCGCTATTGATAATAATAAGGCTGCGAATAATTGTAAAAAACGGTTCCACTGACGATGTTTTAACACTCCTATTGTTACCCATAATAGGGGAGTAAATAGGAAAAAAAGAGCCGTTTGTTTAGTCAAAAGAGCTAACCCAAAAGTCAACCCAAATAGAATAGCCCACCGCCAAGAATGAGTTAGTTTTTTATCGGAATTAGATAGACCAGAAAACCACCATAAAGTCAAGCTATAGAAACTTAATGTCACCATAGCAGTTAAGGGATAATCGAGCAAAAATTGTAACCGATGTTGATAAAGTCCTGGTAAAATAGCGCATAACGCCGTTGCCCAAAATCCTACGGAACGATTAAATAATAATGTGCCTAAACCATAAACAGAAGCAAATAAAATAGCACTAAATAATAGATGAACCCCGTTAGTTTGATCCGGCCCTATTCCTAATAAATTCTGAAAGGGAATAGTTAATAAATAGGTCAACGGCGGAATTTTAGGGGACATCATCCACATCTGAGTCCACCAGTCCCCGGAAAACCATTGGGGATGTTGCCAAACTTGCCAATAATTTAACGCCTCATTCAGATAATCAGCCTGATCCCAAGCGGGAACAGACCGATCCATCCTAAACCATAGGCGATCGCTAACGGCCACCACCAGCCAAATTAAGCCAACCCCAATAAGCTCTGCGGGGGGTCTGTTGTGCTTCATCGTTGTACTTTCTAATAAGATTTGTGAACCCAACCCCGAGGGCCGAATCTCCAAAGTCAATTAATCACAGGGTTTGGAGACTAAACCCCTACAATAAAATACTATGACCGATGCCGATCGGAAAAAATTTCTTCACAGGGGGGGTTGCCAAACTCGATCAGATTTGCTAGATTAGTGAAAGTGAAAACAAGCCGGGATAGCTCAGTCGGTAGAGCAGAGGACTGAAAATCCTCGTGTCGGGAGTTCAAGTCTCCCTCCTGGCATTATCAAACACTAGACCGTTGCTGATTAACTCAGTTGCGGTCTAATTTTGTAATGGCGATAACGCCAATAATCTTTGAGAATCCGATCATGATCAAAACAGAGGTTTTGCGGGATTCTCCAGGGTTCAAAAAGTTCTAAATGTTTCGCATCATCGGCGGCTTGGGGTTCACCAATTGCTGTGGCTAAAAAAACCACACTGAGGGTATGTTGACGGGGATCTCGATTCGGATCGGAATATACATAAAATTGTTCAATTAATTCGATATCTAATCCCGTTTCTTCTTTTGCTTCCCGAATGGCGGCGGTTTCAACGGATTCTCCATAATCCACAAACCCCCCAGGAATTGCCCATCCAAAGGGCGGATTTTTGCGTTCAATTAATACAATCGGTCTAGCTGGGCGATCGCTTAATTCAATAATAATATCAACGGTGGGAGCAGGATTGCGATAATCAGTCATCAGTTATCAGTTATCAGTTATCAGTTTAAGAGTTTACAGTTTAATTCAAACCATAAGATTGAGGTTTTAAAATGGTGGGAATTTTTTCTAAGATTTGGGTAACAACCTGTTGAGGGACACCACCAGGATTAATTTTAATTTCGAGATCAGCTTGAGCATATAAAGATTGACGTTTTTCTAATAGAATTTGTAATTGTTGTAACGGGTCGGGATGTTGTAATAAGGGTCGAGTTTGATCTTCTTTTAAACGGTGATAGAGTTCTTCAACAGGAGCATTAAGCCAAATAATCATTCCATGTCTGAGATAACTCCAATTCATTTGTTTAAGAATAATTCCTCCTCCTGTCGCCACCACAAATTTTTTATAGGCACAAATTTCCGATAAAACTTTAGACTCTAAATCTCTAAAAACATCTTCGCCTTCTGTAGCAAAAATATCAGTAATAGACCGATGGGTTGTTTGGCTAATTATGTCATCGGTATCCATGAATCGATACCCTAACTGTTTGGCTAATAATCCGCCAATGGTACTTTTCCCTGAACCCATCATCCCAATTAAATAAATATTGATTCCTTTTAATCGTTCTTGCAAAGTTATTAGATCTCCTGAGAAATTAGCCGTCAATTATATCATTTTATAGTTCAAATTTTCAACAGTAAATCTTAATTTTAGGGAAAATTAGGTTGATCCTCCTCATCTTCTAATCCCCAATCTTCTTGATCATAATTATTATGACTTTGAGGTTTAATATCATCTTGAATTTTTGTTTTAGGAGGCGGGGTAATAATTCGATAATCAGCATCATACACCGTTTCAACTTTCCCGACTCCGGTACTACTAGAATCTCGATCTTCGTAGGAATAGGCATAGGATGAATCCGAATCCGTTGCGGTTTGGGGTGATTTTTCTGGGGTTTCTCTCCCTTCTCGCTCCCAAGCAGGGTCAAAAGGTTTTACTTCTGTTTCCCAATCATCATCATCCGCAAAACGACTCCGACGGGGTTCGGGTTCAGAAGGACTCACGGAACTATGGGCCGTATAAACCGCTTCTGGAGTGGGTTCGACGGGTTCGGGAGTATAACCCCAAGAAGACTGATTAACAGGGTCTAGGGGCGGTTTAGCAACGGTTTCAGGGGATGTTTTAGAGGGAGAAAACGGTTTAACCTTCTGATGATTAATTTGAAATAAATTATGAATGATTAAATAGGTTAATATTCCCGCAGCGATCGCAATTAAAATCCAAACAGAAATAGGTAAAGTTGGCAATTGATTTCCTAAAAAAATCAAAGGTAAAGAGGGGGATAGATTTTGGATCGTAAAGATCGCCAAACCCCCCACCAGAATCAGTAAACTAATTAATTGTGTAATAGACATTTTACCAATTACGAATTATGAATTACGAATTTAAGAGGATGACGCAGATTAACACAGATTAAAATCCGTGAAATCCTCTTAAATCCGCGTTAAGATTTAGGAAAAATAGGGTTCGTCGTTATCCTCTGAGGCCTCACTACCACCACCGACCGCGACTAAATCAATTTGTTGACGATAGTAGTCTACACTTTTTACCTGGACTTCGACATTATCCCCAAGACGGTATTGGTTGCGATTTTTGCGACCGACTAAGGTTTGTTGACGAGAACGGTATTCATACCAGTCATCCTTGAGGGAGGAAACATGAACCAGTCCTTCCACCCGTAAAACCTTACCGCCGGGGGACTTCACCTCAATTTCCACAAAAAATCCATAGGACTGAACCCCGGTAATCAACCCAATGAAGTTTTGACCCGTGCGTTCCTTCATGAACCCGGTTTTCTTGAGTCCTTCTAAGTCCTCCTCCCCATCCACAGCCACGCTTTCCCGTTCACTCAAATGAATCACTAACTGGTTAAACTGACTTTCTAAGTCATGCTGAATTTCCGGGGGGAGCACATTCCAGGTAATTTTCCCATGACAGGAAGAATGGCCCAAATCCACCCCCTCCTTAGCCCGGGTGGAACGGCGATCGCGTCCTTCCTCAAATACGCTTTTGAGTACCCGCAAAATCTGTAAATCGCAATAGCGAGACAGAGGGGAAGTGCAATGGGTATAACAGGGAAGGGCCAAACCAAAATGAAGTTTAGCAGTGGTGCTATAAACCGCAGGTTTGAGAGTTTCCTCTAATAAATAACTCAAAACCCTTTCCGCCCGACTATTTGCCAATTCCTCCGTAAATTGTTGGAAGGTACTGGGTTCTACTTCTTCATCCTCATCCAAAAATAATTCCGTCCCTAAATGGGTTGCTAATTTCGCTAACTCCGAGACATCAGACGCTTCTGGAGGTGGTTGGACGCGGTAAATCGCCGGAACACCCAAAGTATGTAAATGACTCCCGACAATTTGATTCGCCAAAACCACCAATTCAGAAACCATCGCCCGGGCGGGAGATAAAGATGAGAGAACAATTGGCCCAAGTTCCCCTTCATCATTAAAATGACAATGACTATCGGGTAAATTTAGTTCAAAACTTCCCCGTTCTAAGCGAATTTGGCGTACCGCCCGACTTAGTTCCAAGAAATTTTCTAGGACATTCGCAAAAGGCGAGGGTTCACCATCGAGAATGGTCTGGGTTTGTTCAAAGCCGAGTTGATGATCAACCCGGATCACGCTGGGTTGGATCTCGTATTCCGTTACCCGTCCCGCCATATCGAGGGTGATCATAATTGAGATAGCCAATCGTTCCTCGTCGGGAACTAGAGCCAAGCGATCACCAGAAATGGTTTCGGGATAAATCGGAATTAATTTATCCGCTAAATGAATCGCCGTTCCCCGTTTGCGGGCTTCTCGGTCAAGATCACTATCGGGAAGAATATAATGGGCAGCATCAGCTAAATGAATCCCTAATTGCCAATGATCGGATTTTGTTTGTTCAATACTAAAGGCATGATCGATACAGGGTGGATGGTTCGGCCGTTCTGAATCCTTGAAAACCGAAAATTCAGGATTGCCTAAATCTGGTTGAAAACTAATCGTTAAAACATTGCGAATATCAACCCGATTTTTTAAGTCACTTTTTTTCGGGTTACGGTCAATCGCCTCCGCTTCCCGTAGGACTCCGGCGGGCCATTTGCGGGGTAAATCGTGTTTACAACAAACAATATCCAAATCATCGGCATCTTCGGCATCGGAACCGAGAATTTGGACAACGTGACCCAGGGGACGATGGACACCAATGGGATAACGCAGGACTTCGACATGAACTAAATGATCCACAGCCCCAGACAGTTCCGACGGATCATTAATTAGGTCTAATTCAAATAACAACCGATCATCTAAAGGAACCGCCCGATATCCGGTTTTGGATTGTTTAATTCTGGCTAAAACTGAAGGATTCGCCCGTTCTAAAATTACATAAACTTCTCCTTCGGGAGAACGGCGGCGACTGCCTTCTTTAATGATTCTAACCAGAACCCGATCGCCATTCCAAGCCGTACTTAGATGACTTTCCCGAATATAAACATCTTCGGCTCCTTCAGCATCTTGAATGGCAAAACAGAAGCCTTTACTGGAACATCGGAGTTTGGCTTCGACAATTCCTTCTTCGGGAACCCGACGATAGCGACCTTTATCTTTTTCCAGAATTCCAATTCTTTCCAAAGCATCCAAAGCAATCTGAAACTTTCGGAGACTTTCCTCGTCGGGGGCGAGTTTTTTCTCTAAAGCCTTGGGGGTGACTAATTTATCATCGGAAAAATAGGCTAATAGTGTAGCGATTGAAAATTCCATGTAGCGATTAATCCTCTTTTTGTCAGAATCAGGTTTTGGGTGTTAGGGATAGGATATTGGGTGTTAAACGGGTGAAGATTGAGCAAAGAAGTGATTTGGTGCTTTCCACACATCGGACACCCAACACCCAATCCCCAAAACCCCATCTTTAAAACACCTGGGGGGGAACTTCTCACGGGCTGATTGTACCAACCCCATAGGGACAGTGTTACAATCAAGGATGCACAAAAGCCGTCCGTTAGACATAGAGGCTACAGGCTAAACAGAGGAGACCCTAGTATCTATTCCCTTGGGCAATGCTAACTTCGAGCTTATGAAATAGCACCTAATGTTGATTCCCTTGGTGCTTGTGAGATAGGGTATAGAATTTGTGACGTTTAGCTTTGTGAATGACTAATCTTTAAGTATATCGTAGTTTGTTTAGGAATTATTTATTATGTTGGCTCAATTGCGATCGCGTTATCCGACGGCAAGTTTAATTTCTGAGTTACTCACCATTTACCTAGGAAAATATGTGGTACGGGCGGTGGTTGAAATCGACGGGGCGATCCTAACCACGGGATTAGCCGCCGCCGATACCGTTGAGTTAGCAGAGGATCAAGCCAAAAAACGGGCGATTCAATCCCTAGATATTGATACCACCCGACCCCAACCTTCTACCCCCAGGGAACCTTTAAAACCGACACCCATGGAACTCAAACCGGAAGTTGCGACGCCTGTTTCAGTTCCCGCAGCCTCTCCTAACCTTGAGAGTCCACCCCCCCTCGCTCCATCTTCTATCCCCGATCAAGATTCTGAGGGAATTCCCTCCGCGTCTCTCACCTCCGATGATTGGTTATCAGCCACCTATATTCAGCCCAAAACCGACAAGACCCCGGACAAGGATACGGAGAGCAAATCGTCCTCTGCTAAGGGTTCTAAAGGACGTAGTGCTTCCTTACCTCCGGTTCCTGCAAGTCCCGAAGTTATCCCCACCTATCCCGATGAACCCGAATTTAGCCAAGCCTCGGCGGGTTCTGGTCGTTCTTTCGAAACAACGGATTTTTCCTCGGATATTGCTAAAACGGATATTGAATTAAAGCGGCTACAATGGACGCAGGAACAAGGTCGCGCCCATTTACTCAAAACCTATGGGAAACGGTCTCGCCAGCATTTAACTGATAATGAATTATTGGATTTTCTGCACTATTTAGAGTCCATTTCCATACCGACCGAATCCCCCTAAAATCGGTTTTAGTCTCCCGTAATATGTACGACTAATTCCCGTGTTTGACGATGACGTCGATGTTCCCAGAGATAGATTCCTTGCCAGGTTCCTAATTGTAGAAAAGGATTTTCCACTGGTTTGTATTTCCAAAATTTCTTGATAATGCGCCATAATTTCACCCGTAGTAAGCCCTTCAGGGCTTAATTATCCTTAAATAATAAAGTCAACCCATAAGATAGTCAATCACAGATTGAGCGATCGCTTCATTCCCATTTTTATCTAAGGTTTCAGATAAACGGGGTTTGATCAAAGGTTGGTGTAGAAAATTCCAATCCTCTTGAAAAAATTCCGTCGCCTGAATAATCTGATGTGTCCCATAATTTTCTAACCATTCTAATAAAACCGGAGCTTCTGCAAATCCATCTCTGGTTAAAGAAACCACAGGAATATCTAACCGTAATGCCTCCGCAAAGGTACTATAACCGGGTTTAGAAATTACCTGACTACATAGGGGCATTAAATCCACCGGACGGAGATGGAAGGGATGGGAATTGTGATCGGGTAATTTCTGAGAATTACTAACTTGAATTAAATTGGGAAAGGGGGGTAAATGCTGATCAAATGTAATAAACGTATAATCCGATAACCGTTCAATATTATGATAGGGAATTGCCGATAATCCCAAACCACCAAAAGTTAATAATAGGGTTTTTTCGGGTGGGGTTTTAATCCCTAACTTTGCCCGGAGATAGTCTAAATCAAACCGAGGATTTCCCCCGGTTAAACCCACATCAATTTGATGGGGAAAAGCCGTCATCGGTTCATGGAGAGGAAGCCGAAACAGGCGATCGCATTGACTAAAACAACCGCAAATCCAATCTGCTAACTCCATAAATTCTTCCCCCAAATCTCGATAGATAAAATCCCAACCAAAATTACCCATCATCCAACAGGGAATCCCCGCAGCCTTAGCAATTTCCGTGGCAAGGGGAGAAATATCAGCTAAGATTAAATCAACTTTATTTTGTTTAATAAAACTCACTTCCCCAGCAATAATTGCCCGTTGCTGTTGACGGATTTGTTGCCATTGTTCCCGGGTTGCTGTATTATCCATCGTCAAACTATCCGACTGTACCACCCCCACATCAAAACCGCGAGGACGGATAATAAAATCTCCCTCCAAATAAGATTCTAATAACCATCGGGGAGCCGTTGTGACGAGAATTAATAACACATCAGGACAACGTTTTTGGATTTCATTGGCAACCGCAGAGGTTCTAACCGCATGACCAAATCCATGATTGGTAATTGCTAAATATACAGTAGGTCTTGACATTGTAAAAAAAATTTAGTTTGGATTAGATTAACAGAAATTCAATTTTGGTGATTTGATCAAATAATCATACTTAAGATAGATAAAAATTAAGCCAATTTTACCTACAGTCAATAAAATTAGAAACTAAAAATCCATGAAAGTATTGCTGATCTATCCTCAATTTCCCCAATCTTTCTGGTCTTATGATCGCTTCATGGAAATTGCTGGTCTAAAAGCAGTGATTCCACCGTTAGGTATTATTACAGTTGCAGCCCTGTTACCGCAAGACTGGGAGATGAGATTTCGCGATCGCAATGTCACCTGTGAAACCCAAGCCGACTGGGACTGGTGCGATCTGGTGATTCTTTCCGCCATGCTAGTGCAGAAACCTGACTTTGAAGCCTTAATTCAAAAAGCGGTGCGCCTGGGTAAAACCGTAGCCGTGGGTGGCCCCTATCCCACATCCGTCCCCCAAGACGCCCTCGACGCTGGGGCTGATTTCCTGATTCTTGATGAAGGGGAAATGACTATTCCCCTATTCCTAGAAGCCCTGAGTCAAGGTCAAACCCAGGGGATCTTTGGCTCCACTGAAAAGCCCGATGTTAGGCAAAGTCCGATCCCGCGTTTTGACCTGCTTCAGAGGGATAGCTATCTTATGATGGCGATGCAGTTTTCCCGAGGCTGTCCCTTCAACTGCGAATTTTGTGACATTATTTCCCTGTATGGCCGCAAACCCCGCACCAAAGAGCCGTCTCAGGCCCTAGGGGAGTTACAAACCCTCTATGATCTGGGGTGGCGTGGTTCTCTGTTTATTGTCGATGACAACTTTATTGGTAATCAGAAGAATGTTAAGTCCTTTCTGCGGGAATTGATTCCCTGGATGGAGCAACATAACCATCCCTTCACTTTTATTACCGAAGCCTCGGTCAATTTAGCCGAAGATGATGAACTCTTACAACTGATGGGGAAAGCGGGTTTTTATGCGGTTTTCTTGGGAATTGAAACCCCTGACCAAGATAGGCTGAAATTCACCCGCAAACAGCAGAATACCCGTAGTCCCTTATCCGAAGCCTGTCGTAAAATTAACCAGGCGGGGCTACTGATTTATGCCGGGTTTATCCTAGGTTTTGATGGAGAGAAGGCGGGCGCGGGCGATCGGATTCAAGCCTTTATTGAAGAAACCAGTATTCCGCAACCGATGCTGGGTATCCTTCAGGCTCTCCCCAATACGGCGCTTTGGGATCGGCTGAAACAAGAAAAACGCTTAATGGCGGGAAACGGCCATCCCACTGGCGACCAAAATACCCTGATGAATTTCATCCCGACTCGCCCCATGGCCGATATCGCCCAGGAGTATATCGAAGGGTTTTGGACATTATACGAGCCAGAAAATTATCTGCGTCGCTGTTTGCAACAATGTCTGAAAATTAACTGCTCCACAACTAAAAAACAAACCATGCAGTTTCCCCTGGGTAAAGGGTTAAGATTAGTAACCCAGGTGATCTGGCATCAGGGGATACGGCGGCCTGAGATTAGGGGACAGTTTTGGAGTCAACTGTGGATCATCCTCCAGAAAAAACCCCAACTGCTGAATCTGTATCTGGGGCTATGTGCAGCCGGGGAACATTTCTGGGAATATCGGGCCTTGGCCCGAGAAAGGATTAATCAACAGATGAATCTTCACCCCTTAGTAAGTCCTGAATAATTCAGAAATTGAATATACTATTAATTCAGGAAATGTACCGAATCATTAAAAAAGTAGGGTGCAGACGTTAATTTTAGTAACTGATGATCCCAGTTCCCAACTCTGGCAGGATGCTCATACTCAAATCCGGCAATATATGGCTTCGGTATTAGCTACCAAACCGGACTTTCAGGAAGTTCAGATTTTGAGGGCAACTGGGGGACAAATTGTTTTTTCTACTAATCCCAAATCCGAAGGTCAATATCGGGATCAAGAAAAATATTTTCAATCTGGTATTTACAAGACTTTTGTTCAAAATCTTTATATTTCATCTATTACAAATAAACTAAATTTAACGATCTCGACACCAATTAACGGAGATAATGCTGACATGATAAAATGAGCTAACGGAGTTTTTTGGATCAGCCGATAATGGGTCAGTTAACAATTTGAATTAATATTAAATCAATAATGTTATAAATCTAATTTCATCCTTTATGGTAAGTATAAGTTAATGAAAAATGAGCATCTTTCTGAAAAACAACTGTTAGATTATATCAGCCGACTTCGCCAAGATATAGAAACTCTTAAACAAGAAAAAGCTGATCTGGAAATTATATTAGAAGTTATCATTGATCACGGAGATTTAGTCGAAACTCAGTTACGCGAATCCCAGAAAAAACTCAAAGCCGAAATCGAACAACACTATTTAGCCCAACTCAAACTCGAAGCATCTCAAGAACATTTACAATCCTTAGTCACTTTATTAAGTCAGGGAAAAAATAACTTAGAGTTAATCCTAGAAACAACCATCGAACATAGTAATATTGTCGAAGAATCCTTACATTATGATAGTATTCATGATCCCCTAACCGGGTTATTTAATCGGAGATATTTAGATCTCGTATTACCCCAGGTATTCAAATCAGCCCAAAAAATACAAGAGTGTTTAAGTATTTTAATTGCGGATATTGATCATTTTAAGCAATTTAACGATAATTTCGGTCATAAAGCTGGAGATATTGTTTTAAAATTAGTCTCTCAAGCGGTACAAGGAGTGATGCGAACTTCTGATCTGGCTTATCGTTATGGGGGAGAAGAATTAGTCTTTATTTTACCCAATACAAATGTTGAAGTTGCTGAAATTATTGCGGAAGAAATACGTCAAAAGATTAAAAACTTACAGTATGAGTATTCCTATGATTTTTTAATAGGAGTAACTATATCAATTGGGGTCGCGGGGTTTCCTGAACATACCCAATCCTGTGATAATTTATTACAATTTGCAGACCAGGCATTATATCAAGCTAAAGCCCAGGGACGCGATCAGGTTGTTGTTATTAATCCTAATATGAATCAGCAATTTTAAATTGATATTTCCAGTAACTTTTTAACCACTTGCTAAGGATTATAATGGTAATTATTTTTGCTCATTTCATTTTTTTATGTTATACTGAAGTCAAAGATTTAAGCGTTAAATCAAATTTTGATTTAATCTTAACTTACTGATCCTTTTCTTGCTAATTTTGACATCAAAACTATGAAACTTAATGCTCGGTTTTTATTACCCATCCTAGGTCTTCCTATTACCTTGATTTTGGGAGCTTGTACAGTGCTTCAATCCCATTCTAAACCCATGACTTCAGAAACAGCAACTCCCGTTAGTTCGGAAACAGTTCTAGCCCAAAATAACGGCATGATGCCAGGAAATCATAGCATGATGATGGATTTGGGGCCAGCTGATGCTGAGTATGATTTACGTTTTATTGATGGGATGATTCCCCACCATCAAGGGGCGATTAAAATGGCTGAACAGGTGCTTCAAAAATCTAATAATCCTGAACTTAAAAAATTAGCAGAAGAAATTATTAAAGCCCAGAAAAAAGAAATTGCTCAGATGCAGGAATGGCGGAAAACATGGTATCCCCAAGCGAAAGATGCTGTCATGTATCATGCCGCTATGGGTCACAGTATGTCCATGTCTAAGGAACAGATGGAATCAATGATGATGATGGTTGATTTAGGCGCTGCTGATGGTAGTTTTGATCAACGATTTATTCAGGCGATGATTCCTCACCATGAAGGGGCATTAATTATGGCAAAAGATGCTCAATCGAAGTCAAAACGACCTGAAATTCAGCAACTTTCCCAAGCTATTTTAGTTTCCCAAGCAGCAGAAATTAAGCTGATGAAACAATGGTTAAAACCCGGATCTAATTAATGTATTATCCCTGTTCCCTTGTACCCAGGAATAATGAATGTAAATAGTTGATAAAAATTAATTAAAAAAAGGGGTAAATCCGTATTATTAAGTTTAGATGCTGGATTACTCAGTCTACTGCGTTAAGAAAAGCACAAATTAAACTTTTAAAAGGAGAGATAAAATTGGAAAATGGTTATTTACAATTAGACGATAAACAAGCCATTCCTTTACCTCCAGAATTGCAAAATTTACCCTCTAAAAGTCTGACTCACCCCTATTATTGGTCGGGTTTTACCTTAATTGGTAGTCCTTGGTAAATTGAGGTATAATATTTAATATCCATATTGACCTTAGACGCTTTAAAATTAATAACCAATCAATTACCCACAAATAATTATGAGCCAAGATAAAACCCCATCACCGACCCTTAGTGAAGAATCAACGACTCGGACACCGCCTTGGGGTCAGGTTAGCCTACTAGAAGAAGGCGAGCGCTATCGGATTAATCGAATTGTGGTAAATCCGGGTTATCATATCAGTACCCAAATGCACTATCATCGCAGTGAACACTGGATTGTTGTCGCTGGAACCGCTAGGGTCATCTGTGGCGGAGAGGAAATTTTACTACTTCCAAAACAGTCCACCTATGTTCCCATGAATACCCCCCACCGCCTAGAAAATCCTGGGGTAATTCCTTTAGTGATGATTGAAGTTCAAAATGGCGAATATTTAGGAGATGATGATATTACTCGTTTTCCCGAAGAAGATACCAAAAGCCAGACTAAAAAATAACTCGACAGAACGGACAAAATGATAGACAATTTACCTGAGTCTATCAATTTTCTCCTTTACTAAAATACTCATGGATTTAAAGTCTCTCATTCGCAATATTCCCGATTTTCCTAAGCCTGGAATTTTATTTCGAGATATTACTACCCTGTTACAAAACCCCCATGGACTTCGATATACAATTGATTCTTTAACAGAAAAATGTCGTCCTTTGTCTCCTGACTATATTCTGGGAATGGAGTCGAGGGGTTTTTTATTTGGAATGCCCTTAGCCTATCAATTAGAAGTAGGTTTTATTCCAATTCGTAAGCCCAAAAAATTACCCGCAGCCGTCTATCGGGCAGAATATGAATTGGAATATGGGACAGATTGTTTGGAGATGCACCAAGATGCCCTTTCATCGGGGGATAAAGTCTTAATTGTTGATGATTTAATTGCCACTGGAGGCACAGCCAAAGCCACCGCAGAATTAGTTGAACAAGCCGGGGCTACGATAGCAGGATTTTGTTTTGTGGTTGAACTCACCGGGTTAAAGGGACGGGAACAATTGCCCGATGTTCCGGTAATTAGTCTGTTACAATATGATTAATAGTTTTAGAGTTTTTCCAGGGTAAATTTGTTAGTTATCAAGGGGTAAAATTAGGATTATGAGTGAAACATTAGTCTATATTGGTAAGCGATTATTACAAGCGCTTTTAACTCTACTTTTAGCATCGGCTTTATGTTTTACCATTACTCAACTTGCTCCCGGAGATTATTTAGATAACCTCTCAAATAATCCTCAAATTTCCCCTGAAACCTTAGACCAACTGCGAGAACAATTTCTCCTAGATAAATCTCCCCTAGAACAATATTGGCATTGGTTAACCCAAATTGTCACCCGGGGAAATTTTGGCTTTAGTTTTGCCAATCAACGTTCCGTTACTTCCTTGCTAATAGAACGAGTTCCTGCTACCTTATTATTAGCATTTTCATCGTTAATTTTAACCTGGATAATCGGTATTCCATTAGGGATAATTGGGGCGGTAAATCAGAATCGTTTTACCGACCGATTTTTGCAAGTTATTAGTTACACCGGACAGGGTTTTCCCAGTTTCATCACCGCTTTATTATTATTATTTTTAGCTCAAAAAACCTCCCCCCTATTTCCCGTTGGCGGCATGACCAGTATTAATTTTCCCGATTTATCACCCCTGGGAAAAATAGCCGATATTGCTTGGCATAGTATTTTACCGACATTAGCATTAAGTATTACCAGTTTTGCCGGGTTACAACGATTAATGCGAGGGCAACTTTTAGATGTTTTACGCCAAGATTATATTCAAACGGCGAGGGCAAAAGGACTCCCAGAAAATCGGGTTATTTATGTTCACGCCCTACGGAATGCCATTAACCCTTTAATCACATTATTAGGCTTTGAATTTGCCAGTTTATTAGGGGGAGCTTTTATTGCAGAAACCTTTTTTAACTGGCCAGGATTGGGTAAATTAATTTTACAAGCGGTACAACAACAGGATTTATATTTAGTTATGGCGAGTTTAATGATGGGGGCGGTGATGTTAATTATTGGGAATTTATTAGCGGATTTACTATTAAAAGCCGTTGACCCTCGAATTAAATTAGAAGATTTACGATGAAATTTTAGCGGTAAAATAGAGATAATAGGATCAAAATAAATTAGGTTTAACCTAGTTTGCAATTTTAAGGAGACGGTTTAAATGCTCTCTGAAGTTTATTATATTCTGCGCTCAAAAGCTGATGGACGTTATGTTACCGCCCATCCTGAACCCGATAGTCCATCGGCCTATTTATTATTATTTTCAGAAAATTTTGATGCTTTGAGTTATTTAAACAAACACGCTACGGATGTCAAAGATCGGTTTGCGGTAGAATCAGTTACAGGTTATCAAATTAAACCGATTTTACAGCGTTGGGGATTTACTGGTATTGCGATGGTTAAAGAGCCCCTTTTACCGCAGATTGAATTTATCCAAATTAAACAAAATTAACCGGGTAACAAAACAAAGTAAACTGATAGAGTTTGATAGCGATCGCAATTTTCTCTTGGGTTAATTAGAACAGGATCAAAATATTTGTTAGGGTTTTTATCCCTAGAAAACCTCTATATGTACCAGCGACCGAGGACGCTTGCACTACTTTTTGATCAATTTTCTATATTTGTTTCTAAACTAATCTACTCTAAACGACGCACTCCTTTACCCCGATTGCAGTCAATACAAAGCGTCTGCAAGTTATTCATCTCATGGCTTCCTCCTTGTGAAAAAGGCTTAATATGATCAACTTCTAGCTGTATTTTTGTAGAGCTTCGACCACAAAAACGACATTTATAATTGTCTCTAGTTAAAACAGAAACTCTGATTGAAGCCGGAATATAACGAGAGCGTTTGTTCTTTTTAGATTTAGGATCTAATTCGAGATTTTCAACAACAAGTTTTTTTCGTTTTGGTTTTGAAGATTTATTTGGTTTTTGATCATTCGTCTGATTAATCATATCCCTAAGAAATCCACGCACCATTTTTTGTAAAGGATTCGGCTGTTTTTTTGCCATAAATTATTTAAGATATTAAACTTTAGTAAGGTGGGTGATAAACTGTGACTTGATGCTTCAGATTAAAACAGTTGTCAAGTTACCCACCCTACAGTTAACAAAAATTGCTATTGGCTTTAGTCTTTAGATCCTGCTTTCATCAGTCCATAGGCAGCAAGTCCAACAATTGCACCTAAGCCCATAACAGGCGCCATCCCAATCCCAACAGCAGTTCCACCGATAGCTAAACCCATTCCTCCCAATAAGGTACTTGCTGCTGCTCCTGCTGCTGCTCCTCCGGCGGCAAAACCTGCGGCTTCTTTTAGATTGTCTTCTGGCGGTTGTTTACTCATAACGTTAATCCTCTTTCAAAGGGAACTTGTCAATTCAACATTAACAAAAATAACCATAACTGGGAATTCGTATTTATACGGAACTTTAATATCTTTAATATAATTAGTGATACATCAAGAAAAGGCCGAGTCACCTTTTAAGGGTTTAGAATGGACTCAGGGGATATTGAGTATGCAGCTTTGACGGGACACTATTATAGACTAGATAAAAATACTTTTTGACGGTCAATGGTGATGGGATTGACTGATTTTTAAACTTAAGAAAATAACCGGAATCATCCCCACTAAAACAATCGCTAATGCGGGGGCAGCGGCTTCAGCTAATCGTTCATCGGAAGCTAAATTATAAACCCGAACTGCCAAGGTATCAAAATTAAATGGACGAATCACTAAGGTCGCTGATAATTCTTTCATGACATCGACAAAAGTTAACATTCCGGCTGTTAATAACCCACTCCACATAATCGGGGTATGCACCTTAATTAAAGTGCTAGTTGCTCCATATCCTAAGCTCCGGGCAGCTTCATCTAAATTAGGTTTAATTTTACTCAAACTCGATTCCACTGTCCCAAAAGAAACTGCTAAAAATCGGACTAAATAGGCATAAATTAAAGCGATAATTGTGCCACTCAATAACAATCCCGTAGAAATACCAAAGGTAGACCGCATTACCCCATCAATTGCATTATCTAATCTACCAATAGGAATTAAAATACCCACCGCAATTACCGAACCTGGAATCGCATATCCCATAGCAGCAATACGGGTGGATAATCGCATCAGGGAATTAGCATTTAACCGGACACCATAGGCCATAATTAAGGCGATCAGAACCGCTAAAATTCCGCTAATAGTCGCTAAAGTTAAACTGTGTAAGGCATAACTCCAAAACTCAGCATTCAAAAAAGTGCCTAAATTTTCTAAGGTCATTTTCAATAAAATAATACTAGGAATTAGAAACCCAAAAACAATCGGGAATAAACAGATAAAAAAAGCTAATCCTGCCCGAAATCCCGTGAGTTTAAATTGATTTAAAGATTGAAAGCGATTTCCCGTTTGGTAATATTGGGCTTGACGACGTGACCAAAGTTCGAGTAAAATTAATCCTAAAATAAATAACATTAAAACCGCCGCTAATTGGGAAGCTGCCACCCGTTCTCCCATCCCAAACCAAGTTCGATAAATTCCGGTTGTAAAAGTATCAACTCCGAAATATTGAACGGTTCCAAAATCATTCAGGGTTTCCATTAATGCTAAAGCTAATCCGGCAATAATAGAGGGACGGGCGAGGGGTAAAGCTACGGTAAAAAAACTTTGCCAAGGGTTACAACCGAGGGAACGACTTGCTTCTAAGGTGCAGGTTGATTGTTCTAAAAACGCAACTCTGGTTAATAAATAAACGTAGGGATATAAAGTTAAAGATAATAAAAAAATTGCTCCCCAAATCGAACGAATATCAGGAAACCAATAGTCATCAATTCCGCTCCATCCAAAAGTGTTTCTTAGGAGGGTTTGCACCGGGCCATAAAATTCTAACCATTCAGTGTACACATAGGCGAGAATATAACTAGGGGCGGCCAGGGGAATTAACAACCCCCATTCAAACAAACGGCTACCCGGAAATCGGCACAGGGTAACTAACCAAGCACTACTCACCCCGAGCAGCAACACAATACTACCAACGCCAAAGATTAGCAATAAGGAATTAAGAATATAACCTGGGAGAACCGTTGAGCCTAAATGGTTCCAGACCTCAGTAGAATTGACGAAAACACTGCTTAATACAAATAATACCGGAGTTGCAATCAAAACAGCGATCGCCACCACAAAAACAGTCCAAACGTCCAGCTTCAAGCTACGCAGGGCTTTGCTCAAGGACTCCCAGGACAATAATGACACAACCAAACACTCCTAAAAATTTAATTAAGTCTTAGTGAGAATATATCCTAAAAAGGGAGTATAATTAGAATGAAGTTTCAGCAATATTAGTTTCAACAGTACCGTTCAACCCTAAGATCAAATTAATGCCTGTAAAGATGACTCAATCTGTAATTCTGCATTTAGAGGACGTCGGTAAACAGTTTCCTCAAAACCAGACCCCAGCCGTTCAAGCCGTTAACCTAGACTTACATGAAGGGGATATCCTCGGACTATTAGGCCCTTCTGGGTGTGGGAAAACCACGTTATTGCGAATGATTGCCGGATTTGAACAACCGGACACCGGAACCATTACCCTAGCGGGGCGGGAAGTCGCCGGTTTGGACTATTGGATACCGCCAGAACAAAGAGATGTGGGAATGGTGTTTCAGGATTATGCCTTATTTCCCCATTTAACCGTTGCTAAAAATATTGCCTTTGGCTTAAAAAATACTAAGAAAAAATCTAGTTTAGGGATGAACAGACGGGTAGCAGAAGTTTTAGAATTAGTGGGATTATCGGGTTATGAAAAACGCTATCCCCATGAAATATCGGGAGGACAACAACAACGGGTCGCCCTAGCCCGCGCCTTAGCTCCCCATCCAGCTTTAGTATTATTAGATGAACCTTTAAGTAATTTAGATGTACAGGTTCGGTTAAGATTGCGACAGGAATTACGCGATATTTTAAAAGTAGCAGGAACCACCGCAATTTTTGTTACCCATGACCAAGAAGAAGCCCTAGCCATTTCTGATTGGTTGGCGGTGATGCGAGACGGACACCTAGAACAGTTTGGCACACCGGAAACGATTTATCGACAACCCGCCTCTCGGTTTGTGGCAGAATTTGTTACCCAAGCTAATTTTATTCCCGCCAAACGTCGAGGAGATTTTTGGGAAACGGAATTGGGTTGTTTTGCTATTAACCCCTATCTTGTAGATGCTGTTAACCCAGATTGGGATAAATTAGACCGGGTAGAATTAATGGTACGACAAGAGGATTTTATTCTTAAACCTGATGATAACGCCCCGGTTGTGATTCGCGATCGCCAATTTCTCGGACGGGAAAATCACTATAGTTTGCAGGTTCCATCCGGTCGGGAACTCATCGCCAGAACCAGTGCTACAACGGCTTTACCTGTGGGAATGCGGGTTAATGTTTCTGTCCTTGAAAATGCTTTGCGGGTGTTTCCTAGTCGGAAAAATTAGGGGTTAGTTGACGGATAAATTTGGCAACAATTTTAACAAATTCTGAGGTCGATTCGTAGGGTAAAACATTACGCCCTGGAATTATAGCAGATTGGCAATTTTTCCAGCCTTTTTCATAAAGTTGACAACGTTGTTCTGGGGTTTCTGAAAATCCACTGCGACTAATACTAGATGCAGTTGTCCCAAAAACCGCTAAGGTGGGAATCGAAATTTCTGCCATAATATCCGTATAGTTTTGTCGCCAGAATCCAGCTAAAAAGGAATAAACGGCATAACGGCTTTGATCATTTTTTGCCCCTGTTTCTAATAAGTCTAACCAATTTTGATCGACATCTTCGGCTTTGGCAAAAAGTTGACGAATGGAGAAGGATTCGATAAATTGACGACGACGGGCATAGAGCCAGAATAAATTGCCAATGGGAGAATCAAAGAATAGATTCCAGACGAGTTTTTGCTGTTTTTCTGAACTGGGTTCGTTCATGACTCGCCAAGCTGGGGGGCCGGATAATATTAATCCTTTAATTAAGTTAGAATTAGATTTGTTTTGGAGTTGAGTTAGGGCGATCGCAACGGGTAATAACGCTCCTTGTACTATTATAATGACAGGTTTTTGAATAATATTCTGTAAAAAATAATGCAATTGTTCCGCCCAATCTTGGGGATAATAGGCAAATTTTGGAATATCAGAATTTCCACAACCGATTAAATCGGGATTATAAATGGCATGATTTAATCCATTTTCCCGCGATTCTTGACAAAATCTATACCAAAAATTTCCAGATAATCCCACTCCAATCGGATGAATTAATAATAATGAAATATCATTATCAATATTAGGATTAACGGTCGGATAATATTCATAATAACATTCATATCCCTGCCAATTATAGGATTTTGATTCAGGAGTAAATAGGGAAGATTGGGAATTAGCTTTCATAATATCGGTAAATAATTAATTGAATGAATTTTACAGATTACATTAACCTTTAAACAAACTATTAACGTAATCTGTAAAATTAGATAGTTTACTCGATGTCAACGGTTTGGGTTTCTTCGGTGATGATTTCGGGTTCAATTGTTGATTCTGGTGTGGAATCTTCTATTTAGGGAAGTTCGGGAACTAGATTAATATTTTCTGACCGTTGGGGTTTGGTGACAGGTTCTGAAATGGAAACTTGATCAACAATTTCAGGTGAGGGTATCGGAGAATTAGATGTTACCTGAACTGGATTTAAAAAAGGAAGATGAAAACGACTCAAAAACTCACCTAATTGTTTAATTAGGGACTCAGGGGAAATATCCGGCGTAGTTTTTTCTGCTGGAATTTCAGTTGCTACTGGTTCCAATGGAGTAGTTTCAGATTCTACTATTGATTCTATATTTTCCGATGGAGTAGTTTCAGATTCTACTATTGATTCTATAGTTTCCGATGGAGTAGTTTCAGATTCTACTATTGATTCTATATTTTCCAATGGAGTAGTTTCAGATTCTACTATTGATTCTATAGTTTCCGATGGAGTAGTTTCAGATTCTACTATTGATTCTATATTTTCCAATGGAGTAGTTTCAGATTCTACGATTAATTCTGCTTCTGGTGTCGTTTCCTCAAGAGGTTCGGGCGTGGGTTCGTCTACGGGAGTCGAAATAACTTCGGGTTCGGTCGGAGGAAGTTCTTCCGGTTCAGGAGTTTTAATTAAGTCTTGAGTGGAAAAATTAGGATTCAGGATTCCTTTAACTTCTGCAAAGGACAATTTTTCTTGAGTCAGTTGAGACAGGGTATTTTTGAAATTGGGATTATAGGTAATTACCCGGGCGGTTTTATTAAAAACATTATCAACGGGATTTCCCTGTTCATTCAGATATTCAATTTGTACCCAGTTTTTACCCGGTTTTAACCCTTTTAGATATAGAGGTTGCCATTTATCGGTGGTGAAACTTTCGCCGTTAAGGGTAATCCGAATTTGCCAATCTATTATTTCATCCGTTGGGTTGTCTTGAGCCACAATATGTAGAGGGGCGTTATTCAGGTGGAAGTCTAGTAAAACTGGTTCCGCACCGTATACTCCTTGGGGACGGTTATAGGTAAGTAGGGGTAAATTTTGGTCGGGGTGATCATTAGGGGTTTTTGTGAAAACATGAAAGGTAGTTTGGGCAAAAGACCCTTCGTTTTTGTAGCTTTCATCCCAGGGATAGGCTGCAAACACCCTGAGAGTATGGGTTCCTGGGTCTAAGTTGGGGAAGGTGATGGGAGTGGTGATATCGTAAATATCAATATTGGGCTGGTTATCGAGGATTACTTGTAAATGTGGCCCTAAACCGAATTTAGGATCTTGGAATAGTGGTAAACCCTGAACTTGGAGTTGCAGGTTAATTGTATCGTCTTCGATTAGTTGATCGGGTTGAGGATTGAGGATGGTAACTTGAGGCTGGTAAGCATCCAAGGATTGATGCAGTTTCTGGATTAGTTTTGGGGGAGAAACTTGGGAAATCGGTGGCGCGGATTTGGATATCGTCAGGGTTGGAGGAGTTTGGGGCGGAACTTCTGAGGAGGAATTTCCACATCCAGCCAGACTGACGATTATTAAGAGTGCTAACAGGGTTTTGAGTTGGGTTTTTACTCTTGTCCATATCTGAAGTATGGGATTTAGCACCTGATTTTTTTGAAAGAAGCCCAATCTAATTTTATCCATAAGTTTTTTATTGAAAATCATAAGCCCAGCCTTAATCTATCGGTTTTAGGGGGGTATTTAACCTCCCTGGGTTCGGTAGGGTGCCACTTGAGGAGTTCAGACCAATCCTAGCGCGGAATCGGGACATCAAGCACATAGAGATGAAAGTCCGGTGGAATTGATTTTGATTCCAGCTTGAAATGGACAAGGTTTTCAACCTTCTAAGTTATTTTGATAAATTTTAAGTTTTGTAACATTTATTGAGAAAGATTTGACTTTTTGAAACCCTTATGGAAACTAAAATGATGATTTTGTAAAGAATCAGGGGAAATTTTAATTATTGTTACCAAGTCATTCCCCCCGGATTCAAAAAGATGATATATCATTTAAAGACAACAGCTACCCCAAACGGAAAGCCATTGCTATGCAAGGGTTTAAGTCTGGGTTAGTTGTGGAAATAAAATTTTAAAAGCCTTAAGGCAAACACAGGGGCGTCCTGTTGCCCCCGAACAAAGGTTGGTTTTAGTGCAGGTATAAACCTGAACAATTAGTTTCATAGAAATTTATCTATGAAACAAGTTAACGAAACACTAACTTTTGTTAAGGATTTTGAAAAAGGGGTATAACTTCTGTCAAAATCTGCAACGTTACTTATTTTTTGTCACAGGTCGAGGAGAGTCTAAATGACAATCAGTCCTCCAGAGCGTGAGGCAAAAGTAAAGGTTACGGTTGATAAAGATCCGGTTCCTACATCTTTTGAAAGATGGTCTAAACCTGGACACTTTCGCCGTGACCTCGCCAAAGGGCCAAATACCACCACTTGGATTTGGAACCTACACGCCGACGCTCACGACTTCGATAGTCATACCAGCGATTTAGAAGATATTTCGCGTAAAATTTTTAGCGCCCATTTTGGTCATTTAGCCGTGATTTTTATCTGGTTAAGTGGTGCCTACTTCCACGGCGCTAAATTTTCGAACTACGAAGCTTGGTTGGCTAACCCTACGGGGATTAAGCCTAGCGCTCAAGTTGTATGGCCAATTTTCGGCCAAGAAATTTTAAACGGTGATGTTGGTGGTGGCTTCCACGGGATTCAGATTACCTCTGGGTTATTCCAACTGTGGCGAGCTTCTGGTTTCACCAACACATACCAGCTTTATTGCACCGCCATTGGTGGGCTGGTAATGGCAGGTTTGATGCTGTTTGCTGGTTGGTTCCACTATCACAAACGCGCTCCCAAACTGGAATGGTTTCAGAATGTGGAGTCGATGATGAACCACCACTTAGCTGGCTTGTTGGGTCTAGGCTGTTTGTCTTGGGCAGGACACCAAATTCATGTGTCCTTACCCGTGAACAAATTGCTGGATGCGGGAGTGGCGGCGAAGGATATTCCTTTACCCCATGAATTCATTCTCAATCCCAACCTGATGGCAGAACTGTATCCCAGTTTTAAACAAGGTTTAACACCATTCTTTACCTTGAATTGGGGAGTCTATTCGGACTTCTTAACCTTCAAAGGTGGATTAAACCCCCAAACAGGCGGTCTGTGGTTATCCGATACTGCACACCATCACCTGGCACTGGCAGTCCTGTTCATCATTGCTGGCCATATGTACCGGACAAACTGGGGCATTGGTCACAGCATGAAGGAAATCTTAGTAGCCCATAAAGGCCCCTTCACTGGAGAAGGCCATAAAGGACTCTATGAAATCCTGACCACCTCTTGGCACGCTCAGTTGGCGATTAACCTCGCAATGATGGGTTCTTTGAGTATTATTGTGGCTCAACACATGTACGCAATGCCTCCCTATCCTTACATTGCGACGGATTACCCCACGCAGTTATCCCTGTTCACGCATCATATGTGGATTGGTGGCTTCCTGATTGTGGGTGCGGGCGCTCACGCTTCCATTTTCATGGTGCGTGATTATGTTCCGGCCAACAATGTCAACAACTTGCTTGATCGGGTGCTTCGTCACCGCGACGCAATTATCTCCCACCTAAACTGGGTCTGTATCTTCCTGGGATTCCATAGCTTTGGGTTATATGTCCATAACGACACCATGCGTGCGTTTGGTCGTCCCCAAGATATGTTCTCGGATACAGGGATTCAACTCCAACCCGTATTTGCCCAATGGATACAAAACATTCACACTCTGGCCCCTGGTAGCACTGCTCCCCATGCCTTAGCCAGTGTTAGCCCCGTGTTTGGTGGCGGTGTCGTAGCCGTCGGTGGCAAAGTAGCGATGATGCCGATTGTGTTAGGTACGGCGGACTTCATGGTTCACCATATCCATGCCTTCACAATTCACGTCACGGTTTTAATTCTGCTGAAAGGCGTTTTATACGCCCGTAGCTCTCGCTTGGTTCCTGACAAGAGTGAATTGGGTTTCCGGTTCCCTTGCGATGGGCCAGGTCGGGGTGGTACTTGCCAAGTCTCTGGCTGGGATCACGTTTTCCTGGGTCTGTTCTGGATGTACAACTCCCTCTCCATCGTAATTTTCCACTTTAGCTGGAAGATGCAATCCGATGTCTGGGGAACAGTTGGTTCAGACGGCACCGTTTCTCACATCACCAGTGGCAACTTTGCCCAGAGTGCCATTACCATCAACGGATGGCTGCGTGATTTCCTGTGGGCGCAAGCTGCTCAGGTAATCAGTTCCTACGGATCAGCCCTCTCCGCCTACGGTCTGTTGTTCTTGGGTGCCCACTTCGTTTGGGCGTTCAGCTTAATGTTCCTGTTCAGTGGCCGCGGTTACTGGCAAGAACTGATTGAGTCCATTGTTTGGGCCCATAACAAGCTGAAATTAGCCCCAGCAATTCAACCTCGCGCTCTGAGTATTACTCAAGGTCGTGCGGTTGGTGTAGCTCACTACCTCTTAGGAGGCATTGCTACAACTTGGGCATTCTTCCTAGCCCGAATTATTTCAGTAGGATGAAAACTCTCTGCTCAGAGGTGGGAGGAAATCTAATCTACTTTCTTCCTCCTTCTGAAGCGGAATCACAAAGAACACGATTTAGTTAGGACTTATGGCAACTAAATTCCCAAAATTTAGCCAGGACTTGGCCCAAGACCCGACAACACGTCGGATTTGGTACGGGATTGCCACAGCCCATGATTTCGAGACCCATGATGGTATAACAGAGGAAAATCTTTACCAAAAGATCTTTGCTTCCCACTTCGGTCACCTCGCTATCATTTTCCTCTGGACTTCAGGCAACCTGTTCCACGTCGCTTGGCAAGGTAATTTTGAACAATGGGTTAAAGATCCTTTAAATGTTCGCCCCATTGCTCACGCCATTTGGGATCCCCAATTTGGCCAACCTGCGGTAGAAGCTTTCACCCAAGCGGGTGCTTCTAACCCAGTTAACATCGCCTATTCTGGGGTGTACCACTGGTGGTATACCATCGGAATGCGCTCAAATGCTGACCTGTATCAAGGGTCTATCTTCCTGTTGCTTTTGGCTGCTACCTTCCTGTTCGCAGGTTGGTTACACCTGCAACCTAAGTATCGTCCCAGTCTGTCTTGGTTCAAGAATGCTGAATCTCGTTTGAACCACCACTTGGCAGGTCTGTTCGGGGTTAGTTCCCTGGCTTGGACTGGTCACTTGGTTCACGTTGCCATTCCTGAATCTCGCGGACAGCACGTGGGTTGGGATAATTTCCTCAGCACTCTGCCCCACCCGGCAGGTCTGGCTCCCTTCTTCACGGGTAACTGGGGTGTGTACGCACAAAACCCAGATACCGCTGGTCACATTTTTGGAACCTCTACGGGTTCTGGAACCGCTATTCTGACCTTCTTAGGTGGTTTCCATCCTCAAACGGAGTCTCTCTGGTTGACGGATATGGCTCACCACCATTTGGCGATCGCAGTGTTATTCATCATTGCGGGCCATATGTACCGGACAAACTTCGGAATTGGTCATAGCATCAAAGAAATGATGAATTCCAAAGATCCTTTGTTCGGATTTAAAAATGAAGGGCCGTTCAACCTGCCTCATCAAGGGTTGTACGACACCATGAATAACTCCCTGCACTTCCAGTTAGCATTTGCTCTGGCTGCGCTGGGTGTGATCACCTCCCTGGTAGCGCAACATATGTACGCGCTGCCTCCCTACGCCTTCATCGCTAAGGATTACACCACGATGGCGGCGCTGTATACCCACCACCAATATATTGCTGGGTTCTTAATGGTCGGGGCTTTCGCTCACGGGGCAATCTTCCTGGTGCGCGACTATGATTCCGAACAGAACAAAGGCAACGTCTTGGATCGGATGTTACAGCACAAAGAGGCCCTCATCTCTCACTTAAGCTGGGTGTCTCTGTTCCTCGGTTTCCACACCCTGGGCTTATATGTCCATAACGATGTTGTGGTTGCCTTTGGAACTCCTGAAAAGCAAATTCTGATTGAACCGGTTTTTGCTCAATTCGTTCAAGCGGCTTCGGGTAAAGTGCTGTACGGCATGGATGTTTTATTGTCCAACGCTGACAGCATCGCCACCACTGCTTGGCCTAACGCTGGTAACGTTTGGTTGCCCGGTTGGTTAGATGCTATCAACTCTGGTAGCAACTCCCTATTCCTGAGCATTGGCCCTGGAGACTTCTTAGTTCACCATGCCATCGCTCTAGGTCTGCACACCACCACCCTGATTTTGGTCAAAGGTGCGTTGGATGCCCGTGGCTCTAAGCTGATGCCCGACAAGAAAGACTTCGGTTATGCCTTCCCTTGTGATGGCCCTGGCCGTGGTGGTACTTGCGACATCTCCGCTTGGGACTCTTTCTACCTGTCGATGTTCTGGATGCTGAATACCATTGGTTGGACTACCTTCTACTGGCACTGGAAGCACCTGGGCGTTTGGCAAGGAAACGTTGCTCAGTTCAACGAATCCTCCACCTACCTGATGGGCTGGTTCCGTGACTATCTGTGGCTGAATTCGGCTCAGTTAATTAACGGTTACAACCCTTATGGAACCAATAACCTGTCGGTTTGGGCTTGGATGTTCCTATTCGGACACCTAGTTTGGGCGACTGGATTTATGTTCCTGATCTCTTGGCGGGGTTACTGGCAAGAGTTAATCGAAACGATTGTCTGGGCCCATGAGCGGACTCCTCTGGCGAACTTAGTTCGTTGGAAAGACAAACCCGTGGCTCTGTCTATCGTTCAAGCTCGTGTGGTTGGTTTAGCTCACTTCACCGTTGGCTATATCCTCACCTACGCGGCGTTCCTAATTGCCTCGACTGCGAGTAAGTTTGGTTGATGTAACTGTTAACTGAATCCTCGTTTCATCGGTAATTAAAAATATCCCCTGCCTTCGAGTGGGGGATTTTTATTGGTTATTTTTTAATAAGTAAAGAGGATTTAACTGATTAATTCCTACCCCATTTTCAAATCTTTGTAGCCATTGATCATGTTTTTCAGCTACAAATTGATAATCAAATGATATCAAAACTTTTTTGCTTGTTTCATCTACAATTACCTGAAAACCTCTATCGCTTCGATTTAAACCATGAATGGTTTGTCGAAAGCTCATTTCCGTTTCTGGATATTTCTTACCGGCTTCTTTATGCCTCCACCCATAGCAAGGTAGTAATAATTTGGATACCAGTTTTAATTCAGTAGGAGAGGGTTCAACATGAAATAATGTCGTTAAAGAGGTTGTATTAATTCGTTGAGTTTTTAATTCCCATTCAGCAGCATTAGGTATGGGTAGGTTATTCTCAGTAATACCGAGTAAATCTTCGAGAGTATTACCAATTCTACCATCATTTCCTTTCCGAGCATTTTGGATATATCCTAGCTCACGAATTCTTGCTAATTCCGCTTTTAGTTCATCTTTGGTGTATATTTTCATGAAAATGATAATTCTAATTGAGGTGTATCAGTTCTTAGTCTTTGTTCGGCTTGTTGACAGTATTCTGCCGATAGATCAATGCCAATAAAACTTCTTCCTAGCCTTTTTGCTGCTACTGCTGTAGTGCCACTTCCCATAAAAGGATCAAGAATTATTTGGGCATTTGTTGACTCAATACATCGCTTTGCTAATGCTATCGTAAAAGGTGCGGGATGGGAGTTATTCATTTCCTGCGTGAACTCCCAAACATCACCATGAGCATTAGCTTTAGGTGTCAACTTAAATTTTGGCTTAGTGATTAAATAAATGACTTCGTAGGTGGGTAAGAAATAACCCGGGTTGAAGTTAATTCCTCCTTTTCGTCGCCAAATGATAATTTGTCGGACTGGAAAACCCGAAACTATATCTTGTCTGTCTTGAAGCAAACCATCTTGAACCCGCCATTTATGGTTGTAAAATATTGCCCCATCATCTTTTAATAAACGTATCATTTGCGATAGACATTCTCTTTGCCATTCCACATATTTTTCGTGGGGCATATTGTCGTCATAGTCTGAATAACCATGCACAAGTTCAGCATTTTTCCACTTGCCACCTCTGCCATCCTTCATCCCATTTCCGGTAGAATTTTTCAGGTTGTAGGGTGGGGAAGTTACAACTAAATCCAGACAATTATCTGGCATTCGACTCATTATGGATATACAATCTCCACAAATAAACTTATCTAATAATTCATTCTGATTCATTATTTATTCCTGATAATAACTTAAAGGTCTTTTATTTGAGTAAAAATAACTAGATATTGACCTGCATTTGCTTTAAAAACACAGCTTTTGCCTCCAGTCAAGAGCTACTCAAAAAAATTGATTATTTTCCAGTATCCATGATTTACGGTAAAATACTTATAGACCCAAAGGGTAATGGAAAATGAGTTCAGCTAATGATCAACTTTCCCTTAACTTTGAGCTAGTTTTAGCCTTGGTCAAACAACTGCAACACTATCATAACCCATAGTGAAGATAACCTCCATTTGCTCGGCTAACACTAACATAAATACGTCTTTAGTTAAAAATCCAGTTAAAGCTATAGATTTAATATAAAATGAGTGTCTCCACCTCGGTATTAACGGAATTGGTGCAGTTTTTGCCCAGTTTAAAGCCCCAAATTTATTTTAAATCCTCTTTAACTGCCCTATCTCATGCGATGGAGGATCAAGTTTTAGCCACAACTGAACAACCTCTAGTAATTGCTACCTTTCAACAGGAAAGATTTTATCGTCAAGAAGCTCACCGTTACCGAAAAATTGCCGCGATCACACCCCAGGTTTATGTGATGGCAGCCGAAAAAACAGAGTTTCAAAACTCCTCTGATATTCACGAAACAGTAGCATTTGATCCCCAGGATAAACTGAGTCAAGAATGGAATTTATTGGTTTTAGGACAATATTATGCAACCTGTTTAGTTTGTGTTGAACGCGAAGATTTAGTACAGAATTCCGATATAACCGAAAAATTATTAATGGATCAGGCTCGTCCCTTTGAAGGGATTTGGACATCCGATCGGCAAGTTTCGATTAAGGTTGCCGAATTACTATTAGAACGGACTTTATATTACCGTCCTGAATTAGCTGAAAAAGTTGAACAAGCCTTTCTATTTTATAATATTCGTTCCGCAACTAAAAAAAGTAAAAAATCTTCAAATCGAACAAAATCTAATTCGAGTTCTAGCGATTATTCTTCCCTGAATGATCCCTTTGCTTATCGTTTAGTCACCTATTTACAAGCGGGTCAACATAAACTTTTACGAGTTTATCGGTCTTTAGCTGCTAAGGAACGAAAAGAACGTTTAGTTAATTCTATTACATCCACCATTCGCCAATCTCTCAATCCTCAAGAGGTGATTAAAGTCGCAACTCATGAGTTAGGGGAAGCTATGGGTGCTTGTCGTTGTCTGATTTATCGCTGCAAAGCCACGGATAATTCTGTTAAAATTTCTAATGAATATTTATGTAATGATGTAGTTTCTATCATCGGAAAAACTTGGCTTTTGCGAGAAAATCCGCTCTTTCAAGAAGTTGTTAAACGTCAAGAACCAATTTATATTAATCAAACGGATGAAATTGACATAGACTGGCTTAATAACAATAATAATAATTCAGTAAAATCCCAAGAATCCTTAAAAAAAATAACCCAAAAATTGGAAATTAAAGGTTGGTTAATGATTCCTATTTTATACCAAGGTCAACTTTTGGGAATGGTAGAATTACACCAATGTAATTGTAATCTTTCCGAGTGGCAAGAAGATGATTTATTAATGGTAGATGCGATCGCAACTCAACTAGGTGCTGCAATTATTCAAGCGGAAACCTATGCCAACTTAGAAGATCTAAACCAACAATTAGAAGCATTAGAACGGACTCGTAGTAATTTAATTGCGATTACCGGCCATGAACTTAGAACTCCCTTATCCACCATTTTAATTTGTTTAGAAAGTTTGAATCAAGAACCAGATATGCCCGTGGAAATGCGAAAAGTAATGTTAGATACGGCCTTAGAAGATGCAGAAAGGTTAAGAAAATTAGTCCAAGATTTTTTAAAATTGTCTCATTTAGAAAGTGGTCGAGTTGATTGGAACCCCGAATCTTTAAGACTCAAAGAATGTATTGATTTAGCAATTAGTGGAATTCGTACCCATCATAATCAAAATCAAGTTCCCGCGATTCAAACAGAAGTTCCCTCGAATTTACCTTTAGTTCAAGCCGACGGCGAATGGTTAGTAGAATTACTCTCTAAACTATTAGATAATGCCTGTAAATTTACCAATTCTGATGGTAAAGTTAAAATTAACGCCAAATGTAATGGAGATCAAATGATGGAAGTGACGATCTCCGATACCGGACGGGGGATTGAACCCAATCGTTTAGACGCGGTATTTGAGCGGTTTTATCAAGAAGAAGGTTCCTTGCGTCGGAGTGTGGGTGGAACGGGCCTAGGATTAGCGATCAGCAGACAAATTGTGAATGGTTGGGGCGGGGAAATTTGGGCAGATTCTCAGGGGAAAAATCAAGGGAGTCAGTTCCATTTTACGATTCCTTATGTTGAAAGTGATTCTTGACTTGTAGTAAGTCTTTTAGGGCTATCTAACTCTGAGTCCTGAAGGACTCTACGAGTTTTGTAGTAAGCCCTTTAGGGCTATCTAACTCTGAGTCCTGAAGGACTCACTACAATAGTGACCAGTGTGGTAAAACATGAGATCCTAGAAAGAGTCAACAATAGTAAATTGAGTTAGAATTTCATGGCAAATCAAGCAACAGTTGTGATTACGGGAGCGTCTTCGGGCGTTGGTTTGCAAGCCGCTAGAGCCTTGGCCGAAAAGGGTTGGTATGTGGTGATGGCCTGTCGGGATTTAGCCAAAACCGAACGGGCGGCCCAATCCGTGGGAATGTCCAAGGACAGCTATACAATTCTTCCCATAGATTTAGGATCTTTAGCCAGTGTAAAACAGTTTGTTGCTAATTTCCGGTCTTTGGGTCGCTCCCTGGATGCCTTGGTCTGTAATGCGGCGATTTATATGCCCTTAATTAAGGAGCCATTATGGAGTCCAGAGGGCTATGAATTAACGATGGCGACCAACCATTTAAACCATTTTTACCTCTGCAATGTCATGTTAGAGGATATGAAAAGATCAACTTTTGCTGATCGCAGAATGGTGATTTTAGGAACAGTTACTCACAACCCCGACGAGTTAGGAGGTAAAATTCCCCCGCGTCCAGATTTAGGAAATCTCGAAGGTTTTGCGGAAGGTTTCAAAGATCCGATTACGATGATTAATGGCAAACAATTTGAACCTGTTAAAGCCTATAAAGATAGTAAGGTTTGTAATGTTTTAACCATGCGAGAATTACATCGCCGTTACCATGATTCCACGGGGATTACTTTTACTTCTCTTTATCCGGGTTGTGTGGCAACAACGGCTTTATTCCGCAACCATTATCCCCTATTTCAAAAGATTTTTCCCCTATTTCAAAAATATATTACCGGGGGATTTGTCACGGAGGAATTATCGGGCGATCGCGTCGCAATGGTGGTGGCTGATCCTGAATATAAACAGTCTGGAATGTATTGGAGTTGGGGAAATCGTCAGAAGAAAGATCGCCAGTCTTTTGTGCAGAAGGTTTCTCCTCAAGCCAGTGATGATGAAAAAGGCAAAAAAATGTGGGATTTAAGTGCTAGGTTGGTGGGATTAGCTTACTAATAAAACGCTTTTAATTGTTGGTAAATAGAACCCCTCCCCTTCCCCCCCTAGCCCGCACGGGGGGTTTGGGGGCCTGTTCCCTGCTATACAATTCATTTAGGATTGCTATAGATTATAATTATGTTAATCAACAAGGAGGTTAAAATGTCAATCCAAGTTTTAAAAAGATATTTTACCGTTGAAGACTATCAGAAAATGGGAGAAGTTGGGGTTTTTAAAGCCGATGAAAATAATGAATTAGTAGCAGGAGAAATCATTAAAATGTCACCAATTGGAAAACGTCATGCGGCTTGTGTACGACGGTTGGATTATTTATTGAATCGTCAGTTAGGCGAGCGCGTTATTATTGATACTCAAAACCCGATTCAATTAAATAATTTATCACAACCTCAACCCGATTTAGTTCTACTGCAACCTCGTCCAGATTTTTATGAAGAAAGACATCCACAACCCTCAGATATTATATTATTAATAGAAGTCTCAGATACAACAATTGATTTTGACCAACAGGTAAAAATTCCTCTCTATTGTCAGAGTGATATTCAGGAAGTTTGGTTAATTGACCTGAATCAAAATATTGTCCGCGTGTATCGCACTCCCACCGCCAACGGTTATCAATCTATTCAGTTTTTTACAGTAGAACAAACCTTAACTTTAGCTGCTTTTCCTGAATTTAATATCAACATTAATCAGATTTTTTGACAATTATCTAAATTATTTAAAACCAATAAAATTAAGGAACTGGAACAAAATCATAACCCAATCCCGAAGTATTTCCGGGTTCAATTGTAACTAATTGTAATGGTTGATTGCGATCGCCCGATGGTAAAAATCTAATCACACCCGTTGCACCTTGGGGAGTAAAATCTGGGGCGGAAAGTGCTTGTTGAACCCCGGTTCGGGTAGGGTTTTTAGTAATAGCAGCAACCAAGGCTTTTGTAGCATCATAGGCGGTGGCGGTACGCCAGTTAACACTCGCTCCCCAGAGTTGATTTGCTGTTTGAGCAAAAGCCGAATTAGGATTAGCTAAAATATGCCAAGGAATTGCAATTACCATCCCCAACGCATCACTTCCAACCTTCAATGTTTCCGGTCGATATAAACTATCCCCGCCCAATAAAGGTAACTGTCTCCGATTAATTCTCACCACTTGTAACGCCTGTTCAATAGTAGAAGAATCGGGAGTTAATACAATTACTTCTGCTCCCTGTTGGCGGGCTTGTTCTAGGGATTGAAGCGGGTTAAAATCAGGTTTTGCAATATCAAAAATACTGACTATTTCGCCCCCATCTCCACTTAAAGCAGTGGTAAATTCTGTTTGTAGGGAATTACTATATTGATTAGCACTATTAAAAAATATTACCGCTTTTTTTAAGTTTAACTTATTTAGTAAATATCGAGATAAACTACTTCCAGCAAAGCGATCACTAGGAACAGTTCTAAAAATAAAGTCTCCCGCATTAGAAATATTTGTTGATGTACTTGTAGGAGAAATTAAGACTAATTTCCCTGCTTCATAAATCGGTGCTGCGGCTTCGGTGGTATTACTCCCAAAATGACCAACTACTCCTAAAACTTCTGAATTATTGACTAATTTTTGAGCAACTTCTTTAGCAACTTCAGGACTATTATCATCATTGACAATAATCACATTTAATGATTTTCCTGCAATTCCTCCCCCTTGATTGACTTCTATTTGAGCTTGAGCAACTCCCCTTAAAATCTCCTGGGCGGTATTAACAGAAGTTCCAATCGGAATCGAGACAGCTATAGTATAAAAGGGTTGATTATTTTGCAGAATTTGGGCGTTATTTCGATAGACTAAGGCTTCAGGATCGTTTTTATTTTGTTGTAAAGCTGCATTAAATTGTTGAACAGCGTTCTGATATTGACGAGACGCTAAAGCCGCAACTCCCGCCTGTTTGAGAGCTAAATTTCCTGAAGCAATTAAAACTTTTTCCCCTTGACTAATTCGAGTTTCGATAGGCCCAACCGCAATATTAGGTGAGGACGTTGGGGGTAAAGTTCCAGAGGGGTTATTCGTATTCAATAGGGGTTTAGGAGAAAATCTGAAAAATAAAAAATAACCCGCCCCTAATAAGCTCCCTGTAATTAGCAGGGCTAAAAATAAGATTAGAGATTCATTTTTTTGAGACATCGGATTATAAATTGATTGATGCTTAGGTTCTATTTTAACATTTTTTTCTGGGATTAACCTCTAATCTAAGTTAACAGACAGAAACATACCCAGCCCAGAAAACTTAACGGATTCTAATAAATCCCAATTTTTCAATTAAATCTTGACCTTGAGAAGTTAATAAAAGTTGAGTGTATGCTTCCCCGGCTTGTTGTTCAGCTTGATTATTTTGTTTGACAATAATAAATAAACGTCTGGTAAGAGGATATTCTCCATTTTTAAATACAACAGAATCAATTTGATTCCGTTGTTGAGGGCAATTTTCCGGTGGAATTAAGGGGTTTTTATAGGGTTGAACTAAAGCATCAGATGTTATACCAATAGCTAGGGGTTTGATTTTACATTGTTCGACAACTTCCGGGGCGGAAGCATAATATATTCCCCCAGGATTATTAGCGATTTCTCTTAGGGCTTCTGTAGTGGTAGGAATAAATTTTACCGCTTCTCCAAAAGACTCTTTTCCTAATACATTCAGGATGAAAAATTCCGTTGTTCCTCCGGCTTCTTTAGTCCGAGAATAGGCAACAATTGGAATATTTTCGCCTCCGAGTTGATTCCAATTAGTGATTTTACCTGTATAAATTTGTTTTAATTCGTTGATAGTTAACCCTTGAATATTCAAGTTAGGATTAACCGCCACTACAATCCCATCAAGAGCAATAGGAACTTCGATTAAATTTAACCCCCTTTGTCGGGCTTGTTGATATTCTGATTCTTGCAAAGGTCGGGAAGATTCAGCAAAGGTAATTTGATTATCAATTAACATTTTAATCCCACTTCCTGAACCTGGGGATTGACTGGGATTTTGAAAATATCGTAATTGAAATTGAGGAAAAATATTTTGAATTTCGGGATTAATTACTTTACGAATTGGTGCAAATGTGGTACTCCCGCCATAGGTAAAAAGTCCATTAGGAACATTAGGAACTTCAGCAAAGGTTTTAAAATCTTTTGTGGAGATTTGAGGGACAGAGGTAGGTGGAATTGGGGTCGGTTTAGGTGGAATTGAACTTGAGGGAGAGGGATTAGAATTTAAGACTGTGGGCAAATTCATATTGCGAGTAAACCACCAAATTCCGCCACCAATTAATCCTCCGGTAATCAGTAAGGCTAGGATTAAAGTTGTAGTGTCATTTTTTTGAGCCATAAATCTCAAGGGTTTTGGATATTAGGTAAAATTTTAACACTTTTGTAGGATTGTCGGGGCAGTTATTGATATAATATTACTAAAATGGTCAAATAATGGCACAAAAATCATTAAGGATAATTCAAGGAATAATTGTTTATGGTGTCCTCAATAGAATCTCAATCCAAGATATCTTTAGACGAGTTTTTGCAATTACCAGAAACGAAGCCAGCGAGTGAATATATTAATAGTTATATCTATCAAAAATCTATGCCACAAGGAGAACATAGTATTTTACAAACTCGCTTAGTGACTGCGATTAATCGAGTGGGTGAACCGCAGAAATTAGCCTATGTACTGACCGAATTGCGTTGCATTTTTGGGGGGAGTTCAATTGTTCCAGATATTGCTATTTTTGAATGGGATAATATTCCTTTACGCCCTAATAAAAGGATTAAAAATCGGTTTGAAATTCCTCCAGATTGGATCATTGAAATTCTCTCTCCAGAACAATCTCCTAATCGAGTGATTCAAAAAATTGCTTTCTGTCTTAATCATGGAACAAAGTTAGGTTGGTTTATCGATCCTGAAGATGAATCTGTCAGTATTTTTCAACCGAATTGCATTCCAGAAGTTAAATTAGGTATGGATAGTTTACCTGTGCTGAATGTGTTAAATGATTGGCAATTTTCGGTAACAGATTTATTCAGTTTGCTCTATTTAGTTTAGTTTTTTAGTATCCTCGTTTATAGAAATCGTTTGAGCATGATATAAATTAAGCGGAATAAAGTAGTTACAGCTACGCTAAATACAGCCACAATTAAAGGGACTATTATTAATAGGTTATCAAAATCATTAAATTTATTAAATGTTAATAAAATAAAGTATAAAACTCCTATAGATATTAACGGGATAATGATAAAATCTAACCCGACTTCAATCCAACGGTGATATAGGGCAAATATTAATCCCGTGACCCCGACTAAACCAATGATTAATAAAAAAATAGGGGAGAAATCCAATTCAAATTCCTTAAATATAGCAAATCCTAAACTAGCAAAAACCCCAACTTCAAACCCAACAAAGGCGGCATTAGATAACAATTCCAAGGTAGAAAAAGGACGAGTTATTGTTAAAGGTTGAACGGAAGTTACAGAAGGAGAAAGGGGAGGAGAAGGGAGTGGAGGAGGTTGGGGAATGGGTTGAATTTGGGGAGAGTTTAAGGCGGTTAAAACTTGAGTAGCGGAACCAAAGCGATCGCTAGGTGTAGGTAATAACATTTTATCTAAAATATTAGCTAATTCATCGGAAACCCCAACAAATTGTTTCCAGTTCCATTGATTACTATAACTATCAAATAGCTCTTGGGGTTCTTTTGCTGTTAATAAGACAAGACAAGTCACCGCTAACGCATATAAATCCGTCGAAGGAAAGACAGTATAACCTCGCATTTGTTCAGGGGGTGCAAACCCCAGGGAATAAATTCCAGTTGATGTTCCCCCTGGACTTTGGGTGACTTGTTTAACTGCACCAAAATCTAATAAATGTAAAATTCCTTGGCGATCGCGCATAATATTAGAAGGTTTAATATCACGGTGAATCACATCATGATCATGAACAAATTCTAGGATTTTAAGAATTTCCTGTAGCACTTCTCGGACTTCCGCTTCCGAAAATTGTCCCTTTGAATTTATTTCTGCTTCTAAATTTTCGCCATTAATATACTCTTGAACAATATAAAAAAATTGTTCCGTTTTTGATGTTCGCCATCCGGGTGCTTCTAAAGGAAAATAGGCAAATAAATCGGGAATTTGGGGATGCTTATTACCTAATTGTTCCAAAACATGAGCTTCTCTTTCAAATAAAATCTGAGCCGTTGCTAATTGTTGAGGGTTTAAATCAGATGAGGGTTTAAATTGTTTAACTACACAATATTTAAAGGTAGGAGAACGGCGATCTTTAGCTAAATAGGCTGTCCCAAATCCCCCTTGTCCTAATAATATTTCCGGTAGATAACGACCATCTAAAATTAAAGGCATTCCGCAGGTGGTACAGAATTTTTGCTGTACTGTTTTGAGGGTCATTTGATCATCTAAATCCGTAAAATTATTGCGATCAGCCCCCAGACAGCCCGGACGAGTACAGTAAATTTTCATATTGTTACTGCCGATAAAAAATTAAAAACGCAGGTTGTAACATTTTAATACTGATATGAAACAGTCAGAAGTATTATCCGGTGTTCCGGTGTTCCGGTGTTCCCTATTCCCTATTCCCTTTTGATCAAGACAACTCAAATAAGATTGCTATAGGTCTTGAGTTTATTCAAAATCCGTAGGAGAAACAAACGTCTCAATGTTAATCAATTTTTTAGAAGAATTTGAGGAAAAACTATGGGTGTTTAATGTCCAATTTTGAGCCGTAAACAAGGGTAAGATATCTCGAATAAAAGCCTCAGATGCCTTGGACTGATAGCGATGGTGGTTAACAATGACTGAAAGCATTCGTTTAACCACAATATCTTCAATCACCATGCGGTGTAAAACTTTCATTTCTAATTCTTTTTCAATGGCTGAAGTCGAAACAAAAGCAGCCCCTAATCCGGCTTGTACCGTATTTTTAATCGCTTCAATAGAATTTAACTCCATTTCAACTTTTAAACAGCGTGGATCAATCTCGGCACGGGTTAAAACTTGATCAATGACTTTGCGAATAGTAGACTGAGAATCTAAAGCCACAAATTCCAATTGATATAAGTCTTCTTTTTGAATTTTATCTAATTTGGCAAAGGGATGGGAAGGGGGAATAATTAAGGCTAATTCATCTTCAATATAGGGTTGAATTGTCAAAGCATCTTGCAATTCCGGCGGCACTTCCCCGCCAACAATTGCTAAATCAATTTGTCCATTTGCCACACTCCAAGCGGTGCGTCGAGTCGAATGAACGTGCAGTTGCACCGCGACATCGGGATATTTTTCTCGAAATAAACCAATCATTCGAGGGAGTAAATAGGTTCCGGTAGTTTGAGAAGCCCCGACAATTAAAGTTCCCCCTTGCAGATTTTGTAAATCCTCAATAGCGCGGCAGGTTTCCTGACATAAACTCAAGATTTTTTCGCCATAATTTAATAAAAGATGTCCAGCTTCTGTTAATTTAGCTCTGCGTCCTCCTCGATCAAATAAAGGAACATTTAACTGTCGTTCTAAATTTTGGACTTGTAAACTAATAGCGGGCTGGGAAACATATAAACTATCCGCCGCCCGCTTAAAACTTCCCTCAGCCGCGATCGCTTTGAGAATGCGTAATTGATCTAAAGTAAAAGGAACATCTGTCATTGTGAGAGTGGGTAAAGAATTGAACAAAAATAGAATCAAAAATCAGTCAGAAAGGGTAAAAAACAACCCAGTGAAATCAATCTGATAAAGGTAAAGCCGTATATTCAGTTGGGTATTGAACATCTATACTATGTTTGTTAAAATCGGGGCTGGCAAACTTGGGTAAAATTTCATTAGTAAATGCCTCGGCTGCCTTGGATCGATAGCGATTCGGATTATAAATCACTGATAATGTCCGTTTGGCAATCACCTGATCAATTTTAACCCGTTTGATTACCCCCATTTGTAACTCTTTTTCAATGGCAGATATAGAAACAAACGCGACTCCCAACCCCGATTGAACTGCATTTTTTATCGCTTCACTCGAACTGAGTTCCATTTCTAATTGCAGATGGGTGGTATCAATTCCACAACGGGTTAAAACTTGATCAATGACTTTCCGAATCGTTGATTGAGCATCCAAACTAATAAATTTTAAGGAGTATAAATCCTCTTTTAGAATCGTTTCTTGTTGACTAAATTCATGGGAAGTAGGAACAATTAACGCCAGTTCATCCTCCGCATAGGGAACAATTTCTAAAGCTGACATCAATTCCGGGGCAATTTCTCCCCCCACAATAGCTAAGTCAATTTGTCCATTCACCACACTCCAAGCGGTGCGCCGGGTCGAATGAACGTGCAACTGTACCGAAACATCGGGGTATTTTTCTCGAAATAACCCGATCATCCTTGGTAACATATATGTCCCGGTGGTTTGAGACGCCCCAATAATTAAAGTTCCTCCCCGCAAATTTTGTAAATCTTCAATGGCGCGGCAAGTTTCTTGGCACAGGGACAAAATTTTATCCCCATAACTCAGGAGTAAATGACCCGCTTCCGTGAGTTGGGCACGACGTCCTCCTCGGTCAAACAGTGGCACGTTTAACTGTCGCTCCAGGTTTTGTACCTGGAGACTCACGGCAGGTTGGGAGACATAAAGACTATCAGCAGCGCGTTTGAAGCTACCTTCAGCCGCGATCGCTTTCAGGATGCGTAACTGATCTAAAGTAAATGGAACGTCAGACATATTCCTCAACCTCGGTAAAATAAGGAAGCGTGATGACTTTTAGGATGGGGGATCAAGTTCTTTCAGCATACTGCAACCATGAAGGGTAATTGAAATTAAGTTTATTATTAATGGAGAAAAGGTCAAAATGTCTGAGTATTGGCTAACATCTAGCCATTTTGTGATGTTGGGTTTAATTTTAGGGTTTGCGATCGCCCATAGTGGGTTAGCAGCCCTACGACCCTGGGGAGAATCAAAAATTGGGGCGAGGGCTTATCGAGTTTTATTTGCTTTGGTGAGTATCCCCTTTGCCACAGTTCTAATTATCTACTTTTTTAATCATCGTTACGATGGATTACAACTTTGGATGGTACAGGATCGGGTTGTTGTTAAACCCATGGTTTGGATTTTATCAGCAATTTCATTTGTTTTTCTCTATCCAGCCACGTTTAATTTGTTAGAAATTGCCGCCATTCAAAAACCGGAAGTCCATCTCTATGAAACCGGAATTATCCGTATTACCAGACATCCGCAAATGGTGGGTCAAGTAATTTGGTGTGTGGGTCATACCCTGTGGTTGGGGACAAGTTTCACCCTGTTAACCTCCCTGGGGTTGATCTTGCATCACTTATTTGCCGTTTGGCATGGCGATCGCCGTTTGTTGGCCCGTTATGGCAAATCCTTTGAAACCGTGAGATCTCGCACCTCAGTAATTCCATTTTTAGCGATCGCCCAAGGTCGCCAAACCCTTGAATTAAAAGAGTTTTTCCGATGGTCTTATTTAGGAGTCAGTATTTTTATCCTGTTACTCTGGGAAATTCATCCCTTATTAATGCGTGCAACAGGTAACATAGACTGGTAGCATAATCTCAAGGATATAAAAACAGTGATTAATAAAATTTGAGAAATGATGCTATTGTCAGTCAATGAGCAGATGTTTACTCAAGAAGTTCTGAAATCTTCTTCTCCGGTTTTAGTACATTTTTGGGCGCCTTGGTGTGGACTGTGTAAGCTGATTATGCCTCAACTTTGTCAATTCCAGCAGGACTGGCGAGGCACAATTAAAGTGGTTGGTGTGAATGCAGATCAAAGTTTAAAGTTAGCGAATACCTATCGCCTCCAAACTTTACCAACATTAATTATTTTTGATCGAGGTCAAGTTTTATATCGGCTCGAACATTTTCAAGGTCGAGAAGATTTACGACGTCGCCTTGATAGTTTTATGGTTAGTGATCTGAATTATCAACAAATTCGTCAAGCTCAAGAAGTTTTGCCCTTAGAAGTTTGACGGACTCCGAGATTAATTTTTTTCGATTCCCAAGCTAGAGCTTGGGAATGCTTTTTTTCAGGCTTAAAAGGTTATTCCTGTTTTTCTTGAAGTTTGCAAGTAGGGGATGGGGGTGTATTTTTGATTCAGTCTTCGACAACAATAGTAATTATTGGTGGAGTATCAATAATATTATTGTCTGGAGCTTTTTCCTGACTGAGTTGGCTTTTTATCTTAAGTTTCAAAGAGTCTGTAACCGGTAAAATATCAATTTCTTTGAGCAAATTGTCTAAAATTTCAGTTTTGCTCCGCTCTACATAAAAGGTGGCAAGAATGATCTCGATTCCATAGCCGGTTAAACTATCTCCGATCACACCAATTGAGCCAGACAAAGCGGTGGCGAGAGTAACTATCAGTCCCGTACCACCAAATGTGGTAAATGTAGCTGCCAGGAGGATACCAGGCAAGCTGAGAGAGGCAAACTTTTTAGCGATTTCGTCAAGAGAAATTCCCATCGACACCAGTTGTTTAGAAATTTCCTCTGGAGAAACTCCTAGATCGCTTAGTTGTTTATTGATTTCGTCCATTGATTTACAACTTTCCCAAATTTTAGTAAATTTTGTGGTTCGATCTTAACTGGATCACAGTATACCGGATTGGGTAATTGTAATCAAACGTTATACTTTTGCCGATGGGTTGAAAGATGTTGACAGCGGCGTTAATATCTCGATCATGAGAAATGCCAATGGTCCTCTTTTGTCACTGGCCTTTAATCTGGATGGCAAAAAAAGCGAGGACAATCCTTAGCAGATGCCAGAAATGCTACTACTCGCCAGGTGGCCAAGATGGTATTCGAGAAACTTTATCGAGAATGGAATAGGTAATTAATCACCCCCCGTTGCTAGAATGGGGGGGTTATCAATCAACTATGCAAAATAGTACAGAATCAAGCTATTACAGTGAATGATCAAAATTTGATTGAAAAAGCACTTTTACTGAAAGTGAAACGACTCACTTCAGCCCGGGGACAACTGGTTCTCCCTTGTGCGCCAGCTTTGATCGATGAATATATGACTCAGTTTAACGCTCTGCTGGCGGCGTTGGGACAGAACTTTACCCCGGAGGAAATGAATGGGTTACGTCAACTTGTCGAACGCAAACTGCATGAAGGATATCAGGCTTCACCCCATGCCCGTTTAATCTTTAGATATGAACCCCCCGAACCCACTCAAGGCTTAACCAGTGGTTTAAAACTAACCGTAACCACCGAAGTCGCCTCTTTAGAAAACAAATATCAACGCTGGTTAACCACCCGCGAGGGGCCATTGTTCGGAGCCCATCCCGATACTAAATTAATGGCCGTGGTGTCCGAATTTCCTGACCCAGCCCGAACTCCGATTTTAGATGTGGGGGCGGGGGTGGGCCGTAATACCTTACCTTTAGCCCGCAAAGGACATCCGGTGGATGCGGTGGAACTCACCCCAGACTTTGCCCAAATTATCGCCAAGGAAGCCAAAGACGCCAGTTTACCAATTCGGGTAATCCAAAGTAATATTCTCAACCCGGCTTTAGTCCTTCCGGCTAATTATTATCGGTTAGGGTTAATTGCAGAAGTGATTTCCCATTTTCGCAACTTGGATGATGTCCAAACCCTGTTAAGCAAAGTCTGTGATGCGGTGGCGGCCGGGGGTTTAATTTTATTCAGTACGTTTATCACCGATGCCGATTTCGAGCCGGATGATAAAATTCGAGAAATGGGTCAAATTCAATGGTCTTATGTGATTACCCCAGGTGAGATGAATTCCTTGCTCCAGGGTTTACCGCTACAATTGATTTCCAATGAGTCGGTGTATGAGTATGAACGCGCTCACCTCCCCCCGGAATCCTGGCCGCCAACGGGTTGGTTTGAACATTGGTCACAGGGTCGAGATGTAGTTCCGATCCAAAAACCCCCGATGTCCTTGCGTTGGTTATTATGTCGGGTAAATAAATAAAGTTTGAGTTTGAGGGGAAGATCATGCTTCCTCATAATGACGAATTACGAATTAGAAATTACGAATTATCTTAATTATTCTGTAATTCGTAATTCGTAATTTTCTGTTTCTAAACATCTAAGTACCTAAACAAAATTAATTACACATCCTCCACTCTGTTCCCTTCCCCCCTAGCCCCCCGTGCACGGGTGGTTCGGGGGGGCTTTTCCGGTGTTCCCTCTCTCAACTAGGTAATTTATTTTGTGTAACTACTTATTATGATTAAGCGAAAAATCTCTAAAATTTGGATTTTGCCCGCGATCGCATCTGGGGCTTTGTTAGTGGGTGTGTTCTTTCCGATGGCGGTCTTTCAGGGATGGAAACAGTCCGTTGAACAAAGTTATTCGGTTGATCAACAAATCCCTGAGTCAAAAGTATTACGATTGGCTTTATCCCCAGTTTCTGAACGTCAAACGGAATTAGAAGCGATCGCCCAAGACCGAAGTGCTTCTTTAGAAAGAAGTCGAGCACGATATTTATTAGCTAGTGATACTTTAGCTGAAAATCCCGAAACAGCGATTAAATTATTAAAAGGATTAGAGCAGGATTATCCCATATTAGGAGGTCATATTTTAGTCAAACGGGCGCGGGCTTATGAAAAAATTGGAGATGTGGAAAAAGCCGAAAAAACTTGGCAGGAATTGTTAACAAACTATGGTGATCAACCCGTTGTAGTCGAAGCATTATATACATTAGGAAAGACAAATCCTGAATATTGGGATCAGGCGATCGCCAAATTTCCCAGTCATCCCAGAACTATAGAAATTGCTGAAACTCGCCTAAAACAAAATCCGAATCAACCGGAATTATTATTCTTAATTGCAAACCATGGATTATCTTTAAAAGACTATGGAACCTATTTAGAACAATTAAAAGCCAAATTCGGAAATCAACTCACCCCGGAACAATGGGAAATTGTAGCTTTTGGCTATTGGGAAAAACAGGATTATGGCAAAGCGGCTATTGCCTATGCTAAAGCACCCAAGACCCCTAAAAATCTTTATCGTCAGGCGAGAGGATTATGGTTAAATGACAAAATTCCTGAGTCTCGAATTGCCTATAAACAATTAATTAATACCTTTCCCCAGGAAATAGATCCTCAAGGAGAAGATGCAGGATTTGGTTTATTGCGTTTATCACGGCTTTCCGATAAAAAAGAGGCTTTAGGGTATTTAGATCAAGTTATTGCTAAATTTCCCCGCCATGCAGCCGAGGCTTTATTAGATAAATCTAAACTATTAGATAAAATGGGATCTGAAAAATTTGCTTCGGAAACTCGTCAACAATTACTCAGTAAATATAGTGATTCTGAAGCCGCTGCCCAATTGCGTTGGGAACTCGCCCAACAAGCCTTAAAAGCCGGGGATTTAAAATCAGCATCCGACTGGGCAAAACAAGTTTCAACGAAGAATCCTGACAGTGAATTTGCCCCAGAAGCGACATTTTGGGTAGGGAAATGGGCGGAAAAAAATGGCAATTCTCAAGAGGCAAAAAAAGCCTTTGAATATTTAATTGTTCGTTATCCTTCCTCCTATTATGCTTGGCGTTCAGCCGTTCATTTAGGATGGCCTGTAGGGGATTTTACCACCGTTCGACCTCTCTCTCCCCATGTGGAACATCCTGATATTAGAGAAGTGCCTCCGGCTGGTTCTGAAACTTTACAAGAACTGTATGCGTTAGGACAAAATCAAGAGGCTTGGAAACTATGGCAAACGGAGTTTAAAAATATTAAACAGCCTTCGGTTGCCGAACAATATACCGATGGTTTAATGCGGATGGGAATTGGGGATAATTTAGAGGGGATTTGGATGTTATCAAGTTTAAATCGTCGGGATGATCCCCAAGAGCGATCGCAATATTTAGAAATTAAACAAAAACCTGCTTATTGGGAAGCATTATATCCATTTCCCTACTTAGAAACTATTGTTAATTGGTCAAAAGAACGGCAGTTAAATCCGGTATTAGTAACGGCATTAATTCGTCAAGAATCGCGGTTTATGCCAGGGATTAAATCCGTTGTTGGCGCTACGGGATTAATGCAAGTAATGCCGGAAACGGGGGCGGATGTGGCTAAACAAATTAAATTGACGGATTATTCCTTGGATAATGTCAATGATAACATCAATTTAGGAACCTATTATCTGGATTTTACCCATCGAGAATATAACAATAATTCGATGTTAGCAGTAGCTAGTTATAATGCTGGGCCGGGGGCTGTTTCGGGTTGGTTACAGCGCTTTGGATTTCAAGATCCCGATGAATTTGTGGTTAAAATCCCCTATCCTGAAACTCAAGATTATGTGAAATCCGTATTTGAGAATTATTGGAATTATCTCAGAATTTATAACCCAGATGTTGCCCAATTAATGGAAGATCATGCCAAGAATTACAAAAATTAATTAGGGAATAGGGATCACGGATTTAAGAGGATTTCACGGATTTCACGGATTTTAATCTGTGTTAATCTCCGTAATCCTCTTATTAAAAACCTAATTTGTTGAACAAACTAAACGAATAAATTGACAGGGATAACCGGAAATATTGCTGTTAAAAGTGCCAATTTCTTGAAATCCGGCTTTTTTATAAAATGCGATCGCCCGTTGATTTCCTGCCATTACAATTGTATAAATAGGAGAACCAATTAGTTTTAAAGCTAAGTCTAACAACCGTTTACCAATGCCTTGATTTTGATAATCTGGATCAACATATAATAAAGCAATACAGTGAGAATCTAGGGCAACAAAAGCGACAACTTTTTTGCCTTTACAGGCTACGAATTTATCGTAAGTATAGCAAATATGATGAACATTGGGATTTTGTTCCAGAGGTCTCATCGCCCTTAAATCACAAGACCCTTTAAATTCATCGGGTTGGGAGCGATCATGCACCTGACAAATAGCCGACCAATCTGTTTCTAAATAAGGACGGATAGTAATTATTTTCATTCATGTTTAGACAAATTGTGGACGTTCTAAAACCTGGGAAAATAGGGTTTTAAATTCAACTTTTTGGGTTTCTAATTCCATCATTTGTTTCCAGGTTTCATAGAAGAAAAATGTGGTTCCGGCGAATTGGCGATCGCGAGTCAGTTGAATTTGTTCTTTGACATTAACAAAAGACATCGGTTTAATTCTTAACCCGGTTAAAATACCAATACTAACAGGAATATGGCTTTTTGCTTCCAAAAGTTCAGGACGTTTTAAATCCGCTAAAAATCCATTGATATCATCCCGATATACTTGTAAAACTAATTCTTCTAAATAGCCTTCTTGTTCCCAGGTTTTCCAATCTTGTAAAAACTGAGAATAGGCAAAAAGATAGGGATTTGGGGATAAAGAAAGAATACAATTCGGTTTATAATCTTTGATCACCCAGAAAACTCTATTCACAAATTCTGTGATCTTTTTCGCTCTCCAACTTACCCAATTTACATCTTGAAAGTCTGTGGGGGGTTGGGGATTTCCCGTTTCTTTCCGATATAATTGGATTGTAAATTCATCATAGCCTAAATCGACAGGTAAACCAAAATGATCATCAAATTGAATCCCATCAACATCATAGGTTTTGACGACTTCAATGATTAAACCTAAAAGAAACTGTTGTACTTGAGGATGAAAGGGATTTAACCATAATTGATTAACTTGACTTTCTTTATAAACTTTCGTACCATCTTGACGACAGGTAATCCAATGGGGACGCAGTTCAACAATTTTAGAGTTTGGGGGAACCATAAACCCATATTCAAACCAAGGAATCACACTAATCTTTTTTTGTTTAGCTAAGGGAATCATTTCCTTGAGAATATCTCGGTCTTTTAATTCAGGAATCGGATAGATTTGAGTTCCGGTAAACCGTTCCATTAAAACACTTGGATAAAGGGTATAACCGTTATTCCAAATGGTAGGATAAATGGTGTTAAAATTATATTCTGCTAATAAATTAATAGCATTAGTTAAGGTATTTTTAGAGAACAAAACATCACTATCAATATTTGTTAACCAAACTCCCCTTAATTCACCCCTAGGAACGGGAATAATTGGCGGTTTAACAATATACTGTTCAGCAATAGTTAAGGCTTCATCAACTTGGCGCAAGGCTTGACAGAAAAACACAGCGACTTCGGCGCGAGTTGCGGGTTTATTAGGGTTTAAAAGTTTCACCTCTGGATAATTAACCACTAACCCAAATTCAATCGCTGCCGTGATCGCATTTTTAGCATAATTAGGAACATCTTTAGCATCATTTAAACTTTGATTTAGGGTTTTAATAATAGACTGACTGGGTTCATAATTTAACCCCTTAACTAAAGCGACTAATGCTTGTACTCTAGGGATATTTTGTTGGGGTTTAAAACTTTGGTCTTCATAGCCACTCATAAACCCCGTACTATAGGTTTTTTGAATCACACTATGAGCCCAAAAATCAGCCGAAACATCCTTAAATTGGATGGTTTCTCGAATGTCTAAAAGTTGGGGAAAGGCTTTAATTAGCATGGTGGCAAACTCAGCACGAGTTAAGGTAGCATCGGGCTTAAAAGTTCCATCTCGATAGCCACTAATAATGCCTTTATTTGCCAGAGTTTCAATACTGTTTTTCGCCCAATGATTTGTGATATCTGTAAAGTTTACCATAGCGTTTAAAAGGGGTAAAAATTGATAAAATTAGTTAGACATTCGTTAAAGATTTCCGTTTAATTGTTAATATTTTTTAACAAAACGATACGATCTATTAACTTTGCCTCTAATTTGATTCAGAAAGAATATAATAGCAGTATGAATTGTACACCAAAGTAGGATAAGTTACAATCTTTAAAAAATGTCAACTTGTCCATATTTTTTCAATCCTTGTTTAGAGGTTTAGAGCTAAATTATGAAACTCATTTCTACCCTGTTTTCTGGAATTACCACCTCGATTACCGCCCTGACCTTGGTGACAGGTCTAGCCATGGCTCAAATGGCCGAAGTCCCCAAACCCAATATGAAAGGAGATTTTATCACAGCAAAAGTTCAAGGAAATCGAGGACTTTATAATAATATTAACTGGTTAGTTGTCGATCCTGAATATTTGAACTGTCGCAATACTCCCGAAGGAACGGTTAAGGCTCGCTTAGAGTCGGGCGCAATGATGACAGCCCTGTTTTCTAATGATGGAAAAGGTGATGCTATTGTACTTAAAAATGGTCAATCTTGGTTAAAAGTAGAAAGTATTCATCCTTATGGGCCTCGATTAAATTCTGGAGTCTGTTATGTTCGGGCTAATTTGAAATATATTGCCCCAATTAATGGTGATTATTTCGATATGTTAAAAAGGAAATAAAAGCTATGCGTTTTATCAATCCCAAAACTGATTTTGCCTTTAAAAAAATATTTGGTTCTTCGGAAAGTAAGGATATTTTAATCAGTTTTCTGAATGCAATGGTTTATAATTCTGAGCTAGTTATTCAGGATTTAGAGATTATTGATCCTTACCTTGCGCCCAAAGTTACCGGATTAAAAGATACTTATTTAGACGTTAAAGCTCAACTAAATACAGGTGAAATTGTCATTATTGAGATGCAGGTGATTAATGTAGAAGCCTTTACCAAACGAGTCTTATATAATGCAGCTAAGACCTATTCTCTGCAATTAGATGTGGGACAAGGCTATCGGTTTTTAAAACCTGTGATTGCTTTAACAATTACGGATTTTATCCAATTTGAAAATACGAATTCTGGGATTTCTCACTTTATTTTTAAAGAAAAAAATCAAAATTTTAATTATTCTGAGAATGAATTAGAGTTAGTATTTGTGGAATTACCTAAATTTCAAAAATCCTTAGAACAATTAGAAACTTTAACGGATAAATGGATTTATTTTATGCAAAGTGCTAGAATCTTAGAAACTGTTCCTGAAACCTTAGAAACTGTCCCTCAAATTCAACGGGCTTTTCAAATTGCTAATCAAACTAATTTAACCCGTGAGGAACTCGATGAAGTTGAAAAAGTAGAACTGTTTTTACAAGATCAAAGAAATGCAATTAGTTTTGCAGAAAATGAAGCTAGACAAGAAAAAGCGGTAGAAATTGCTCGTCAACTTTTGAATATTTTAGATGATCAAACTATTAGTCGCACAACGGGGTTAAGTTTAGCAGAAATTCAAAATTTAAGACCCTGATTTTTCAAGAATTAAGAGGAATATCGACCGTATTTTGCGATCGCATTTTCTTCTGGATTTTGTTGATTTGTTAACCACGCCCAAAGTTGATCACCCTGGGAAAAATGCCACCATTCATTCGGATGTTGTTGAAATCCTGTTAATAGCATAACTTGGGACAAAATTAGACGATTTTGATGATATTCTTTCTCTATTTGATCAGAACTATGCTCAAAATAATTAGGATAGGATCGAGGAGAAATCTGATCAATTTCTGAGCCCATATTGACTATTTTTCCGGTCTGATCAACTAAAGTAATATCCAAAGCCGCACCCGTACTATGGGGGGGAGGAGTGGCAGGATCTAAGCTCGGAGCTGCCCAAAATTGATCAACTTCTGTTAATATAGATTGGTGTTGTTCGGCGGAAAGATTGTCTGGCGTTAATCCCCTTTCTTTTAACAGTTGTTCATAAGAATAATCTACCATAAATTGTTGCACTTCTACGGGACGATAGGCGTCAAAAATCAATATCTTCCAGTTAGGATAATTATTCTCCAATTGTAGTTGTGCTGCGAGCAGACGTTCTAAAATACCTCGTCTTAAATAATAGGGAGAATCTACCGAAGAAAAATGATAAGGTGCCCCTAATTTTTGATAAGCATGGGGAGTTTCTACTACAAATTTTTCCAGGGGGATATTAACTAAAGGTTCGCCACATTCTTGAATCGAAATTTGTTGATAAGGTTTCATAATATTATTTTAAGTAGTAAGCCCTTTAGGGCTTAGAGGTTTAGAGAACCCTGAAGGGCTCACTACGGTTAAGATTTTCGGGATGCAATTAAAGCATAAAATGGGTCGCTTCCTCCCATTCCTAACATTTGCATAAATAGAGGGGTTTTAGATTGACTAGCAATAACTTTAGGGCTATTAAATCCAGGTAAGTTATTGATTTTAACAGAATTAATATAGCCTTTAACTAATTCTATTCTATCGGTTTCTATTGCTTCTCGCCAGGCGGAAATTGCTTTTTGATAAAACATTCGATTAGAAAAGCTAATAATGGTAATTCCACCGGGTTTTAAAATTCGATGAATTTCGGATAAAATTGCTTCAGGATATTGCAAATATTGGATGGAAACACAAATTAAAACCGCATCAAAATCTTGATCGGATAGGGGAAGTTTGAGATTTTGGTTTAAGTCTTGAATAAAATAATGATCAAGTTGAGAATTTTTAGTTAATTCTTCTTCATTCATTCCATGTCCTTCGACATAGGAAAATTGAATTTCAGGGGGAAGGTGAGATACCCAGCTACTCATTAAATCTAAAATCCGAGTTTGGGGTTTAAGATGCTTTTGATACAGAGTTGTTAATTTATCAATAAACCCTTGATCAACGTGGGTTACAAAGCGAGGAAACGAGTAAAATAGTGAGTCCTCTGTCTCGTCTAATTTAATCCGTTCATGGCGTTGGAGTAACATAATTCTATTGATCCTGATAGATGCTATGGGTCTGTCAATCTGAATATGAAGAATTGTATACTAATTTTGATCCAATGGGTATAATTATTCTAATATTGATTAATAAGTCAAAGATATCTTGATTCAAAATCGCTATTAAAAACACCATAGAAACCCATGCCTCGCACACCTACATTATCCTTTGATCGGGGTACACTTTTATTACATCCTCCCCCAAAGGGAAAAAGTTGGATTGATTTTGTGACCTGGGATGATCGGGTAGAAAAATTTAGAAGTCCGGCTTTTTATTATCGCAATTTAGTAGAAACTTTACGCAAAAATCAAGTAGATTTTATCGATCAAGCTCATAATTTTAACCGACTAGAATTAACTCCCAGTTTTGAAATGCCCCCCTATCTTCATCAACAGGAAGCATTAGCAGCTTGGCAAGCGGTAGGAAGTCAAGGAGTGGTGGTTTTACCAACAGCTTCAGGGAAAACCTATTTAGCTCAATTAGCAATGCAAGAGACAGGATATAGTAGCTTAATTATTGTGCCAACCTTGGATTTAATGCACCAGTGGTATGCCCATTTATTAGCGGCTTTTCCTGATATTGAAATTGGATTATTGGGGGGAGGATCAAAGGATAGAACCCCAATTTTAGTGGCAACTTATGATAGTGCAACGATTAATTCTGAGACATTAGGAAATAAATATGGACTGTTAATTTTTGATGAATGTCATCACTTACCCACGGACTTTTATCGAGTTATTGCGGAATATTCCCTCGCTCCTTATCGTTTAGGGCTAACAGCAACTCCTGAACGTTCAGATGGTAAACATAGTGATTTATCCTTGTTAATTGGGTCTACGGTTTATCGCAAAACCCCAGAAGATTTAGCGGGATCGGCATTAGCAAATCATCGAGTTCTACAAATTTTAGTTAAACTTTCTCCCAAGGAAAGAGAAACTTATCAAGAACAAATGAAAGTCAGAAATGAGTTTATTAAAGAGAATAATATTAAATTATCGAGTTTAGAAGGTTGGAAACAATTTGTAATGTTAAGTGCGCGATCGCCTTTAGGAAGAAGGGCAATGTTAGCCCACCGACAAGCTAAGGAAATATCATTATGTACTAACGGAAAATTGAGGATATTAGCAGATTTATTGAGTCAACATCATCTGGAAAAAACCCTAATTTTTACCGCCGATAATTCAACGGTTTATAAAATTTCTCAAAGTTTTTTAATTCCAGCTATTACCCATCAAACCCCCGTAAAAGAACGCCATGAAATCTTAACTAAATTCCGAGCAGGAGACTATAAAACCCTAGTTGCATCCCATGTTTTAAATGAAGGAGTCGATGTTCCCGATGCTAAGATAGCAATTATTTTATCAGGGACAGGTTCAGAACGGGAATATATTCAACGGTTGGGACGAGTTTTACGCAAAGGAAATACCCCCAATAAACAGGCGATTTTGTATGAAGTAGTTACGGAAGATACCAGCGAAGAGCGCACATCCCAACGTCGCAAAGGTGAAACAAAATCTCAACCTCAACCGCCCAAAAAAGTGCCTAAATCTGATTATCAGCAGTTGGATATATTTCAACCTAAACCTTTATATGGTGTTCAGAATTTTCCAGGTAAACGAGTTGCAGAATCCTCAGAAATTTGGAATAATCCAGAAGAATCTGATACCCAAAACCCATCACAGATTTAAAATGATTACGCAGATTAACACAGATTAAAATCCGTGAAATTCGTGAAATATTCTTAAATTCGTGATCCCCATTACCCATTACTCTTCTTATGCTACCTACTGAACTTTTAAGTTATAAACAACAGGGAGAAACAGTAATTCCCCTACGGCTAAATATTGATCCAAAACATATCAATCTAGCAACGGATGTGATTCAATGTTTTGAAGAATCTGTGAATAAAACCCAAGGGGAATTAAATAAACGCTTACAGGAACTTGAAGGGGATAGTCCTGACTATCGGTTAAAAAGAGGGTTAGCCCATTTATTAAGAAGTGGTTTTTGTACTTTTGAGATAGTTAGTCCCCTAGAACCTGTGGAATTACGACAAAAAGTATTTACCTTATCCGCCAAAACAATACCCAGTTTAGCCGCAACAGAACAGACATTAGAACAGTTAGCAACTCAACTAACTCAAGACTTAAATCGAGAGGTTTTACCCCATCAAATTTTATCGGGTATTTATGCAGATTTACAGGAAAATCGGATTTTAACCCAATTAGATTCTCCCACTCCAGAAGCATTATTACATCGGTATAATTTATCTCAAGTTCAGGGAATTTTCTATCAAGCAAGTCAAATTATTATTAACGCCTATCGGAATGATCCAGGGGAATATAAACTCTTATTTCGCTATTTAAAATTATTCCAATTAATGACTTACATTGAAGGAGATGCAGATCACGGTTTTACTTTAACTATTGATGGCCCAACCAGTTTATTTAAAGCCAGTACCCGCTATGGTTTATCTTTAGCTAAAATGATTCCCGCCTTACTTCATGTTACCAAATGGAGTTTAAAAGCTAAATTACAACAACGTGATCCCTATACTCGGGCGATAAAAACGGGTTATTTTAGTCTAAATTCTGATTGCGGTTTAGTCAGTCATTATCCTCCGGGTAAACCCTATGATAGTATGATTGAACAGTCTTTTGCCGAGCGCTGGAATACCTTAAAAACCGAGTGGAAATTAGAACGGGAAGTCGATTTAATTCCGGTTCCAGGTAGTGTAATGATTCCTGATTTTCGCTTAGTTCATCCCGATGGGAGAATGTTTTTATTAGAGATTATTGGTTATTGGCGACCGGAATATTTACAGAAAAAGTTTTATCAAGTTCAATCTTCTGGCTGTGACTATTTAATATTAGCAATTTCTGAACGATTGAATTTAGAAAATGCCGGAATTAATATTAATCGTCTCCCGGTTCCTGTGGTTTGGTTTAAGGATAAATTATCTCCGAAGGCGGTATTAGAAATTTTAGAAAATCAGGTTGACAATTTGAGCATCTCCTAAAATTGCAATTTTGGAAAGGAGAAAGGGAACGAAATCAAGGACATTGGAAAGGAGAAATTATGGCATTTAGGAGACAAATTAACAAGCAACTTAAAAGCAGTCCTAGTCTAAAACCTTATATTTTAGAAATCTTTGATGAATGTTATGAAGATGCGCGAAAAGAAGCGAGCGCTCGTTCTCAACTTCCGTTAGATACTTTTCCGGTAATTTGAATTGGATCTTTAGAACAAATTTTAGATGAAAATTTGTTTCCGATTTAACTTTTCTCTAATTATGCTCACCTCAATTCTCCACTTATTTCGAGATTCATTTCTTTCAGCAATATGATTGATTTTCGAGATTTAGAGTGTTTTTTTAGTATAAATTATTATTTGCTTGTTATGTAATTAATTTTGTTTACCTACTTATAATTAGCTAGAAGCATCAATTTCCGCTAATTCTAACCATCTTTCTGTGGCATTATCAATTTCTATGATAATATTTTCCACCTGTTGATGCAAGTCTTGAACATTAGAAACCGCCCCCGGAGGTGCATAATATAATTTCTGTTCTAATTGGGCTTTTTTCCCTTCTAGTTCAGCAATTTTTGTCTCTAACTTTTCATATTCTCGCTTTTCTTTAGAAGATAATTTCCGTTGTCCGCTTTTATCCCAAGAATACCGTTGAGACTTTTCCGAATCTGTACCCGCAGATAAGTTTTTTTCTTCTGTTTTTACCCCTTGACGACTTAACTCTAATTCCTCGGCTTTTTTATAATCTAAATAAACCGAATAATTCCCCGGATATTGTCGTAAAATTCCCCCTGCTTCAAAGGAAAAAATGGTTTCTACTGTCCGGTCTAAAAAATATCGGTCATGGGAAACCACAATTACACAACCATTAAAATCCTCTAAATAATCTTCTAAAACCGATAATGTTTGGACATCTAAATCATTAGTAGGTTCATCTAAAATCAATACATTGGGCGCACTCATTAATACCCGCAATAAAAATAACCGTCGTTTTTCACCCCCAGAAAGTTTGTTCAAGGGAGAATATTGTTGATTAGGAGGAAACAAAAACCTTTCCAACATTTGTGATGCTGTAATCTGGGTTCCATCGGCAGTTTTTACAAATTCTGCAACTTCTTTTAAGTAATCAATCACACGCTGATTTTCATTCATCGCCGCCAACAAATCCTCCGAATGTTGATCAAAATAACCGATATGAATTGTTGACCCAATTTCTACTATTCCCTCATCTGGTTTGATTCTACCCGTAATCATATCTAATAAAGTTGATTTTCCTACCCCATTTCCCCCAATAATTCCTAAACGGTCATCGGGATTAAAACTATAGGTAAAATCTTGAATTAAAGGTCGATTATCATAGGACTTAAAAACATGGTTTAATTCAATAACTTTTTTACCGATGCGACGACCGGGCGTGGAAATTTCGACTTTCCCATGGACTTGTTTAAACTCCGTATCTTGCAGCCCTTCAACCCTTTGAATCCTGGCTTTTTGCTTGGTACTCCTAGCTTTTGGCCCCCGTCTTAACCACTCTAATTCCCGACGCAAAACCCCCCGATGTTTGCGTTGTTGACTAACAGCAATATCCTCAGCTTCTGCTTTCTTTTCTAAAAAATAAGAATAATTTCCCCCATGGGTAAATAAATCACCTCGGTCTAATTCTAAAATTCGATTGGTTACTTGGTCTAAAAAGTAGCGGTCGTGGGTAATTAATAATAAAGCCCCGCGATAATTTTTTAAATAATCCTGTAACCATTCCACGGAAGCTGCATCTAAATGGTTTGTAGGTTCATCCATTAATAAAACATCCGGTTCTACTAATAATGCTGTTGCTAAAGCAATGCGTTTGCGATATCCCCCCGATAATTGGCGAATGGGAGTATCAAAATCTTCTATTCCTAATTTTGTTAAAATAATTTTAGCTGTGTTTTCTAATTCCCAAGCATTGGTGGCATCCATGCGTTGCATAACTTGGGAAAATTGCGTTAAGAGTTGGGAATCTTCAGGATGTTTTGCTAATTTGTGGGAGAGGTCTTCATACTCTTGAATTAGGTGCATTTGTTCGCCACTATCGGCAAAAATTTGTTCTAAAACCGTGAGGTTTTCATCTAAATTAGGTTGTTGGGGTAAATAGATAACTTTTGCCCTGGGATTAACCCAAAGTTGCCCTTCATCAATAGATTCTTGTCCCGCAATCATCTTTAATAAAGTTGATTTTCCTGACCCATTGGTTCCAATTAAACCGACTTTATCCGTCGCATCTAAACTAAAGTTAGCATCTCGGAGAATTTCTTTGGTTCCAAATTCTTTTTTAACGGATTGTAAGGTAAAAATAGACATAAGCGTTAAGGGATTAAAAATAGATGATTGTAGCAGAATAAATTAATTCACGGGAATCTACTATAATTATACTATGAAATAGCCGAACTTAAACCGATAAAAATAGGTAAAGTATGATGTCAGCAGATTTACTGTCTCGAATTTCTATTGACCCTAATATTTGTTTTGGTAAACCCTGCATTCGGGGTCATCGCATTTGGGTGTCTCTAATCTTAGATTTTTTAGCCAGTGGAGTCACCATTGAATACCTTTTAGAAGAATATTCTGGAATAGAACGAGAAGATATTCTAGCTTGTATTGCTTATGGTGCTGAATAATTAGAGGGTTTAGTAATTCCTTCTGCTATAAACCCTCTAATTATTTAGGAATTGTGGTTATTCATAACTCATTTCTGAAGTATTCCCTAAATTAAATAAGAAGGGAATCATGCTTTTATCATCCCCATTCATAATTAACACTCTTGGCATTTGAGAACCGCCTTGTTTCCAAGCTTCAATTGCTTCTTTTTGTAAGACTAATTCTCCTCCCGTTGCTTTCAAAGTTTCTGCTAATAAACGTTGAGCTTCCGCCGTTCCTTTTGCTCGGTTAATATCAGCTTGAGCTTGTTGTTCTGCTTCCTGGGCAATATAAACCGCCCGTTTTGATCTTTGTTCAGCAATTTGTTTTTCTTCAACTGCTTTAGCAAATTCAGGAGAAAATGACAAATCAACCACACTGGTATCTAAGACAATAATTCCATATTTATCTAATCGTTCATTCAAGGCTTCATCAAAGTCTGATTTTAATAATTCCCGTTGAGTAATGGCTTCTTCAATGGTTCGTTTTGCCGCTGCAATTTTAAAGCATTCTTGGGTTTGGGGAGCCACAACTTTAGAAACAACATTTTGTAAGGTTCCCTGTTCTCGTCTAATTCTGACTACTTGTATCGGGTCAAGCCTAAAGTTAATGGCAAAACTTGCCGATAATTCTTGTAAATCTTTTGTAGAACTTTGAGCCGGAACTTCAAATTTTTGTACCGTCAAATCGTAAATATCAACAGCAGAAATTAAGGGCGGTTTGAAATGAATGCCTTCTAATAATACCCCATCTTGAGCTTTTCCTAAAATACTCAATACCCCAGCTTGACCTGGGTTAATAATCACAAAAGAATTGACAGAAATCAAAGCTAATATTGCCAAAGCAATTCCGAAAATAATACTGGTTAACCCAGCTTGTGGTTCTGCACTTTTCATGAAACTTACTCCAATTGATAAAATAATTATACCGTTATTGATCAAATCTGAACCACAGCTAAGGTTAATCCGATAGAATTGATTATTGTTTACAAAATTTTCTTTGTCTAGTTTCTTCAGTATCTTGCCAGTCATAACCATAATGACTAAAAGCATTAATTTGAGGAATTGTGCTGTAAATATCTATCATTTGTTGTTCCAAAGACGGGCGATTTTTGATCGATTTTCCCCAGTCTCCCGCTAAAGCTGGGATAACTTGAGTTCCTGGGGGCGCCTGAGTCACAACTTGCTGCACTTGAGCCGTAATACAATTCACCTGACCACAGACAGCATAGGACATGGGATGCCATTCAATCGAGGGCGAAAATTGATCCCAAGGCTGCATTCGAGAGTCAAAACCCATCTGTCCAATTCTGCGATTTCCTTCGGGAAAAAATACCGCTCCGGCTGGAATTCCTTGGCTTTGTACGGGTTGAGTTGCTATTGCTAAAAAATCTAAAACTCCCTGTCTAGCATGGGCAACACTTAGCCGCCATAATTGTAATTGTAAAGTTTCTCCCATCTTGGGAATAGAGGCTAAAGTCTTCCACTGTTTTTCATCTAGCCAATAGGGTTTATCCTTTTCATCTGGATGCTTTTCATTCACTGTTTTAACATCTATTTCGGTAATAAATCCCTGCTGTAAAAATCGCTGCATCAAGTCTCGCCCTTTCTGACTACTGGCTCGATTTAAAAATGCTTGTTGAGAATATTCTCCATAAATCCATAGGTCTTTGACTTTTGAGGCAACGGAATCTGCTCCTAACCCTTTGGGATAGCGAACATAGTCAAATAAAACCCCATCGGGACGACGTTGTAAGATGGCATTTAATAAGGTTAAATAATCTTGTCTGGCTACGGGATGATAGGGGTCAACAAACCCTTGATTCACAAAACTTTCCCCATATTCGTCTATTTTGGTTTGGTCTACTACTGCTGTTGTGGTGGTTTCTCCTTTCCCATTTATGGCTAAAACTGATGTTCGATCTGGTTTTAATGTGTAAGTATAGCCATAGTTTAACATAAACATCCAAGCATAGACTTTCAAACCCCGTTGTCTACCTTTTTGGATGGTTTCTGCTAATAAATCTTGGTTTTCTGTTCCAGGTATTCGGATAGCTGCTGGCCATGCCGTGGGATTCTTTGCCGAAGGTAATAAGACTTGACCATCATAAAAGACTTCTAAATAAACTTTGTTATAACCTTTATTAATAATATTATCTAAAATCCGATCAATTTCTCCAGTTCTGGTATCACAGGGATATAATCTTAACCAAATGGCTTGATTTTTAGGATTAATTTGTTGACGACATTGATTGACTTGTTGGGCGTGTTGTGTTAGAATAGTATTGTAGTTTTTTATGGCTTCTGAATCTCTCGTTAATGCTGCTTGTCGTAAATTTTCTTTTTGGGCGATCGCTTGAGGAGATAATTTGCACTGAGCCAGGGTTTGAGAATAAGCTACAGAAATCAATAAGAAAGGATTCAAGGAAAGGGTTATTAACAAATTTAATAATAACCCTGAAAGACGACGTTGCTGAATCATTAAATTTGACATAAAATTTTATTGGATTTTACTACATTTTCAAGCATTCACAACGTTCTAAATAAAATCAGTAGGGAAACACACTGATAAATAGAACCCGCCCGTATAACTGATAACTGATAACTGACTATGCTCCTCGACTAACGGCAATTTCTACTTGTTTAAATTCCTGTTGCAAACGTTCTTTTAACTTATCTGGGATGGGACGGTTAGGATAGGAGCTATAATGACCCGCTAGGGCGTTGAGGGCTGTACGCATGGTAGTAAAGGAACTCAGGGTGGTTACGGCACTATCGCGACGGTAACGAGCGATAAATTCGTTAATGATTTCCTTGGCTTGACCTTGGGCCTCGGCCTTCTGGGGAGCATCTTCAGGTAACAGAATCGCGGTTCTCAAGCTATCGACAACAACTAAAGTATCTTTAGAATAATTGCCCGTTAACATTCCCGATGGACTTCCACTGCATCCGACTAGAGTAACGGCAGCCACGAGAACTAGGGCTAACAGACGAGAAATGTATTTTTTCATGAGCTTTATTACAATTGGCATTAAAAATTATAATCAAAATCTGGGTCTATCCCCATGCTGAAATAGATTTTTTTTGATTTTCCCCTATTTTTGATTAAGAATAGGGGGGATAATTGTTATAGAAAGTGATTTAAAAAAGTTTCAACTTCTGTTAAGGTAGGTTGGGCTGAAATAGCACCTGGTTTTGTTGTAGTTAATGCCCCGACTGCACTGGCAAACATAACTATTTTTTCAGCTATTTTAGGATGATTAATTGATTCTATTCCTAATTTACAGAATTGATCAATAATTCCGGCGGTAAAACCATCCCCGGCTCCGGTTGTATCTTCTACTGTAACAGAAAATGCGGGTATTTTCCCATAATTCCCTGCTAAGTAATAGGCACAACCCCGTTCTCCGGCGGTGACAAATACTCCTTGAATTTGTAACTGTTTAGCGATCGCTTCTGGATCTATGGTATTAAATAATAATTCTGCTTCTTCGTCGGTTAATTTCAAAAAATCGGCATTGTGAACAAAGTTTAAAATCAGTTCAATTGCTTGATCGCAATTTTGCCAAAACATCGGTCGCCAGTTAATATCAATAAATAATTTAACGTTATAATTTTTAGCTAATTTAACGGCTGTTAATATAGCCTCTTGACTCTGTTGATAGGCTAACTCTAATGTTCCTAAAACTAGGAAATGTGCAGTTTTAAATAAGTCTTTTGGAAGTTGTTCAGATTGTAAATAAGTATCAGCAAATTCAGTGGTTTTTCGCTCTCCAAATCCTGCAAAACTGCGATCGCCCTTTTCATCTCTCACTACATAAACAATCCGAGTCGGCGCGCTAGAATGCCGTTGAACTCCGACAATATTAACCCCAGTTTGAGTTAATACTTCTACTAATTTATCTCCCGATTTATCCTCCCCAATACAGCCAATAAAAGCCGTAGAAATCCCTAATTTCACTAATCCACAAGCCGTATTTGCCGGAGCACCTCCGGGGTAATCTGTCCAAGATTTAACGGTTTCTAAGGGTTTTCCTAATTCATTTGATAACCGATCAAATAGGATTTCACCAATACAAATCACTTGAGGATGAGTCATAATTTTTCACAACAATAAACATTCTAAACTATTGTAGGGTGAGTCAGCAATGCGCAAATACCAGCACCCAGACTTGCATTTATAGGACTTACACACAAGACCAAAGAAACCGGGTTTCTGGCCCTAATTTTGCGGATGAAATCTGGATTTCTCGTTCAGAAACCCGGTTTCTGCGTAAGTCCTAATTTACTTATAAATATAATAGAGAGTTTGCCTCATTCCATCCCGGTTATAATAAGTTGTCACTTGACAATTTGAGTACAATAAACTATAGTTTATACAAGCTCAGAATTTTATGTCTAGGAAAAAACATCCTAAGCCAGAAATTGAAGCAGCCTTGAAGTATGCTGAACAAAATGGATGGCGTATTGTAGAGGGGGGTTCTCATGCGTGGGGAAAGATTTACTGCCCTTATAATAACAATGATTGTCGCTGTGGAGAATTTTGTATTGCCAGTGTTTGGAGTACCCTAAAAATCCAGGTAATCATGCTAAACTAATCCGTCGTGTTATTGATAACTGCACTATTCATAATCAAACAAAAGAGAAAGAGGAGAACTAAAAAGATGGCAGAATATAATTTTATTTTAAACTTTAATCTCCCAGATACTCAAGTTAATCCCGATAATTACCTAGAGAGTTTGGCAACAGAAGGCTGTGATGATGCCTTAATTGGAATCGGTAAAAAAGGGAAAATTGCCCTCAATTTTATCCGTGAATCTTCATCTGCTAAACAAGCGGTTTATAGTGCCATTCAGGATGTGAAACGGGCTATTCCCCAGGCAATTTTGACTGAAGTTAGCCCGGATTATATTAGTTTAACCGAGGTTGCTAAATTGCTCGGATGTACAAGGCAAAATATTCGTAATTTGTTGATAAAGAGTGAAGAAAAATGTCCCAGACCTATCTATAGCGGGACTCCTTCTATCTGGCACTTATCAGATATATTGAACTGGTTATATGAGGAGAAAAAATATAGAAATAGAATTGACCCGACTTTATTAGAGTTATCTAAGGTTAGTAAGGATTTTAATATTGTTAGGGAGTGGGCAACCGTTGATTCTGAAGAAAAGGAAAAGATTCAATTATTATTGGCGGAAACTTGTGCTTAATTGACTAATCCCTGGCATTTGTTGTAAGATTGATTCAATAATATTCATAAGGCAATTTGTTAAGCTGGTATATTTTTTTAGCTTAACTTAAAAGAGTGCTTTTTTCTGTTTTATTTGGCTTCAGATTACACTTACTTTTTTGGTTTCTGGGGTGGGCTACGTTAGTGAAGCTTGCCGTAGGCATCGCTTCCCTATTTAAAAACTGTCCGAAGTATTGCTGAGGTAAGCTGTTGTAATAAATCCATCTGAGTTACTTACTTCCAGATAAGCTGTTGAGCATTTAAACTGCATATTTTAGAGGCTGAAACCCCTTACTGGCTTGGATCGCCTCGAAAATTTAGATAATTAACAGCTTACACCACTACTAAAAACTTCCTACTATCAGGAATTAGGGAATAAAGGAGGTTTTTCCAGTTTTCATTTATTCTCGTACTTTTTCCAAAAAAGTTATTTTTTCAAAAGAGCGATCAAGGTTGATAAAATTTGCTCCTTCAAAATTCTTCAGGGCATTAGAAGCTTGTTCCCAAAAATAAATTTCAACGGCCCACCCTTTTTTTACACAACGCTCTAGTGCCGGAATTTGGTCTTGATCTCCTGTGACAATCGCTATAGTACCTGGAGTTGGGTTATCCTCTAATGTATCTCGAATAGCGTTGGTTAATTCTGCATCGACTCGTTTTTCTTTTCCTGTGAATGTACTACGATCAAAAATTCTTGGTTCGATTCCAACGGTTTTTAACTGATTCCAAAATGAATCATTATTGGGAGGTCGAGAGCCAACAAGCACTGTTTCTGCAAGTTTTCTTCCTTGTCTAATTTCCTCCAGTAGATCACCATAGCTAATCCGAACACGAATTACGAGTTCGTCATCGTAGAAATATTGCTGACGAGCTACTCTTTGAGCTTCAATGAATATATTAGAGTTATCTATGAACAAATGTAATCCATTCATTTGCGATTGCCAAAGTTTGACGGAACTATTATACCACAACGACTTGAAAAAAGGCAAAAGGAAAAAAAGCTTTAGCTCATCAACAAAAACTAGAAGAAAAAATGCGTAAGTCCTGACCAGATATTTCTTGTTGCTAGTTTCTACCTAGCAATACTTTAAGCAGGCTCCACCTGCTGTTAACGGGAGGCTCTGCCTCCTGAACAGCGTTCCCTGGTAGAACCAGGGAACCAGAGTTTTTAGTTAAACAATATAAGGAGAATCAACTGCTTGCGCCCGATTAACGGCTACCAAAGTTTGATAGAAAATTGCAGCAATTTCCCCACGGGTGACATCTTTTAACGGGTTAAAAACCTCTTTTTTCGGGTAATTAACCACTATATTTAATTCCGTCGCCGTAATTACTGCATTGGTAGCAAAAGCCGGAATTTGAACACGGTCAGTATAAACGCCCAAACTATTAGATGTTCCCCCGGTTAATTTCAACCCATTGACTAAGGAAACAATCGCTTGAGAACGAGTTAAATTTTGATTTGGTCGGAAAGTTTTATCGGGATAACCTGATAGGAAACCCGCCCGATTTGCCTTGTCAATTGCCTCTTTTCCCCAAAAATTTGCCGCCACATCGGTAAACACAATTCCTTCCCGAATTGGTGTTAATTCAAATGCTTTCATTAACATCGCCGCGTGTTGGGCGCGGGTTAAGGTGGCATCGGGTTTAAACGAACC